>NZ_JBEZDO010000002.1:0-577280 GCF_040648355.1 Nonomuraea sp. NPDC049152 | reverse complement strand
GTCAGTTGCACTCGCGTCACGGAACAAGATCTACCGGTCCAGGCCTCACCACGAGGGCGAATCGACAGATTGATCACGACCCAATACGCGCCCTAGTGCTCCAGGCAGGGTCTCGTCCCCGGCCTCCGAGGTCCACGCCACGTACCCGTCCGGCCTGATCAGCAGGGCGTCGAAGGGGCTTTCGGCCTCACCGGCGACCACGTCGGCACGGGAACCGACGATCTTCACCAGATCGTCCCTGCCGTCCAGGTCGAGGAAGAGCGGTCGCGCCTTCCGCAGCAGCTCGACAAGCGTGACCGTGCCCCTGTCAGTGGTGAGCGTCAGATCCGGCGCCATCCATCCGGCGCCCCGGACCCCGACGTCGTAGACGGTGTCCACGCCGCTGATCATGCCGCTGAGGTAGGAGTTGACCTCGTCGAAGCGCATCAGCTCGGCGAACAGCTCCCGCAGCGGGTCCATGCGCGGATCGGGATCGGCCAGCGCGTTCTGCGCCCTGACGTTCCACAGCACCCTGGCGGCCACCGGGTGCCGCTCGGCGTGGTAGGTGTCGAGCAGGCCGTCCGGCGCCCTGCCCTTCACCTGAGCGGCCAGCTTCCAGCCCAGGTTGAAGGCGTCCTCCATGCCGGTGTTGAGCCCCTGACCGCCCCAGGGGAAGTGCACGTGGGCGGCGTCCCCCGCCAGCAGCACCCTGCCGCTGCGGTAGGTCCGCGCCTGCAGCGACGCGTCGCCGTACCTGGTCAGGTTGCGCGGCTCTGCGGCTCCGTCCTGCCCGACGTGCCCAAGTCCACCCTCACCAACCACTGGCGGGTGCTGCGGGAGGCGGGCGTGATCTGCCAGCGGCCCGAAGGCCGCAAGCTCTTCATCACGCTGCGCAGCGACGACCTGGACGCCCGTTTTCCCGGCCTTCTCGACCTGGTGGTCCAGGAATCCGGCGCGATGTGAACGAACCAGGAGCCATCGCCGACGAAGATGGCCCGCATGGCCACCACTCCCCTTCCAGGCGCGGCCGCTCTCACCGGCCTGCGCGCCCGCGCCAGGTCGGCGCGCCGCTCCGCCCTGATCGCGCTCACCGCCGCGATCGCCTCGCTGGCCACCACGCAGTTGCTGGCCGAGAGGGCGCCGACCAGAGAGGGCACGCGTCCCCTCGCGTGGGCGGCGCTGGCGGTGTTCACGCTGGCCGTTCCCGCGCTGGCGGCGACACAGGCGATCTGGGGGGCACGCGCGCACCGGGTGCGTGAACGCGAGCGCGCGCTCTACGGCCACCCCTCCGCGGGCGCCCGCCCCTCCACCGCCAGGCTCGGCATGGCGGGCGGCTGGCTGGTGACGCTGCTGCTCGGCTTCACCGTGCCGCGACTGTTCCAGGAGTCGGCCCTGTACGGCGTGGCCGCGTCGCTGGCCGGCGCGATCGAGATCGTGGCGCCGGCCGGCTTCGCCGTGGGGGTGTTCTTCGCGCTGTGGTGGACGCGCGAGGCGTTCGCGAGCCGTACCCGCTCCCCGCACGACCCGTGGGATCCGGGGCAGGAGGGAACGCGGAGGGTGGCCGCGTGGGCGGGGGCGGCGGTGACGACGGCGGCGCTGGTCGGAGCGCGGGCGCACCTGTGGGAGCCGGCCACCTGGCTGGTGTGCGCGCTGCTGGTGGCCACCCTCGTCTCAGTTGTAGTTACTCGCGAGTAGCATAGGGGCCGAATCAGTCCTGCAACGAGGAGCGAATCCGTGCCTTCCTCTCGTGACGTCGTTTTCGTCGACGGCGTGCGCACGCCGTTCGGCAAGTCGGGGCCGAAGGGCCTGTACGCGGAGACCCGAGCCGACGACCTGGTCGTCCGTGTCATCCGCGAGTTGATGAGGCGCAACCCCGAGCTGCCGCCCGAGCGGGTGGACGAGGTCGCGATCGCGGCCACCACCCAGATCGGCGACCAGGGCCTGACCATCGGGCGCTCGGCCGCGGTGCTGGCGGGGCTGCCCAAGAGCGTGCCCGGCTACGCCATCGACCGCATGTGCGCGGGCGCGATGACCGCGGTGACCACGGTCGCCGGCGGCATCGCCTTCGGCGCCTACGACGTCGCCATCGCGGGCGGCGTCGAGCACATGGGCCGCCACCCGATGGGCGAGGGCGTCGACCCCAACCCCAGGTTCCTGTCGGAGAAGCTCGTGGACGGCAGCGCGCTGGTCATGGGCATGACCGCGGAGAACCTGCACGACCGCTACCCGACCATCTCCAAGGAGCGGGCCGACGCCTACGCGGCGCTCTCGCAGGAGAAGGTCGCCAAGGCCTACGCCGACGGCAAGATCCAGCCGGACCTGGTCCCCACGGCCATCAGGACCGCCGAGAAGGGCTGGGGTTTGGCGGTGGCCGACGAGGCCCCCCGTCCCGGCACGAGCGTCGAGGGCCTCGCGGGGCTCAAGACCCCCTTCCGCGCGCACGGCCGCGTCACCGCGGGCAACTCCTCCGGCATCAACGACGGCGCGACCGGCTGCCTCGTGGCCGCCGCCGACGTGGCCGCCGAGCTCGGTCTCTCGCCGAAGATGCGCCTGGTCTCCTACGCCTTCGCGGGCGTCGACCCCGAGGTCATGGGCGTCGGCCCGATCCCGTCGACCGAGCGGGCGCTGCGCCTGGCGGGCCTGTCCATCGACGACATCGGCCTGTTCGAGATCAACGAGGCGTTCGCCGTCCAGGTGCTGGCCTTCCTTGAGCACTTCGGGATCCCCGACGACGACCCCAGGGTCAACGCCTACGGCGGCGCGATCGCCTTTGGCCACCCGCTGGCCTCCTCGGGCGTGCGGCTGATGACGCAGCTGGCCCGCCAGTTCGGCGAGCGGCCCGACGTGCGGTACGGCATCACCACCATGTGCGTCGGCATGGGCATGGGCGGCACGGTCATTTGGGAGAACCTGGCATGAGCGACCTGTTCAACGATGAGGTAGTCACCAAGGCTCTGGTGCGCGACGTCGAGCTGCCCCACGGGGCCGGCACGATGGCGCTGATCACCCTGGACAACGGGTTCGACCACACCAAGCCGAACACCTTCGGCCCTGGCGGGCTGACGCTGCTGAACGAGGCCGTCGACGCCATCGCGGCCAGGACCGACCTGGCAGCGGTCGGCGTCACGGGCAAGCCGTTCATCTTCGCCGTCGGCGCCGACCTCAAGGGCGCGGCGCTGGTGCGCACCCGCGAGGAGGCGCTGGAGATCGGCAGGCTCGGCCACGACGTCTTCCGCCGCCTCGGCGAGCTCGACGTCCCGTCCTTCGCGTTCGTGAACGGCGCGGCCATGGGCGGCGGCCTGGAGATCGCGCTGCACTGCACCTACCGGACGATCTCCTCGGGTGTGCCCGCCGTGGCGCTGCCCGAGTGCTTCCTCGGCCTGGTGCCCGGGTGGGGCGGCACGCAGCTCCTGCCCCGCCTGATCGGCCCCGCCAAGGCGATCAAGCTGATCATCGAGAACCCGCTGTCGCAGAACCGCATGATCAAGGGCAGGGACGCGTTCGCGCTCGGCGTCGCCGACGCGATGTTCGAGCCGGCCGACTTCCTCGAGGAGTCGCTGCGCTGGGCCGCCCAGGTCCTCAACGGCTCGGTCGCGGTCGAACGGCCCGCGATCGAGGAGGACTGGGACAAGGTCGTCGCCGACGCCCGCTTCCTGGTCGACATGAAGCTGCGCGGCGCGGCCCCCGCCCCCTACCGGGCGCTCGACCTCATCGCCGCGGCGAAGGACGCCACCCGCGACGCCGGGTTCGCCGCCGAGGACGAGGCCCTGGCCGACCTGCTCATGGGCGATGAGCTGCGCGCCGGGCTCTACTCCTTCGACCTGGTGCAGCGCCGTGCCAAGCGGCCCGCCGGCGCGCCCGACAAGGCGCTGGCCCGCAAGGTCACCAAGGTCGGCGTGGTCGGCGCGGGCCTGATGGCCTCGCAGATGGCGCTGCTGTTCGCCCGCCGCCTCGAGGTACCCGTCGTGCTGACCGACCTCGACCAGGCGCGACTGGACAAGGGCGTCGGCTACGTCCACGCCGAGGTCGACAAGCTCCTGTCCAAGGGCAGGGTCGGCCAGGACCAGGCCAACAGGCTCAAGGCGCTGGTGACGGGGTCGCTGACCAAGGACGCCTTCGCCGACGCCGACTTCGTCATCGAGGCCGTCTTCGAGGACATGGGCGTCAAGAAGAAGGTCTTCGCCGAGGTCGAGGAGCATGTCTCGGCCGAGTGCGTGCTGGCCACCAACACCTCCTCGCTCTCGCTCAGCGAGATGGGCGCCGAGCTGAGGCACCCCGAGCGGCTGGTCGGCTTCCACTTCTTCAACCCGGTCGCCGTCATGCCGCTGCTGGAGATCATCAAGGGCGCCTCGACCGACGACGCGACGCTGGCGACGGCGTTCTCGGTGGGCAAGTCGCTGAAGAAGTCGGCGGTGCTGGTCAAGGACGCGCCCGCGTTCGTGGTCAACAGGCTGCTCACCAGGTTCATGGGCGAGGTCATCGCGGCCGTCGACGAGGGCACGCCGCTCGAGGTGGCCGAGCACTCGCTCGACGACCTCGGCCTGCCGATGACGCCGTTCGCGCTGCTGCAGCTCGTCGGCCCCGCGGTCGGCCACCACGTGTCGGAGACCCTGCACGCGGCCTTCCCCTCCCGGTTCGGCGTCTCGGAGAACATGGCCAAGCTGGTCGCCTCCGGCAAGCCCGGCGTCTACGCTCCCGACTTCTCCCTCGACGCCGAGGCCGTGGCCCTGTTCACGGGCGGCACCTCGCCCTCGACGGCCGAGCAGGTTCGCGAGCGGGTGCTGAAGGCGCTGGCCGAGGAGATCCGCCTCATGCTGGACGAGGGCGTGGTCGCCGCCGCGCAGGACATCGACCTGTGCATGATCCTCGGCGCCGGCTGGCCGTTCCACCTCGGTGGCATCACGCCGTACCTGGACCGGGCGGGCTTCGCCGCTCCGCGCTTCCTCGAGCCGGGGGTGGCGTCGCTGCCCGCCTGATCTCCGATCGGCCGGTCTCGACTGCTCATGGGAGACGTGCGTCATGGCGGAGGACACCGCTCGCGCGCGTTTCCCATGAGCAGCGTGGGGCGATGAGATCGATCGAGTGCGCGATGAAGTCCGCGGGCGGAGCCGTCTTCACGCTCTGACGCGCCGCCTGACCACGAGGAAGGTCAGGCCCGCCGCCGCGGCCACCCCGAACCCCAACCAGTACGGCAATGCCTCGCGGGCGGCGGGAACGGGGGCGGGGGCCGCGACGATCACGGAGGCGGCCGCCGCGGCGGGCTTGACCGCGGCGCCCTTCCTGGTGAAGCCGGGAGGGCGCACCTCTCCCCATGGGTCCTTGCCGCCGTTCATGTCCAGATAATGGGCGATCATGCCCTTGAGCTGGGAATCGAGCGGCTTGACCGTCAGCGCGCCCGGCACCTTGAGCGTGCCGACGGGAAACGGGGCGAACCAGCCCTGGATCGCCTCGACCCGCCAGTCGCCCGCGGGCAGCGCGATCGCGGCGGCGTAGTGGCCCTTCTCCTTCAGCTGGACGCCGGTGAACTCCAGACTCCCGGCTCCGCTGGTGAACTTCAGACCCACCTTGCCGAGCTTGGCGCCCTCGTAGGGGTGGGTGCCGTGCTGCAGCATCCAGAAGCCGACGGTGTACGTGGTGCCCTGGGCGAACGTCGCGGGCACCGGGTCGAGGTAGGTGGCGGCCCAGCCGCCCGCCTGCACCGGGGCTGCGACGGCCAGGGCGGGCAGCAGGAGGGCCAGGACCAGCGCAATGCGTCTCATGCCCCGAATACACCGGCGCGCGGCTCCAGGTTCCCCGGCCGTGACCGTGCCGTGGTTCCCGGAGCTGTGGAGATCTTCGACGCGTCCGGCAGGTGCGCGGGCTACGGGCGCGGCTGGTCCGGTGTGCCGCTCCGCCATCCGATCACCGTGCTGTGGCGGTAGCCGTACGCGAAGTAGACCACCACGCCGATGATCAGCCAGATGAAGAAGCGCAGCCACGTCTCCACCGGCAGGTTCAGCATCAGGTAGAGGCACGCCAGCACGGAGAGGATCGGCAGCAGGGGCACCAGCGGCGCGCGGAAGGCGCGGTGCAGCTCGGGGTGGGTACGCCGGAGGATGATCACGCCGATCGACACCACGACGAAGGCGAACAGCGTGCCGATGTTGACCAGTTCGGCCAGCGCGCCCAGCGAGATGAAGCCCGACAGCAGCATGGTGACGATACCGACGATCACCGTGATGAGCGCGGGCGTGCCGAACCTCGGGTGGACCTTCGCGAGGCCGCGCGGCAGCAGTCCGTCGCGGCACATGGCGAACAGCACCCTGGTCTGGCCGAGCATGAGGATCATCACCACGGTGGTGAGGCCCGCGATGGCGCCGATGCTGATCAGGCTGGCGATCCACGGCTGGCCGACCGCGCGGAAGGCGTCGGCCAGCGGCGCGTCCTCGCTGAGCTGCTGGTACGGCTGCATGCCGACCACCACGAGCGAGACCGCGACGTAGAGGAAGGTACAGATGGCCAGCGAGCCGATGATGCCGCGCGGCAGGTCGCGCTGCGGGTTGATCGTCTCCTCGGCGGCGGTGGCCACGATGTCGAAGCCGATGAAGGCGAAGAACACGATCGCGGCGGCGGAGAAGATGCCGATCACGCCGTAGGCGACGGGCGTGATCCCGAACAGCACCTGGATCAGCGGCGCGGCGAGGCCCTGCACGGCCGGGGTGGGCTTCGGGGCCGGGATGAACGGGGTGAAGTTGGCGGCGTCGATGAAGAACAGGCCCGCGACGATGACCAGGATGATCACCGCGACCTTGACGACCACGATCGTCAGGTTCACCCGTGAGGAGAGCTTGATGCCCAGGGTCAGCACCACGGTCAGGATCGCCACGATCACCATGGCCGGATAGTTGACCGAGAGGTTGAACACCTCGACGCTCGGGAGGTTCACGCCGATGGTGTTCATCAGCGAGTTGAAGTAGCCTGACCAGCCGACCGCCACCACGGCGCCGGCCAGCGCCATCTCCAGCATCAGGTCCCAGCCGATGATCCAGGCGGGGAACTCGCCCAGCGTGGCGAAGGAGAAGGTGTAGGCAGAGCCCGCGACGGGGATCGTCGAGGCGAACTCGGCGTAGCACAGCGCGGCCAGGCCGCACACGATGGCCGCGACCACGAACGACAGCGCCACGGCCGGGCCCGCCGTCTCCCTCGCCACTCGGCCGGTCAACACGAAGATGCCGGTGCCGACGATCACGCCGATGCCGAAGACGGTCAGGTCGGTGGCCGACAGCCGCCGTTTGAGCTGGTGCTCTGGGTCTTCGGTGTCTCTGATCGATTGTTCGACACTCTTGGTTCTGAAGATCTCCACCCTGTGATCCTGCCCACACCGCCGGTGACCATGCCCGGAGCGCGGGTCTTCGGCTCCGCACACCAGGAGTGACAGGGAGGGTGACCGCCGGGTTCGGGGGGCGCCCTGAGGGCCGGACGGGGTCCTCCTAGTGGCCGGAGGATCTCCGGGTGCGTCCGGGGTTCGGCCCGGATGGGGCGAGAGGGGCGCGCCAGCAGGCTGGGGGGCATGTTCGGGGACCTGCTCGACGCTCTGGCCGCCCAGGACCTGCTCCTGGTGTGGCCCCTCATGCTGACCTTCCTCACCTTGGACGCCTCCGCCGGCATCGGCCTGATCGTCCCCGGCGACGCGCTGCTGATCGTCGCCGGCACGACCGCCGACACGCCGTCCGAGGCCGTCGCGCTCATCGCCGCGGGCGTGCTGGCCTGCGTGACGGGCGCGTCAGGCGGCCACTGGCTGGGCCGGACGCTCGGCTCCCGCCTGCGCCACGGCAGGCTGGGCCGCAGGGTGGGCGAGGAGCGCTGGCGGCGCGCCGAGGAGTTGTTCGAGCGCAGCGGCTGGGCGCTGGCCCTGGCCTACTACCTGCCCGTGGTGCACGCGCTCACCCCGGCGGTGGCGGGGGCGCTCGGCATGCCGAACAGGAGGTTCATGCCATGGGCGGTCGTCGGCGGCACCGCGTGGGTGAGCACCTACGTGACGATCGGCGCGCTCGCGGGCGGGGTCGTCCGCGAGCACGCCGAGCTGCTGCTGCCGGTGGCGGCCGTGGCGGCGCTCGTCATCGTGACGGTCTCCGCCGTGGTCCACCGGGTGGTCACTGCTGGGCGGGCTGCCTCTCGAGAGCCGGGCTCCGCCGCGCGACCGCCTCGGTGACGTCGCGGGCGAGATCCTGCCCTGTGAGGCCCGCGTAGCCGAGGATCTTCGGCCGCTTGGCGTGGTCGAGGAAGCGCTGCGGGATGCCGAACGTGCGCACGGGCACGTCGACGTCGTTGTCGCGCAGCAGGCGGGCGACCGCGTCGCCGACGCCGCCGACCCTGCCGTTGTCCTCGACGACGGCCACGAGCTTGTGGGCGGATGCGGCCCGCACGAGCGCCTCGTCGAGCGGCTTGACCCAGCGCGGGTCGACGACGGTGGCGGAGATGCCCTGCGCGTCGAGCAGGACGGCCGCCTCCAGCGCGACGTGCGCCATGGGGCCGACGGCGACGAGGAGCACGTCGGGCTCGCCCGCGCGCAGCACGTCCATCTCGCCGAGCCTGCCGATCGCCTCGACCGTCTCGGCGACGGGCCCCTTGGGGAAGCGCAGCACGGTCGGCGCGTCGTCGACGGCCACGGCCTCGCGCAGCAGCTCGGTCAGCCGCTCGCCGTCGCGCGGCACCGCGATCCGCAGCCCGGGGACGACCTGCAGGATCGACAGGTCCCACATGCCGTTGTGGCTGGCGCCGTCGTCGCCGGTGACGCCCGCCCTGTCGAGGACGACCGTGACGGGCAGCCTGTGCAGGGCGACGTCCATCAGCAGCTGGTCGAAGGCGCGGTTGAGGAAGGTGGCGTAGACGGCGACGACGGGGTGGAGCCCGCCGAGCGCGAGGCCGGCGGCGCTGGTCAGCGCGTGCTGCTCGGCGATGCCGACGTCGTAGGTGCGGTCGGGGTAGGCGTCGGCGAAACCGTTGAGCCCGGTCGGGTGGAGCATGGCGGCGGTGATCGCGACCAGGTCGTCACGCTCCTTGCCGAGCGCGACGAGCTCCTCGCTGAACACGTTGGTCCAGATGCGCCCCTTGGGCTTCTCCACGCCGGTGTGCCTGTCGAAGGCGCCGGGAGAGTGGAACTGGTCCTCGTCGTGGTTCTCGGCGGGCGCGTAGCCGCGGCCCTTCTGGGTGAGGACGTGGACGATGACGGGGCCGCCGAAGCCGCGCGCCTTGCGCAGCGCCTCCTCCACGGCCTGCTCGTCATGGCCGTCGATGGGGCCGACGTACTTCATGCCGAGGTCCTCGAACATCACCTGCGGCGCCAGGACGTCCTTCAGGCCCTTCTTGATGCCGTGGAGGGCGTCGTAGACGACCGGAACGTTCCCGATCTTGTCCTTGACGAACTCGAGCATGTCCTCGTAGCGGCGGTCGACCCTGAGCTTGGCCAGATGCGAGGCCAGGCCGCCGATGGTCGGCGAGTAGGAGCGCCCGTTGTCGTTGACCACGATGACGCAGGGCAGGTCCCTGACGGCCGCGATGTTGTTGAGCGCCTCCCACGCCATGCCGCCGGTGAGCGCGCCGTCGCCGATGACCGCGACCGCGACGCGCCCGCGCTCGCCGCGCAGCTTGAACGCCTTGGCCAGGCCGTCGGCGTACGACAGCGCGGTGGAGGCGTGGGAGTTCTCCACGAAGTCGTGCGGGGACTCGGCCTGGCTCGGGTAGCCGGACAGGCCGCCTTCCTGCTTGAGCGCGTCGAAGCCGTCCGCGCGCCCGGTGAGCATCTTGTGCACGTAGGACTGGTGGCCGGTGTCCCAGATGATCGGATCGCTCGGGGAGTCGAACACCCGATGGAGCGCGATGGTCAGCTCCACGACGCCCAGGTTGGGCCCGAGATGCCCGCCGTTCCTCGCGCACGAGTCGACGAGGAGGTCTCGAACCTCCTGGGCGAGCCGTGGCAGGTCCTCCACTGCCAGCCGTTTGACGTCGTGCGGTCCCTTGATCGAGGCCAGCAGCCCGCTCACGGAATCATCCCCTCATCCACTCGTCAACGGATCGAGTCTAGTTCGTGGAGCAGAAGATGACTCCACGGAGTCAAATGGACCCTGATTTGTCCGATCTTGGCCTAGGGTTGACCCACTATGAACACTGTCCCCCTTAGGAAACTCTCGTCCCTTGTGTCGGCCGGACTGGTTCTTGCTCTGATGGGTGTGGGTACGGCAGGCGTCGCCGAGGCCTCTCCCACGACCGCCCGGGAGGCCACGGCGCCCCAGGCCGCCGCCCAGGCCACCCAGGCCGCGCCCCCGAGAGGGAAGGCCGCCGCGACGAGCAGCCCGCTGTACAAGACCGGGACGCTCGCGGGCAACTGTGCCGTCGGAGAGATCCAGCGCGGCAGCACGGCCGCCTACAAGCACTTCCTCCAGGCGTTCACCAATTGTCTCAACCGGTCCTGGGCCTCGGAGTTCAGGCAGGCGAGGATGCCGTTCTCCAAGCCGAGGCTGCGGATCATCACCACGAAGCGCAACACCGCTTGCGGCAGGTGGCTGACGGGCGCCTCCGGCGTCTACTGCTCCTCCGACAAGACCATGTACATGTTGATCACCAAGGCGGAGCTGCGCAACCCGTCGCCGGTCGGCATCGGCCGCCTGATGGCTCATGAGTACGGCCACCACGTGCAGCAGGTCGCCGGCATCATGCCCTGGTACGCCCAGGCGAGCTGGCGCGCGAGCAAGTCCGCCAAGCTCGCCTACTCCCGCCGCCTCGAGCTGCAGGCCGAGTGCATGTCGGCGGTCTTCATGAAGTCCGTCAAGGACTCGCTGCCCGTCGACGAGGCCTACTACCAGCAGATCATCGACTGGTTCGGCGAGAAGGGCGCCTCCATCTGGCCGCAGAACGACCACGGCTCCAGCGCCAACCAGGCCCGCTGGATGCAGCGCGGCTGGAACTACGGAGCCCCTGCCGCGTGCAACACCTGGACCTCGCCCGCCAGGTACGTCTCCTAGTCCCTTTCGACGTACTACGTCCGCTGAACGGCCGCGCCTACCGGGGCGGCCGTTCAGTGGTCTAAAGTCCTGTGACTATGCGTTCCCCCTTATTCGCCGTGCTTTCCGGTGTCCTCGCGAGCCTGCTGTTCGCCGGCACGGCCGCCGCCGGGACCTCCGGCTTCCCCCCTGTCCTGACCGACAACAAGGTCTACAAGACCGGGGCGATGGAGCTCAAGGAGTGCGAGGAGCAGCCGGTCCAGCGCGACTCGCTGGACGGCGCCAAGGTCTACCTGGAGTTCGTGCTCGACTGCCTCAACCGGTCGTGGAGCAAGCAGCTGGCCAAGGCGAAGATCCCGTTCGTCAAGCCGAAGTTCGCGATCGTGAGCAAGCCGGGCCAGCCGGTGGGCAAGTGCGGCAAGTTCCCCGCCGGCGCGCAGGCACTCTACTGCCCGCCCGAGCGGAAGATGACGGTCCTGCTCGACCCCTACATCCTGTCCGAGCCGACCGAGCTGTTCCTCATGGAGGTCGTGGCCCACGAGTACGGTCACCACATCCAGGAGCTGACCGGCATGCTCGACGTCGTCGACCGGGTCAAGGGCAAGAGCAAGAAGCGCATCTACGACGAGTCGCGCAGGATCGAGCTGCAGGCCGAGTGCTTCTCCGCCTCCTTCATCGGCAGCGTGTGGCACTCGCTGGGCCGTCGTGACTTCGACTTCAAGTACATCGTGAAGGTCGCACAGGCCGGGTTCGACGACGGCATCCACGGCAAGCCCGCCAACATCGCCTACTGGCTGCAGAAGGGCTTCGACGCCGAGTCGCCGAACGCCTGCAACACCTTCGCGGCTCCCAAGGCCCGCGTCTCCTGATCCCCTGCCTTCGATGTCCGCGATCGGTCCCGGTCGCGGCCATCGTCATGTGAGGGGCCGGTCAGCCGCCGGCCCTGGCCAGCGCCTCCAGCGGGTCGGCGAGCACGTGCGCGAAGGCCAGCTCGGCCGCGCCGACGAGCGTGGCGTCGTCGGCCAGCGCCGAGGTGCGCAGCCGCAGCTTCTCCCTGTGGGCGGGCAGCGCGTCGAGGGCGAGGCGGCTGCGCACCTGGGCGGCCGCGCCGAGGTAGATCTCGCGCAGCATCCCGCCGAAGACCACCATCTCGGGGTTGAAGATGTTGACCAGGTTGGCCACGCCGAGGCCGAGCCAGTCGCCCACCCGGCTCAGCGCGTCCTGCGCGACGATGTCGCCCCTGTCGGCCGCGTCGACGACGGCCCTGACCGCGTCGCGGCCGAGCGGTCCCTCGGCCAGGCCGTCGGGGGCCCTGCCCGCCGCTTCGAGCAGCGCCCGCTCCCCCACCTCCGCCTCCAGGCAGCCGTGGGAGCCGCACCCGCACAGGCGCCCGCCGGGGTGGACGACCATGTGGCCGACCTCGCCGCCGAAGCCCTCGTGGCCGCCGAGCAGGTGACCGCCCGCGATGACGCCCCCGCCCACACCGACGTCGCCGTGCAGGTAGATGAGGTCTCGCACGGCCGCGCCCACGCCTCTGGTGTGCTCGGCCAGCGCCCCCAGGTTGGCGTCGTTGCCGACGGTGACCGGAAGCCCTAGGGCCAGCTTCTTGCTCAGCGCCTCGCCGAACGGCACGTCCACGGCCAGCAGGTTGGGCCCGTACCTGACGACGCCGTCGCTCTTGCGGACCCCGCCGGCGACCGCGGCGGCCGCGCCGACGCAGACGGTGTCGGCGCGGGTCTTGCGGTGCATCTGCCTGGCGAAGCCCGCCAGCGCGCCCACGACCTCGTCGAGGTCGAAGGCGCCGCGCCGCCGTACGGCCTCGCGCCGGTCGAGGATCACGCCGCCGAGGCCGACGCGGGCGGCGACCAGCCGGTCGGGGCCCAGGTCGAAGGCGAAGACGTAGACCCGCGACGATTCGGGCCGCACCACCAGGGACGGCCTGCCCGCGCGGCCCGTCTCGCGCGGCAGCTCCTCTCGCACCAGGCCTGCCGCGGTCAGGTCGGAGGTCAGCGCCATGATCGTGCTGCGGTTCAGGCCCATCCTCGAGGTCAGTTCGGCACGCGAGGTGGGCCCTCCGAGATGGACATGGCGGAGCAGGGCGCCCAGGTTGTGGCGCCTGATCTCCTCCTGAGAGGGGCCCGCTCGCATCGTCCGTAAATCCTTTGCAGTGCCGAAGTCGCTGATCACCTTAGACCAGCGGCGGCGGCCCTACGACGTGCGAGGGCGTCGACCCCCGCCGCCAGCAGCAGCACCGAGCCGGTCACCATGAACTTCTCGCTGGAGGCGAACCCCAGCAGGCCCATGCCGTTGTCGATGACCGCGATGACGGCCCCGCCGAGGACGGCGTCCAGGACCCTGCCCTTGCCGCCGAACAGGCTGGTCCCGCCGATGACGGCCGCGCCCACGGCGTACAGGAGGACCTGGCTGCCGCCGGTGTTCGGGTCGACGGACGCGCCGCGCGAGGCGGCGATGATCCCCCCGACGGCGGCGATCGCCGAGCAGATGACGAAGGCGCTGACCTTGATCCGGTCGACGTTGATGCCGGCCCTGCGGGAGGCCTCCGCGTTGCCGCCGACCGCGTAGAGGTGGCGGCCGAAGCGGGTCCTGCTGAGCACGAACGTCCAGACGACCAGCAGGGCCAGCACGATCGGGACGACGATCGGCACGCCGCTCAGCGACGCCACCGCGGGGTTGCGGCTGCGCTCCATGTTGAGCACGAAGACGGCGACGCCCGCGAGCACCGCGAGGGTGGCGACCCTGGCGGCGATCAGCGAGACCGGGTCGGCCACCAGGCCGCGCCTGCCGCGCTTGACCGACCTGACGACCTGGACGGCCGCGTAGCCGCCGACGCCGACCAGCCACAGGCCCCAGCCCAGCGCCGCGGGCAGGTTCTTGTTGGCGATGGCGAGGATGGTCTCGTCACGGATGGAGATGTTGGTGCCCTCTTCGAGGATCGCCAGCAGGACGCCCTGGAAGGCGAGGAAGCCGGCGAGCGTGACGATGAAGGAGGGGATGCCGAGCTTGGCCACCAGCACGCCGAGCACGAGGCCGATGACGACGCCGGTGAGGATGGCCGCCAGCACGCAGACGTACCACGGCAGGCCCATGTTGGTGAGCGAGACGGCCAGCACGGCCGCGCACAGGCCGCTGGCGAAACCGGCCGACAGGTCGATCTCGCCGATCAGCAGCACGAAGACCAGCCCCATCGCGATGACGGTGACCTGGCCGCCCTGCTGGAAGAGGTTGGCGAAGTTGACGGGGGTGAGGAAGACCGGCTTGAGCACGGTGAAGACGGTGCAGAGGACGACCAGGCCGAGCACGGCGGGCAGGGCGCCCATGTCGCCGCCGCGGACCCGCTCCAGGTAGGCACGGGCGCTGTTGCCGACCGAGGGCTGGCGCGCCGCGGTGACGATCGCCCCGTCCTCGGCGGGTTCGCTGGTGAGGATCTTGCTCATGCCGAGACCCCGTTCTTGAGGCCCAGGTCTCCGCTGCGGCCTGCGGTGATCAGTTCGACGACCTGCGCGTGGGTCACGTCGGAGGTCTTGACCTGGGCGGCCATCCGCCCGAGGTAGAGGGCCGCGATCCGGTCGGAGACGGCGAAGACGTCGTTCATGTTGTGCGAGATCAGCACGACGGCGAGGCCCTTGTCGGCGAGCCTGCGGACCAGTTCGAGCACCTGGCCCGTCTGTGCCACGCCGAGCGCCGCCGTGGGCTCGTCGAGGATGACGACCTTGCTGTTCCACAGCACGGCCTTGGCGATGGCGACGGTCTGCCGCTGGCCGCCCGACAGGCTGGAGACCTGCTGCCTGATGGACTTGACGGTCCTGACCGACAGGCTGGAGAGGGTCTGCTGGGCCATCTCCTCCATCGTGGCCTCGTCGAGCACCAGGCCGCTCCTGCGCTCCCTGCCCAGGAACATGTTCTGGACGATGTCGAGGTTGTCGCAGAGCGCGAGATCCTGGTAGACGATCTCGATGCCCAGCTCGCCGGCGTCGCGCGGGCCGCTGACCTGCACCTGCTTGCCGTCGAAGTAGTAGTCGCCCGCGTCGATCGGGTGGATCCCGCCGATGCACTTGACCAGGGTGGACTTTCCTGCGCCGTTGTCGCCGACCAGCGCGGTCACCTCGCCGGGGTAGGCGGAGAAGGCGACGTCGTGCAGGACCTGCACGGGACCGAAGCTCTTGTCGATCCCTCGGACTTCAAGAACGGGGTTCATATTCTGCGTCCTCCGCAGGGGTACGGCCGTCGCCGGCCGTACCCCTGGCCGCGTGTTACTGGATTCCGGCCTCGGTGCACTTGCTGGCGAACTCGCCCTTGCAGAGCTCGTCCTTGGTGACGAAGCCGTCGGCCACGACGTCCTTGACGCTGTCGAAGAAGATCGCCTGGGGGTCGAGCAGCACGGCGGGAACGTCCTGTCCGCTCTCGGTGTCCTTGACGCTGCCCGTGGCGGCGGGCTTCTCGCCCTTGGCCAGGGAGACGGCCAGCGCGGCGGCCGCGTCGGCCTCCTTCTTGATCGCCTTGTAGACGGTCATGCACTGGTCGCCCGCGAGGATGTTCTGCAGGCCCTGGACGGTGGCGTCCTGGCCGGTGACCGGCACCTTGCCGTTGAGGTTGTTCTTCTTCAGCACGGTGATGGCGGCGTTGCCGAGGCCGTCGTTGGCCGCGAGCACGCCGGCGATCTTCGACTCGCCGGTGAGCATCTGCTCGAAAAGCGTGCCGGCCTTGGCGTTGTCCCAGTCGGGCACCGACTCGTCCGGGCCCTTGACGTACTCGCCCGCGTCGAACTTCGGCTTGAGCACGCCGTCGTAGCCCTGCTTGAACAGCGTGGCGTTGTTGTCGGTCGGCGAGCCGTTGAGGTAGGCGACGATCGGCTTGTCGGCCTTCTTGTCGGTCAGGCACTTGGACAGGCCCTCGCCCTGCAGGGTGCCGACCTTGGTGTTGTCGAAGCTCACGTAGTAGGCGGCGCCGCCGCCGAGCGTGAGCCTGTCGTAGTCGATCGTGGCCACGCCCTGCGACTTGGCCTTGCTGAGCACGGCCTTGCCGGTGCCCGAGTCCAGGTTCACGATCATCAGCACGGTCGCGCCGTTGGTGATCATCTGGTCGGCGATCGTCTGGAAGGCGTTCTTGTCGCCCTGGGCGTTCTGGATGTCGTAGGCGACGCCGGCGGCCTTGAAGGCCTCTTCCAGGTACTTGCGGTCGGCGGTCTCCCACCTGGCCGAGGACTTGCTGTCGGGGAGGATGACGCCGATCTTGCCCGTGGCGGCCGCGCTGGAGGCGGGCGCCGCGCTGGACTGGGCAGGACTGGCCTGGGTGGTGCCACCGCTGTCGCCCCCGCACGCGGTGAGACCGAGGGTGGTCGCCGCTGCCACGGCGGTCAGGCTGAGGATCCCCTTGCGCATGGTGCAAGGTCCTTTCTGGGGAATGGACGGGGGGTTGGATCCACCCGCGGTACGGCGGCGCCTGCCCTACCCGGTGAATGTTGTTTGCGGCAACGTATTCCGCGGGCGGCCTGCTTTGGAAGACCCCCAACCGGGCGAGTTTGTTGTGGCGGGTAACAATCCAGAAACGCCCCGTTAACCGATCAAGGTCTGTGCGATCAACGCTGTCGGTTGCAGATGAAGCTGTCGGTGTCCGCGTGTTGTTGTCGGTGCTCGTGTCGGTGTCCAGCTTGAATTGTCGGATTCGGCTTTCGGCTCCGATCTTGGTGGTGCGGAATGCTCAGCCATGACGGCTCTGCGCGCGCTGGCCGGCGGGATGGATGTGCCTCCCCGGGACGGGGAGTTCGAGGTTCGGTACGTCGCTGAGGGCGGCGGGCTGCAGCGCGTCCCGCTCAACGAGGTGGGCAGGATGCGGTTCGAGGCGGTGGCGCCGGCGCGGGCGTTCGTCTCTTACAAGGGGCAGCGGAACTTTCCGGGGTTGTGGTGGTCGGCGACCGTCGGCGGACACGTCGGTTATGAGTCCTGGCTGGAACGCGATCATCTGATGCTGCTGGACTTCGACCCTGCGGTCGTCGGGATCTCCTCCCAGCCGTTTTGGCTGTCGTGGTCGACCGCGGAGGGCAAGGTGCGCTCGCATGCGCCGGACTATTTCGCCCGGCGCGCGGACGGTTCGGCGGTGGTGGTGGACTGCCGGCCGCTGGAGCGGATCAAGCCGCGGGATGCGGTGAAGTTCGAGGCCACTCGGCGGGCGTGCGAGCGGCTGGGATGGGACTACCACGTCGTGGGCGCGGTGGATGGGGTCGTGGCTGCGAACGTGCGGTGGCTGTCGGGATATCGGCATCCACGGCATGCACGCGAGGACGTCGCCGCCGCGCTGTTGGCGGCCTTCACCGAGCCGGCGGAGTTGATGGCCGGCGCACAGTCGGTGAGTGATCCGATCGCGGTGCTACCGGTGCTGTTTCACCTGCTGTGGCGGCACCAGCTGGCGGCGGATCTGTCGGTGCCGTTGCATCCGCTGACGCACATTTCGGCGACCGGGCGGGAGGTCTGATGGGTGCGGTGCTGCGGCCCGGCGACTGGGTGCATTTTGACGGCGGTGAGCACCAGGTCGTGGCACTGGCGGGTACGTCGGTGCGGTTGCGCTCCAGCGATGGCGCCGAGTCGGTGGTGCTGGCGTCGTACTTGATGGCATCGCCCGGGTTCGGCCTCGTGGACGGCGCACCGCTTCCGGCGATCGAGCCGATGGGGCTGCTGGAAGGGCTGCCCGACGATGTGCTCGCCGCCGCCAAGCAGTGGCAGCGGCATGTGGTGGAGGTCGAGACGGGGCTGCCGCTGGAGGCAGGGCCGGAGGCGGAGCCGCGGCCCGAGTACGACCCTGTGGCGCGTTCGCTGGTGCAGCGCATCACGAGCAAGGCGGCCGAGCTGGGGGTGAGCGCGCGGACGGTGGAGCGGATGCGGGCGCGGTACCAACAGCAGGGGCTGTGGGGGTTGGTGGATCAGCGGGCCGTCAGGGCCGGGGAGCCGACCGGGCGAGCCGATGCCCGCCTGGTCGCGGCGATCCAGGAGGTGCTGGACGCCGAGACGCACACCTCGACCGGGACGCGGTCGCGGTTGATCCGCCGGGTGGTCAAAACGGTGGAGGACACCCACGGTCCCGGGGTGGTGCCGTTGCCAGGCCGCAGTACCTTTTACAAGCTGATCGACCGGTTGGCCACCGGACGGCACACCTTCGGCTCGGCGGTGACGCGACGGCAGACGGCCAACCGGCCCGCCGGGGCGTTCACACCGACGCTGGCGGCCCGCCCGGGCGAGCAGGTGCAGATCGACTCCACGCCGATCGACGTGATGGTGCTGGCCGACACCGGGCTGCCGGTCCGGGCGGATTTGACGATCGCGGTCGACGTCGCCACACGCACCATCTGCGCGGCGGTGCTACGACCGGTGGGCACCAAAGCAGTCGACGCCGCACTTCTGCTGGCCCGGATGCTGGTGCCCGAGCCGATGCGGCCGGGCTGGTCGAACGCGCTGCGGATGGCCTCCTCCCAGCTGCCGCATCAGCGCCTGGTCGACATCGATGCGCGGATGGAGATGGCGGCCGCCCGGCCGGTGATCGTGCCGGACACCATCGTGATCGACCAGGGCAAGGTGTTCGTCTCGCACACCTTCGTCCAGGCGTGTGAGCGGCTGGGCGTCTCGGTGCAGCCATGCCGTCCGGGCACGCCGACCGACAAGGCGATCGTCGAGGCGACGCTAGGGTCGATCAACTCGCTGTTTTGTCAGCATGTCGCGGGTTACACCGGGTCCAATCCGACGCTGCGTGGCTCTGCGGTGGAGGCGGCCTGGACCGTCCCGCAGCTGCAGGATCTGTTGGATGAGTGGCTGATCGCAGGCTGGCAGCATCGCCCGCACGACGCGCTGCGCGATCCGTTCGCGCCGCGCCGGGCGATGTCGCCCAACGAGCGCTACGCCGCGCTGGTCGCCGCGGCGGGCTACCTGCCGCTGGTGCTGTCGGGTGAGGACTATCTGGAGCTGCTGCCGGTGAAGTGGCAGAAGATCAACGCCTACGGGATCCAGATCGACTACCGCACCTACGACTGCCCCGAGCTGGGCCCGTGGCGGTTGCAGCACTCGGGGGTGGCCGCCAAGAACGGCCTATGGGAGATCCACTACGACCCCTACGACCTGTCGCAGGTGTTCGTACGCACGCCGGACGGCTGGGTAAGCGCGCCGTGGACGCACCTACCGATGGTCGCCGCGCCGTTCGCGGATTTCACCTGGCGCTACGCCCGCCACCTGGCCGCCGAAGCCGGGCTGGACGACACCAATGAGACCGTGGTGGCCCGGGTCCTGGACGCGTTGCTGACCCGAGCCCAGGCCGGCCCGGCCGACGACGGGGCTGGGCTTCTCGACGGTGCCGGGGCGCGCATCGTGGCCCGCACGCGCGTCGCCGCGGCCGCTCACCGCCCTCCAGCGCTGGAGCCCGCCGGCGGGCAGCCGCCCGAGCTGCCCGAGGCGGTCGAGGAGTCCGGCGAGGCGCTGACCGGCACGGTGGTCCCGCTGGGGATCTTCGATGCGGAAGCGGAAGCGGAAAGGTGGATATGACGCGCGGTTTCGACCCCTGGCCGGCCTTTTCCGATGCCACCGGCGGAGGCGACGATGAGGTTCCTCCGGATGCGCCGCTGACCACCAAGGAGGGCTGGCGGATCTTCGTCGACTACCAGCCGACCCCGCCGGTGCTGCTCGCCCCCGACCAGCTGCTGGCGCTGTCACGTCGGGAACGCGCCGCCTATGACGAGGCTCGCCGCGACTACCACGGCGACCTGCCGTTGGTGAACACCCCGACGATCCGGCAGGTCATCAACACCAGCCGGTTGCTGGTCCAGCTGAACCGGCGGCAGGTGTCGGCGCGGCGCGGCGTCATCATCTCTGGCGCGTCCGGCACTGGGAAGACCACCGCGCTGACCCAGCTGGGCCGCACGCACGAACGTCACATCCGCAAACGCCACCGCAGTGACCGGCACCGTCTGCCGGTCATCTACGTCACCGTCCCGCCAGCGGCGACCGCCCGGATGGTCGCGGTCGAGTTCGCCCGCTTCCTCGGGCTGGAACTGCCCTCCCGCGCCAACATCACCGACATCGTCAACGCGGTCTGCCACACGGCCGCGCACACCCATGTCGGACTGGTTTGTGTCGATGAGATCCACAACATCAGCATCGCCACCCGCACCGGCGCCGAGGTGTCGGACCAGTTGAAGTACTTCGCCGAACGGCTGCCGGCCACGTTCGTCTACGCGGGCATCGACGTCGAAGCCCAAGGTCTGTTCGCCGGGGTGCGGGGCCGTCAGATCGCCGGACGATTCACCGTCATCCCCGCCGCCCCGTTCGCCTACGGCACCGCCGAGCAGCGCGAGACCTGGCGCTCACTGATCGCCACCTTGGAGAGCCTGCTGCGCCTACACGACCAGCCCGCCGGCGCCCTGGTCGCCTTCGCCGAATACCTCTACCGGCGCAGCGGCGGAATGATCGGCAGCCTGTCCCAGCTGGTGCGCGGAGCAGTCATCTTGGCCATCGAGACCGGCACCGAACGCATCACCCAGGAGCTCCTGGACGTCGTCCCGGTCGACTACGCCGCCGAACGCGCCGCGTCCCAGCCGCACATCCCCGCCCGCGCTCGCGCCGCCCGCGCGGCCGCCGACGCCGCAAGCTGATGCGACCACGCACGCTGCCGATCGCGGTCCCACCGGCACGGCACGAAACCAGCGCCTCCTACCTCGCTCGCCTGGCCGCACTGCACGGCCTGGACGGCGACGAACTCTGGAAACGAGTCAGCGTCCCCACGCCCAGCCCGGCCCGGCGAACCATCGACATCCACCAGCTCTCCGCGCTCACCGGCCGCCCGCCCAGCCATCTGGCCGGCGCGTTACTCGAGCTCCGCGACCCGCCCCCAACCTGGGAAGCGTTCCGTCACATCCCGCAGATCGACTGCCCCCGCTGCGACGCCCACTACCCCGGCGGCCCGGTGTTCCGCATCTTCCCGCACCACCGCTACGTCTGCACCCGGCACCAGTACTGGATCGGACCGCCCGACATCAACCATCCCGGACCAAACCTGGAGATCTTCCCTGACATCGTCACCGCCCAACGGCAACATCTCCGCCTGGTCCGCCGCCACGGCTGGGCCGCCGCCTACGACGCCGTCCTGACCGCCTTCATGATCTGCGCCCATCTCTGGGAACAGGACCCCGACGACAACCCCGGCATGGCTCTCAACCAGGCCGTCCGGAACGTCCGCTCGTTCGTCTTCATCCCGAAGAACACCGAGCAGGAGACCTTCAGCGCGTCCTGGATCGAGCAGGACTGCTGGCGGCCGCCCAGCCCGCCCCCGACCACGTTCGCCGCCGCTCCCGGGCATCGCCGGCCTGGCCACCTGGACACGACTGTCACCCGGGCCAACCGCGAGCGCCACGACAAGGCCGTTTTGTGGTTCTCCCGCAAGCGGCGCCCCGGCCAGGTGATCCTGCACCATCGCACGGTCCACCCGGTCGTCATTAGGGAGTGGAGCACCCAGATGGAACACTTCGCCGGCGCGATCTGGCAAAGTCAACGCACCATGGACCGGTTCAAAGCCGTTCCCTAGACGGTCAGCGGTATGGAGCCGTTTCAGGATGATGCTGGCGTGGAGGCGCTGCTACGCGGCTTCGCCGAGGATGTGGGAGTCAGCTCCTTCGCCCTTCCCATATGCCGACTATCGGTATATAAAGATCCTGTGTCTAAGTTACGCGCATTACAGGAGCCTTCGTTCCTCATCCTGACCTCGCTGGCACACGAGCCCCAGCATGGCTACGGCATCATCACCGACGTCGAGCGCATCTCCCAGGGTGAGATTCGGCTGAGGGCCGGCACCCTGTACGCCGCCCTGGACCGGCTGCAGGCCGAGGGGCTGATCGCCGAAGACCGGGAGGAGATCGTCGACGGGCGGCTTCGCCGCTACTACCGGCTCACCGAGGAAGGTAGCCGGCGCCTGGCCGCGGAGGCGGCGCGACTGCAGCGCAACGCCCGAACGGCGGTCACCCGGCTGCGTACCCACCAGGCCGGAGGGACCGCGTGAGCGACCTGGAACGCCACTACCGCCGGCTTCTCCGCCTCTACCCTCGCGATCACCGAGCCAGGCACGAGGAGGAGATGCTCGGCGTGCTCATGGCGGCGGCGGAGCCCGGCCGCCGCCCTCCGCATCCGCAAGACGTGGCCGACCTGATCGGTGGAGCGGCCGCCATTCGCTTACGCCGACCCATCAGTCCGCAATCTCTGATGTGGTGGCGCGATGCGGCCCGCGTCGCCGCCGTCCTCGGACCGCTGGTACTGCTGATCCAGCAGTTCCCCGCGGCTGTCCGAGACATTGGGCGGTATATCCAGCGAGGACCGGAGCCAGGGGTGCTATCGACGGGCACCGTCGTCGAGCAGACGCTCGGGCTACTGGTCTACGTCGTGGTCACGGTGCTCGCCTGGCATGATTACAGGTGGATCGCGGCCGGCCTGGCTTGGGCATGGGCCACCTGGTTCGGCGCAGACATGATCATTCCGAATTCATACAGCTGGCGTTTCAGTCAGCTGCTCCCTCTTGGGCTGCTCCTCCTTCCGTACGTGGCCGTGGCCGTACTCCTGACGGGCACCACCCGTCCACAGCTCGGAGTGCAACTAGTTGGCCGACGCAGAATCCTGATCTGGTTCGCCATCGTTCTGGGGGCCATCACAACCAGTCAACTGTGGCCAGCCGGGGGACTTCTGTCGGGGATGCTGGTTCCGCCCTGTCTGACGGCGATCATCTGTGGGATGGCCGCACGATCCCCGCGGGGACGCAGGAGCATCGTGCTGCTCGCCCCCGTCTTTCTTCCCGTTGTGCTGATGGGCGTTCTCTTTGTAGCGATGTGGTCGTGGTGGGCGGAGGGATCCAGTACCGGCGTCACGCAGGGGATCGTCGTGGTGTGTGCAGCCCTGGCCGTCTTTGTGATCACCGTCTACCTCGCCGGCAGACGCCAGGCCGCCAGTGCACCGCCACGCGAAGCAGCTCGACCTTGACGAAGTCGTGTTCGCGGGCGAACGGGATGGATGCGATGGCCGGGGAGATCGCGTGAGTCGCGCGCTTGTGGGGTGGTTCGCCGGCCTCTGCTGGCGGGAATCGCTGCGGCGATCTGGGGACTGGCGTCTGCGATCAAAGGCGCTGGACAGGCGCACGGAGTCGTGGCCGTGCATTGCCGGGACATACCCGACAAGCTTCCTCTTGAGGTGTCGATGGGCTCGGACATCTCAGCGGCAGGCGCCTTGTACAAAATTGGGGGTGGCACGCTGCTGGCAGCGAACTCCACCGTCGCCGAGCAGGTCGCCTCACACGGCGATGACCTTCTGATGGGTATCTGCGCGTTTGCGGCGGGCGTCCTGCTGTATCGGCTCTTTCGATCGTTCCTCCAAGGGCAGCCGTCTCTCGGGCGCAACCCGGCACGACTCACCTGGCTTGCGGCGCTCTGCTTGACCGTCGCCGCCACCGCGCCACTCCTCCCGTTCCAGGGGGGCAGACCAAGTACGCCTGAAAGGGGCAGTGCCCCCTTCTCTCCAGGAAAAGAGCTGGTCAGTGGGTACGGCGGGGCGGCGCGAGGTGGGTAGTGACGGCCGCGATGGCCTCGGCGCCGGGTTTGACGTAGCGCATGGCGGTGCGGGGGTTCTTGTGCCGGGTCTTGCCCATGATGAGCTGGAGTGGGACCTCGGCGTCGCCGAGATGGGTGGCGGCGCTGTGCCGGAGTTGGTGGAGGTCGAGTCCGGCGTAGGTGTCGAGCAGCACGCGGGCGCGGTCGTAGCCGAGCCGGGCCCGGCCCGTGTGCGGGCAGATGTCTTTCGCGGCGGGGCGGCGGGCAGGGACCGGGCGACGCTCGGACAGGAACAGCGGACCGCGGGTGCGTGAGGTGCCGTCCGGCAGGCGCAGCAGGCGGGGCAACAGGTGGGCGGTCCCGCTGTCCCAGTACACCCACTCGATCGCGCCGCCCTTGGAGGTGACGGGGGCGCGCCGGTTGTCCAGGTCGAGGTCTTCGACGTTGAGCGCGAGAATCTCCGTTGCTCGGGCGGCTGTTTCGTAGAGCATCCGCCACAGGGTCTTCTCCCGGAGCGGGATGTCACGGCGCGACAGCAGCCGGTGCAGGGCCGTCTTGGCCACGGCGCGGGTCTTCCGGTCCCCGCGTGCAGCCGTACCGCACGGTCCGCACATGAGGACCGGACCGCCCGCTACCGGAAGACCAGCACTGCGGTCACCTCTCAAGCGCCGGAATGACCCCTGACCTGCGGCGTGCCCCTTTCTGGCTTACTTGGTCTGCCCCCCTTCCATGCTTCCTCGCTGGTCGTCGACAGACTCGGGTTCACGGGTAGTTGCCCGGCCGTCGCCGTCTATTCCGGAACTTCCGTGGTGCTCATTTCCGGGGCGGTCATCCTGTTCGCACTGGGCGAGCTGGCTCGCAATCGTCCGGAGTTTATGGAGGCCTGCCGCCGCGCCCTGAACTGCTGACCAGGAGTCGTGGTCGATAGCTGGTGGCGCTGCCCACGACGCCTGCATAGGCAGGCACCGAGACTGAGCACCGCTACTTGATCTTTCATGGCTGAAAGATCGTTTGTGGACGGTTGACCCCTCACAGACATCCTCTCCCGACTGACAAGAAAACCTGAACGGCTTCCCTCGAAACCGTCCGGATCGAGGTGTCGTGCCGCAGGTCAAACCCTGCCCCATCCGCCAACATCATCTGGAACGGACAAACGCTGTCGTGTGTACGCGAACCTTGCCGCGTCCGGACGTACATTGCCAACGATCGTGCAACGTCCGGGTTAACCCTGCACCGGGGAGCTGCTGAACGCGGGTGGAATCTCAGTGAGGCGCGGCTGGAATGAAAGGCTCTGACCCACTCTCGGTGACGCCGTGGGCAGGCCCAGGGCCGTCGCCGGGTTGTCAGGCGGGAAGGGAAAACAGGATGCTTTGGTGGTGATCAATGTCAGGAAAGGTCTTGTCCTGCTGGCGCTGGGGTTGGCGCTGGCGCCGGTGTACGCGGCACTCAACTACAGGGCCATCCGGATGGGTGAAGAAGCGCTGCGTCGGGGGCCGGAGTGGGAGGGGAGTGTCCCGCTGACCGATGAGATGAGCTCTGTGGCCGAGAACGCGTGGATGATGACCTGGTGGATCACCCTCGGGGCGGGGCTGGTGGGCGTCGCGCTGATCGTCATCGGCGCTCTTCTCCTCCGGCTGCGCGGCCGCGGCCGGACCAGCCTCCTGACAGCGGCCTGGGTCGTCGCCGTACCCTATCTGCCCATCCTCGCACTGGCCTTGCTCAACCCCGTGCAGGCCGGCATCTACGACGCGCCCGGCTATGACGCGGGGCTTCCCTGGTGGCAGCCGGCTACGCGTTTTCTTCTAATAGCGGCCGCGTGGGCACAGGCCATGGGCCTGACCTGGCTGGCCCGCGCCTCGGCCAACCCGTCACACCGGTGACCACGTAACTTCACCAGTGTGGGTCAAAGCCCATCTTCTCCGCGCCCAACACGGACGTACATTGCCAACGATCGCGCAATGTCCGGGTTAACCCTGCACCGGGGAGCAGCCTGACAAAGGAAGATGACGATCATGACAACTCCTGTGGCTGGTGGGGATCCTGCGTTAGCGTGCGACTTCGAATTCGCGTACGTGACGGCGGACGGCGTGGAGACTCGCGTGGACTTGGCCGACGCGTGGGTTCGGCTTGAGCGGCTGGTCCGGATGGAGCGGCTTGGCGTGCGCTCCCAGTCGTTTGATGGGCCGCTGTTCATCGCAGCGTTCTACCCAGAGGCCGTCCAGATCACTGAACTCTTCCTCTCTCCCGCCTGGCGCCTGTCCGCAGAGAAGATCATCAGTTCGGGCGACGAGTTCACACCCGAGGTCGAACCCGTGGCCAAGCAACTCAACCAGCTCTTGGGCCGCACAGGGATGGGCATTTGGGACTCCTACGTGCTTGAGCGGTGGCTGGCCGGAGTTGTCGGTTCCGAGCAGGTCGAACCCGGCGCCACCTTCCCTCACACGCGAGGTCGCACCGTGGACGGCACGCCGACCGGGAGACTGAGCTTCCACGAGTTGGAGCGCCAGCGCAAAGCCCGCCAAGAATTCAGAAAACATCGCCACGTTCCGCACTGGCTTCTGCCAGACAACGCCAGGGCCGTCCAAAATGCAGAAAGCGCCCCCGCTTCAGAGCAGGGGCTCTCACCGAAAATGCAAGGTCATTCCGAACAGTCCTGGCAACCGTCGTTCGAACTAACCTGACATCTCACAGGTCTACGACAGGGCGAGAGGACATCTTCGCCTGAACGGGACAAACGCCAGGGCGGAAAGGGCGGCCACGGCGAGGACGGCGCCCCTGACCCCGCTCCCGTCGAGATAGCGGCGCAGCGGGCCCGAGACGAGGAAGCCCGCGACCGGGAACGGGATCAGCAGCGCCCCCGACGCCGGCGCCCTGGAGGGCAGGCGGTCGACGAGCCAGAGGATGATCAGCGACTGGGTGGCGCCGAGGAAGAAGAAGGCGGCCAGCGTCGCGCGGATCTGCGGGCCCTGGCGTTCTGGTAGACCAGCGCCACCGGCGGCCCGCCGATGCCGGTGGCGGTGCCGGTGATGCCGGAGGTGAAACCGGCCGCCGTGACCGTCCACCCGTTCCTCCGCACGGCGACGGCGCGGGCGGTCAGCGCGACGGCGATCAGGACCATGACGCCGACGAACACCCCGAGCGTCCGGGTGGAGACGTAGACGACGATCAGCGCGCCGATCGCGCTGCCGGGCAGGCGGCCGAGAACGGCGAACCCGAGGCCTCGCCAGTCGATCCTGCGCCACTCGACGGCCAGGGTGAACAGCGGCAACGTGGCGTTGACCACCTGGATCGAGCCCGGCATGAGGCCGGGGTCGAGCATCGTCACGACGGGCGCGGCGACCAGGCCCAGCCCGAAGCCGACGGCGCCTTGGACGATCGCCCCCACAAATACCGCCAAACCAGCCAATAACAGGACCAAAGCCTCAGGAGTCATGGGCTCTATGCTGCATGATCGTGCGACTCCCCCTCCTCTCGGCCACCACCTTCGCCGCCACCCTCCTGACGGCCGCCACGCCCGCCGCCCCCGCCCTGCCCCTCCTCGGACCGCCCACCTCCAGCTCGGCCCGTTCCGAAGTGGTCTCTCCCTCCGTCACCGCACGCTCCATCACCTCAGCCCCCGCCTCACCCAGGTCCGTCACCGCCAGACCCATCACCTCAGGCCCCGCCACCCAAGGCGCCCCCTCACCCAACTCCGTCGCCACCAGAGTCGTCGCGTCCAGAGCGGTCCCCCCTGGCGCCGTCCCCCTCGGTGCGCCGGGAGGCTCGCTCTACCGGACCGGCAGGTTGCGCGCCGCCTCCTGCCCTGAGCCGCCGCTCGTCTCCGGCGGCATCCCGCGCCCGAAGGAGTACCTGCTCGCGATCACGAAGTGCCTGGACAAGGGGTGGTCGGCGCACTTCGGGAGGGCGAGGCTGACCTACAGCCGGCCCAAGGTCCTCTACGTCGAAGAGCCCATGGACCGGGTCTGCGGGGTGCGCTGGCCCGGCGGCGCGGCGGCGTTCTACTGCACCGACCGGGCCACCCTCGTCTTCCCCCTCGAAGGGCAGTGGATCGACGGGCGCACCGACCTGTACCCGTTGAAGGTCGCCGCCCACGAGTACGGCCACCACGTGCAACAGCAGGCGGGCATCAGGGCCGCCTACGAGAAACTGATACGCGCCCGCCGGGGCGACCAGGCCGAGCTGGGCCGCCGCTACGAGCTCCAGGCCGACTGCCTGTCCGGGGTGTTCGCCGGCAGCGTGTGGCGCTCGCTCGGCGGCCGCTCGGCGCAGGACTGGACGGCCCTGGTCGACGCCGTCAGGGCCAGCGGGGACGACCCCGAGGGGCCGCGCAGCCACGGGTCGGGGGCCAGTCGCGTGTCCTGGCTCAAGCGGGGGTACGCGGCGGTCTCGCCTTCGGCGTGCGACACCTGGTCGGTGCCGTCGTCCAAGATCTCCTGAGGCCGATACGAGGGTCGCCGGTACGGGCGACGTCGCGGCGGGAACCGAAGTCCCGCTGGAGTACGCGTGATGGACGGGCGGCCACCCGGTGACCACGGTGGGCCGGGCCCGGCTTGCCGTACGGGAGGGAAGGCACCGTACGGAAGCGAAGACGCCGTACGGGAGGCAGGGCGCCGTACGGAAGCAAGACGCCGCGGAAGCGGAGACGCCGACGCCCCGCGCGGGGTGGTGCGCGGGGCGTCGGCCGGGTCGGGTGGTTCCCCCGAGAGGGGCGCGTTGAGGTCGCGCCCGCCCGGCCTCAGGCCGGGCTCCCGCCGGCCCGCGGCCCGGCGGTTGGCCGGGCCGCGGGTGCGGGAAGTGCCTTACTTGGCCAGCAGCGACCGCAGCACGTACTGCATGATGCCGCCGTGCCGGTAGTAGTCGGCCTCACCGGGCGTGTCGATGCGGACCACCGCGTCGAACTCGACGTCGCCCGCCTTGACGTGGACGGTGCCGGGGATCGAGCCGTGGTTGAGCTCCTCGACACCGGTGATGTCGAAGCTCTCCTCGCCGGTCAGCCCCAGCGAGGCGGCCGTCTGGCCCTCGGGGAACTGCAGCGGCAGCACGCCCATGCCGATCAGGTTGGAGCGGTGGATGCGCTCGTAGGATTCGGCGATGACGGCCCTGACGCCCAGCAGCGCCGTGCCCTTGGCCGCCCAGTCGCGCGAGGAACCGGAGCCGTACTCCTTGCCCGCCAGGACCACCAGCGGCGTGCCTGCCTCGGCGTAGTTGACCGAGGCGTCGTAGATGAACGACACCGGGCCGTCGGCCTGGGTGAAGTCGCGGGTGTAGCCGCCCTCGGTGCCCGGGGCGATCTGGTTGCGCAGGCGGATGTTGGCGAACGTGCCGCGGATCATCACCTCGTGGTTGCCGCGCCGCGAGCCGTAGGAGTTGAAGTCCTTGACCTCGACGCCGTTGGCCTGCAGGTATTGCGCGGCGGGGGTGCCGACCTTGATCGAGCTCGCGGGCGAGATGTGGTCGGTGGTGACCGAGTCGCCGACCTTCACCAGGACGCGGGCGCCGGTGATGTCGGTGACGGGCTCGGGCTTCTCCGGCATGCCGTCGAAGTAAGGGGCCTTGCGCACGTAGGTGGAGGCGGGGTCCCACTCGAAGGTGTTGCCGGTCGGGATCGGCAGCGACTGCCAGGTCTCGTCGCCCTTGAAGACGTCGGCGTAGTCGCGCTCGAACATCTCACGGCCGATCGAGGAGTTGACGACCTCGGAGACCTCCTCGGGCGAGGGCCAGATGTCCTTGAGGAAGACGGGCTGGCCGTCGGCGCCGGCGCCGAGCGGCTCGTTGTCGAGGTCGATGTCCATCGTGCCCGCGAGCGCGTAGGCGACCACCAGCGGCGGCGAGGCCAGGTAGTTCATCTTCACGTCGGGGTTGATGCGGCCCTCGAAGTTGCGGTTGCCCGACAGGACCGCGGTGACGGCCAGGTCGTGCTCCTGGATGGCGGCGGAGATCTCCTCGGGCAGCGGGCCCGAGTTGCCGATGCAGGTGGTGCAGCCGTAGCCGACCAGGTTGAAACCGATCTTGTCGAGGTACGGCTGGAGCCCCGAGCGCTCGAAGTAGCCGGTGACGACCTGGGAGCCGGGGGCCAGCGAGGTCTTGACCCACGGCTTGCGGGTCAGGCCCTTCTCCACCGCGTTGCGCGCCAGCAGGGCGGCGCCCAGCATGACGTACGGGTTGGAGGTGTTGGTGCACGAGGTGATCGCGGCGATCGAGACGATGCCGTGGTCGATCTCGAAGGAGGTGCCGTCGGCGAGCGTGACGGGCACGCTCTTGTGCGGGCGGCCGTTGGCGGTGGCGTTGGAGGCCGGCGCGTCGGAGGCGGGGAAGGACTCCTCGCCCTCCTCGTCGAGCTCGTCGACGACGTAGTTGAGGACGTCGTGACGCCAGGTGGTCTTGGCCGCCGACAGCGCGATGCGGTCCTGCGGGCGCTTCGGGCCGGCGATCGAGGGGACGACCGTGGCCAGGTCGAGCTCGATGTACTCGGAGAAGACAGCCTCCTCGGCCGAGGGGTCGAGCCACAGGCCCTGGGCCTTGGCGTACGCCTCGGTGAGGGCGATCTGCTCCTCGGAGCGGCCGGTCAGCCGCAGGTAGTCGATGGTCTGGCCGTCGATCGGGAAGATCGCGCAGGTGGAGCCGAACTCGGGGCTCATGTTGCCGATCGTGGCCCTGTTGGCCAGCGGCACCGAGGAGACGCCCTCGCCGTAGAACTCGACGAACTTGCCGACCACGCCGTGCTTGCGCAGCATCTCGGTGATGGTCAGCACCAGGTCGGTGGCGGTCGCGCCGGCGGGGAGCTTGCCCGTCAGCTTGAAGCCGACCACGCGCGGGATCAGCATCGAGATCGGCTGGCCGAGCATCGCGGCCTCGGCCTCGATGCCGCCGACGCCCCAGCCGAGCACGCCGATGCCGTTCTCCATCGTGGTGTGGGAGTCGGTGCCGACGCAGGTGTCGGGGTAGGCCTTGCCGTCGCGGGTCATGACCACGCGCGCCAGGTGCTCGATGTTGACCTGGTGGACGATGCCGGTGCCGGGCGGGACCACCTTGAACTCGTCGAAGGCCGTCTGGCCCCAGCGCAGGAACTGGTAACGCTCGCGGTTGCGCTCGTACTCCCTCTCCACGTTGCGCCGGAAGGAGTCGGGGTGGCCGAAGAAGTCGACGATGACCGAGTGGTCGATGACCATCTCGGCGGGTGCCAGCGGGTTGATGCGGGCGGGGTCGCCGCCGAGGTCGCGTACGGCCTCGCGCATCGTGGCCAGGTCGACCACGCATGGCACGCCGGTGAAGTCCTGCATGATGACGCGGGCGGGCGTGAACTGGATCTCCACGCTCGGGGCCGCGTTCGGGTCCCACTGGCCCAGCGCACTGATGTGGTCGGCGGTGATGTTGGCGCCGTCCTCGGTGCGAAGGAGGTTCTCCAGCAGGATCTTCAGGCTGTACGGGAGGCGGGCAGCGCCCTCGACGGCATCCAGCCGGAAGATCTCGTACGACGCGTCGCCGACGCGTAGCGTGTCACGGCTGCCGAAGCTGTTCGCGGACACGGTGATTCGCCTCCTCGTTAGACAAGTTCTCGGTTCTGATCCTGCCGCACTTGGGCACCCCTCACGACGTTAGGTGACCCTAACTCGCAGGTGGCGGCGGATCTCTCGACATCAAGATATCTCGGTAAGTATCTCGACATCAAGTTACCCGCTAGTAGGCCAGTCTCCAGTACAGGAGTCCGAGAATGGCGACGGAAAGTATCGGCGCGAGAATCTTCTGCTCGAACTTCTTGCCGGTCTTGATGCCGATCTTCCACGGCAGCATGAACTTGTAGGCCATGGGCCACAGCACGGGACAGCCGCGTTCGGTCATGCAGTCGCCGACCACGTGGATGAGGCAGCCGATCGCCACCGCCAGGCCGAGCCAGGCGTAGCCCACGCCCATCGACATGAACACCACGTACAACCCCGCGGTGAGCCCGATGTTGACCATCGCGGAGCCCAGCTTGTTCCCGGGGATGCCGATCCCTATCGCGCGTAACGCGAGCCCGATGAGCAGGACGACCATGATGTCCCTGCCGATCGGATAGGCGCCGGCCAGCCAGTGCGCGCCGAACCCCATCGCGACCGCGAACACCAGGGAGTGCGTCGCCCCCCTGTGCCCGCCCGACAGCCACGAGACCGCCTTGCTCAGCACCCAGGTGACGGGCCCGAAGGTCTGCGCGATGGTCGCGCTCGGATGGTCGAGATCGGGGAGCATCGCCGCGCCCGCGCACACCAGCGCGCCCGCGATGATCTCGGCGGGGCTGAGCGCGCCCGCCATGATGCCGGTCTCGATGAATCTGCTCGACTCATTCACCAACGGGAGCACGGCCAGCGCGGGCGCGAGGCCCAGCCAGGCGGCGGCTCCGGTCATCGCGTGCGTGTGCCCCATCATGTCAAGATCACGCTACGTCATCGTAGGGCAAAGCGCGCGCCACGCGTTCGAACAATCGCCGCGCCACGCGGGGCTCACAGGGGCGGGATCGCGGCCACCGGCCTCGGACGACAAAAAGACGAGGTCGTTACCTACGGCGACAGCACCCCCCAGCCCTGCCGACGCGGAACGACCTCGTCTGCTCTAGTTAACGGCCTCCATCCCCAAGCATGTTCCCGATTTCCGCGACTTTTTCGTGATCTAGCTCACTCTGTTGGCCAAGGCGTGACGTGCGGCGGAATGAAAGGTTGCTGTCGACACGTTAGCGATATATCTTTGAAGCATCGAGAGCGTTCGAAGGTCGATCGCAGACGGATGGAGAACAGCATGACTTCCGCACAAGCAGCGGGCGGCGGCCAGTGGGCCGACGCCAGAGAGATGAGGCGCGCCGCGCGCGAGGCGTTCCGGATGATGTCCGAGGCGTGGCAGCAACACGGCGGGCATCACCACCACCCCCGGCGCGGTCCGCAGCCCGCGGGCGAGGGCGGCCCGCACGACCACAGGCAGCGCGGCAGGGGCCGAGGAAATCCTTTCCCCTTCGAGTTCGGGCGAGGCCCGTGGGGCGGCCCCGGCGGCCCCTTCGGTCGCCACGGGTTCGGCGGCAGGACCCGCAAGGCCAAGCGCGGTGACGTCCGCGCCGCCATCCTCGCCCTCCTGGCCGAGGAGCCGCGCAACGGCTACCAGATCATCCAGGAGATCGCCGAGCGCAGCGAGGGCGGCTGGAAGCCCAGCCCCGGCGCCGTCTACCCGGCGCTCCAGCAGCTCACCGACGAGGGGCTGGTCATCGCGGAGGAAAGCGAGGGCCGCAAGACCTTCCGCCTCACCGAGGCCGGCACGACCTACATCGCCGAGCACCCCGACGAGGTGCGCGCGCCGTGGGACGAGATGCGTCCCGACATCGACGACAACTCGGCAGAACTGATGGACATCGCCAAGCAGTCGGCGTTCGCGATGATGCAGATCCTGCACAGCGGCACGGAGTCGCAGATCCGCGAGGCGCGCAAGGCGCTGATCGACACGCGCCGCAAGCTCTACCAGATCCTGGCCGACGGCGACGACGAGTGACCCCTGGCCATGATCCGCGGCACCGCGCCCCGACCCCTGACGGGTCCGATGAGACCCGCCGCCTCGAACCGCGGGCCCGTACGGGATCCGCGGTTCGAGGCGGCCCTTCAGGCAGCGCTTCGGGACGCGCGCACACCGGGCAAAGGCCATATGGAGTCCAGACAAAGCGCAGGCCGGGAGCCCTGGAAGGAGCTCCTGAGAGGAGCCACGCATGAGCACCGATGACCAGCTGCGCATCGGCGACGCCGAGCGCGACGAGACGATGGAGGCGTTGCGCGAGCACTTCGCGCAGGGCCGACTGACCCGCGAGGAGCTCGACGAGCGGCTCGACCTCGCGCTGTCGGCGCGGACCGTGGGCGACCTGTCCCGCGTCCACGTCGATCTGCCGAGCCCAGGGCGCCACCCCGTGGCGGCGTACGACGCCGACCGGCGCGGGCCAGGCCGGCACCCCGACCCCGCGGAGTTCGGCTACGGCTGGCCCATGGGGCCCGAGGGATACGGCCCGAACTGGGCCATGGCACACCCGAAACACCAGCGGCACCTGCGACGCGTGCACGCGCACCGGATGCGCCACATGCGCCAGGCCCACATGAGGGCCCACCGCCACCACAGGGGGCCGGGCCCGCTCGCCCCCATCCTGCTCGTCGCGCTCGTCATCGGGCTCGCGGTGGGCGGGTTCACGGTGCTCAAGGTGCTGTTCTTCGTATGGGTGGCCGCGATGGTGTTCGGCTTCGCGCACCGCCGCTTCCACGCGCGCCGCCTCGGCCCCTGACCGCCGGCCGTACCCGGCGAGCCGCCGGAGGGCCGGCCCCGACACGATCGCCGAAGCGGGGCGAAGGCTAGGCAGCCCGCAGATCGCTGGGTACCGTCCGAATCATGGCCGAACTCGAGAGTTATCCCTTCCTGACCGGCCCCCGTGGGTGTCCTCACGCGCGATACGCGCAGCGGCGGGAGAGCGATCCGCTCGGCAGGGTCCGGCTGCCGAGCGGCGACGTGGTGGCGCTGGCGACCAGGTACGACGACGTCGTGGCGGTGCTGAGCGACCCCCGGTTCAGCCGCGACCTGCACTATCCGGGCGCGCCGAGGATGTTCGAGGGCTACAACATCGCCGACTCCCCCGGCAGCCTGATGAACACCGACCCGCCCGAGCACACCAGGTTGCGCAGGCTGCTGTCGGGCACCTTCACCCCGCGCCAGGTCGCCACCTGGCGGCCGCGGTTGCGGGCGCTCACGCACGAGCTGATCGACGCTCTGCCCGACGAGTTCGACTTCGTCGGCGAGCTGGCCTTCCCGCTCCCCGTCCAGATGATCTGCGACGTGATGGGGGTGGCGGGGATCGACACCGAGCGGGTGCGCGGCTGGTCGGACGCGATGCTGTCGACCTCGAGCCTGACCTCGGAGCAGAAGTTCGCGGCCGCCATGGAGTTCTACACCTACGCCGCCGAGCTGATCGCCGCCCATCGGGACGAGCCCGGTGACGGCCTGCTCTCCTCGATGATCGAGGCGAGGGACGAGGGCGACCAGCTGAGCCAGGACGAGCTCGTACGCATGACCGTCGGGCTCTTCCTGGCCGGGCACGAGACGACGGGCTCGGTGCTGGCCAGGTCGATGCTCAGGCTGCTCGACCCGCGCGAGGGCTACGAACGGCTCACCGCCGAGCCCGAGCTGGTCACGACCGCCGTCGAGGAGCTGCTGCGCCTGGAGACGCCGGGCGAGGGGGCGATGATCAGGGTCGCCACCGAGGACGTCGAGCTTCCCTCCGGCACGATCGGCAAGGGGGAGGGGGTCATCGCCGCCTTCGTCGGCGCGAACAACGACCCGTCGATCTTCCCCGACCCGCAGACCCTGGTGCTGGACAGGAAGGGGCCGCAGCACATCACGTTCGGCCGCGGCGCGCACTTCTGCCTGGGCGCGAACCTGGCCAGGATGGAGCTGCAGGAGATCCTGGGAGTCCTGGTGGAGCGGCTGCCGGGCGTCACGCTCACCGAGCCGGCCGACGACCTGCCGTGGACCAAGGGCAACCTGGTCCACCGGCCCGTGCGGCTGCCGGTGCGCAAGTGATCTCCCGTACGGCCCGCGCGACTCGCGCGGGCCGTACAGGATCCGGGCCTCGGCCGGAGCAGGCGGTCCCGCCGCCGGCGTGGTAGATCATGTCCTCGTAGACGACGCTCTTGCGGATCGGCGTCTTGCCGGTGAGGGGGCGTCCTGCCGTCGCGCTGGACATCGAAGATCACGCGTAGGGCAGGCGCGCCAGGAGCTCACGTGCCGGGGGCGCGAAGGCGGCGTCGCCGGTCTCGACCGCGATCTCCAGCATGCGGCGGGCCGTGGCGAGATCGCCATGCGCGAAGCGGATCTCGCCGAGCCGGTGCGCGGCCTCGGCGACCAGGTCCGGCTGCTCGGTGAGGGCGAGCGTGAGCTCGTAGAAGCGCAGCGCGCCGTCCCTGTCGCCCAGCCAGTAGCACAGCTCGCCCAGGTGCGCCGCGGCCATCCCCGACTCGGAGTCACCCGAGTCGAGCACCCGCTGGTACCAGGTGAGCGCCTCGGGGAAGTCGCGGGCGCGCTTGGCCAGCGCGCCCAGGTACATCGCGGCCACCGCGCCCGTGTGGCCCTGCCCCGCCTCGACCCCGCGCAGGTACCAGGCGCGCGCCCGCTCCTCGTCCTCGTCGTGGTAGGTCTGCCCGATGGAGATCATGGCCCTGGCGGCCAGGTCGGCGTCGTCACCCTCGGCCACGCGGGCGTAGGCCTCGCGCGCCTCGTCCACCTCGCCCGCCGCGACGAGCGCCTGCGCGAGCACGCTGAGCGCCATCGGGGCGCCGCCCTCTGCCGCGGCCCGCAGCGTGCGCAGGGAGTCCTCGGTGTCGCCCCGCTCGCTCTGCAGGAGGCCGAGCAGGCTGCCGAACACGTCCTGGAGCGGGCTGTCGGCGTCGCCTGCCCGCCGGGCGGTGAGCTCGTAGATGGCCTCGCCGTCCTCGTCCTTGTCGAGCATCGACAGCGCCTGGCTGCCGGCGATGAACCTGATCTCCGGGTCGTCGTGCTCCTGCAGCCGCTCGTAGACGGCGCGCGCCTGGCCGCTCTCGCCGAGCTCGGCGAGCCGCCCCGCTAGCCCCAGCTCGGTGTACGGGTCCGCGCCGGCCACCGCGTAGTAGGCGCGCACAGCCTCGGGGTCGGCGCACTCGGCGGCGAGGTCCATGGCCGTGCCGGCGGCGTCCGCGCCCACCAGCTCCAGCACCTGTACCGCGAGCGCGTGGTCGCCCTGTTCGGCCGCCTGGTAGGCGACGGCGTTCAGATTGGTCAGCGCGTTCCGCGCGAAAGGGCTCTCCGTGGCGGCCGCGTGGGCGAAGGCCCTGGCGGCGCCGAGCAGGTCGCCGTCCTCGTAGGACCACATGCCCAGCGTGACTCCAGCCCTGGCCACGGCGTCGGGGACGTCCGACTCGATCGCCCGCCACAGCTCCCGCCGCGCGCCCTCGACGTCGCCCTGGGCGTGCAGCGCCTGCCCGAGGTCGACCCTGATGGGTTCGAGGCTGTCGGGGTCGCCTGCCTCCATGCCCTTGCGGTACATCACGACCGCGCCCGCCGGATCGCCCTCCGCCTTGCGCACGTCGCCCCACGTCCAGTAGCCCATCGCCACGGTCTCCGTGTCGCCGGTGGCGACGGCCCGCTCGGCCATGGCCGCGGCCCGCTCGTGGTCCTGGCGCATGAGCAGGTGGCCCGGCAGGAACCGCAGGGATTCCAGGTCACCCGCGTCCGCGCCGCCGTACAGCGTCTCGAGGACGCCGTCCTCGTCGCCGCGCGCCTCCAGCAGCCGCACCACCTGAGACACGGTGCCGGGCATCGCGGCCCTGTAGGCCTCGATGGCGCCGTCGACGTCGCCCCGCCGCTCGCGCAGGACGCCGATGTTCTTCCACGCGTACCGCTCGAACTCGGCGTCGCCGCACCCGGTCACGGGGATCAGGCACAGCTCGGCCCTGCACGGGTGCCCGTCCTCGGCCAGCATGCCCGCCACGATCAGCCTGGCCTTCGCCGCCTGGACCGGTCCGCCGCGGTCGATGACCAGCCGCAGCAGCGCATGTGCGAGGTCGTCCTCGCCCGCGCGGGCCGCCTGGATCGTCTCCTCGAAGCAGTCCTCGCCGGAGCCGGGGGTCAGCAGCCTGCCGACCTCGGGCACGTCGTCCGCGTCGAGGGCCAGGAGCAGCTCGGCAAGCGACGCCGATCCGGTGAGCTCGGTGAGCCCCGCCAGGGCGCCGGTCCTGTCGCCCTCGGCCAGCATGGCCCACGGACGCTCCTGCGGCGTGGCCCTGCCCAGCCGGTAGGCGGCGATGGCCGCGGCCCGCTCGTCGTCCTCCTGCGCCGCCGCTCGTTCGTAGGCCGACCTGGCGGCCTCGAGCTCCCCCGCCTCCTCCAGGACACGGCCCAGCTCCAGCAGGCTCTGGCCCGCCGACCGCTGGTCGGCCAGCGCGGCCCGCTCGTACGCCGCGCTCGCCCCCGCCGGATCGCCCGCCTCGGCCAGCAGCGAGCCGAGTGTCCGCGCCGCCTCCGCCATCCATTCGCCGGTCGCGCGCGCGACGGCCGCCCTGGCCGCGGCGACGGCGCCGGGCAGGTCGTCGTGAGCGCGCAGGAGGACCGCGATGTTCATCGAGGCGGGGCCGGCCAACTCGGGGTGATGGGCGACCGTCCGGTACTCCGCGACCGCCTCGGCGACGCGTCCCGCCTTGTCCAGCTCTGGGGCGAGGTGGAAAGGCGCCTGGTCGCCGAAGGCGCGCGAGAGCACCTCGCGGGCCTCGTCGATCCGGCCCGCGGCGACCAGCGCCTGGCCGAGACCGCCGGCGACGTCGCGTGCGTGATCCTCGTCCTGCTCGTCGAGCACGCGGCTGAAGGCCTCCGCCGCGGTGTCGTGCTCGCCCAGCGCGTTCGCGGCGGTGCCGATGCGGTGCAGGAGCAGGTTCGTCAGCCGCTCGCTGTCGCCGTCGACGCCCTGCCGCCACGCGGTGATCGCGCCGCGCCTGTCGCCCGCGTCGTTCCGCAGCGTGCCGAGGTATACGGCGGCCTCCTGCCGGAAGGACGGGTGACCCGCCTCGAGCGCCACCGACAGCGCCCCGTCGGCGGCCGCGATCTCGCCGCGGCGCTGCCAGGCGTGCGCGGTCTGTATCGCGATCATGGTCGCCACCCAGCCGCCGCCCGCCAGGACGAGCGCCCGGGAGGCGCCCCCGAAGTCGCGGCCGAGCAGGCGGCGAGCGTGGACGCCATCGTGCGACAGCTCGTCGTGGCTCTCCGGCACCAGCTCGAAGGCCGCGCGTGCGCGTTCCACCTCGTCCAGCCGTAGCAGTGTCAGGCCGAGCAGCAGCGCGTTGCGTGGCGCCTGCACCGGGTCGCCCTGGGCGATCACGCGTTCGTGCAGCGCGCACGCGGCCAGCAGGTCCTGCTGGTTCTCCAGCACCTGCAGCAGCGCGGCCGCCGACTCGAAGCGCAGCCCCGCGTGGCCCGCGTCGAGCGCGGAACCGTAGGCGGCGCGGGCCTCGGCCCAGCCGTCCTCGTCGTCGCCGACCATCCGGCCCAGCTCGTAGGCGACCCATGGCGCGAGCGCCTGGTGCCCGTCGGCGTGGGCGCGGCGCAGCAGCGCGAGCGCCTCGTCCTTCTCCTGTCCCGCCAGCACCTCGCTGTAGATCAGCGCCGTATAGGACAGGGCGAACGGATCGCCCGAGTCCGCGGCCCGAACGAACAGCTCGGCCGCGTCTGAGAGGTTGAAGCCGAACGAGGCGAGGATCTGGGCGAGGAAGACCGTGCCGATCGCCGCCACCCGGGGGTCGGCGTGTTCGGCTGCCTCCTGGTAGGCGGCGAGTCCTTCCTGCCTGCCCAGCCGCTGATGGATCACGACCGCCCGCAGCACGGGATGGAGCCCGTCGCCCTGCTGCTCCAGCAGGTGCAGGAAGACGGCGCAGACCAGGCCCTGGCGGATGTCGTCGCCCTCGGCGACGTACCGCAGCAGCTCGTCGGCCTGCTCCAGATCGCCTTCGGCCATCTCCAGCTCGGCGAGCGCGATCATGGCGCGCACGGACTGTTCCCGCGCTCCCGAGTCGGCCGCCCGGCGCAGCAGCCTGCGCGCCCCGTCCAGCTCGCCCTCCTTCAGCAGGTGCAAGCCCGCGTCGGTGTCCTGGAGCGCCTGCTCCTCGACCGGGTCCGCGAGCGGCTCCTGGAACGCGGCGTGCTCCAGGACGAGCGCCGCCCTGAACGCCGCGTCCTGGTCCGCGTGCTCCGTGGCCGCGCGCAGGATCGCCAGGACGTCCTCACGGTGGCCCGGAGCCTGATCCAGCAGCATGCCCAGCATGGTCACGGTGATCGAGGACCACTCCGACTCCCCCGCGTCGAGAACCGCGCGCAGCTCCTCGATCGCCTCGGCGTACTGTCCCGCCTCGACGGCCATCTGGCCCAGGCAGGCGTGCGCCTCGACGGCGAACTCCGGGTTACCGCTGGCGATCACCCGGCGGAAGATGGCGCGCGTCGTCTCCACGTCGCCGAGCTGCGCGGTCACCTTCGCCTGCTCGATGAGCGCCGGCAGGCGGAGCTCCGGCCTGCCGTCCTCCGCCGCCCTGCGGTAGGCCTCCAGCGACTCGGTGTACTCCCCCAGGTCGACCAGCACGGCGCCGAGCAGCTTGTAGGCCATCGTCAGATGGTCGGGGTGGCCGACGGCGATCGCCCGCTCGCACACCTCGCGGGCGGCCTCGTAGTCCTCGCCGTCGGCGTAGATCGTGTAGAGCCGGAACGCCGACAGCGCCACGATCTCGGGGTCGCCGCAGGTCAGCAGGTGACGGAAGGCGTCCTCGTCGTCCATCTGCCTGGCCAGCTCGTACATCTCCCGCGCCGCGGCGGGGTCGGGCGCGCCGAACTCCGGCAACTCGAGGCGCGCGGCCAGCTCGGCGACCGAGGGGCTGTCGGACAGCCGCGCCCTTTCCAGCGCCTCCAGCGCGCCCTGCTGGTCACCGAGCTTGTTGAGCACCAGCACGAGCGCGGTGTCGGCGAGGGCGGCGATCTCGAAGTCGGCGCCGTCCGAGGCGACCGTCAGCACCCGGTGGGCCGCGGCCCACTCGCCCGCGTCCACCAGGAGCATGCCGAGGGAGATCGCCGAGTGCTGCCCGAGCACCGGGTGGCCCGACTGGATCACCGACCGGTGCGCCGCCTCGGCCCCTTCGAGATCGCCCCGCTCCTCCAGCAGCCTGGCCAGGTGGTGCGAGCCCTCGGGGTCTCCGGTGGCGGCGATCTGCCGCAGAAGGACGGCGGCACCGTCGAGATCGCCCTCTCCCCACAGCCGCATGGCCTCGGCGAGCCCCCCACTTGACGACATGTCCACCCCCACAGTCACCGGATAAAGTGAAAAAGCTACACATGTGTAACTGTGGTCACAGGGGATTCGGGGATCTTGCTGTTTCAGCGGCGGATCCCGATGGCGACGAGGTACGGCCTGGGCTGGCGCACGCCGTCCGCTGTGCGGTAGCCCTCGTAGAACTCGACGAACGCGCGGCGCAGTTCCTCGCGCCGGTCTGGTTCGAGTGACTCGGCGAGAGTTCTGGTCGGCCCGTAGACCGTGGAGAACAGCTCCCAGACCTCCTCGCCCGACTCGGCGGTCTGCGGGGCGTCGCCGTCCTCGAAGCGCAGCTCGAAGTCCCCGCCCAGCCGCTGCTCGACGTACTCGCGGCTGCCCCACTGGAACGGCGAGCCCACCCCTGGCGGCGTCGGGGGCATGAAGGGCCGCATCACGTTGAACATGTCCACGACGCCCCGCTCGTCGCTCCACACACCGAGCGCCAGGCGCCCGCCCGGTCTGCACACGCGCGCCAGCTCCCTGGCGACGGCGGCGTGGTCGGGAGCGAAGATCGAACCGACGCTGGACGCGACGCCGTCGAAGCTCGCGTCCTCGTACGGCAGGCGCTCCGCGTCTCCGACGTCGTAGCCGATGTCGAGACCCTCGTCGGCGGCGAGCCGTCTCGCGGTCTCGATCAGCGCGGGCGCGAGGTCGACCCCTGTGACCTCCGCGCCGGTACGCGCGAGCAGGGTCGCGAGCGCGCCCGTCCCCGTGCCGACGTCGAGGACCCGCTCCCCCGGAGCCGCCTCGAGCGCCCGCGCCACGTGGTCGAGCAGCGGCTGATAGTGCTCGGGCAGCCGCTCGTACGGCCCCGTGCCCCAGACGACGCTCTGCCGCTTCTTGAACTCCTCGAACCCCATGGCCCGCTCCTGCCGCCCGTTTGCGAATGCGGTCGGCCCAAGGCCCTCACCGGAGCCCGGCACCCCGCTCAAGGGTCCCGGCTTGTCACGGCGGCTCCCCCACTTCGCCGACGACTGTCCCCTCCCCTCCACCCGCGAGAGGGAAACCGGCTTCGGCGACGGCGCGAACCCGGGACCTTCCTACCCAGGAGGAGTACCCACCAGGGGGACGCCCCACCGGGCGCCCCTCCCCCAGGACGACCCGCCCAGCACGACCGTCCCATGGGAGACGACGCGGCCGGGAATCCGCGTGACCGCGAAACCCCGCAACCCCAAGACCCCGAGGCCGGCCCCGGGACCCGCAACCTTAAAACTCCGGAACCCCGAGACCCCGAGACGTCAGGCCGGGAGACCAGTGCGTCTCGCGGTCTCGCGGTCCCGGCAGAACGGCGCGGCGGGATGGCCGGGGCGGGTTTCCCGGGGCGGGCCACGGGAAACCCGCGCGTGCGGTCAGGGGGTGGTGGAGCGCACCTCGATCTCGTCGGTCAAGGACCAGGCGCTGCTGGCGGGCTCCACCGTCACGCGGACGTAGCGCGCGTTGGCCGACAGCCCGAGCAGGCGGTACTTCCTGGACTGGTCGGTCGCGGCGACCGCCGGGGCGTCAACGGTCCCCACGGTGGTGAAGGTGACGTTGTCGGCCGACAGCGCGTAGGTGACCTTCTTCGGCAGGAAGATGTAGACGCCCTTCACCTGCAGCCAGTCCGACGACAGCTCCTTGACCGCCTTGGTGGCGCCGAGGTCGACGGTGAAGGAGTGGGCGGCCGCGGTGTTGCGACCCTGCCAGGCGGCGTCGGAATAGACCGTGGTGCCGTAGGCGCCGTCGGTCAGCTCGCCTCCCGCGTCGGCGTAGGCCGCGTCCGCTGCCATCGACGAGGTGTACGGCTTGCCGGCGGCCAGGTTGACCGGGTTGCTCGGCGCTGCAGGAGTGGTCGCGGACGCGGGGGCGCCGCTGCCGGAGACGTTCCCCGCGGCGTCGAACGCCGCCACCGAGTAGGTGTAGGCGGTGGACGGGTCGAGCCCCGCGTCGGCGAACGAGGTGGCCGTGCCGTACAGGGTCTTGACCAGGCTGCCGTTGCGGGTGACGCGGTAGCCGGCGACACCGACGGCGTCGGTGGCGGCCGTCCACGACAGGTCGACCCTCAGGGGACTCGCCGCGGTGGCGGTCAGTCCCGTGGGGGTGGTCGGCGCGGTGCTCTCGACGGCGCCGGTGGCCAGGTAGTCGCGGTAGGTGGTGTCGTACATCGCGGGAACCTGGAGCGGGCTCTGGTAGTGGTCATAGGAGAAGCTCCAGTACTTCGACACCGAGGCCTGCACGGCCTGCATGTCGGCCACCACGTCCTTGACACCCATCGGCTGGAAGTCGAGGTTGAAGGTCTCGGTGTCGGCCCACAGCTGCGTGGACGGCCTGGCCGCGCTGATGGCGTTCTTGGTGGCGGCGAACCAGTCCGACAGCTGCCCGGTGCTCGCGTGTCCGGCTCCGACGCCGTCCTGCAGGGCGATGACGTCGATCGGGCTCTGGGAAAGGATCGAGGTCCACATGCCCTGCCACTGCGTGGCCGTGAGGCCGCCCGCGGTGTTGAAGAACGGGGAGATCACCACCTTCTTGCCCGGCGTGAGGGTGTGCAGGTGGTCGGCGACGGTCGTGTAGAAGGCGGCCATCGCGTCCTGACCGGCCTGGGTGGTGAAGTTCCAGTTGTCGACCTCGAACGACAGGTACCAGCCGGTGAGGGAGGGGTGCGAGCCGTACTTGCTCCACAGGTCGGAGGCGAGGGCGTTGGCCGTGGCCGCCTCGCCGTTCAGCCACGCGGTGTCGCCGGCGAACTTGTGCCACCAGTCGTCGTTGACCTGCAGCCCGAGGTAGACCTTGGTGCCCGCGGCGTCCGCGGCGGCCAGCGTGCGCTCCACCACGTCGTTCGTCGTCGACTTGGTGTAGCCGGGCAGGCTCGTCGGGTAGACGGTCGTCTTGGCCTTGCTGTCGGCGGTCCACTGCAGGGCGAGCTCACCGATGCAGGCCCTGTTGAGGTAGCCGAGTTCGGTGGCCCACTGCGCGGTCGACCACGTGTCGCCCAGTGCGGGCTGCAGGAACGAGCCGGACAGGTGCGGAGCGGTGCCGCAGGCGGAGGAGCCCATGGCGTCCCACTCGGTGACGAACGACCAGGTCGCGGCCTGGCTGGTCACGACCATCCTGACGAACCTGGCCGTGCGCGGCGAGGCGGGCGTGCAGGCGTAGGCCTTGGTGGTGGTGCCGGTGGCGCTCTGCTGGGGCACGGTGCAGGCGGTCGACCAGGTGGTCCCGTCGAGGGAGTCCTGGTAGGTCACCTGGGTGGGCAGCAGGATGCCCGCGCTCGTGTACTGGAAGAAGGTGGCGCTGTGCGAGCCGACCTTGGAGGTCGTGCCCAGGTCGGCGGTGAACTGGTGGCTCGCCGCTCCGTTGCGTCCCTGCCAGGCGGCGTCGGCCAGCAGGGCGGCCGCGCTGGTGCCGTCCGTCAGCTCGGTGCCGCCGGTGTCGGGGTAGGCGGCGGCGGCCGCGACGGAGGCGGTGTAGGCCCGTCCGGCCAGCAGGTCCGTGTCGGCCGCCTGCGCGGGCGGCGCCGCGATCGTGATCGTTCCGGCGGCCAGGAGTAAGGCCAGGACTGCTCTTCGCATGGATCTCTCCCTTACATCGCCGCTGTCGCGGCGCCTACGATCCCGCCCGCCGGTGCGAGCGCGGCGGGGCGGATGGTGACCCTGTCCGGGCCGGGCAGGGCCTCTTGCCCGACGGCTCGCGCCAGCGGGAGCATCAGTCGGTCGCCCAGCAGCGCGACGCCGCCGCCGATGACGACGATCTCGGGGTCGAGAACGGTGATCGCGCCGGCCAGGGCGCGGCCGAGCAGCGTGGCGGCCTCGTCGATCACCTCGTCGGCCAGGGCGCCCTCCATCGTGGCCAGGTCGTCGGCCGTGCCGCCGCGCTCCCTGAAGGTGGCCAGGATGCCGGGCCCCGAGGCGTAGGCCTCCAGGTGCCCGATCCGCCCGCACGGGCAGCGACGGGAGCGTGCGGCGGGGGCGGAGACGGAGGAAGGGGCGGGGATGTGGCCGATGGAGCCGGCCGAGCCCGTCGCGCCGCGCACGACCCGGCCTTCGCGGACGATCGCGCCGCCGATGCCGGTGCCGACCGTGACCACCAGGGCGTCCGCGGCCCCCGCTGCCGCGCCGAAGCGGGCCTCGCCGAGCGCCCAGGCGTGCACGTCGTTCAGCACCTGGACCGGCAGGCGGAGCGCCGAGGAGAAGGCCGAGCGCAGATCGGTGCCGGTCCAGCCGGGCAGGGCGCCGGTGGCGTGGGTGACGACTCCCCGCGCGTCGATGGTGCCCGCGCTGCCCACCCCGCAGGCCATGATCTCGACCCCGTCGGCGCAGACCGCCCTGGCCAGCCGTAAGGCCTGGGCGAGGACGGCGGCGGCGCCCTCGCGCGCGGGCGTGCGCGCCGTGCGGCTGTGCAGGACGGCGCCCTCTGCGGTCACGAGCCCTGCCGCGATCTTGGTGCCGCCGATGTCGATCCCCAGCACGGCCTTCATCGCGGCGTCCCGCGCGGGGTCGCCGCGGCCAGCCGCCGGGTGATCGCCAGCGGGTCGGTCACGGCCCCGCCGACGACCACGGCCCACGCGCCCGCCGCGAAGGCGGTCGTCACGTGCCCGGTCGTGGCGAGCCGTCCCTCGGCGACGGTCCTGACGCCCTTGGCCGCCAGCCTGCCCACCAGTCCCAGGTCGGGTTCGTCGCCCGCGCCCGGGGAGGCGGGCGTGTATCCGGACAGCGTGCTGGACACCACGTCCGCCCCCGCGTCCCAGGCCCGCAGCCCCTCCTGCAGGGTCGAGACGTCGGCCATGACCTGGACGCCGAGCCCGTCACGGATCCGCTTGACGAGCCCGCACGGGTCCCCGTACAGCGCCGCCACCTCCTCGGTGGCCTCGATGGCGACCATGTCGGCCCCCGCCGCGACGAGCTGCTCGGCCAGCTCGTACTCCGGGGTGATCAGCGCCCGCCCGTCCGGCCTTGCCACCTTGGTCAGCCCGATCACCGGCAGCCTGACCACGTCCTTGACCGCCCGCACGTCGTCGGGATGGTTGACGCGCAGGCCGACCGCGCCGCCGCGCTCGGCGCACTCGGCCAGCAGCGCGATCACCGACGTACGGCGGAGCGGATGCCCGTCAGGCGCCTGGCAGGAGACCACCAGACCCCCGCGGATCGCCGTGAGGGAGCCGGTCATCGGGTCCGGTCCGCGATCAGCTCCTGGTAGCGGCGGTAGAGCGCCCTGGCCGACGGCCACATCGAGTTGGGGCTCATGAAGTGCGGCGACTCGAAGGTGATGATCTTCTCGACGTACGGCTGGACGGTGTCGAGCCGGTGGGCGAGCTTGCGCCAGTCGGTCGGCGGGAAGCGGATCGGCATGTCGCGGTCGAAGGTCTCTGCGTTGGACCACATCGCGATGCCCCGCCCGCGCGCCGCCTCGACCGTGGCCTTGGTGTACTCCTCCAGCCTGAGCAGGTCGGTGGTGGCGTCCTGGAAGGCGCAGGCGTCGACCAGCCCCTCGTAGCGGGCGAAGATCTCCTCCCACACGCGCAGGTGCTCCTCCGGCGTGCGCGGGCGCAGGCTGCCCGCGATGTCCTGGCGGCCCATGTAGTACGGCGAGATCAGCACGGGCAGCCCCGTGAGGTTCTTGACCTCCTCGGCCAGCGCGGTGTTGATGTCGAGGATGCGCAGGCTGGAGTCGGTGGTCTCGTGCGGCAGGTACCAGCCCTTGAAGGCGGGCGAGTCGCCGTAGCGCTCCCACATCTCCGCGATGAAGCCCTTGTTGATCTCCACCTCGGTCCGCCAGTCGTGGCGGTACCAGAAGTGGTTGGAGTCGTAGAGGCCGAAGTGGAAGCCCAGGCCACGCGCCTCGCAAAGGTCGAGGAAGAGCCGCACCAGGTCCACGTAGACCGGCAGCGTCGCCACCCGGTCGGAGACCGCCTTGGACGGGCAGGCCAGCCGCTCGCCACAGCCCGCCCTGATCAGCACCACGGTGTCCATGCCGAGCTCGACGAAGGTGTCGAACTCCCGCGCCCACTCCTCGGGGCCCCAGTTCTGGGAGGGGATGTCGACGGTGATCTCGTCGATGAACGTGCCGGTGATCTTCTTATACGTCACGAGAGTTCCGTTTCATTTGAGGCCGCTGGTCGCGATGCCGTCGACGAAATAGCGCTGCCCGAGCACGAAGATCACCAGGGCGGGGGCGGCGAACATCACGCAGGCCGCCATGAGCGGCCCCCAGGCCACGCCGTGCTCGGAGAAGAAGTTGTACAGGCCGACGGAGAGGGTGAACTGGCTGGTGTCGTTGAGGTAGATGAGCGGCGACAGGAAGTCCGTCCAGGTCCACACGAACTGGAACACCGCCACGGTGATGAGCGCGGGCCTGGTCAGCGGCAGCACGAGGCGCCAGTAGATGCCCCACTCGGAGGCGCCGTCGATCCTGGCCGCCTCCAGCAGCTCGTCGGGCAGGTTCACCAGGAACTGCCGCAGCAGGAAGATGAAGAACGGCGTGCCGAGGAAGCTGGGCAGTACCAGCGGCAGGTAGGTGCCTGCCAGGCCGAGCTTGTTCCACACCAGGTAGACGGGGATGAGCGTGACCTGCGGCGGCAGCATCATGGTGGCCACCACCAGGAAGAAGACCACTCCCCTGCCCCGCCATTGCAGCTTGGCCAGCGAGTAGGCGACCAGCGGGCACGACAGCACCGAGCCGAGCACGGTCACCGCGCACAGGGTCAGGGTGTTGCCGAGGTAGCGCCAGAACGGCATGACGCTCGTGGCCTCGCCGTAGTTGTCGAGCACGTACCGTTCGGGCAGCAGCCTGGGCGGGAACTGGAAGACCTCCTGCGGGCTCTTGAACGAGGTGGCCACCATGATGGCGAAGGGCAGCAGGAAGGCGGCGGTCATCACGGCCAGTCCCGTGTAGCCGCGGGCCCACGTCACGCCGCGGCGCCGCCGTACCGGCACCGTCCGGCGCGAGCGCGCCAGGGCTTCAGCGGAGGCCATAGTGCACCCACCGGCGGGCGGACAGGACGATCACCGCGGTGATCGCCAGCGTGCCGACGAACAGCACCCAGGCCATGGCCGAGGCGTAGCCCATCTTGAGGTAGACGAAGGCGTTCTGGAACAGGTACATGGAGTAGCTCAGCATCGAGTCGTCGGGCCCGCCGCCCGTGGGATTGAGCCTGGTCTGGGCCAGCAGGAACGGCTGGGTGAAGATCTGCAGGTAGGCGATCACGCCGGTGACCAGCTGGAAGAGCGTGACCGGGGTGATCATGGGCAGGGTGATCCTGCGGAACCTGGACCACGCGCCCGCCCCGTCGACCTTGGCCGCCTCGTAGTACTCGCGCGGCACGTCGCGCAGCGCGGCCAGGTAGACGACCGAGCTGCTGCCGATGCCCCACGCGCCCATGAGCAGGATCGCCGGCTTGGTCCACGACGGGTCCTCCAGCCAGGCGGGGCCTTCCAGGCCGATCCAGCCGGCCACCTCGTTGACGTAGCCGTACTGGGCGTTCATCAGCCAGCGCCAGACGTAGGTGGTGACCACGATCGGCAGGATCGTCGGGAGGTAGACGACCGCGCGGAACAACGGCTGGCCGCGCACCGGCAGGTTGAGCAGCATCGCGCAGCCCAGCGAGAGCACCAGGCTGAGCGGGACGCCGATCGCGGTCAGCCACGCCGTGTTGGCCAGGCTCTTCCAGAACCGCTCGTCGCCGAGCATCTCGCGGTAGTTGGCCAGGCCGACGAAGTTCGGCTCCTGGAAGAGGTTGAAGTCGGTCAGGCTGTAGACGGCCGAGGCGAGGATCGGGCCTCCGATCAGCAGCGCGAACCCGAGCAGCCACGGCGAGGCGAACGCCAGCCCCAGCAGGAGCCGGCGGCGCTTGTCACTTGGCATAGGAGCCGGTCTTACCCGCGACGTCGGCCAGCGCCTTGTCAGGCGCGGCGGCGCCGCGCAGCACCTGGTCGAAGGCGGCGTTGAGGTCGGTGGAGTACTGCTGGCCCCAGGGCATGCTGGCCTGCACCTTGACGTTCGGCGCCTTCAGCGCGTCGGCCCACGCCTTGAACTGCGGGATGTCGGCGTACTTGGGGTCGTCGAGCAGCGACAGCCGCGCCGGCAGGTTGCCCAACGCGTAGGAGAAGTCGAGCATCGCCTTCTTCCCCATGAGGAACTTCATGAACTCCCACGCCTCCTGCTTGTGCGCGGAGTTGCGCGGGATGAACAGCGTGCTGGCCGTGAGCTGGGTCGTGCCCGCCAGGTTCGGCTGTCCCGAGGGGTACGGCAGCGGCGCGACGCCCCAGTCGAGGTCGGGCGCGCTGTCCTTGATGAAGCGCGGCTGCCACTCACCGTCGATCACCATCGCGACCTTGCCGGTGTAGAAGGGGTTCTGCGGCGAGGCGTACTCGCCGAAGCCCGAGGTGAACTTCAGCACCTTGTCGGCGCCGTACCTGGCGGTCACGTTGTCGGTGTAGAAGCGCAGCGCGGCCACGTTGCCGGGGTTGGACGGAGTGGGCTTGCCCGCGGCGTCGAACCAGTCGCCGCCGAACATGTAGCCCATCGTGGTGAACGTGGTGCCGGTCTCGGGATTGCCCAGGCCGAGCTGGGTGAGGTTGCCCGCGGCGTCCTTCTTGGTGAGCTTGGCGATGGCCTGCGCCCACTCCTCGGTGGTCTTGGGCGGCTGCCCGACACCCGCCTCGGCGAACAGCTTCTTGTTGTAGAGCAGCTGGAAGGAGTGGACGGCGATCGGCAGGGAGTAGGTCTTGCCCTCGTAGACCATCTGCTTCAGCGCGGCGGGGACGATGTCCGCGCTGTCGAAGCCGTCCTTGGCCATGTAGGTGTCGAGCGGCTCGAGGATGCCCTTGGACGCCCACGAACCGACGCCGTTGCCGAAGTTGTCGGAGATGTCGAAGGAGCCCTTCGCGCTCGACATCGAGGCCAGCTGTTTCTGGAAGTCGGGGCTGGACACGCCCTTGACCACGATCTTCCGCTGGCTCGCGTTGAACTCCGCGATGATCTTCTCCAGCGCCTGGGCCTCCTGGCCGCCCCACAGGTAGGAGAAGGTGATGGTGATTGGGCCGCCCTTTTCTGGGTCGGCGGTCCCGCCGCCACAGGCGGACACCAGCGCTAACCCCGCAAGGACGCTGACGGTGCGGAGCATTGGTCGGATCATGGCTACCTCCAAGTTGGTATTGGTATAGCCCAATCATGAAAGAGACGTCAATACGTCTGCTACGATCCGGGACATGTCGACAATTGGTGCGGACCAAAGGCTCACCAAGACCGATCAGCTCAAGGAGCACCTCTACGCGCTGGTCGGCGAGCGGCTACGCCCCGGCGACAAGCTCCCCACGGAGCGCGAGCTGGCCGACGAGTTCGGCGTCAGCAGGCTGACGGTCCGCCGCGCGCTCGACCGCCTCGAGAGCGACCGCCTGGTCTACCGGGTCCAGGGCGCAGGCACCTTCGCCAGCCAGCGCCCCATCACCAAGACGATCGAGTTCACGTCCTTCAGCGAGGACATGCGCAGCCGGGGCCTGTCCCCCGGATCCCGCCTCCTCGACGCCGTCGAGACCCCCGCGGGCGCCCGCATCGGCTACGCCCTGGCCATCAGCCCGGCCGACCCCGTCTTCCGCGTCCGCCGGGTCCGCACGGCCGACGACGCCCCCATCTGCCTGGAGACCTCCCACGTCCCCCTGGCCCTCGCGCCCGGCCTCCTCGACCTCCCCCTGGAGGGCTCGCTGTACTCCCTGCTGGAGACCCGCTTCAGGATCCGGCTCGTGCGCGCCGACCAGATCATCCGCGCCACCGTCCTGGATCCCGAGGAGGCGGAGCTGCTGCAGACCATGGCCCTGTCGCCCGCGCTGCTGGTCGAGCGCACGGCCTACGACCAGCGCGGCCGCGCGGTGGAGGTGGCCAAGTCCCTCTACCGCGGCGACCGCTACTCCTACGAGATCGCCATCGAACGCACCTCGTAGGCGTCCGGGGACGACCCCGGCGAGCTCCGACCGGCCGTCGAGAAACGCGACGACTAGACGAGCAGGCTCATCGCCCGCTCGGCGATACCCTCGGGCGCGGTCTTCGGAGAACCGGCGTTGAACGGCGGCTGCGGGTCGTACTCGATGACCAGCTGCACCGCCTGTGCCGTCTCCACGTCGCTCGCCTGGGCCAGCAGGGTGAGCGCCATGTCGATGCCCGCCGACACCCCCGCCGCCGTCACGATCTTGCCCTCCGTCACCACCCGCTCGCTCACCGGCTCGGCGCCGTACTGGGCCAGGAAGTCGAGGATGCCCCAGTGCGTGGTGGCCTTCTTGCCCTGGAGCAGGCCCGCGGCGCCCAGCAGGAGCGATCCGCTGCACACCGACGTCGTCCACTGGGTGTGCGCGTGCGCAGCGGCGATCCAGTCGACGAGGGCCTGGTCTGCGAGCGCGTCGAAGGTCCCGACGCCGCCGGGCACGATGACCACGTCGGGGTCCGGCAGGTCGCCGTAGGCCGCCGTCGCCTGCAGGGTGAGCGTGCCGTGGTCGTCGGTGACGGGTCCGGGTTCGGCGGCGACGAACGTGACGGTGCAGCCGGGGGCGAAGGCCATCACGGTGTACGGCCCGACGGCGTCGAGCGCGGTGAAACGCGGATAGAGCGGGATGGCGACATGCATGGTCAGCTCTCCTTTGTCTGGAAACGGCGACGGTAGGCGCCCGGTGAGATCCGCCAGTGGCGGCGGAAGACGCGATAGAGGGTCTCCGGCGTGCCCAGCCCCGCCTCCCTGGCCACGCGCTCGAGCGGGTGGTCGGTGACCTCCAGCAGCCGCCTGGCGGCGTCGGCCCTGCTGCGCTCGACGTACCGGCCCGGCGACATGCCGGACTGCTCGGTGAAGACGCGGGAGAAGTGCCGCTCGCTCATCCCCGCGTGTCTGGCGAGGGCGAGCACGCTCAGATCGTCGGCCGGGTTGGCGTCGATGAACGCCTGAAGGTCGCGCAGCGGCTCGCTGCGTGGCGGCAGCGCGCTCATCGGCATGCTGAACTGGCTCTGCCCGCCCGGCCTGTGCAGGTAGACCACCAGCCCGCAGGCCACGTCCTTGGCGAGCCGGTGCCCGTGATCCTCGGCGACGAGCGCGAGCGCCAGGTCGATGCCGGCGGTCACGCCCGCCGAGGTCCACACGTCGCCGTCCTTGACGTAGATGGGATCGGCGTCCACCTCGACCCGCGGGTACCGGGCGCGCAACGTGTCGGCGGCCAGCCAGTGGGTGGTCGCGCGCCTGCCGTCCAGGAGTCCCGCCTCGGCCAGGAGCAGGGCCCCGCTGCACACGGACGTGACCCGCCGGGACAGACCCGCCAGCCGTCCGACGCCGCCGACCAGCTCCCCGTCCGGCAGGAAGTCCATGGTGGTCAGGCCGCCGACGACCACCAGCGTGTCGATCGGCCCGGCGATGCTCCCCAGCGGCGTGTCCACGAAGGTCGCGATGCCGTTGTGCGCCGCCACGCCGCCCGCCCGGACGGCGGTCACCTCGAGCCGGTAGCCGCCGTCACCGGCCAGTAGGCCCGCCAGAGCGAACACGTCGGCGGGGCCCGCCATGTCGAGCAGCTGGAACCCCTCGTAGATCACGATGACGACGCGTCGTTGCATGTCTTTCATGCTGGTCACGCCGGCGCGATGGCGTCAATGACACGAACATTGCATATCCTGCCAAGATCCGCTTCGGGGTCAGGACGGGAAGTCGAGGACGAGGTACTCGTACTCGCCCCTGCCCGCGGTCCTGAACACCCCGTCCCCGTCCAAGTCCACGAAGACGGCCAGGTAGAGGTCCTGCCTCTGCTCGGCCATGGGCGTCCCATTGCCGTCGTTGAAGATCGTGGTGATGGCGCGGTCCTTGCCGAGCGTGGGGAAGCGCAGCTCGAACGGCGCGCACCTGAGGGCGACGGTTGTGACGGGCCGGTCGGCCTCGGTCAAGGACATGGCGCTCGGCGTGCCGTCCTGGAAGAACTCCAACCCGAGGCGAGGCGAGCGGGCCAGGCGGCCCGCCGGCGGGGTCGCGGAGGCCGAGGCGGCGCCGCCGGTTCGGCGTGAATACGCATCGGCGCTGCGCCGTACCAATCATGTCCACCTACTTTTGCCGAAGGGCCACTATGCGTGTCAGCCCCCCGCAAGATCCTCCGCCGGTGCTCCAGGAGACGGACGCCGACCTGATCCACGGGTCCCTGGAGCGGCCGGAACGCTTCGGCGGCGTCTTCGACCGCTATTTCGACGCCATCCACCGCTACGCCCACCTGCGCCTGGGCGAGTCGGTCGCCGACGACATCGCCGCCGAGACCTTCTTACGCGCCTTTCGCGCCAGGAGGCAGTTCGACATCACCAGGGCCAGCGCGCGCGGCTGGCTGTACGGCATCGCGTCCAATCTGATCGCCGATCACGCCCGCGGCGAGGCCCGCCGTTTCAGGGCGATGGCCAGGAGCGTCGAGCCGGCCGACCACGCCGGTCACGACGACCAGGTGGCGGGCCGCGTCACCGCCGCGATCACGCAGCCGAAGCCGGCCGCGGGACTGGCCAAGCTCTCGGCGGGCGACAGGGACGTCCTGCTGCTGGTCGCCTGCGCGCAACTGAGCTATGAGGAGGTCGCCGACGCCCTGCGCATCCCCAGAGGCACGGTCGGCTCCCGGCTCAGCCGCGCCCGCAAGAAGCTGCGCAAGGTCATCGGACCCTTTGAGGAGGAACTGTGAAGAACGACCTCGAAATGATCAAGGACTACCACGACAGCCTCACCGGGCCCTCAGTGAAGGCGTCGGCGCGGGCGTGGAACCGGCTGGCGGCCGAGGTCGACGCGGCGCCCTTCGCCGGGCCGGCCCGCCCACCGGGTCGCGGCCTGCGTCGCCTGGCGTTCAGGGCGGGCGTCGTCGTGACGCTCGTGTCGGCGGTGAGCGTGGTCGTGGTGGGGGTGGGCGATGGCTCGTCGCCGCTCTCGGTCCGCCCCGCGAACGCCGCCGAACTGCTGCAGTACGCCGCCGCCGCGTCCTTGAAGGACCCCAGCCCCCGCCCCGACCAGTTCATCTACCAGGACCGCAAGGACGTCCAGTACTACGTCGCCTGGGGGCCTTCCGGCCGGTTCGACGGGAAGCAGGACATCCGCCGCGAGTTCTGGGTTCCCGCAGGGCCCGCCGGTGAGGCGCTGACCCGCTCCATCTTCGAGAAGGACGTCCCGCTGCACGGCAAGCCGTTCAAGTAGATGATCCCCGCGGGGACGGTGAAGTACTTCCGCGGCGACCAGTGCCGCACCGTCCCGCTCTACCGGGACGCCGCCGCGTATCCCACCGACCCCGCCGCGCTCATGGCCAAGGTCCGCCAGGACGCCGAGAAAAGGGTCCGCGCGTTCACCGACGGCCTTGAACCGCTGACCGCCGAGCGGTTTCCGCTCATGGTCGAGGGCGAGGTCGTCTACAACCTCCTCTCGCTGGCCCAGATCCCCTTCGCCACCCCCGAGACCCGGGCCACGGTCTTCCGCGCGCTGTCGACCACGCCGTCCGTGACGGTCAACTACGATCTCGCCGACCCCCCGGGGCGTCACGGGATCGGAACCGAGATCACGTGGACCGGACTCGAGGGCAAGGAACGGGCGGAGCTCGTCTTCGAGCCGGAGACCTTCAAGTTCCTCGGCTGGCGGTCCTTCCAGGACTTCAAGCAGATCGACGGCAGCGTCGAGGAAACGCTGATGATGAGCACTGCGCTGATGTCGACCATGATCGTCGACTCCACACCGGAGGTCCCCGCGGGTGAGGACGGCGAGGGTCCCTGCTGAGACGCTCCGCTATCGCGCCCGCCTCCTGGACCACGGGGCCGTCGAGGAGGCGGGCGCGTCGGCGTGGGCGCGGAACCGGCACTGCGGTGCGGGCGGTCGGATTCCTCGGGAGGGGCGGGGTCTCGGCGTCCGCTCCGGGACAGGCGTGGGATACCCGGCGGCTCGATCATGGGGGCGCCGGCAGGCGGCGCGGACAGTCCATCCCGGGGTGATATGTCTGAATATATCCCTATTAGTACTTTTTGTGCGAAATGCCACTTTTCACGGCCGCCAGTCCCGTTATAACGGAGCAAATCGGCCTATAAGGATCGATAGATGTTTAATTAGAGCAATAGGCATCTTAATGTATAGCAAAATGGGGCGATGACCCGTTTGTCTGGCATGCTGCCCGGAAATCATGACATCGCAGGGATGGTCGCTCGTGACCATTTAGAACATTTCAACCACCCTGAATTCGTCATTCACGGGCAGTCAGTCCTTTCAGGAGGAAAACCCAATGACCAGCTTCAAGCGCGTCATCGCAGGTCTCGCACTCGCCACCGCCGCTTCCGGCGGAATCGTCGCCGCCGGCGCGACGACCACCGCGGCCGCCGCCAGCACCACTGCCGTGTCCTTCCAGACCAACTGGGGCGGGGGCTGCGGCGGCTTCGGCTTCGGCCGTCGCGGCTGCGGCTGCGGCCGCGGCTGGGGCGGCTGGGGCGGCTTCGGCCGTCGCTGCTGCAACCGCGGGCGTCACGGCGGCCGTGTGCACAACAGGATCCACGTCAACGTCCACAACAACAACACCAACAACAACGACAACGACAACGACAACGAGAACGAGGACCCCCGTCACCACCACGACGGTACGGAAAGCTAAGCACTGAGGGTGCATCACGCGCGGGCCGGCACTGCCGGCCCGCGCTCTGCCCGAAGCATGGGGAGAAACCTGTCGCCTTACGGAATACGCCTCTGAGCTGATGAGTAATCGCGGGCGGAGTGCGGCGGCTCGCCTGGTACGGCGAGCAAAGGCCGGCTGCCGGCAGTGAGCCGGCGTCGACCCGATGCGATGTCGTGTCGGTGGTCCCGGAGTTTGAGATTCCCGCCGGGACCACCTTCACGAAGCGACGCGTCGGGCACCCGGCCTGCCACACTCCCCCGCGATTCCTTCGTGTTTCCGTGCGCGTCCCTTAATTACCCACCCATACACCGCGATGAAAGTCCGATGGAATATTCATCCGCAATGTGACGGCCCGTTTCCGAGCCCCGTAATGGACGCTGCGACTCGGGTTCCGCGATTGCTCGATTCGCACGACAAGGGAAATCACCGGCGACTCCGGCCCGAAAGCCAAAGCCCCGCCAATGGCTCAGACCGGCCATGCGTCGATCCCGAGCGGGAGCGTGAGTCGCCCCGGTTCACACCGTGAGCACGACCTTGCCGCGCGCGTGCTCCGCCTCGATGAAGCGGATGGCGTCCGCGGTCTCGCTCAGGGGGTACGTGCGCTGGATCACCGGGGTGAGCTTCCCCGTCGCTACGAGCCCGGCGAGGAACGTCAGATCATCGACGCTCCGCTTCGCCGTCAGTCCACGGAGCCTCTGGCTCACGAACGGCGAGGTCACCGCGATGGCGAACAGTCGCGGCAACGGGCCGAGCACGGCGCCGCCGACGCCGCTGGAGGAGACGTAGACCCCCTTCGGCGCGAGGATCCCGCGGAAGGCGGAGAGCCGATGGTTGCCCGCGAGGTCGACGATGGCGTCGAAGCGGCCCGCACCACGGGTGACGTCCTCGCGGGCGTAGTCGATCACATGGTGGGCGCCGATCGAGCGCACCAGCTCCGCGTTCCGTGTGCTGCAGACGCCGGTCACCTCCGCGCCGAGCGTCCTCGCGAGCTGCACGGCGAAGGTGCCGACGCCGCCTGAGGCCCCGTTGACGAGCACCGTCCGGCCGGGTTCGACCTGGCCGAGCCGCAGCGCCTGCAGCGCGGTCGCCGCCGCCACCGGCAGGGTGGCCGCCTGCTCGAACGTCACCCCCGCGGGTATCGGGGCCAGGTGCGGTTCCGGCGCCGCCACGTACTCGGCGAAACCCCGCTGGCTCATCTCGCCGAACACCTCGTCGCCGACCTGGAGGCCGGTCACGTTCGCCCCGGCCAGCTCCACCGTCCCTGCGATGTCGCGACCCAAAATGGTCTGCCTCGGCCGTCGGAGCCCGAAGGCGAGGCGCGCGATGCGGGGTGTGCCGGTCATGGCGACCCGGTCGCCGTGGTTGATCGAGGCCGCGCGGACCCGCACGAGCACCTGGTCGTCGCCGATGGAAGGTTTGCCGACCTCGGTGTACCGCAGGACCTCGGCCGGGCCGTACTCCTGGTGGACGATCGCTTTCACGGGTGCTCCTCATGTCGGTGGCGGATCTGGACGATCTCCGGGCAGGGGGCATCGCGCCGGCGAGGTACGCACGGCGTGGTCGAGGTGGAGAGTGGGTCGGCGACCGGTCAGCGGCGAAGCGCCCGGCTGATCCCCTGGGTGACGATGTGGATGAGCGTGCCCACGGAGAGCACGACGAGCCCCGTGTCGATCCACTGCGGGACGCTCGACGGCCACCCGGCCGCCTGGACGAAGGCCGGGTTGAGCACCCGGTGGGTCGCGGCGAGCCAGATCAACATGATCGCGGCGGCGAGGTCGGCGATCGACCCGGTGACGGCGACGGGAACGCTCCAGCGTGCGTAGTACCTCACGAAGGAGAAAGCGAGGGTCGCGACCACGAGGGCGAGGAAGAGGTACACGACGCCGGTCTCCCACAGCCAGGGCGAGAGCACGCCGATGGGCTCGCCGTGCGCGTCCGTCTCGGTGCTCACCACCGGCGAGAGCAGCACGAAGGTCGTGATGAGGACGAACAGCACGGTCTCGGTGACCAGCTCCCCGTACCGGGCGCGGCGGCTGGGCGGCTCGGGGAGCGCGGCGGGGGTCCAGGGCCGGATCGGCGTCCGGCGCGGGGCGGAGGTGCGTTCGATGATCGCGAAGACGAGCGTCGTCCAGAAGGCGAGGTGGACGGCGGCCGTGAACGCCGCGCCGACCGTGTCGCCGATCACGGGGAGGGCGGTACCGCCCTGGAGGGTCCGTACGAGTCCGACGGCCGCGGCGACGGCGGGCACGACCGTCGCCAACAGCGCCGTCAGCAGTCGCGTGTAGTCGAGGTAGAGCGCTGGGCCGATGAGCTGGAGCGGACGATCCGCGTAGCCGGCGGCCAGCCGCGCGGGGTCGCCGAGTTCGGTGAGCACCGCGAGTTCCGCTTCGGCGGGGTCGCTTCCGGCGTCGAGGCGGTCGTCGACGGCGTCCGCGATCGAGGCGCGAAGCTCCTTCTCGATGTCGGGGCGCTGCCTTTCGGGCAGGCGGTGCAGGGCCGCCTCGACGTAGCGGTCGGTGAGGGTGCTCGCGGTGGTCATGACTCGCCCTTCAGGGTGCGGAATGCCGTGTGGAGCTCGTCCCAGTCGCGGCTCAGGGTGTCGGCGAGTGCGACGCCGTCGTCGCTTGTGCGGTAGAACTTGCGCGGCCTGGACTCCTCGGTGTTCCAGTCGCTGGTCAGGAGCCCCTGCTTCTCGAGCCGGCGCAGGAGCGGGTAGAGGGTGTTGGCGTCGACGGCGAAGCCTCGCTGGTCGAGCAGGTCGAGCAGCGCGTACCCGTAGTTCGGCTGCCTCAGGATGAGCAGGCACGCGAGCACGACGGTTCCCCGCCGGAGCTCCTGCAGGTGCACGGAGAGAAGCTCATCGCTTAGCATGCGACTCACAATAGTGTGTGTCACACACTATTGCAACGGGTCGCCGGTCGCGACGGGCGGGGAGGCTGACGACGGCAAGGCCGCCCAGCAGGATCAGCGCGCCCGCCGCGACCGGCACGGACATGCGCTCGCCCAGCACGAGGACGCCCAGCACGCCGGCCACCAGCGGCTCGGCGAGGCTGAGCGTGGCGGCGGTCGCCGCGCTGACTCTGCGCAGGCCGGTGACGAAGAACATGTACGCCAGGGCCGTGGTGGCTCCGGCGAGCCAGGCCACCAGCCAAAGCGAGCGAGCGTCGGCGAGCGGGGCCAGCCCGACGACGAGCCAGGGAAGCGTGACCGCCGAGCCCAGCAGCAGGGTCAGCGACACGGCCGCGGGCATCGCCACTCCGTCGTCGACGAGCCGCTTGGCCGACACGGTGTAGACGCCGAAGCAGCCGCCGGCCACGACGCCCAGGACCAGGCCGAGCGGATCGACCCGCACGGAGCCCGGCGGCGCCGACATGAGCGTGACGCCGACGACCGCGGCGGCCGTGCCGGCCAGCCAGGTCCTGGTGAGCGGGGTGCGCAGGACGAGCCGCTGGCACAGCCCGGTGAAGACGGGCGCGAAGCCGAACGCCAGCGCGGTGGCCACGGCGGCCCCGGTCCTGGAGACCGAGGTCAGGAACGCCGCCTGGAAGACGCCGGTGGCCGCGGCGGCCGACAGCAGCGGCGGCCAGGCCGTCCTGGTGATGGTCCGGAAGGCGGCGCGGTCGGTGAGCAGGACAAAGGCCAGCAGGAGCAGGCCGCCGAACAGGATCCGGGCGCAGCCGAGAGCCACCGGGCTCGCGGCCGAGTCGGCCAGGACCTGGGCGGGACCGACCGTTCCCCACAGGAGTCCGGCGCCGAGCACCAGCAGGCTTCCAGAAGCGTTGTTTCGTTGGTTCACACCTCGGACGCTAGGCGTTCGTGCGGAAGCGCTACCCATAAGCCGAAGATCCTTCGGCCCATGCGGTCAGGGCCGCCAGACCTTCGACGGTCGGCTGGGTGGAAGCGGGTCAGGCGTACGGAGTTCGGCGTCCGCGCGGCTCGGCCACAGGAAGTTCGGTCTGTTCCACCGGCTGCACGTAGTCGAAGACCACGGTCGTGCGCACGTCCACGAACTCCTTGCGGCGCGCCAGGCGGTCGAGGACGAAGTCCCGCAGATACTGGGTGCTCGGGACGGCGACGTGCACGAGGATGTCCTCGTTGCCGGTCACGACGAACACTCCGAGCGTCTCGGGCAGCGCGGCCATGGTGTCGCGCGTCGACTCGATGGCCTCGCGCGACTGCGGCCTGATCCTGATCGAGATCAGGGCCTGCACGCCGCGCCCGAGGGCCTCGGGATCCACCGCGGCGTGGAAGCCGGTGATCACGCCCCTGGCGCGCAGCGCGCGGGTGCGCTCCAGCGCGGTGGACGGCGCCACCCCCACGGCCTCGGCCAGCTCGCGGTTGGTCTGCCTGCCGTCGCGCTGCAGCCGACGGAGGATCGCCTGATCGACGGCGTCCACGTGATGATCCCTTCGCCCCGCGCCGACGAGGCGAACGTCCTGCGCGTTCCGTCAGCGTTCCCGCTCCTTCTCCGAATTTTATTCGACGAGGGAGGGTGACCGACGCTCGCGGCGAGGACAGGTACTACCCCATCTCCTCCAGTTTCCGGCCCTTCGTCTCCTTGACCCATCTGGCGACGAAGACGAACGACAGCGCGGCGAAGATCGTGTACATCACATAGGTGAGCGGCAGGTTCCACGCCGACAGGCTGGGGAACGACACCGTGATCGCCCAGTTGGCCAGCCACTGGGCGGACGCCGCGACCGACAGGGCGAGGGCGCGGATGCGGTTGGGGAACATCTCGCCCAGCAGGACCCACACCACGACGCCCCACGACAGGGCGAAGAACAGCACGTACGTGTGGGCCGCGATCAGCGCGACGGCGCCCTGGAGGTCGGGCAGTGAGACCTTCCCGCCCGCCGTCCTTGCGGCGCTGAAGGCCCACGCGGCCGTGGCCAGCGAGACCGTCATCCCGGTCGAGCCGATCAGCAGCAGTGGCTTGCGGCCGATCTTGTCGACCAGTGCGATGGCGATGAACGTGCCGATGATGTTGATCACCGAGGTGGAGAAGCTCCACAGCAGCGACTCGCTCTGGTTGATGCCGACCGACTGCCACAGCTCGGAGGAGTAGTAGAAGATCACGTTGATGCCGACGAACTGCTGGAAGACCGACAGCCCGATGCCGATCCACACGATCGGCAGCAGGCCGAGCGCGGGACCGCGCAGCTCGCGCATCGTCGAGCGCTTCTCCGTCTTCAGCACGTCGTGGATCTCGGCCACCCTGGCGTCCAGGTCGGCGTGCTCGCCCTCGACCTCGGCCAGCACCTTCCTGGCCTGCGCGGTCTTGCCGACAGCGACGAGGAAGCGCGGCGATTCGGGGATCACCGAGGCGAACAGCAGGTAGAGCAGGGCGGGCACGACGCACGCGCCGAGCATCCACTGCCAGGCCTGCAGCCCCCACAGGTGGTTGTTGACGTTGCCGCCGGCGATGCGCGCAATGACGTAGTTGACCAGCTGCGACACGGCGATGCCGAGCACGATGGCCAGCTGCTGGAACGAGCCGAGCCTGCCACGGTAGGCGGGCGGGGCGACCTCGGCGATGTAGGCGGGGCCGATCACCGAGGCCATGCCGATCGCCACGCCCGCCAGCACCCGCCAGAAGGCCAGGTCCCAGAGGGCGAAGGGCAGCATCTGGCCGATCGAGCTGACCGCGAACAGCATCGCGGCCAGCTGCATCGCCCTGATGCGGCCCCACCGGTCGGCCACGCCTCCGGCCAGCCATGCCCCGATCGCCGAGCCCAGCAGCGCGATGGCCACGACGAAGCCCGTCTGGACCGGGCCCACCTGGAAGTACTTCCTGATGCCGGTGACCGCGCCGTTGATCACCGAGCTGTCGTAGCCGAACAGGAAGCCACCGATGGCGGCCGCCGCCGTGATGAACACGACGTGACCGATGTTCTCCTGTCGCATTCCCTGGGAGCTCGCCATGTCCGAGCCCTACCCAAATGTCCTTCGAGCACGGCTTGGCGCGGCGAAACTTTGGCGATCACAGGCGAGGGTCGACCGGCTCCGACTCCATCGCCAGCACGGCGAAGACGGGCTCGTGCACGCGCCACAGCGGATCGCCGTCGGCCAGACGGGCCAGCGCCTCCAGGCCGAGCGCGTGCTCGCGCAGCGCCATCGACCGCTTCTTGCCGAGGAAGCGGCGGCGCAGCGTGTCGAGCGACTCGGTGTAGTCGGGCCCGTAGATGATGCGCAGGTATTCGCGCCCGCGCACCTTCACACCCGGCTGCACCCGGCCCTCGGGGTGGGCGGAGGCCGGCTTGACGACCATGCCCTCGCCGCCCTCCGCGGTCAGCGCCTCCCACCACTCCACCGCGCTCCGCCGCGACTCGGCCGAGGCGAGGTCGACGAACAGATGCCTGGTGGGGGTGATGATCGGGTCGTCGAGCAGGGCGAGGCGCTCCAGGTGCCACGCGTGCGGTTCGAGCGCGGTGTTCCGGCCTTCCACAGCCAGGATCTGGAACGGCGCGAGCCGTACACCATCGAGTCCGTCGACCGGCCAGCAGTAGCGCGCATAGGCGTCGCGAAAACGGGCAGCGTTGTCCTCGCGACGCCGGGTGCGGGACAGCAACTCGCCCACATCCAGCCCGCGCCCGGCCGCCGCTTCGAGCACCTCCACCGCCACGGGCACCGCGGCGCGCGCCGCCGCGCCCACGGAGGCGTACTGCGTGCGGATCAGCTCGCCCGCCTTGGCCGACCACGGCAGCAGCTCACAGTCCAGCGCCACCCAGTCGGAGCCGAGCGCGGCCCACAACGGCTCGCACGCCTGCCGCAGCCGGTCGACCAGCGGGGCGAGGTCGCCGAAGAACGGCCGGCCCGTGCGGGTGTAGACGGCGCCCGCGGAGCCGTCGGTGACGCCGAAACGCTCGGCCGCGACCTCAGCCGTCCTGGCCAGGACGGCGACCGCCCGCGACCCCATGTGCTTCTCCTCGCACACGACCTCGCGCACCCCGTGGGCGGCGAACTCCTCGAACGCCTCGTGCGGGTGCTCCAGGTAGCCGTCCAGCCGGGAGGTCTCCGGCGGGGCCATGGTCGGCGGCAGGTAGACCAGCCAGCGCGGGTCGACGGCGAAGCGGCTCATGACCTCCAGGGCGGCGGCCGCGTTCTCCTCCATGACCTTGACCCTGGCGCCGAAGCGCGTCTCGACGTACCGGGTGCCCTGCACGTCGCCGATGTCGAGGCTGACCGGGTCGCGGTAGCCGGGAGCGGTGAGCGGCTTGACCGGCTCGTACCAGACCTTCTCCGCGGGCACCGAGACGATCTCCCGCGACGGGTACCGCAGCCCGGTCAGCCTGCCGCCGAACACGCAGCCGGTGTCGAGGCAGATCGTGTTGTTGATCCACTCCGGTTTGGTCGTCGGGGTGTGGCCGTAGACGACCATGGCACGGCCCCGGTACTCCTGCGCCCACGGGTAGCGGACGGGCAGTCCGTACTCGTCGGTCTCGCCCGTGGTGTCGCCGTACAGCGCGAAGGAGCGGACCCTGCCGGAGGCACGGCCGTGGTAGGACTCCTTCAGCCCGGCGTGCGCGACGACCAGGCGGCCCTCGTCGAGCTGGTAGTGGCTGATGAGCCCGTCGAGGAACGCGGTCGCCTCGCGGGTGAACTCCTCCGTCTCGGCGGCGAACTGCTCGAGCGACTGCTCCAGGCCGTGGGCGACGCGCACCTTGCGGCCCTTGAGCGCCTTGACCAGCTTCTCCTCGTGGTTGCCCCGCACGCAGACGGCGGTTCCCGCTGCGATCATGCCCATGACCAGGCGGACCACACCGGGCGAGTCGGGGCCGCGGTCGACGAGGTCGCCGACGAACACGGCGGTGCGGCCCTCGGGATGCGTGGCGGTGACCGCCTTGCCGTCGACGCGGGTCAGCTCCCAGCCCAGCTCGGCGAGCAGCGACTCCAGCTCGGCGCGGCAGCCGTGGACGTCGCCGATGATGTCGAACGGGCCCGTGAGGTCCTTCTTGTCGGTCCACGCCCTTTCGTAGGCGACGGTGGCGGTGTCGATCTCCTCCACGCCGCGCAGCACGTGGACCTTGCGGAAGCCGTCCCTGTTGATCCTGCCGAGGGAGCGGCGCAGGTCCTTGCGCTGCCTGATCACCACGCCGGCGCCGAAGTCGCGGTCGGGCCGGGCGGCGTTGCGCTCGATCGCCACCTCCTCGGGCACGTCCAGGACGATCGCGTCGCACAGCACGTCGTGCTTCTTGGCCAGCGCGATGAGGGTCTGGCGCGGGCCGTACTGCACGCTGGTGGCGTCGACGACGGTCAGCAGGCCGCGCGAGAGCCTGGTCGCGACGATGTGGTCGAGCAGCTCGAAGGCGGCCTGCGTGGCCGACTGGTCGTTCTCGTCGTCGGAGACCAGGCCACGGCAGAAGTCGGAGGAGATGACCTGGGTCGGCTTGAAGTGCCTGGCGGCGAACGTCGACTTCCCGCTGCCCGAGACGCCGACGAGCACCACGAGGGACAGCTCGGGGATGCGGATCTCAGTGCTCACGGGTGAAGACTCCCATCTGCGTCGGCGAACCCTTGTCGGGGTCCTCGTCGCCGACCGGCTTGAAGGTGACGGTGTAGCGGTACTCCCGCGCGACCCGGCCGGCCCACGCGGCGAACTCGGCGCGGGTCCACTCGAAGCGGTGGTCGGGGTGGCGCATCCCGGTCAGGAACTCGTAGTTGACGTTGTACTCGGAGTTGGGCGTGGTCACGATCACGTGCTGCGGGGCCGCGTGGCCGAACACCACCCGCTCCAGCGCCGCCAGCCTTGGCGGGTCGACGTGCTCGACGACCTCCATGAGCACGGCGGCGTCGTATCCGGCGAAGCGCGGGTCGGTGTAGGTGAGCGCGCCCTGGAAGAGGGTGAGCCTGGCCCGTTTGGCGTCCGGCATCCGCTCCAGCTTGAGCTTGCGGGCGGCGATGCCGAGCGCCAGCGTCGAGACGTCCACGCCGGCGACCCTGGCGAACCTCGGCTCGGCCAGCAGCGCGCCGACCAGCTGGCCGGAGCCGCAGCCCAGGTCGATGACTGAGGAGGCGCCCAGCTCCTCCAGCGTCTTCACGACCTCCTCGCGGCGGCGCGTGTTCAGCGGGACTGCCTTCTCCTCCAGCGGGCCGCCCTTGTCCTCCTCGATGCGCGGCTCGAGCGCCTCCTCGGTCTCGTCGCCGAGCTCGGCGAGCCTGGCGAAGGCCGTACGCTCCAGGGCTCTGCGCCGGCCGAGGTAGCGGCGGGTGATCAGCGTCAGCTCGGGGTGCTGAGCCAGCCAGCCCTCCCCCGCGCGGATCAGCTTGTCCACCTCGTCGGGGGCGATCCAGTAGTGCTTGCCGTCGTCGAGGACGGGCAGCAGCACGTACAGGTGGTTGAGCGCGTCGGCCAGCCGCAGCCGCCCGCGCAGCCGCAGCCGCACGTACCGCGAGTCACCCCACTCGGGAAAAGCCTCGTCCAGCGGTACGGCCCTCGCCTCCGTCTCCCAGCCGAGCGGCTCGAACAGCCTGCGAGCCAGGTCGGGACCGCCCCTGCACGGCAGCGCGGGCAGCGTGATCTCCAGCGGGAGCGTCCCCGCCGCCAGCTCGGGCCTGGCGTTGCAGCGCCCGCTGCGCGCGGTGCGGAAGACGTCGCCGATCGCCACCGCCATCAGCGAGGAGGCGGCGTAGGGGCGGTCGTTGACGTACTGCGACAGGCTGAAGTCGGGCGACGTGCGGCCCCTGGTGCGCACCAGCGCGACGGGGTCGACGTCGAGCAGGAGCGCAGCGGTGCACCGGTCCTCGCCCGCCTCTGGGTAGAACACCGTGGCCGTTCCGAAGGACTGGGCGAACCGCTGCACCCTGTCGGGATGCTTGTGGAGGAGAAAGCCCAGGTCGGTGGCCGGCGTGGCGGTGGTCGAGATCGTCAGTAGCACCCGTCAAGTGTGCCGTAGCCCGATTTCGGCCGCCATCTCATAATTCAGCCGACATGCACGTGGGGGCTCGAACGGCACCCTGGCCGACGTCAACCTGGGTGCCGTCCGGGAAGAGGCGTCAGGTGTGCGCCGATATCTCCGCCGCGATCAGCTCGAGATGCTCCAGGTCGGACAGGTCCATGATCTGCAGGTAGATGCGCTCGGCGCCCAGCTCGGCGAAGCGGCCGATCTTGTCGAGCACCTCGGAGGGCGTGCCGGCCAGACCTCCCTCGCGCATCTGGGCGGCGGTGTGGCCGATGGCGGCCGCCCTCCGCTCCACCTCGGCCTCGTCGGCGCCGACGCAGACGGTCTGGGCGACGGAGTAGATCATCGGGCGTTCGGCGAGCCGCCGCACCCTGTCGAACGCCGCGCCCGTCTCCTCGACCGAGTGGAAGGGCACGTTGTACTCGTCGGCGAACCTGGCGGCCACGCGCGGCGTGCGCTTGGCGCCGACCCCGCCGATGATGATCGGCGGGCGGGGACGCTGGGCGGGCTTGGGCAGCGCGGGCGAGTCGACCACGCGGTAGTGGGCGCCCTCGAAGGAGTAGCCCTTGTCGGCGGTCCACAGCCCTGTGATGATCTCCAACTGCTCCTCCCACAGGGCGAACCGCTCGCCGAGGGGCGGGAAGGGGATGCCGTACGCGAGGTGCTCGCCTTCGAACCAGCCGGTGCCGAAGCCCAGCTCGACGCGTCCGCCGCTCATCTGGTCCACCTGGGCGACGCTGATGGCCAGCGGTCCAGGCAGGCGGAAGGTCGCGGGCGTGACCAGGGTGCCCAGCCTGATCGTCGAGGTCTCCCTGACCAGTCCCGCCAGGGAGATCCACGCGTCGGTCGAGCCGGGCCCCGGGTCGCCGGAGCCGATGCGCAGGTAGTGGTCGGAGCGGAAGAACGCGTCGAATCCGAGCCGCTCGGTGGCCTTCGCCACCGCCAGCAGATCGTCGTAGGTCGCGCCCTGCTGGGGCTCGGTGAAGATCCTTAGCTTCATACCGCCATTATCCGGCCACCCCTCCCCGAGCCCTGCTAGCGTTCACCATCGGTCATCAACCTGACACGGTAGGTGAGCATGGCGCGTCACAGAGAGCCAGGCACCCCGCCGCGCACCCTCGTGGTGCTGGCAGGGCTCGGCCTGGCGGGGGTGACAGGCGTGGCGGTCTGGTTCCTGCCGGCCCAGGTCACGCCCGAATGGTCGGCTTCCCTGGCCGCCGCGAGGCCGCCCGGCCGGGCCGCCGCCTCCCCTTCGCCCCCTCCCCCGTCCGGGCCCGCCGAGACGAGCCCCTCCGGCTACGTGGCCTTCGTCGACACGGCGGTGAACCCGGGGTTCGACCTGCCCGGAGCGGCCCGCCGTACCGGCGTGCGGTGGTTCTCCCTCGGCCGGGTGATGGCGGGCCCCAGCGGCTGCGCGCCCAAGTGGGGCGGCACGCTCGACCCCGGCCGCAACCCCGTCGCCAACCGCGTCCCGGAACTGCGGACGGCCGGTGGCCACGCGGGCCTCGCCTTCGGCGGCCCCGTGGGCAGGGAGCTGGCCGCCGCCTGTGCCGACCAGCGCGCGCTCACCTCCGCCTACCGCAGGGTGATCGGCGCCTTCGGCGTCTCCTTCGTGGAGTTCGAGATCCGCGACGGCGGCGACCTGTCCGCCGTACGGCGCAGGGCCCGCGCGCTGGCCGACCTGCGGCGGGACAAGGACCTCGCGGTCACCTTCAGTGTCCTTCTCAGCCCCTCGGGCCTGTCGCCCACCGACGTGGAGATGCTCCGCCAGACCACGGCGGCGGGCGCGGAGATCGACACGGTCAACCTGCTGGCCGCGATCGAGCCCCACACCGCGGGCGAGGGCCGCATGCGGCGACTGGCCGCCGCCGTCCGCGCCGCGCGCAGCCAGCTGGCGCAGGTCCTCGCGATCGACGCGGCAGAGGCGTGGCGGCGGATCGCGCTCACCGCGGTACTGGCCGATCCCGACAGCCTCAGCCTGCTCGACGCGCGCAAGCTGTCGTGGTACTCGACGCGCAACGACCTGGCATGGCTGTCGACGCGTGGCGCCACGCCGTCCGCCACCATCGTCAGGGCGCTCAGGGGAGAGCGGGCCTAGCCTCACGGCCAGGAGAGCACCTTGCCGAAACGCACCAGCTCGCCGTAGAACGCCGGGTCGAAGCCCGGCTCCAACGCCAGGTCGAGGAGCGCGACGGCCGCCTGCTCCGGCGTCTGCGCCCCCGTCATGTCGAACCACGGCCGCGACGAGGCGGTGTCGATCATGCCAGGGCAGACCGCGACGACCAGCCGGTCGTGCGCCAGGTCCTCGGCGCGCCGCCGCCGCGCGACGGCCCGCACCGCCGCCACCTGCCCCACCTTCGACGGAATGTTGATGAACGCGGGCCAGCCCTCCTGTTCCGCCCGCCCCTCCCGTACGGCGTCGCGCCACGCCAGCATGATCGCGTCGATCTGCTCCGGAGTCTCCGCCTCGTCGAAGCGCGGCCGCAGCTCCTCGGGCAGCTCGCGCAGGCGGCCGAGGGAACTCGAGACGACGACGAACCGGCCTCCCTGGCGCAGGACGGGCAGGAACGCGCGCGTCATCCGCGTCGTGCCGAGGTTGTTGACGTCCACGTAGGCGTCGATCACCTCGGCCGGCACGTCCTGCGGCACCGTACGCAGGTAGTGGTTGGAGAAGACGATGTCCACGCCCCCGTGCCGGTCCCGCAGCTCCCGCGCGAAGGCCGCCACCGCGTCCGCGTCGCCGACGTCCAGCAGGCGCGCCCGGACCTCGGCCTTCGCGCCCGACACCCGTTCCTTCGCCTCCGCCACCCTGCCCGCGTCACGTCCGGTGAGGTAGACGACGTCGCCGGGGCCGAGCCGCCGGGCCAGTCCCTCTGCAAGGGCGAAGCCCAGTCCCTGGTTCGCGCCCGTCACCAATGCGATCTTGCTCATGCCGGCAACGGTAGGCGGCCGGGGCCGCGGCCGACAAACGACCATCCCGCACAGCTGCCATGCCCGCCACGCATGGGCCGGGGGCGCCGCCCACCGGCCGCCCCCCGATCCCGGGCTAGTCCTCGACCGCGCGCATCTGCTCGTCCTGGTACCGGCCGCCCACGGGCGGGGTGATCGCGTCGAGCCGCTCCATCTGCGCCGGCGTCAGCCGGACGGCGTCCGCCGCTGCGTTCTCCTCCAACCGCGACACCCTCTTCGTGCCGGGGATGGGCGCGATGTCGTCGCCCTTGGACAGCAGCCAGGCCAGCGCCACCTGCGCGGGCGTGACCCCCGCCTCCTGGGCTACGGCCTCCACCTCGTCGACGATGCGGAGGTTCCGCTCGAAGTTCCCCTCGGTGAACCGCGGGTTGTCCCTCCGGAAGTCGTCGGCGGCGAACTGGTCCGTCGATCGGATCGAGCCGGTCAGGAAGCCGCGGCCCAGCGGCGAGTACGCCACGAAGCCGATGCCGAGCTCGCGCAGCGCCGGGAGCAATGCCGCCTCGGGGTCACGCGTCCACAGCGAGTACTCCGTCTGCAGCGCGGTGATCGGATGCACGGCATGGGCGCGGCGGATCGTCTCCACGCCCGCCTCCGACAGGCCGATGTGGCGGACCTTGCCGGCCTCGACCAGCTCGGAAAGGGCTCCGACGGTGTCCTCGATGGGCGTGTTCGGGTCGACCCTGTGCTGGTAGTACAGATCGATGTGGTCGGTGCCGAGCCGCTTCAGCGAGCCCTCGGCCGCGATCCGGATGTTCGCGGGGCTGCTGTCCAGGACGCCGGGCCCGCCGCCCTCATGCGAGACCAGGCCGAACTTCGTGGCAAGGACGACCTCGTCGCGACGATCCTTGAGCGCCTTGCCGACGAGTTCCTCGTTGAGGTAGGGCCCGTAGATCTCGGCGGTGTCCAGGAACGTCACACCCAGATCCAGCGCCCGGTGGATGGTGCGGATCGCCTCGGCTTCGTCGCTGTTGGCGCCGGTGTAGTAGGCGGACATCGTCATGGCACCGAGGCCGATGCGGGAGACGTCCAGTCCGCCCAGCGCGATGTGTTTCATTAGTCTCGGTTCCTCGCTCGGGCGTCACCATGAGTTGGCGGCGTACTGTCTCAACGCTAGGCGCGGATCGCGGCGCCAACCTGGGCGAACGGCCCCGAGGAGCACACCCGGGCCACAAAGAGCGACATTCTGGGGCATCGCATGACCTTCCCTATAACCGCCCCCGGGACCGTTCACCCGAGGAACGGCCCCCGACCCCCTTTACCCCCCGCCCGGCCAGACTGGGCGCTGACCGCGCTGCGCGCCTAGGAGCGCGGCGTGGTTGGCGCGGCAGGCGGCGAGCACGGGGTGGTCAGGTGAGACCGAGCCCTCCAAGATCGCCAGGGCGCGCTGGTAGAGCGCCGCGGCCTCTGGCCGGTCCCCCTGATCTTCTTTGAGCAGCGCCAGGTTGTTGAGCGTCGGCGCCAGTTCGGGATGCAGAGTGCCGAGCGTCTGTTCCTTGATGGCCAAGGAGCGCCGGTACAGCTGCTCGGCCCTGGCCAGTTCGCCGCGCCGGTAGGCGATCGCGGCCAGGTTGTTGCAGGTGCCCGCGATTTCGTAGTGGTCGTCACCGTAGACGCGGGTGAAGACCTCCAGCGCCTGCAGCAATAGTGTCTCCGCTTCGTCGTGCCGACCGAGGGCGTCCAGGATCGCGGCCAGGGCGGCGCGGTCGGCGGCGGTCACGGGGTGATCGGCGCCGAGGGCGTGCTCGCTCAACGCCAGCGAACGGCGGGCATGCGGTTCGGCGGCGGCGAAGTCGCCTCTGGCGTGGGCGAGCCCGCCGAGGTTGTGGTGGACGGCTGCCAGGTCGAGACGGTACGAGCTCAGCGCCCGCTCCAGGAGTGCGAGGACCTGGTGGTAGAGCTGTTCGGCCTCGGTGAAGTGGCCGGTATGTTTGCAGGTGACGGCCAGCTCGTTGAGCAGGTTGGCCAGTTCGGGCGGCGCCGGTGTCGGGAGCTGCTTGGCGCGGGCGATGGCCGAGCGCAGGAGACGTTCGGCTTGCTCGTAGTCGCCGCCGGTGCGGTGGACGGCGGCGAGTTCGCCCTGGATGGCCAACCTCAGCCGGACACCCTCGGTGGTGGCACCTCCCTGCTCGCTCAGGGTGAGCGCCTCGTTCAGCGTTCTAGCGGCTTGCGCCAGGTCACCGAGGTGCCGGCGCAAGCCGCCTTCCATGAGCAGGACCCCGGCCAGCGCCTCGGCCGTGTCGGCTTCGGTTGCCGTACCGCTTTCGGTCAGCAACAGGCGCGCCTGGACGGCGTGCTCCAGCGCGGCGGAATAGTTCCCTTCACTCCTGAGTCGCGCGGCTTCGGTGAGGGCTTGAACCAGGTCCTGCTCGGTTTCCATCGGTGTCAGCGCGTCCAGGCGTGGAGCAGGACGGTCTCGTTGTGGTTGAGACTCAGCCTGTCCGACCTGTCAGGCTTGGGCTTCGCCGCGGCGGCGTCGGCTGCGCCGGCGGTGGCCGCTGCTGCGCCGGCGGCAAGCAGGAGCGTGAGCAGCCCAGCGGTGAGCCGCCGTCCGGTCTGAGCCCCTGGCTGGTGGTCGTGTGCGGACATATCTGTTCTCCGTTCAGTGTGGTCAGCTGGGGACCAGCACGGTCTCGTTGTGGTTCCTGCTGATCGCCGGCGACGGCTGCCGAGGCTGGGCCACGGCGGCGTCGGCAGCGCCGGCGTTCGCGGCCACCGCGCCGGAGGCCAGGACGAGCGCCAGCACCGCGGCAGCGGTGAACCGACGCCCGTTACCGGTCGTCGCGTGGACGGAGCCATGCTGGACTTTTGCCCAGGTCCTGGGTGGTCATGTAGGTCATGAGAGCCGCGAATATGTCGGTCGCGCGTGGGCAGCCGACCTGCCCTTCTGCACCGACGATCCGAGACCTAGCTCCTTTCACTGGGGTGATTTATGTGCTTTGTACTTGAATCTGGTTATTGGTCCCTTTCATCTGGCTTGCAGAGATCAGCTCGTGAGCGTCACCGGCAGCAACGGCCGCCACGGGGGTGGGATCCCATGACGGCCGGAGTCTCACAAGTAGACGGGTACCCCGTAGCGCGAGACGGCGCGGCGAACGGCGGCAATCAGGCACTGGGCCCGCCAGTCCGGCAACGTCGTGTTCTTCGACTGGGACGGCACCGACTCCATCTCACGCATCGACCACGTCGGCATCGTCGAGGTCGTCCTCGGCGTAGTCCGCGTCAGCCTGCGCCAGCAGCGCACCGACCTGGCGGGCGCGGCTCATCAGCAGCGGAATCCGCATCGCCAGGTCAGGCTCGTCACCGCGTCACCAGCGACCTGGGCTGACTCGCGCGCCTCGCCCTGGCCGACGAGAAGGCGGGCCCGGTCGACAGGATCAGCGGCCGGTCCATCACGTCGTCGACGGGGCAGGCGTCCAGCGCTTTCTGCTGCGCGTCCCACGCCTCGCCCGAACGGCGGTGAGCACCTGGCTGGTGTACATGTCGAGCTCGCGCTGCGGGAAGCCGAAGAACGTCTCGCTCTGCGCGCGTCCCTGGTCATACGTGCGCATCATCTGTTGCGTTTCTGCTGGTCAGCGCGACACAAAATCAGCTGACCAGCAGCGCGACGCACTCCACGTGGTGCGTCATCGGGAAGGCGTCGAAGGCTCGCAAGTCCGCCAAGCCGTACCCCAGCTCCCCGAACCACTGCAGATCCCGCGCCAACGTAGCCGGGTCGCACGACACGTACACCACCCGGGCCGCCTCCAGAGAGGCGACGCGCTCCACCACCTCACGCCCGAGCCCGGAGCGCGGCGGGTCGACGACGACCAGGTCGGCGCGTTCGATCTCGAAGCGGTCCAGCGCGTCCTCCACCCGGCCGCGCTCCACCTGCGCCCACGGCAGGTCGCGCAGGTTGAGGCGGGCGTCCCGGACGGCGGCCGCCTCGCTCTCCACGCCGAACACCGCGCCGGAGGGCCCGACCGCCTCGGCCAGGCCCGCGGCGAACAGGCCGACGCCGCAGTAGAGGTCGAGCGCCCATTCGCCCGGCTCGGGGGCGGCGTAGCTGAGGACGGCGTCGAGGAGGGTTTCGGCGGCGCCGGGGTGGACCTGCCAGAAGCCGCTGCCCGTCACCTGGAACTCGCGGTCGCCGACCCGCTCGTGCAGCATGCCGGAGCCGTGCCGGGGCTCGGTACGGCCCTTGCCCTGGTTGACGAGGATGGAGGCGGGCGCGTCGAGGGACGGCACGGCGACGGAGCGGCGCGGTTTGGGGGCGATGACGACGGCGTGGTCGCCGGCGGAGGAGGCGATGACCTCGACGCCCGAGGATCCCTGCCAGGTGCGCGACTCCACGCCGACGGCCTCGATCTCGGGGTGGGCGATGAGGCAGGCGTCGACGGGTTCGATGTCGTGGGAGCGGTGCCTGCGGAAGCCGAGCCTTCCGTCGCGGTCGGCGGCGAACTGGACGCGGGTGCGCCAGCCGAGCCCGTCCTTGGCGCCCGGCACCTCTTCGACCAGCACCTCTCGGGTGATGCCCGCCAGCCTGCGCAGCTGCTCGGCCACGACGTCGGCCTTGAGCGCGCGCTGAGCCTCCACGCTGGCGTGCTGCCAGTCGCAGCCGCCGCACTTGCCGGGGCCCGCGTAGGGGCACGGCGGCGTCACCCTGTCGGGCGAGGGTTCGAGGATCTGGACGGCGTCGGCGCGCAGGAAGCGGGTCGTCTCCTCGGTGACCTCCGCGATGACGCGCTCACCTGGCAGCGCGTGCCGTACGAAGACGACGCGCCCTTCGTGCCGCGCCACACACCAGCCACCGTGGGCCACCGGCCCTACTTCAAGTTCCACCTGCCCAGACTACTCATGCCTTGGCCTTGTCGTCGTCGCCCCTGGCCTCGTGCGAGGGCCGGCGGACCGCGCCGGGCGCGAACGCCTCGCGGCGGGCACGCAGCCGGTCGGAGGAGTGGAGCTGCCACGGCACGCTGGTCACCATCACGCCGGGCTTGAACAGCAGCCGCGCCTTGAGGCGCAGCGCGCTCTGGTTGTGGAGCAGGTGCTCCCACCAGTGGCCGACGACGTACTCGGGGATGAAGACGGTGACGACGTCGCGCGGAGAGCGGCGGCGCAGCGTCTTGACGTAGTCGAGGATGGGCTGGGTGATCTCCCTGTACGGCGAGTCCAGCATCTTGAGCGGCACGGGGATCCCCCTGCGCTCCCACTCCTCCTGGAGTGCGGCGGCCTCCTCGCCTTCGACGCCGACGGTGACCGCCTCGATGGTGGAGGGCCTGGTGGCGCGGGCGTAGGCCAGGGCCCGCAGCGTGGGCTTGTGGATCTTGGAGACGAGCACGATCGCGTGGTTGCGAGCGGGCAGCATGGTCTCGTCGAGTTCCTCGGTGACGGCCAGCTCGGCGGCGACGTTGTCGTAGTGGTGCCGGATGCCCTTCATCATCAGGAACAGGATCGGCATCGCCAGGCACACGATCCACGCGCCGACCAGGAACTTGGTCAGCAGCACGACCACCAGCACCAGCGCCGTCATGACGCCGCCGAAGAAGTTGATGACCCTGGAGCGCTGCATCTGGAAGCGGACGCGCTGGTCGGTCTCGGTCTTCAGATGGCGGGTCCAGTGGATGACCATGCCGGTCTGGCTGAGGGTGAAGGAGACGAAGACGCCGACGATGTAGAGGTTCAGCAGGCGGCTGACGTCTGCCTGGAACCCCCACAGCAGCAGGCAGGCGCCCAGCGCCAGGATGACGATGCCGTTGGAGAAGGCCAGGCGGTCGCCGCGGGTGTGGAGCTGGCGCGGCAGGTAGCGGTCCTGGGCGAGGATCGAGCCGAGCACGGGGAAGCCGTTGAAGGCGGTGTTGGCGGCCAGGAACAGGATGAGCGCGGTGACCGCCGAGATGATGACGAACATCAGCGAGCCGCTGCCGAAGACCGCGTCGGCCACCTGGGAGATGATCGGCTGCTGGTAGTAGTCGGGCCCGACGGGGGTGCCGTCGGGCCGCAGCAGGTCCACCGCGACGTGCTCGGGTTCGGCGACGGTGACGCCGGAGGCCAGGCCGATGGCGATGATGCCGGAGAACATCGTGACGGCCACCAGGCCCATCATGAGCAGCGTGGTGGCCGCGTTCTTGCTCTTGGGTTTTCGGAAGGCAGGCACGCCGTTGCTGATGGCCTCGACACCGGTCAGCGCGGCGCAGCCGGAGGAGAACGCGCGCAGCACGAGGAACGCCGCCGCGAAGGCGGTCAGGTTGGTCTGCTCGGCCACGACCTGGAATCCCGCGGTGGGCGCCTTGAGCTCGTCGCCGAGGATCAGCAGCCGGAAGCCGCCCCAGGTGACCAGGCCGAGCACCGCGATCATGAAAGCGTAGGTGGGGATGGCGAAGGCGACGCCTGACTCGCGGATGCCGCGCAGGTTCACGATCGTGAGCAGCACGACGATGATGATGGCGACGGTCGGCTTGTGCTCGGCCACGAACGGGACGGTGGCGCCCACGTAGTCGACACCGTTGGCGACCGAGACGGCCACGGTGAGCACGTAGTCGACCATGAGCGCGCTGGCGACGGTGAGCCCCGCGTTCTTGCCGAGGTTGACGGTGGCCACCTCGTAGTCGCCGCCGCCGCTGGGATAGGCGTGGACGTTCTGCCGGTAGGAAGCGACCACGGTCAGCATCACCACGACGACGGCCATGGCCACCCATGGGCTGTAGTGGTAGAAGGAGACGCCCGCGAGGGACAGGATGACAAGGATCTCCTGCGGCGCGTACGCCACGGAGGAGAGCGCGTCACTCGCGAAAACGGGCAGCGCGACCCGCTTTGGTAGCAATTGCTCGTGAAGCTGCCCACTACGGAGTGCGCGTCCCACCAGGAGACGCTTGACAAGATCTGTCACCTTCGCCACGTCTGAAGATGCTAGTCCTCCTTGCCATCCCCACCGACACGGCGCTCCCTGTGCGCGCCATACTGAGGACAAGGCAACCCGTGGGGAGCACATGCATATCGTGATCATGGGGTGCGGGCGGGTCGGGTCGACCATCGCCCACATCCTTGAGGACAACGGCCATTCGGTCGCGATCATCGACCGCGATCCGCAGGCGTTCAGGCGGCTGAGGGCCGGATTCAGGGGCCGCAGGGTCACCGGGGTCGGCTTCGATCGCGACGTGCTGCAGGAGGCGGGCATCGAGTCCGCGACCGCCTACGTGGCCGTCAGCAGCGGCGACAACTCCAACATCATCTCCGCGCGGGTCGCGCGCGAGACCTTCGGCGTCGACAACGTCGTGGCGCGCATCTACGACTCCCGGCGTGCGGAGGTCTACCAGCGGCTCGGCATCCCCACGGTGGCCACCGTACGGTGGACGGCCGACCAGATCCTGCGCCGCATCCTGCCCGAGGGCGCCGAGCCGTTGTGGCGCGACCCCACGGGCACGGTCGTGCTGGCCGAGGTCGCCACCAACCCCACGTGGATCGGCACCAAGGTCACCGCGCTGGAGGAGGTCGTCGGCGCCAGGGTCGCCTTCATCAACCGCATGGGCGAGACCCTGGTCACCAAGTCCGACACGGTGGTGCAGGAGGGCGACATCCTCCACGTCATCGCCGCCGAGAACGACATGGACCGGATCAACAAGGTGCTGGCCGCCGCACCGGAAGGGGACCACTGATGCGCATCGCCATCGCAGGCGCGGGCGCGGTCGGCCGTTCCATCGCCGCCGAGCTCCTGGAGAACGGCCACGAGATCCTGCTGATCGACAGCGACCCGAAGGCAATCAAGATCGACGCGGTGCCGCGCGCCGAGTGGCTGCTCGCCGACGCCTGCGAGATCTCCTCCCTCGACGAGGCGGGGCTCAACAACTGCCACGTCGTGGTCGCCTCCACCGGCGACGACAAGGTCAACCTCGTGGTCTCCCTGCTGGCCAAGACGGAGTACGGCGTGCCGCGTGTGGTCGCCCGCATCAACCACCCCAACAACGAGTGGCTGTTCAACGAGTCGTGGGGCGTCGACGTCGCGGTCTCCACCCCTCGCCTGCTGTCGGCGCTGGTCGAGGAGGCGGTCAGCGTCGGCGACCTGGTCCGCCTGATGACCTTCCGCCAGGGCCAGGCCAACCTGGTCGAGCTCACACTGCCCGAGGACGCGCCCGTCGTCGGCCAGCGCGCGGGCTCGGTGCCTTGGCCCGTCGACTCGGCGCTGGTGGCGATCCTGCGCGAGGGGCGGGTGCTGGTGCCCTCGGCCGACGACCCGCTGGAGGCGGGCGACGAGCTGATGTTCGTCGCCAGCCAGGAGGTGGAGGACGAGCTGGCCCAGCTCCTGTCCCCCCACTAGCCGGTACGGCCGGCCGCCCACCACCCCCATACGGTGGCCAGCGCCCAGACGGCGGCCGACGCCTCGTTCAGGACCGCGAGGATCACAGTCGTGAGGCCGCTCGGACCGGCGAGGTCGATCCAGAGGTGCATCACGGCCAGCGCCGCGAAGCCGGTCACCGCGGCTGCCGCGACGGCGGCGGCGGTTCTGGACCGCTGCCACGTGCGCACGGCCGTGACGGCCGTCCACGCGCACAGGAGCCCGTAGGCCATGGCCATGGTCACATGGGATCCGGCGCCGGTCTGGTATCCGCCCAGGTAGCCGGCGAACGCGACGAACGGCAGCGCCCTGGTGACGGTCGCCGCCGTGCCGCCTTCGGGCAGCAGCGGTCTCGGCAGGACGGCGGCCAGCAGCGCGAAGGCGGCGAACAGGATCAGCAGCGCGGTGCCCGCCCCGACAGTGGGCACCTCGACGCCCACCCACCTGGCCGCCCCGGGCACCGCATAGGCGACTACCCCCGCGACCGCCGCGAAGACAGCCGCGCCCCTGAGCACCCGCGCCACCCGCCGCCCGCCGGGTACGACCTGCCGCTCCGCCAGGCCACTCCCCTCAGAGCCGCCCGTCCCACGAAAGCCACCACCCCGAGGTCCCCGCGACTCCACCAGCGGGCCGCCTCCCGCATAGCCACCCGGCCCCCGAGACTCACCGGCCCCGGGTTGAGGCGGCGGCGGTGGCACATCACCCGGAGAATCCGGCGCCTTCGCGGGCGCGCCAGACGACCGACCCTCAGCCGCACCGGATGAAGCGGAGGCGGGCGAACCGGCGGGGGGCGAACCCGCGGCGGGCGAAGCGGACACGGGCGTCGTAGACGAAGAGCCGACGGGCGCACCGGACAAAGGGGCGACGGACGACGGGTCGACGGACGACGGGTCGATGGGCGATGCAGAGGCGGGCGCATCGGACGAACGGCCGACGGGCGAAACGGACGCGGAAGGGTCGGTGGGTGAAGCGGCTGGGGCGGATCCGGCGAACGCACCCGGTTCTGGGGGTGCGGCGGGGCGGACGGGGCCGGGGTCGGTGGGGGCATCGGGGTCGGGTCCTGAGGAAGCGTCGGCCCGGTGGTCGCGTACCAGCGCCGCCAGCGCCCGCGACCCCGCCCTCCTGCGCGTCTCCTCCTGCGGCCGACCCGCCACCCTGCCCAGAGCCGCGGCCACGGACTCGTGTGACAACCGCTCCTCAGGATCCTTGCGCAGGAGCCCCTGCACGACCCCCTCCAGCCGTTCCGCGAGCCGCATCGGCCGCGGCTCCCGCATGAGGATGGCCGCAAGGATCGCGACAGGACTCTCCATCGGGTACGGCGGGACGCCCTCAACCGCCGTGTACAGCGTCGCCCCCAGCGCCCACAGATCGCTGGCCTCGCCGGCGGGCGCGCCTTCGAGCCGCTCGGGCGCCATGTAGGCGGGCGACCCCATCAGCATCCCGGTCGCGGTGAGCGTCGGGGAGTCGGCGACGTGCGCGATGCCGAAGTCGGTCAGCACCACTCCCCCGTCGTCGAGGAGGAGGACGTTGGCCGGCTTCACGTCCCTGTGCATGATCCCCGCGGCGTGGGCGGTCCTGAGCGCTTCGAGCACCTTGAGCCCGATGTCGGCCGCGACCTGCTCGGACAGCGGGCCGGTCCGCTCCAGCACCTGCGCCAGGGACGAGGCGGGCAACAGCTCCATGACGATCCAGGGGTGACCCTTGTCCATGACCACGTCGTGAATGGTGATCACATAGGGGTGGCGCAGCCGGGCCGCGGCCCTGGCCTCGCGCAGCACCCGCTCGAAGGCGCGCTCCCTGTCCTTCTCGCCCATCCAGCCAGGCACCAGCACCTGCTTGAGCGCGACGGGCCTGTCGAGTACCTGGTCGTGGGCCCGCCACACCGCGCCCATCCCGCCACGTCCCAGCTCGTCCGACAGCAGGTACCTGCCGCCGACCAGCCGCTGTTCGGAGGGCTCACCCACGCTTCGCCCCTACCCTCACATGTCACCCCACATCCTTCATGTCAACACTCGCACGCGATGCCCCGATCCCGAACACCCTCGCAGCCGGGCGCGGCCAGAAACTCGCCCCTGCACCACCCGAAGAGACGCCGCCCCGACCTTCCACCCAGGCCCACCGAGGCGGCAAAAAAACGTGATGGCCCGACCACCCCCCGGCCCGCAGACCCGGGAGGCGGTGAACCGACCGACCGCCCACTCGGGTCCAAAGCAGGCGGAGCGGGGTGCGTCGTCCCGGCGGACGCGGGCGGGGGTTTACCGAAGAACCCGCCTGACGATCCCGACGTGACGGCGGGTCAGCGGCGGCGCTGGAGTGGCGTGAATGACAGCAGGCCACCGGTGACCCCGGTGGCCTCTATCGTGCTGCGCCGTACAGAAAAGAAAGTCGGCGCCGAACAGAAAGAATTCTGTTCGGCGGGGTCACGCGGCGGCGGCCTGGATCGGGGTGCGGCCGCGGCTGAGGAGCCAGGCCATCGCGGCCAGGCTCGCGACCTGCAGCGGCCACCCCATGAGCACCTTCGCGATGCCGAGCGCCGCGATCGCCTCGTCGCCGCCGCCGAACAGGTAGATCGGCAGCTGGACCGCCACCCGCACCACGCACGGCAGCATGAGCAGCCACGTCAGCCTGGTGCACAGCTTCACGATTCCGGCGTCCTTGTGCCAGGCGGTGGGATCGCCCGTGACCGAGCCGATGAGGAAGCCGACGACCGGCCATCTGGCCGCGATGGAGATGAGCATGGCCGCGGCGTATCCGGAGTTGTAGAGGATGCCGGGCAGGTAGACGTCGCGCGCGTCACCGGTGCGGGAGGCGAAGAACCAGCCGATGCCGATGCCGATCAAGCTGTTGATCACGAACTGCGGGGTGGAGCGCTGCGCGAGGCGCACCACCAGCAGCACGGCGGCGAGGGAGGCGCTGATGATGAGCGACAGGTTCAGCTGCTCGGTCACCAGCCATGACACCGTGAAGGCGATGGTCGGCACCGCGGCCTCGACGATGCCGCGGATGCCGCCGAGCGCTTTGGACAGCTGCGCCCTGATGGCGGACTCGACGGTGTCGTGGGCCGTGGCCTGCTCTGTCACGTGATCGATCGCTCCCTGTCAGGCGCCTGGGCGCAGTTCGTAGCGCGGGTTGAACATCACCTTGCGCCCGTCTTGCATGCTGACCAGGCCCTCGGCTTTGACGATGCGGCCTGGTTCGATGCCCGCGATCTTGCGTCGGCCCAGCCACACCAGGTCGATCACGTCGGAGCCGTCGTACAGCTCGGCTTCGAGCGCGGGGGCGCCGCCCCGCGGACGCAGCGTCACCGTACGTAGCGTACCCGCCACGCAGAAGCGTCGCCTGCCACCGCAGGAGACGATCGGCGTGGCGCCCGCCTGGTCGGCGTCTTCACGCAGCTCTTCGGCCTCCAGCTCGGCCTGCGTGGAGGCCAGTCTGCTGAAGAACCCGCGCAATCCCCCGCGTTTGGGGGGCTCTGCCGTACTAGTCATGATGACTCAGCTTATGCGATGAGGCGGTCAGCGGGTCTCGGTGATTTCCGGCCCTCTTCTGAACGGGTTCTGACCGGCCTCAGGCGGGGCGGGTACGGCTTGCCGCTCTCCGGGAATGCGCAGCAGGATGGGCTCCTCGGGGGCCATCGGCTCCTCGCCGCGCACCACGACCACGTCGCGGATGACGGCTTCGAGCGGCTCGGCCACGGCGGAGTCGAGAGCGGCCTTGCCGCTGATGACCGCGCGCAGGAACCAGCGCGGGCCGTCGACGCCCAGGTAACGGACCGCCTGGGTGCCGCCCTCCGCCGGGATGTTGCCGGCCAGTTCGGGGCCGAACGGGCCTTCGGTCACCTCGACCGTGCCGCCCGCCTCCTTCACGCTGGCGACCAGCTTGGTCCTGACCTCGTCCCACAGGCCGCCCCGCTTGGGCGCGGCGAAGGCGTGCAGTTGCAGGGCGCTGTCGTCGTGGATGACGACCACGCCGATCGGCTGGTCGCCCGCGACGGCGATCTGCACGTCGAAGCCTTCGCTGACACTGATGCGCATGCCGCCGAGGTCGACGCGATCACCTTGGGGGTGCGGCTCGTCGGCGTCCCACGGGCCCGACTCGCGCGCCTGCCGCTGGACGGCCGCCTCCACGACTTGCTGCTCGGGCTGCTCACGCTTGCGACGTCGGAACACTGTCGATCACTCCCTCATCTACCTGTGGAACCGAAGCCGTCGGCCCCGCGCACGGAGCCGGGCAGCCGGTCCACCTCGTAGAAGGCGGCCCGCTCGACCCGCTGGACGACCAGCTGGGCGATGCGGTCGCCGCGGCGCAGCCGGACCGCCTCCTTGGTGTCGGTGTTGAGCAGCGTCACCTTGATCTCGCCCCGGTAGCCCGCGTCGACGGTGCCTGGAGCGTTGACGAGCGTGACGCCGTGCTTGGCGGCCAGACCCGAGCGCGGGTGCACGAAGGCGGCGTAACCGTCGGGCAGCGCGATCGCCACCCCGGTGCCGACCAGCGCGCGCTCGCCCGGCATCAGCTCGACGTCCGCCGCGGCGACCAGATCGGCCCCTGCGTCGCCGGCATGCGCGTAGCTCGGCACCGGCAGGTCGGGGTCGAGGCGGTGGATGAGCACCTCTACGGTCATGCGGTCTCCTCGCTACACCCCAACGTACGCGTCATGAGGGATGAGACTACCCCTTGGGCTGCTCGGATTCGCTCTTCGCGGGAACCTGCGGCGGTGGTGGCGCATCAGCCGGTGGCAAAGCCGGCGCTTCGTGCCGGAGCTCGGGCAGGGCCCGGTAGATGACCGCCGCGACGGGTACGGCCACGGCCGCCCCCGCGATGCCGCCGAGGATGCCGCCCACGGCCAGCACGATGATGATCGCGAGAGGGTGGAAGTTGAGCGCCCTGCCCACGATGAGCGGCTGCAGCACGTGGTTCTCTAGCTGCTGCTCGACGATGAGCACCGCCAGGAAGATCAGCGCCTTGAGCGGGCTGGTCGTGCCGAGGGTGACGAGCGTGGCGACCGTGCCGGCGATGAAGATGCCGACGATGGGGATGAAGCTGGCCAGGAAGATGAGGATGGCCAGCGGTGCCCAGAGCGGCACGCCGAGCCCCGCCAGCACGATGCCCATGACCAGGCCGTGGACGGCCGCGACGGCGACCGTGCCCTGCACGTAGTGGGAGACCGTCGTCCAGGCCACCCTGCCGGCCCTGTCGACGCGGGAGGACATCCCGCCGAAGCCCTTGAGGAACCAGGACCAGATCCTGTCGCCGTCCTTGAGCAGGAAGAACGTCACGAAGAGCATGAGCACCATCGAGGCCAGCACCTCGATGGCGACCTGCCCTGCGGTCAGCACGGTGTTGGTGATGGCGGCCTGCGAGGTCTGCAGCTGGTTGGTGATGGTCTTGACCCAGTCGTCGAGCTGCTTGGTGTCGAGGTGGATGGGCCCCGTCACCAGCCAGTCGCGCAGCTCGTTTATCGACTGCTGCACCTGCTCGACCACGGTCGGGAACTCGGCGCTCGCCCTGGCGCCGATGAGCCAGCCCGCTCCGGCCAGGACGGCGAGCGCGACCAGCAGGGTGATCCAGGCGGCGTAGATGGGCCGCAGGCCGGCGTCGGTCAGCCTGCTGCTGAGCGGGTAGAGCAATGCGGTCAGCAGCAGCGCGATCGCCACCGGCAGCGCCACGAAGCTGAGCTTGGCGACGATCGAGGCGAAGACGTAGACGACCACGCCGACGACGATCAGGCACGCGCTCCATGCGGCCATCTTGGCCACGACGGGCGGTACCAGCTGGGTTGGGCGGTCGGAGAACACATGTTCAAGACTGTCATGCCGCCGACGCGAACGCGCGCGGATATCGCCGTGGACGAAAGATCGGGGGGCACGGGCATGGGCCGTACCCCCACAAATCCGCAGAACTCAGGCGAGCTCGACGGCGACGGTCAGCTCCTCGCCCGCCTCCAGCACGAATTCGTCGACGTTGCCGGAGCCGCACAGGTCGTCGGCACCCTGACGGACCAGTCCGGCCTGAGGGGCGTGGACGGTGAGCCTGGCGATCTCGGCGCGCATCGACACCTTCGCCTCGGACTTGGCCTTGCGGACCTGCCGCAGCACCTCCGACACCAGCGCCAGCAGCGCGGGGTCGCCCCCACCCGCCTCCGCCTCCGGCCAGGCGGCGCGGTGGACCGACCCCTCGCGCCACCACGACCACACCTCTTCGGTGACGAACGGCAGGAACGGCGCGAACAGCCGGAGCTGCACGTCGAGCGCCTGCCTGAGCGCGGCGTGCGCGGAGGAGGCGGCCGCGTCGTCGTCGTAGGCACGGGCCTTGACCAGCTCGAGGTAGTCGTCGCAGAAGGACCAGAAGAAGCGCTCGGCCACCTCCAGCGCCCGCGCGTAGTCGTAGCCCTCGAAGGCGTCGGTGGCCTCCCGCACCGCCTGCGACAGCGCCGCCAGCATCGACAGGTCGAGCGGCTCGGTGACCCGCTCGCCCTCGGGGAAGCCGAGCACGAACTTCGACGCGTTGAGGATCTTGATGGCCAGGCGGCGGCCGATCTTCATCTGGCCGGTGTCGAAGGCGGTGTCGGTGCCGGGACGGCCGCCCGCCGCCCAGTAGCGCACGGCGTCGGAGCCGTACTCCTCCAGCATGGACATGGGCGTGGTGACGTTGCCCTTGGACTTCGACATCTTCTTGCGGTCGGGGTCGAGGATCCAGCCCGAGATCGCGACGTTCGTGAACGGCAGCGAGTCGAACTCCTGGTGGGCGCGGACCACCGTGGAGAACAGCCAGGTGCGGATGATCTCGTGCGCCTGCGGCCGCAGGTCCATCGGGAACACCCGCTCGAACAGGTCGGGGTCGCGCTCCCAGCCGCCCACGATCTCGGGTGACAGCGACGAGGTGGCCCAGGTGTCCATGACGTCGGTGTCGCCGACGAAGCCGCCCGCCACTCCCCGCTGCTCCTCGGTGTAGCCGGGCGGAACGTCGGAGGAGGGGTCGACGGGCAGCATGTCGTCCGTGGGCAGGATCAGCGCGCCGGTGTCGACGTCGTACCAGACGGGGAACGGCACGCCGAAGAAGCGCTGGCGGGAGATGAGCCAGTCGCCCGCCAGGCCCTTGACCCAGTTGTCGTAGCGGACCCGCATGTGCGGCGGGTGCCAGACCAGCTCGGCTCCCCTGGCCAGCAGCCGCTCGCGCAGCTCGGCGTCGCGCCCGCCGTTGCGGATGTACCACTGGCGGGTGGTGACGATCTCGAGGGGCTTGTCGCCCTTCTCGTAGAACTTCACCGGACGCTTGACCGGGCGCGGATCGCCGTCGAGGTCGCCCGACTCGTGCAGCATCTCCACGATCCGCTCGCGGGCGCTGTGGACGGTCTTGCCCGCCAGCTCCTTGTACGGCTCGGCCTCGACGCCGTCGGGCGGCTCGGGCAGCAACCTGCCGTCCCATCCGATGACGGGCCTGGTCGGCAGGTTGAGCTCGCGCCACCAGGTGACGTCGGTGATGTCGCCGAACGTGCAGATCATCGCGATGCCCGAACCCTTGTCGGGCTCGGCCAGGTGGTGGGCGAGGATCGGCACCTCGGCGCCGAACAGCGGCGACAGGGCGCAGGTGCCGAACAACGGCTTGTAGCGCTCGTCGTCGGGGTGGGCGACGAGGGCGACGCAGGCGGGGATCAGCTCGGGCCTGGTCGTCTCGATCCAGACGGGGCCCTGGTCACCGTAGAAGGAGATCCGGTGGAAGGCCCCTGGCCACTCCCTGTCCTCCAGCTCCGCCTGGGCGACGGCGGTGCGGAAGGTGATGTCCCACAGCGTCGGAGCCTCGGCCTGGTAGGCCTCGCCGCGCGCCAGGTTGCGCAGGAAGGCGCGCTGGGAGGCGGCACGCGAGGCGCCGTCGATGGTGGCGTAGGTCAGGCTCCAGTCGACCGACAGACCGAGCCGCCGCCACAGCTGCTCGAAGGCCTTCTCGTCCTCGATCGTGAGCCGCTCGCACAGCTCGATGAAGTTGCGCCTGGAGATGCTGACCTGCTGCTTGCCGGGCTTGTCGGGCGGCTGGAACGACGGGTCGTACGGGACGGAGGCGTCGCCGCGCACGCCGAAGTGGTTCTGCACCCTGCGCTCGGTCGGCAGGCCGTTATCGTCCCAGCCCATGGGGTAGAAGACCTCGCGCCCGCGCATCCGCTGGTACCGGGCGATGGTGTCGGTGTGGGTGAAGGAGAAGACGTGGCCGACGTGCAGCGAGCCGGAGACGGTCGGCGGAGGGGTGTCGATCGAGTAGATCTGCTCCCGCGTCTTCGACCTGTCGAAGCGGTAGACGCCCTCGGACTCCCAGCGCTCTACCCATACCTGCTCCAGGCCGTCGAGAGTGGGCTTCTCAGGCATGAGCGGATGGTGTGATCGCTGAGTCATGCCTCCAAATGGTACGCGTCGAAGACGAATAGGGTTGCACACATGAAGACAGAGGAGAAGCCGGACATCGCCTGGCGGGTGATCGGCGGCCTGGTGGGTCTGGCCACCGCCTGGGCGGCCAAGAAGGTGCTCGGTTACGTGTGGGTGAAGGCCACCGGCAAGGAACCGCCCCTCGACACCGATTCCGACGAGGTCGGCATGGCCGAGGCGATCGGCTACGCGGTGGTGATGGGCGTGGGCATGCAGGTGGCCCAGATCGTGGTGAACAAGACCGCGAAGAAGCGCTACCTCGCATGGAAGGCGCTCAAGACTCCAACGCAGTGAGGAACTCGCTCGCCCAGCGGTCCACGTCGTAGGTAGACACCCGGCGGCGCAGAGCACGCATCCGCCGGGCCACCTCGTGCGGCGTGGCCCGCATGGCGGTCATCATCGTTCGCTTGAGTCCCTCGACGTCGTAGGGGTTGACCAGGTAGGCCTGCCGCAGCTCGTCGGCGGCCCCGGCGAACTCGCTCAGCACGAGCGCCCCTCGCAGGTCGTGATGGCAGGAGACGTACTCCTTGGCGACCAGGTTCATCCCGTCGCGCAGCGGCGTCACGACCATCACGTCGGCCGCCAGGTAGAGGGCGGCCAGCTCCTCGCGGTCGTGCGACTGGTGGAAGTACTGGATCGGCTGGGCGCCGAGCGCGGAGTGCTCGCCGTTGATCCTGCCCACCTGCAACTCGATGTCGTCGCGCAGCCTGCGGTACTCGTCGACCCGCTCCCTGCTGGGCGTGGCGATCTGCACGAAAACCGCCTCGCCGGGGCTCAGCCTGCCCTCGTCCAGCAGCTCGCCGAAGGCCTCGAGGCGCTGGCCGATGCCCTTGGTGTAGTCGAGCCTGTCGACGCCGAGCAGGACGTGCTCGGGGTCGCCGAGGTCGGCGCGGATCTCCTTGGCGCGCTGCACGATGTGCGGCTCGCGCACCATGACGTCGAGTTCGGAGAAGTCGACCGAGATGGGGAAGGCCTGCGCGGTGACGACGCGGTCGCCGGCGTAGACCTCGTTGCTCTTGTAGGACAGCCCGAGCAGGCGGCGGCAGAGCCTGATGAAGTTGGAGGCGCCTCCGGGCAGCTGGAAGCCGACCAGGTCGGCGCCGAGCAGGCCCTCCAGGAGCTCGGTGCGCCACGGCAGTCGCCAGTACAGCTCGACGGGCGGGAACGGGATGTGCAGGAAGAAGCCGATGCGCAGGTCGGGGCGGCGCCGGCGGAGCATGGCGGGCACGAGCTGGAGCTGGTAGTCCTGCACCCAGACGACCGCGCCCTCTTCGGCGGCTTCGGCGGCGGCCTCGGCGAAGCGTTCGTTGACCTTGCGGTAGGCGTCCCACATGCGGCGTTCGAAGACGGGCGGGGCGACCACGTCGTGATAGAGGGGCCAGAGGGTGGCGTTGGAGAAGCCCTCGTAGTAGAGCTCGATCTCCTCGGCCGACAGCGGGACCGGGATGAGGTTCATGCCGTCCTGTTCGAACGGCTCCAGCTTCTCGTCCGCCGCGCCGTGCCAGCCGAGCCACGCGCCCTGGCGGCGCTGCATGACGGGCGCGATCGCGGTGACGAGCCCGCCGGGGCTCCTCCGCCACGAGGCCGTGCCGTCGGGTTCGACCGTTCTGTCCACCGGCAATCGGTTGGCGACGATCAGAAACGAGCTACGGCCGGCCACGCATATCCTCCCGGGATGTCGACAATGCCGTTGACATGTACCCCGGATTCACACAAAGAAACACAAATCGGTCAGTTGTCCCAGGCGTAGAACCCCTTGCCCGTCTTACGGCCCAGCTCACCCCTGGCCACCATCTCGCGCAGCAGCGCGGGCGGCTCGAAGCGGGGGCCGAGCCTGGCGTGCAGGTATTCGGCGATGGCCAGCCGCACGTCGAGACCGACCAGGTCGCCCAGCCTCAGCGGGCCCATCGGGTGGCTGTATCCGAGGGTCATGGCGGTGTCGATGTCCTCGGCGCTGGCGACGCCCTCCTCGACCATGCGGATGGCCTCGAGGCCGAGGAGCACGCCGAGGCGGCTGGTGGCGAACCCGGGCGAGTCGTTGACCACCACGCCCGTCTTGCCCAGCGCCTCGACGTGCCGCCTGGCCGCGGCGAGCACGCCGGGCGGGGTGTGCGGGGTGACGACGATCTCGACGAGGCGCTGGACGGGCACCGGGTTGAAGAAGTGCAGGCCGATCAGCCGGTGCGGGCCGTCCAGGCCGGCCGACAGCTCGGTGATGGACAGCGAGCTGGTGTTGGTGGCCAGCAGCGCCCTGGGCCCGATCCGCGCCTCGGCCGCGGCCAGGACCTCGACCTTGAGCTTCGGGTCCTCGGGCACCGCCTCGATCACCAGGTCGGCCGCCTCGGGCACGGGCCCGAGGGACAGCCGCCGCAGCGCCTCGTCGGCGCGCACGTCCTGCTGCCTGGACTCGGCCGTCCGCAGCCCCCTGGCGATCCGCTCCACGGCCGCGGCCGCCGCGGCGTCGTCGGCCTCCTGTACGGTCACCCGCGCGCCCGTGGCGAGGAAGACCTGGGCGATGCCGGCGCCCATGCGCCCGCCGCCGATCACCGCGACCCGCACGGTCATGTCAGGCGTGGCGGCGCGACTGGACGACGAAGAACCTGCCCGCCACGAACCCGGGATCGGTGAGCGAGGCGGTGGCGGCAGGGTTGGCCCCCGTGCCGTGGTAGTCGCTGAAGGCCGCCGACTGGTTGACGAACACCCCGCCCGTCAGGTTGCACGACAGGTTCACCCCCGCGTCGATCGCCGCCCGCTCGGCCGCGTCCAGCACCTGCGATGAGGTGGAGTAGACCGAGGCGGTCAGCGCGCCGCGCGCCGAGATCGTCCGCCGCAGCACCGCCAGCGACTCCTCCGTGGAGCCTGTGGCGATGACGAACGCGACAGGGCCGAAGTGCTCGCGCCCGTAGGTCTCCTCGTCGGCCTGGGAGAGCTTGACGATCACCGGCGTGCGCACGGTGGCACCGGGGAAGGACGGGTGCGTCACGCTCCTGGACTCCAGCACGACCTCGCCCAGCGAGGGCGCGGCCTCGACTCTGGCCAGCACGCCCGCGTTGACGATCGCCCCGGTGAGCTCGACCGCCCTGGCGTCGTCGCCGAGCAGCCGCGACACGGCGGCGGCGAGGTCTGCGGCGACCTCGGCGAGGCTCTTGTGCCCCGCGTCGGTCTGGATGCCGCCGGAGGGGATGAGGATGTTCTGCGGCGCCGTGCACATCTGGCCGCTGTAGAGCGACAGGGAGAAGGCGATGTTGCCGAGCATGCCCTTGTAGGAGTCGGTGGAGTCGACGACGATCGTGTTGACTCCCGCCTTCTCGGTGTGCACGAGCGCCTGGGTGGCGTTGCGTTCCAGCCAGTCGCCGTACTCGGTGGAGCCGGTGAAGTCGACGATCCGCACGTCGGGGTGGGTGGCGAGCTGCCCGGCCAGGCCCTGGCCCTCCTCGGCGGCGAGCGTGACCAGGTTGGGGTCGAAGCCCGCCTCCTCCAGCACCTCGCGGGCGATGGCCACGGTGATGGCCAGGGGCAGGATCGCGCCAGAGTGCGGCTTGACGATGACGGGGTTGCCGGTGACCAGCGAGGCGAACAGGCCGGGGTAGGCGTTCCACGTGGGGAAGGTGTTGCAGCCGATGACCAGGCCGACGCCGCGCGGCACGACCGTGAACGTCTTGTCCATGACCAGCGGGTCGCCCTTGGCGGGCTTCTCCCACCGCGCGTGGGACCGGGCGGCGGTCATGGCGGCCAGCCCGTAGGCGACGGCCTCGAGCCCGCGGTCCTGCGCGTGGGGCCCTCCGGCCTGGAAGGCCATGACGAAGGCCTGGCCCGTGGTGTGCTGGACGGCGTTGGCGATCTCGAAGCTGCGCTGGTTGATCCGGTGCAGGATCTCGGCGCAGACCTGCGCCCTCTCCTGCGGTCCCGCGTCGCGCCACGCCGGCATCGCCGCCCCCGCCAGGTCGACGAGCTGCTCGGGCGAGGGCTCGGGATAGGTCACACCCAGGTCCATCCCGTACGGCGAGCGCTCGACCCCGATCCACAGCCCGGTGCCCTGCTGCTCCAGCGGGAACGGCTTGCCGAGGTAGGACTCGAACGCCTCTTTGCCACGCTCGGCCGCGCCCTCGCCGTACACCCTGGGGCTCGGCGACTCGGGATAGGCGCTCCAGTAACCCCGCTCGGCGATGGCCTTCATGGCCCTTGTGAGCGTCTCACCGTGCTGGTCGAACATGGTCTGCGCCTCCCTTGACAGGACCTGCGGACGATGATGTGTTTACCGAACATTCGGTCAGCTGACAAGGGAGACATCCGTGGAGTCCGCACGTCGGATGATGGCGGCCGACGTGGCCTCGGCCGTACTGGGGATCGAGCTGGTCAGCCTGGCTCCGGGACAGGCGGTCTGCAAGATGGCCGTGACCGAGCGGATGATCAACGGGCACGCCCTCTGCCACGGCGGCTACGTCTTCCTGCTGGCCGACACGACCTTCGCGTGCGCCTGCAACACCCACGGGCCCGTCACGGTGGCGGCGGGCGCCGAGATCTCCTTCGTCTCCGCCGCGCGGGCGGGCGAGACGCTGACCGCGACGGCGCTGGAGCGGACGCTTTTCGGGCGGAACGGGATCTACGACATCACGGTGCGGGGCGAGGATGGAAGGGTGGTCGCGGAGTTCCGCGGACGCAGCCGCGCCTTGAAGGAGGAGGGCTCATGATCTCGTCGGACGAGCTCGCCGCGCTGCAACTCGAGCGGCTCCGGTGGACCCTCGATCACGCCTACCGCAACGTGGCGCTGTACAGGGAGAAGTTCGACGCGGCAGGAGTGCGCCCCGACGACTGCAAGGAGCTGGGCGACCTGGCGAAGTTCCCCTTCACCACCAAGGACGACCTGCGCTCGTGCTACCCGTTCGGCATGTTCGCGGTGCCACGCGAGCAGGTGGTGCGCGTCCACGCCTCCAGCGGCACGACGGGCAAGCCGACCGTGGTGGGCTACACCAGGCGCGACATCGACACCTGGGCCGAGGTCATGGCCAGGTCGCTGAGGGCGGCGGGCGGCAGGCCCGGCGACATCGTCCACGTCGCCTACGGCTACGGGCTGTTCACCGGCGGGCTGGGCGCACACTACGGCGCCGAGCGGCTCGGCTGCACGGTGGTGCCGGTCTCCGGCGGCATGACGCCCCGCCAGGTGCAGCTCATCACCGACTTCCGTCCCGACGTCATCATGGTGACGCCCTCGTACATGCTGGCGCTGCTGGAGGAGTTCGAGGCCCAGGGCCTCGACCCGCGCGCGACCTCTCTGCGGGTCGGCGTCTTCGGCGCCGAGCCGTGGACGGAGGAGATGCGCGCCGAGATCGAGGGCGCCTTCGGCCTCGACGCCGTGGACATCTACGGCCTGTCGGAGGTCATCGGCCCCGGCGTCGCGCAGGAGTGCGTGGAGACCAAGGACGGCCTGCACGTCTGGGAGGACCACTTCTACCCGGAGATCGTCGACGCGGACGCCGACGGCAGGGGCGAGCTGGTCTTCACCTCCCTCACCAAGGAGGCCATGCCCGTCATCCGCTACCGCACCCACGACCTGACCCGCCTGCTCCCCGGTACGGCGATGCCCGCCTTCCGCCGGATGGAGAAGGTGAGGGGACGCACCGACGACATGATCATCCTGCGCGGCGTCAACGTCTTCCCCACGCAGATCGAGGAGGTCGTGCTGCGCACGCCCGGCCTGTCGCCGCACTTCCTGATCGAGCTGAGCAGGCCCGGCCGCCTCGACGTGATGAAGGTACGCGTGGAGGCCGCCCCTGGCGCCTCGGCCGACGCCCTGGCCAGGACGGTCAAGGACACCATCGGGGTCACGATCGCGGTGGAGCTCGTGGAGCAGGGGACGCTGGCCAGGTCGGCGGGAAAGCTGCAACGCGTAGTGGACCTTCGGGATAATTAGCCACATGACCACCACTCCGGCCCGTCAGCGCGGGCGCGGGCACGACCCCGAGTCCGTCCTGCACACGGCCGTGACGGTGTTCAACGAGCGCGGCTACGACGGCACCAGCATGGAGGACCTCGCCCGCGCCCTCGGGATGACCAAGTCGGCGATCTACTACCACGTGCCGGGCAAGGAGCAACTGCTCGGGCGGGCCCTCGACAGGGCGCTGGACGGCCTGTTCACCATGATCGCCGACCCGATGGCCGTCTCGGGACCCGCGATCACGCGGCTGGAATGGGTGGTACGGCGCAGCGTGTCGATCCTCGTGGAGCGCCTGCCGTACGTCACACTGTTGCTGAGGGTGCGCGGCAACAGTGCCACCGAGCAGCACGCGCTGGAGCGGCGGCGGGAGTTCGACAGATTCGTCAGCCACCTGGTGAAGGAGGCGGCGGCCGAAGGACACATCAGACCGGACGTGGATCCCGCGCTGGTGACGCGGCTGCTGTTCGGGACGGTCAACTCGATCACCGAGTGGTACCAGCCGTCACGCGGCGGATCGGCCGACGAGCTCGCCGACGCCATCCTCACGATCGCCTTCGACGGGCTGCGCACCCGCTGACGCGGGCCGCCCAGGGGGCAAGGCGGGGGAAGGCCCGCCGCCCTGGGCGCCGACGCGGGTCAGCCTTCGAGCTCCGCCGACCCGGGGGGCTGCGGAAGCGTGGGACGTTTGATGCGCAGATCGGCGCGGATCGCCTCGCCGAGCTTCTTGGTGGCCGCCCGGTTGAGTGCGCCGCCGGCCACGGCTCCGGTCAGGAAGGGGCCGAGGGTTGTCAGGTGCCGTCCGAGGGTCCTCATCAGCCTGTTGCGCAGCGCCGTCTTCGTCGCGGCGCCCAGCGCGAGCGTGACGGAGGCCGGCGCGAGCGGGTCGACGCCCCGCTGCTTCGACCACGCCACGGTGAACGCCATGGCCCGCTGGGTGCCCGTGCCCGGCACCTCGACGCCGTAGACCTGGTGAAGTTCGGCCAGCAGCTTCACCTCGATGGCCGCCACCACGATCGTCTCGGCGACCAGCTGGGCCGGCGCCGACAGCAGCAGGGGCGGGGCGGCGAACTCGGCGGCGGCCAGGGCCCCGCCGATCGCGCCGACCGTCATCGTCGCCTTCTGCGCGGTGCGGACGAGGTCGTCGGCCAGTTGCTCGCCGGTGAGGCCGTGGTGGTGTTCGGACAGTGTGGCGAGGTCCCTGATCGGGATGCGGGGCGTGATGTTCAGGAAGACGTCGGCCAGCCACCTGCCCCTGCCGACGCCCGAGGCGTTCGCGTTCTTCGCCCCAGCGGTCAGCGACCTGGTGAGGCGGCCGAGCAGCCTGCGCCGCTCGCCGCTCTCCAGCTCACCGGGCCGCACCAGGCGGCCGACGAGTTCGCCGACCTCGCGGCCGGCATCGTCGGGCTCGTGCTCCTGGTCCTTGTCCGCGGCGGAGGCAGCGGACGACTCTGCGACCTCTGGGTCGTTCACAGGGTCGTCCCGCTCCTCTTTCTTGGATGACACGATGCGGTGCCCTCTCCGTCAGGCGGCGCACTCCCTGCAGACCTGCTGCCCGTTCCTCTCGGAGGCCAGCTGGCTGCGATGGTGCACAAGGAAGCACCGCGAGCAGGTGAACTCGTCTGCCTGACGAGGGATCACCCGCAGGGACAGCTCCTCATTCGACAGGTCCGCACCGGGCAGCTCGAGCGACTCGGCGAGGTCCGTCTCGTCGATGTCGATGCTGCCGGAGGACTTGTCGGTCCGCCGCGCCTGGAGTTCCTGGAGGCTGTCCTCCCCCAGGTCGTCATCGGTCTTGCGCGGGCTGTCGTAGTCGGTAGCCATGGTGCTTGCTCCATCCCCCTCATCTATGGTCTCGCGCTCGTCGCGCGTGTCTAACGTCCGAGAGGCCCGTCTTGTGCCCGTTCCTTCAGGGAGATTTGTGCATCGGTACCCCGCAGGAACGGCTGCTGAACCTCCCGACACGAAGGGGCGCGCCGCCAACGGCTCGTGGTTAGCCAAATATGGCGAAACACACAGCATTGGCGGCATGCACCACCGTGTTCGACGGCACATCCAACCACATGTACGGCGCGAACGAGACTCCCCCGTCAGATCAACACGCCGGACTAGCGCCCGGGGAGTCGAATGGTCACGACAAGTCCTCCGCCGTCGCGCGGCACCGCGGCCACGTTTCCGCCGTGCGCCTGCACGACCGCGCGGACGATGGACAGGCCGAGACCCGATCCCTTCGCCGAATCCACACGGTCCGCGTGGAGCCTTCTGAAGGGCTCGAACAGGCTGTTCACTTCGTACGCCGGGACATGCTGTCCCGTGTTGGCCACCTGAACAACCAGTGCCCCGTCCACCATTCCCGTACGGATCCAGACTTTTCCGTTTTCTGGTCCAGTTTCGGGAAGGTTGTATTTGACGGCATTCTCCAGCAGGTTGCTGATGGAGCGTTCTAGCAGTACGGGGTCGCCCAGCGTGGGCGCCGCCGACAGCTCGGTGGTGACGGTGACGCCGTGCTCGGCGGCGAAGGGCGCGAGCTGCTCCACGGCCGTCGTGGCGACCTCCCTGACGTCCACCGGCTTGCGCACGCGCAGCTCGCGTTCGCTACGGGCGAGCAGGAGCAGGCCCTCGATCAGCTTCTCGTTGCGGGCGTTGACCTCGAGGAGGGTACGGCCGAGCGCCTTCAGGTCCTCCGACGCCTCAGGGTCGGACAGCGCGATCTCCAGGACCGTCCTGTTGATGGTGAGGGGCGTGCGCAGCTCGTGCGAGGCGTTGGCGACGAACCTGCGCTGGGTGTCGAAGGCGACGTTGAGCCTGGTCAGCATCGCGTCGAAGGTGTCGGCGAGCTCCTTCAGCTCGTCCTGGGGGCCCTTGAGGTCGATGCGCTTGTGGGCGAGGTTGCTCTCGGAGAGCTTCTTGGCCGTCGCGGTCATCTGCGCGACGGGCCGCAGCGCCCTGTCGGCCACGAAGTAGCCGAGGATCAGCGCCAGGATGCCGACCCCGATCAGCACCATGATCGACTGCCTGATGAGGTTCTCGAGGACGATGTTGATGTTGTTGTTCATCAGCAGCTGCGACTGGTCGTTCAGGTCTTCCGCCAGCGCCGTGGGCGCCCACCGCGGCAGTTGCAGGGTGAAGGAGAAGCCCTGATGGAGCACCGAGCTGACGATGAGATACATCACCGCGAGCAGGAAGGCCCCCGCCACGAAGAACAGTGCGCTGTAGGTCAGGGTGAGCCGCCACCTGATGCTCACCCTGTCGCGCATCACCCTGATGCGCTCGGCCATCGTCTCCTCGTCCGCCGGCGGGATGGGCGGCGGACCGTCCCACTCGCCGCCCCCCGTGCCCAGCTGCTCCACCCGCGTCCGCGTCATGCTCGCCCGCTCCGAGTGCGGACTGATCATCGGATGCGTGGGGACCGCCGGACGGTCCTGCTCGTCGCTCACAACTTGTATCCCACTCCCGGGACGGTCTCGATCACCTGGGGCTCACCGAGCTTCTTACGCAGCGTCATCATGGTGACGCGCACGACGTTGGTGAACGGGTCGATGTTCTCGTCCCATGCCTTGTCCAGCAGGTCCTCCTGGCTGACCACGGCGCCGTCGGCGCGCAGCAGTTCCTCGAGGACCGCGAACTCCTTCTTCGTCAGCTGGATCTCCTTGCCGTCGCGCTCCACGAGGCGCTTGCCCGGGTCCAGCCGCACTCCGGCCCGCTCGAGCACAGGGGGCAGGGCGGGCGCCGACCTGCGGCCGAGCGCGCGCACCCTGGCCACCAGTTCGATGAACACGAACGGCTTGGCCAGGTAGTCGTCGGCGCCGAGGCCGAGGCCCTCCACCTTGTCGTCGACGTCCCCGGCGGCGGTCAGCATCAGGATGCGGGAGGCGCTGCGGTCGGCGACCAGCCTGCGCGCCACCTCGTCGCCGTGGACCACGGGCAGGTCCCTGTCCAGCACGATCACGTCGTAGTCGATGTAGGCGACCTTCTCCAGCGCCGCGCCGCCGTCGTAGGCCACATCCACGGCCATGGCCTCGCGACGGAGCCCCGTCGCGATCGCGTCGGCGAGCACTCGCTCGTCCTCAACCACAAGCACCCGCACGGCTGCTGGCACCTCTTCCTCGCTCCTGGATGTGGCCTTCATTTTCACCACATCCCCGATAAACGCACGGTAAGCCATGTGCGGGCACCACCGTGACGCAGGGCACACGAGATCGGAGGTTTCGGACCGCGGTGGGGGTGGGTAGACCCGCGGGACACCTATGCCGCGTGCTTTGAACCCCTATGACCGCACGCGCCACCCCCGAGATGCATGTAAGAGAGAAGGTGAGATGGGCGAGTTCACGACCACGATCGAACGCCGCCTCTGCCAGGCCTACAAGGGTCTCGACGAGGCGAGGTCCGTCGGCGACGACTACCTCGCCGACACCCTCACCGCGGAGATCGAGGATCTGCGACGCCTGGCCGACGACCACGGTGTCCCTTTGCCGCGCTGAACCGCACCGCACGTGACGACGGCCGGAGCCTCGCTGGCTCCGGCCGTCGTCGTGTGCGGGGGGTGAGCGTCAGGTGTCGCGTGTCAGGGGCGCGCTTCAGGTGTCGCGTTCGGGGTCGAGCGGCACGAGCAGGTCGTGCAGTTCCTCGAACAGCCCGGGCGCGGCGCACAACGTGAGCTCGCTGCTCGGCGGCTTGCCGTTCAGCCCGCCGATCCTGGCGCCCGCCTCGGCGGCGATCAGTCCCGCCGCGGCATAGTCCCAGTAGTTGATCCCTCGCTCGTAGTAGGCGTCCACCCTGCCCGCCGCCACGGAGCACAGGTCGATCGCGCACGACCCTCCGCGCCTGATGTCCCGCACCGAGGGCAGCACGGCCGCCACGACCTGCCCCTGGACCCGGCGGCGTGAGGCGTCGTAGCCGAACCCGGTCGCCACCAGCGCCTGTCCCAGCGGCACCCCGCTGTTGCAGCGCAGCCGCGAGACCGCGAGCCCGTCCTTGTGCAGGACGGCCCCGCCACCGAGGGAGGCGCAGAACAACTCGCCGCGCGGCACCACGTTGACGACGCCGGCGACGATCCTGCCGTCCACCTCGACGGCGATGGAGACCGCCCACTCGGGCAGGCCGTACAGGAAGTTGACGGTGCCGTCGATGGGGTCGACGACCCACCTGACGCCGCTGGAGCCGGGGGTGTCGCCGCCCTCCTCCCCGAGCACCATGTCGTCGGGCCTGGCCTCCCTGATCCTGGCGCGGATGAGCTCCTCGGAGGCGCGGTCGAGGGCGGTGACGACGTCGGTCGGGCTCGACTTGGTCTGCACGACCTCGGGGTTGCTCGGCCGTTTGGCCAGCAGCATGTCGCCCGCCTCGCGGGCGATGTCCGTGGCCAGTGCCGCGAAGTCCGTCATCTAGACCACCGAGTCCGGGCGCTTCCACTCCTGGCCGAGCACATGCTGGGCGAGGAAGGCGAGCACCGTCTCGTACCAGGCGACGGCGTTGCCCGGCTTGAGGATCCAGTGGTTCTCGTCGGGGAAGTAGAGGAACTTCGACTCGACGTCGTTGCGCTGCAGGTCCCACCACAGGCGCAGGGCCTCGCCGATCGGCACGCGGTAGTCCCTGTCGCCGTGGACGACCAGCATCGGCGTGCGGATCTGGTCGAGGGCGCCGTGCGGGGAGAGCTTGCCGTACCGCTCGCTGCCCGGCAGGCCGAACTCGCGCTGCCAGTACATGGAGGCGTCGGTGGTGCCGGCGAACTGGTCGAGGTTCCACAGCGAGGCGTGGGTGACGATCGCCTTGTAGCGGTCGGAGTGCCCGGCGACCCAGTTGGCCATGTAGCCGCCGAACGAGCCGCCCATGGCGCCCAGGCGCGTGTCGTCGATCTCGGGCAGTTTGAGCGCCTCGTCGACGATGGAGTCGAGGTCGGCGAGCGTGCGCGGGCCCCACTCGCCCCAGCCGCGGTCGATCATGTGCTGGCCGTACCCCGTGGACATGGCGGGGTCGGGCAGCAGGACGGCGTAGCCGTGCTCGGCCATGATCCACGGGTTCCACCGCCACGACCAGTCGTTCCACGAGGAGACGGGGCCGCCGTGGATCCACAGCAGGAACGGGGCGGGGTTCTCGGCGGAGGCGTCCTTGGGCAGCACCAGCCAGCCGCGGATCTCCTGCCCGTCGTCGGCCACGGCCGACAGCTCGGTCAGCGTGCCGGGCAGCTCCAGCGCGGGGGCGGGCGAGGGCAGCTCGACGACCTCGCCGGTGGCGGTGTCGATTCTGGCGGGAGTGGCGGGGGCGTGGTAGCCGCTGCGCAGCGCGTAGACGAAGCAGCCGTCGCTCGAGGCGCTGAGCGCGAGGTAGGCGGCGTCGTCGGTGGTGAGCCTGTCGAAGGCGCCGTCGAGGGACACCCGGAAGACGGGGCGGCGGCCCTGGTGGTCGGCCACGAGGTAGACGGCGCTGGAGTCGGGCGCCCACGCCAGGTCCATCGGGAACAGGTCGTCGGCGTAGGCCCTGCCCTCGCCGGTGGCCAGGTCGCCGATCCACAGCTCGGAGCGGGCCGAGACGTCGAGCGCGGTGTGGCGGCTGCGCGAGCAGGCCACGCGGGCGCCGTCGGGCGAGATCCGCAGCGGCCCCTCGAAGTCGTGGTCGTCGGCGGCGAAGAGCGTGCGCCGCTCGCCGGTGGCCACGTCGATGGCGACGACCTCGGTGCGCTGCTGGCCCGCGTCGAGCGGCACCGTCCACGTGGTGACCACGGTGGCGCCGTCGGGGGTGAGCGCGAAGTCCAGGTGGTCGTCGAGGTGGCTGCCCGAGTCGGGGGTCAGGTCGCGGACGTCCTCAAGCCGGTCGGTCCCCAGCGTGGCCGCGAACAGGCGGGTACGGCCAGGACCGAGGTCGTGGTCCCAGTAGCGGACCGGGTAGCCCTCGTGCAGGATCGCGCTGATGCCGGCGTCCTTGCGGGCCTTGCGCCGCTCCTCGTCGGTGGCCTCGTCGCCGGGCAGCACCTCGGAGGCGAAAACGACGACGTCGCCCGCCGTCCTCGCCGCGCCGATCCCGCCGGGGCGGGTGGCGATCTGGCGGGCCTCGCCGCCCGCGCGCGGCAGCAGCCAGAGCGCGGGCACCTCCTCGTCGGAGTCCTTGACTGTCGGGTCGGGGCGGCGCGAGGTGAACAGCACGTCACCCGCCGCGGTGAACTCCGTGCCCGCCTCTCCCTTGGCGCTCCTGGTCAGCCGGTACGGCTCGCCGTCCACGGGGATCGCCCACAGTGCGGTGCCGAACGACTTCCCGTCGGGATTGAGCGACTGGACGGCGCTGACGAGCCGGGATCCGTCCGGCGCGAGCTTCAGCGAGAGGACTCGGGGGATGGCCACATAGTCACGAATATCCTTGAATGAGCTCACGTCACGAACCTACATCGTGGCCCCCGTAGGCTTACCGGCGTGGGGAACTACGACGCGCTGCTGCTGTTGTCGTTCGGCGGTCCCGAGGGGCCCGACGACGTCATGCCGTTTCTCGAGAACGTCGTGCGGGGCAGAGGCGTGCCGCGCGAGCGGCTGCTCGAGGTGGCCGAGCACTACCAGTCCTTCGGCGGGGTCAGCCCGATCAACCAGCAGAACCGCGACCTGATCGAGGCGCTGCGGCCGGAGCTGGACGTGCCGATCTACTGGGGCAACCGCAACTGGCGGCCGTTCGGCGAGGACACGGTCCAGCGGATGAAGGCCGACGGCGTCACCAGGGCGGCGGTCTTCGCCACCTCGGCGTTCGCGGGCTACTCCAGTTGCCGCCAGTACTACGAGGACATCGCCCGCATCTCCGTCGAGGGCGGCCCCGAGCTGGTCAAGATGCGGCACTTCGGCGACCACCCCGGGTTCGTCGCGGCGATGGCCGACCACACCAGGCAGGCGCTCGACCGGCTGGGCCGTGATGACGCCAGGCTGGTGTTCACCGCGCACAGCATCCCCGTCTCGATGGCCGAGACGGCGGGCCCGTCCGGCGGGCTCTACGAGGCGCAGCTGCGCAGGTCGGCGGAGCTGGTCAGCCAGGCGCTCGGCCGTACCGAGCCGTGGGAGCTGGTGTGGCAGTCGCGCAGCGGCCCGCCGCAGGTGCCGTGGCTGGAGCCGGACGTGCTCGACCACCTGAAGACAACGGACGCGCCCGCGGTGGTGCTGGTGCCGATCGGCTTCGTCTCCGACCACATGGAGGTCGTCTTCGACCTCGACGTCGAGGCCAGGCACCTGGCCGCCGAGCTGGGGCTGCCGCTGGAGCGGGCGGTGACGGCCGGGACGCATCCGCGCTTCGTGCGGATGGTGCGCGAGCTGATGGCCGAGCCCGAGCCGGTGGCGTGCGCGCTGACCTGCTGCCCCGCACCCGTGCGGCGGCCCACGTAGCCGCGGGACGCTCAGGGGCAGGCGCGGGGGCAGGCGCTCAGGCGTACGTGCGCGCGTACGCCTCGGACAGGCCGAGGACCTTGTTCACGTAGTCCCATGAGTGGTTGTAGAACCACACGGCCTTGCGCAGCTTCTGCCCGCCCTGGCCGGCGCCGTTGGCGCACAGGTAGTTGGCGGCGCCCGGCACCGCGTCGTAAGGGCTCCAGATGTCCTTGCGGCCGTCGCCGTCGCCGTCCACGCCGTAGGACTTCCAGGTGGCGGGCATGAACTGCATCGGACCGAGCGCGCCCGCGCTCGACGGGCCGTTGTTGCGCCCGTGGGAGCTCTCCACCTGCCCGATGGCCGCCAGCACGGTCCACGACAGGCCGGGGCAGCGGGTGGCGGCGGCCTTGTACAGGTCCAGGTAGCTGCCCTGCCGTACCACCTGCTTCTCGGGCTGGGTCTGGGTCTGGGCCTGCCGCTGGGCGGGGGGACTGACGCGGCCGACGGTGACGACCTGGGCGTCCTTGCCGAGCAGCTTGCGCACGCCCGCCTCGCCGATCTTGCCCTCCTTGCCGTGGAGGAGCACGGCGACGCCCTCCATGAGACCCAGGCTCCGGCCGACCTCGGTGCTGACGATGCCGTCCACACCGGGCAGGCCGAGCGTGGCGGAGGCGGCCACGCGCAGCCTGGGGCCGCCGTCGATCTGGTAGGACGCGCCGAGGACCAGGCCGAACCTGCGGGCGGCGGCGGTGTCGGCGACCAGCTCGCCCCTGGCCAGCGCGCTCCACACCTCGGGCTGGTCGGCGACGGCCTGCGGCGTCCACGAGCGGTACTCGGAGGGCTCGACGGCCAGCAGGTTGACGCCGGTTCCCGCCACCTTCACCGAGCCGGCGTCCACCACGATCACCTTTTGCACGTGCTTGAGGCCGCCGAGCGCCAGGCGGGTCTGCTTCGCGACCGTGGCGCCGGCGATGCCCAGCACCCGCGGCGGCGTGACCGTGATCCCAGGGCCGCCCTGGCCGAACTCCTTGACCGGCACCAGAGTGTCGAGGCGCGGGGTCTCGTCCTTGCGGACGGCGGACGGAGCCGGGTCCTTCTCCTTCTCCTTCTCGTCGCCGAGCGCGAACGCGAAAGCGCCCGCGGCGCCCACCGACACCACGACGGCGAGAACGATCATGAGTCCCCGGACGGAGGGAAGAGCAGACACGCAGGCCACGTTAGACGATCAGGCGAAAAATCACTTGCTGTCCGGACAGACGGTGCGCAAAGGTTGGGCGCTTGAAGAGTAGGGGGACGTAGTGGTCGGGCCGTACCGGGGGCTGTTCAACACACCAGGCGTCAAAGGTTTCGTTTTCGCCGGATTCATCGGCAGGATGCCGATGTCGATGCTGGGCATCGGAATCGTCCTGCTGATCTCGCTGATCACCGGTTCGTACGCCACGGCAGGCGCCGTCGCGGCCGTCACCAACATCTCCTACGCCATCGCCGCCCCGCTGTCGGGCCGCCTGGTCGACAGGTTCGGTCAGGGCCGGGTCATCACGCCGCTCGCCCTGGTCAACGGCGTGTCCATGGTGGCGCTCATGCTGTGCGCCGGATTCCGCCTGCCCGACTGGACGCTCTACGCCTCCGGATTCGTCGTCGGCGCCACCTCGGTGTCCCTCGGTTCGATGGTCCGCGCCCGCTGGTCGCACCAGCTCGGCGGCTCGGCGAAGCTGCACACCGCCTTCGCGTTCGAGTCCGTGGCCGACGAGGTGATCTTCGTCACCGGGCCCGCGACGGTAACGGTCCTGGCGACGACGGTCAACCCGTTCGCCGGGCTGATCGCGGCGCTGGTGCTCATGTTGATCGGCACGCTCGCCTTCGCGATGCAGCGCCGTACCGAACCCCCCGTCTCCTCCGTACGGCACGTCGGCGGCAGCCCGATCACCATCCCCGGCATCGCCCTGCTGTCGTGCGTCTATCTCGCGCTCGGCGCGGTCTTCGGCTCGGTCGACCTGATCACCGTGGCCTTCGCCGAGGAGCACGGCGTCAAGGGCGCGGCCGGCTTCCTGCTGGCAGCCTTCGCGGGCGGCTCGATGGTGTCGGGCCTGTGGTTCGGCTCGCGGGCGTGGAAGGTGTCGCTGCGGGCCAGGTTCGTCAGGGCGATCGTGGTCTTCGCGGTCGGCCTGCTGCCGATCGCGTTCATCGGCAGCGCGCCCTTCATGGCGGGCGCCCTGTTCGTCGCGGGCCTGGCCATCTCGCCGACGCTCATCACGGGCTTCTCGCTCACCGAGCGGCTGGTGCCGCCGTCCCTGCTCACCGAGGGCATGGCGTGGATCTCCACCTCGATCGGGTTCGGTGTGGCGATCGGCGCGTGGGCGGGCGGACGGCTCACCGAGGCGTTCGGCGCCTCCAACGCCTACGGCTTCTCGCTGGCGTGCGCGCTGCTCGCGGCCCTCGTCGGCATCGGAGGTTCGGGTTTGCTGAGACTTCCGGAGGCTCCTTCACCCGTCAAAGGTTGATCCGCTACCGTCGGGAGTTCCCCTCAGACCCACCCTCAACATAGGAAAGTCTGCTATGTCCCGACATTTTGTTTCACTCCTGGCTATCGCGGCTGTTGCGGTCACATTGACCCCGTCGGCCGCCTCCGCCGCTCCTGCCCGCAAGGAGGTCGACTGTACGCAGGTCAAGTGCCTCGCCCTGACCTTCGACGACGGCCCCGGCCAGTACGCGGGCAAGCTGCTCGACACGTTGAAGAAGTACGACGCCAAGGTGACGTTCTTCCTTGAGGGCCAGTACGTGAAGAGCCGGCCCGCCTTCGCCAAGCGCATGGCCGCCGAGGGACACGAGCTCGGCAACCACAGCTACAAGCACCCCAACTTCACCCAGCTCGAGCCGGGGGCCATCCGGAACGAGATCAAGAAGACGCAGGACCTCATCAAGCAGACGGCGGGCGTGGAGCCCAAACTGCTCCGCCCGCCGTACGGCATGGCGGACCTGCAGGTCTCCGACATAGCGGCGGAGTTCGGGATGCCGATGATCCTGTGGACCGGCGGCTCCCGCGACTGGGAGTCGAAGAACGAGGCGGCCATCAAGAAGCAGACGCTCGCGGTGGCCAAGCAGGACGGCATCATCCTCATGCACGACTGGGTGAAGCAGACCGTCGACTCCATGCCCTCGCTCATCAAGACGCTGCAGGGCAAGGGCTACCATCTCGTGACGGTCTCCGAGGTGATCAAGAGCCATAACCTGCAGCCAGGCGACATCTTCCCCGTTCCCGAAGGCTGGGAAAAGTGAGTATCGTTCGCGTTTAAACCGAACGTTGCTCCGGAGGGGTGCGCATGGTCTTCACGAACTGGGCCCGTAACCAGTCAGGCGCTCCCGCCGAGGTGCGCACCCCTTCGTCCGTGCGGGACGTGGCGCGGGCCGTACAGGACGCCGCCGCGAGCGGCCGCCGCGTCCGCATGGTCGGCACCGGCCATTCCTTCACGGGTGTGGCCATCACCGACGGCATCATGCTCAGGCCACAGGGGCTGTCCGGCATCCGCTCCGTCACCACCGACAACGGGTCCAGCTCGGTGTGCGTGCTCGCGGGAACCCCACTCAGCGTGCTGAACGAGGAGCTCGGCAAGCGCGGCCTCGCCCTGGCCAACATGGGCGACATCACGGCGCAGACGGTCGCGGGCGCCATCCAGACCGGCACCCACGGCACCGGACGCGACACGGGCGGCCTGGCCGACCAGGTGGTCAGGCTGGAGATGGTGCTCGCCGACGGCTCCGTGGTGACGGCCTCCCCAGGCGAGGACCTGTTCGACGCGGCCAGGGTCGGGCTCGGCGCGCTGGGCGTGCTGACGGCGGTCACCTTCCGCGTCGAGCCCTCCTTCCTGCTGCACAACAGCCGCAGGGCAACGCCGCTGAGCGACATCCTCGACCGGCTCGACTCGATGACCTCGGCCAACGAGCACCTCGACTTCTTCTGGCTGCCGCACACCGACGCCTGCCTGGTGAAGACCAACAACCGGCATCCTGGACCCGCCCAGCCACCGAGCAGCGTCAAGCACTGGATGGACAACGTGTTCCTGGAGAACACGCTCTTCGGGGCGCTGTGCGGGATCGGCGGGCGCTTTCCCACCGCGATCCCCCGGCTCAACGCGCTGTCGGCGGCGTTCCTCGGCGACTCGGAGTCGGTGAACACCAGTTACAAGATCTTCACTTCCGTCCGTGACGTGCGCTTCCTGGAGATGGAGTACGCCGTCCCCCGCGAACGGCTCGAGCAGGCGCTGCGCGAGACCAGAGACCTGATCGAGCGGATGGACTGGAAGATCACCTTCCCGATCGAGGTGCGGGTCACGCCGCCGAGCGACGCGTGGCTGTCCACCGCGTACGGCAGGCCGTCGGCCTACATCGCCTGCCACATCTACCGGCCCACCCCGAACCCCGCCTACTTCGAGGGGGTCGAGGAGATCATGACGCGTCTCGAAGGGCGTCCGCACTGGGGCAAGCTCCACACCCGCGACGCCGCCTACCTGACCGGGGTCTATCCGCGGTTCGCCGACTTCGTGGCGCTGCGCGACCGGCTCGACCCCGGCAGGGTGTTCGCCAACGCCTATCTGGACACGGTGCTGGGCGCCTGACGAGCCTCACGCCAGGCTGAGCCGGCTCTCCATGTGGCCGAGCTTGCCGGGGTTGACCACCCGCCTCGGTCCTGATCGCGTCGCGGTCGGCGGCGCTCCAGCGCAGGTAGGCGTCCTGCACGACGTCCTCGGCCTCGGCTGCCGAGGACAGCAGCCGGTAGGCCAGCGAGAACAGTCGCGGCCTGTGCGTCTCGAACTCCTCGGCCGCGGTCACGATCCGCATCCTACGAGGCAGGCTATGGCTGTTCGGGCACCTGCTCGAGCCGGTCTTCGGCGGGCGGGCTCTGGTCGGCGTCCGTGCCCCTGTCGCTCTGCGCCTCCGAAGGCGTGGGCTCGGCAGAGGCGGAGTCGGTGGGCGTCGGCGTGGGGGTCGGCGTCGTGCTGGGGGTCGGCGTCGGCGTGGGAGTCGGGGTGGGAGTGGGCGTGGGAGTCGACGTCGGCGTCGGCTCCCGCGAGCCTGGCTCGTCCGGCACCGGCGGAGCGACCGGCGCGTTCTCCTCCTGCTGACGCCGCGGCTCGCCCTTCTCCCGCTCGACCGCGCCGGTCTTGCCGGTGACCGTCTCGTGCACGGTCTCGTGGGCGAAGGCCTGGTAGGCGAGGATGACGCCGGCGCTGATCGCGAACACCAGCGCGGCGGCCGCCAGCAGCTTCGGCCAGGGCAGCCGCCGCCTCGGCTCCACCGGCGCGACCGGGGCCATCACCAGCGTGGGCGAGGAATCCCGCTCCTCCCTGACGGTGGCGTGGACGGCCGTCGCCAGCTCGCCCTCCCCTTCGACGTGGACGGGCGGCTCCGCGTTGTCGCGCCACGCGACGACGGTGTGCTGCTTGATCTGGTCGTTGGCTCGCTTCAGGTAGTGGGTGTAGACCGCGCCGCCGACGGTGCTGGCGATGCTCGCCACCGCCGCCCCCACGAAGGTGCCCGCCACCCCGAGATACGACGCCGCCACGGCCGCCGTCACCGCGGCCAGTGCCCCTCCTGCGATCTGCGGCACGCTCAGCTCGAACCTCTGCTGCTCGCCGCTCATGCCCCGGATCAGTCCCCTCTTGTCACTCGTTCGGTAAAGAGCTTCTTCGTAACTAGACGCGGTCGCGTGTCCTGTTGTTCCTGTGACCTGCGTGACAGCAGATTGGACAATCGTGCCCCGCCGATTCGGACTACCCTCCGTGTACGCCGCCGCGGCCCTGGCGACGGCCGTCACCACAGCGGCTCCCGTGGTGGCCTCTGTCGTGGCCCCGGCCGGCTTCCCGGCCCCCGCTCCCGACGAGCCGCCCCGCCCCTACATCGTCACCGCCGTGGACAGGGCCGACGCCCGCGCGCTGGTCGGCGACGCGCGATGGCGGGTGCGCCGCTACTACACCGCCGCGCTTCCCGGCTTCGCGACGTTGCTCACCTCCGCGGAGGCGGCCGAGCTGCGCGCCGACCCCAGGGTACGTGCGCTGGAGAGCGACGACACGGTCCGCGCGCTCGACCTGGCCACGAGCGAGGCCCCGTCCCGCTCCCCCGCCACCGGCGCGGGCGTCACCGTCTATGTGCTCGACACCGGCGTCGACGTCACCGACGACCGGTTCGGCGACAGGGCGTGGCACGCCTTCGACGCCGCGGGCGCCCGCAGGCGTTTCTGCGGTGAGCACGGGACCCGCGCCGCCTCTCTCGCGGCGGGCGAGGCGGACGGCGTGGCGCCCGGCGCGCGCGTCGGCTCGGTCAAGGTGCTCGGCTGCGACGGTTCGGGCGACCTGTCCGACGTGATCGCGGGGCTCGACTGGGTGCGCAGGCACGCGCGCCGCCCCGCGGTGGTGAACCTGTCCGTCGCCGCGGGCCGTTCCCCCGCCCTGGCGACCGCCGTGCGCAGGCTCGGGAGGTCGGGAGTGGCCGTCACGGCCTCCCCGCGTACGGCGGGCACGATGGCCCGCCACCTGGAGTCCCATCCGTCCGCCGACACACCGGATGACGCCACTTCGCCGAAGTTCACGGCGGCGCGTGACGTGATTCGCCAGAATCCGTCGAGGACTCCTAACCTCCTGCTGCACCGTGACGAGCGGTAATTTCGGGTGGAAACGTCAAATGTGACCGGCGTCACATCGACCAGGGCCCGTCCCATGAAGGCGATGTTCGGACATGCCGGGTACGGTGCTGGCAGGCAACCGGCACACGCGAGAGACTCAAGGGTCCGGGGGAAGATTGAGCACAACGCTGACGAAGGGACTCGCATGCAGGAGCTCCGACTCGTCGCGGTGAGCGAGGACGGGACCTATCTCGTGCTGGCCACGGCCGGCAGAGGGACCCGTTTCACGCTTCCCGTGGACGACCGGCTCCGCGCTGCCGTCCGCGGAAACTTCTCCCGTCTCGGCCAGTACGAGATCGAAGTGGAGAGTCCGTTGCGCCCCAAGGAGATCCAGGCCCGCATACGCGCCGGGGAGACCGCGGAGGAGATCGCCGCGACCGCGGGAATCCCCGTCGAGCGGGTCCGCTGGTTCGAGGGCCCCGTACTCCAGGAAAGGGAGTACGTCGCCCAGCAGGCGCAGCGCGTGTCCGTGCGCATGCCAGGGGAGTCGGCTCCAGGCCCCACGCTCGGCGACCTGGTCGCCGAGCGGCTCACCAGGCGTGGCGTGCCGGCCGACGAGATCGACTGGGACTCCGCCAAGCGCGACGACGGGCTGTGGCGGGTCAAGCTCGGCTACGTGTGGAACGGTCACACGCGCCACGCCGAGTGGCTGTTCGACCCGCGCCGCCGTCACGTGACCCCGCACGACGAGGAGTCGATGCGGCTGTCCTCGGCCGACTTCGACCCGAACCCGCCGATCGAGGACACCACCGTCACGCCGTTCACGCCGAGGGTGGCCAAGCTGCAGCCGGTGCCGCCGCTGGCCGCCGAGCCGCTGATGCAGCCGCCCGTGCCGTTCCCCTCGGTGACCCGCCAGGACCCCGCGCCCTACACCCAGCCTCCGCCCGCGCGCCCTGCCGTTCCCGAGCCGCCCGCCGCGTGGGCGCCGAACCTTCCGCGTACGGCGGAGCCCCCTGCGCGGGCCGCGCCCGACCCCGAGTCGATCTACGCTCCCGCGGTACGCGAACCCGAGCGCCCCGCCGACCGTGCTCCGGCGCAGGACCGCCCAGCCGCGTTCGACCACGCGCCCACGACCGCGCGCCCCACGACGTTCGACCACGCGCCCGCGGTCGAGCGCCCGGCGGCCGATGACCAGGCGCCCGCGCCGGCCGCGCCGCGCCTGCCCGAGCCTTACGCCGAGCCTGTCGCGCCGCGATTCCCCGCGCCGCCCGCGGCTGGGGACCCCGAGCCGGTGGTGGCACACGAGCTCGCGGCACCGGCCGCCCTCACGCCACCCGCCGACTCCGCGCCCACCGCCTCGACGCCCGCCGTCGCCCCTGCCGCCGGCCGCGCGCCCACCGCGGCCTCGGCCTCCGGACCGGCCGTCTTCGAGTCGGCACCCACGGCTCCCGCCGCCCAGACGCCTGCGGTCGAAACGGGGGTCGCGGCGACACCTGCCGCCGAGGCCACCACGCCCGCCACCACGCCTGCCGACACGTCGAAGGCCTCCGAGGCGATCGAGGAGTCCTCGCAGGCCTCGGTCGTCGCGGAGGTGTCCGCTCCCGTCGATGCGGCCAAGGTCATCGCAGAAGCCGCACCCGAGGCGTCGACCTCCGCGGTCTCCGCAGAACCCGCGGTGGCCGCGCCCGGGGCGCCCTCGACAACCGGGGAGTCCACACGGACCTCCGCGGCCTCCGAAGAGCCCGTTGCTTCCAGGCCCGAGGTGCCCTCGACTACCGAGCGGCCCGCCAAGGTCTCCGCGCAGGGCGTGGTCGCCGCAGAAGCCAGCCCTGCCCCGGCGCGGACCGCCGAAGCAGCCGAGCGGGTCGCCTCCGCCGTATCCGAGCCCGCCGCGTCCGGGGGCGCTGCGTCCAGGGTCGCTGAGGCCGAGGTCGCCGAGCCGGAAGCCACGACCGTCACTGAGGCCACGATCGCTGAGGCCACGGTCGCCGAGACCACAGTCGCTGAGGCCGAGGCGAAGGCTTCAGAGGAGCCCAAGGTCGTCGAGGAGGTCGCCAAGCCGCTCCCCGAGCAGCTGAAGGTGGCCGAAGTGCCGGTCAAGGTGACTGAGGCCGTCGCCGAGCAGGAGCCGAAGTCCACCGAGGCCCCGAAGGCCCCCGAAACCGTGCAGGTCGCCGAGACCACGCAGGCGGAGGCGCCGAAGGCAGCGGGGCCCACGAAGGTCGCTGAGGCGTCGAAGGCCGCAGGAACCACCAAGGCCGTGGACGAGCCGAAGGCCGCAGAGTCCACCACGGCCGCCAAGGCCGAAGCGACCACGAAGGCCGCAGAGGCCGGGAAAGTCGTGGAGGCCCCAGAGGCCGGGAAGGCCGTGGAGATCCCGAGAGCCGCTGAGGTCGCCCGGGCGGCCGAGGACGAGCAGGCCGCCGCGAACGCGAAGGCCGTCGAGCCTGAGCGGGTCGATGAGGCGCAGGAGGCGGCCGGGCAGGCCGTACCCGAGGAGAAGGCCGCGGTGCCCGCCGCGCGCCCGAGCGCCGACGAGGACGCCAAGCCCGCGCAGGAGAAGGCGCCGGTGCCCAAGCCGCCCGTCCCGAAGAAGCCGGGAGACGCGGCGCCGGGTCCCGTGCCGTCGCCGCCGCCCGCGCCCGCCGCGCGTCAGGCCAAGAAGGGCGCAAGGGGCCGCAGGGCCTCGGTGCCGACCTGGGACGAGATCATGTTCGGCGCCCGCCGCCAGGACTGACGCGAGCCGACATCATCGAGGGGTGGTCCCGCGGGACCACCCCTCGTTCGCGTTCGGGAGACCCTCCGAAGATCCGTCTGGAGTGCGGAGAACAGAGGCCGTCGTTCGCGTCCGGAGAGGACCTGCGAAGATCAGTCCGGGGTGCGGAGGAAGGGGGCCAGCCACTCGGGGGTGACCTCGGCGGGGAAGCCGACCGCCTGCTCGGCGGAGACGTCCACCGCCTCGTAGCCGCCCTTGCCCGCGCCCACCCCCGCGATGAGCGTGAGCACCCCCGCCCGCCGCTGGAACCATGTCTGCCGCAGCCGCCACCCGACGATCGCGCGCCGCTCGACGACCGCCTGGGCGCGCCGCAGCGAGCCGGAGCGCACCGACAGCAGCACGCCGTCGTAGCCGTGCCCGAGCGAGCGGTAGCGGTCGTGGCCGAGGGGGATGCCGAGCCCGGCGACGACCAGCGCCGCGACGACCAGCGCCCACCACAGTCCCGTGGACGTCAAGACGCCGAGGAGTGCGGCGGCGACCGCCACGGCGAGCGCTGGGGCGATCGCCCTGAACAGCCTGCGGTCGCGGGCGACGGGCGGGTGCGGGCGCAACGGCGCGGCGAACGTCCCCACGGCCTGCGCGGCGACGTCCAGCGCCAGGGGGCGGGGGACGTCGGGAAGCAGTTGCCCCCTGGTCTCGGAGTCGCCGAGGCCGGTGACGATGGCCCATGTCCTGACGACGCCGGCCTTCCGCTCGGCGATGGCGTCGACGATCTCGTAGCCCCTGATGCGGCGGGCCTCGAGGGAGACGCTGCGTCTGGTGATCAGGCCGCGCTCGGCGACCAGGTAGCCTTCGCGCTCCTTCAGCGTGAAGTCCCAGTTGAAGACGGTGTACATGACCGCCGCGAAGAACGGCATGGCCAGCACCAGGACGAGGATGGCGCCCGCGATGTGCAGGGGGTGCTGCCACAGCCACTGGCTCGCGTCCCACGCGAGGTCGCGGAAGCCCAGGTCGTCACCCCACTGGAAGGCCAGTCCGATGGCACCGCCCGCCAGGGCGAACGGGGTCAGCAGGTAGGAGCCGGACAGCGGGCCGTACAGGAGCCACCTGCGCGGCACCTTGACGATCACCCGCTCCTCGGGCGGCGCGGGAGGGGCGTCAGGGAGCGCGTCATGGGCGCTCTGGGGGTCCTCCGCCCTGGCGGCCCTGGCGCGGCGCAGCAGGACGCCCTTGAGCCTCTCGGCCTCCTCGACGGTCACCCCGTCGAGCTCGCCCTCCTGCTCCCCTCCGCCGCTCGCCCCCGTGTCGATCTTGAGTACGGCCAGGCCCAGCAGCCGGTGCATGGGCGGCGTGGTGACGTCCACGCCCCTGATGCGCTCCAGCGGGATGGTCCGCACCGACCTGCTGACGAGCGACCGCTTGATCTCCAGCCGGTCGTCGGCGACGCGGTAGCTGAACGTCGCCCAGCGCACGACGGCGAAGACGACGGCGCCGACCACGCCCACGGCGGCCCAGCCGAAGGAGCGCGAGGAGAAGCCGCCCACGAACAGCACGCCCACCAGCGGCACGAGCAGCGACGGCAGCATGCGCACCGGGTCGATGAGCAGGACCTTGGGGCTGAGCTTCAGTCCTGGGGGCTCCTCGCTCATGTGGCGTCGTCCCTGAGCTCCTCGGCCCTGTGCGCCAGCCGTTCGGCCAGCCCCGCGGCGATCGTGTAGTCGAGGCCCTTGATGGTGGACGACCCCGCGTGCGAGGCGGTGCGGATCTCCAGCGTGGCCAGTCCGAGCATCCGCTCGAGCCATCCCTGGGCCTTGTCGACGGTCTGGATGCGGCTCACGGGCACGAACACCCACTCCCTGGTCAGGAAGCCCGACCTGGCGTAGACGACGTCTCCTGAAAGCTCCCAGCGGTGTACGGCATAGCGCACGAAGGGCTCGATCAGCAGCAGCGGCGTGCCGGGCACGAGCACCACCACGGGCACCAGCCAGGAGTTGCCCGACAGCCACTCGGGCAGCCATGACCAGCTCGGGATCCAGGCGGCGAGCCCGAACGAGCCGCCCGCGAAGATCACGAAAGCGATCAGCGCCTCCAGCAGCCACAGGCGTACCGCCTTGGGCGAGACGCGATGCTCTGGGTCGCGCAGGGAACCCGCTACGGGGCCGGGCGGCTCACTCACACTGCCCAGCTTAGAAGGGCGCGCGGGCTTTCCCACCGCCGCCGCCGTACCGATTGATCAGATTGATCAGATCGTGCCGGAGGGAGAGAAGCGCCGGTCATCGAGGCGCGGGATGAAGCGCGAGGGCCACGATTGTGTCCAAGGTCACCCTTCGATGCCCCGATTATTACAGATTTCAACGGCTTTCCTCTCGACCGAACCTCCCGAACCGGTCGGCGCACCACCGACAGGCGCGTAGCATCGTCCGGCATGGGGCAGCCGAACACGTACACGCGCGCAGGGCGCGTCACTGTCATCGGGATGGTGGCCGCGCTGGCGCTCGGCGTGTCCGGCTGCGGCATCCTGAACGGCCCCGCCAGGGAGATCAGGGAGATCAACGTCAGCAGCTCGAGGCTGCGCGACAACACTCCCCTGCCGTCGGAATATTCCTGTCACGGCACCAAGAAGAGCCCGCCGCTGCGCTGGTCGAGCGACGTGCTGTCCCGTGCCAAGTCGATCGCGATCGTGGTCGACGACACCGGCTCCGCCAACCCGGCCGTGCACTGGGTGGTCTACAACATCGACCCGCGCACGACCGAGCTCGGCGAGGACGCCTCGTCCGACCTGCCGAAGGAGGCCGGCCAGGCGGCGGTGACCAGCACGAAGGTCGGCTACGAGCCGCCCTGCGACAAAGCCGGAAGCTATCGGTTCAGCGTCTACGCGTTGAGCGGGCGGCTCGAGGGCACGGGGAGAGCCTCCCTCCCCGACGTCCTGAAGATGATCGCCGACCAGACCATCGCGCGTGGACGCCTGACGGCGGTGCACATCGAGTGATGACGCAAACGCTGCCGGTAGTAATGGTTACCGATTCTTCACTTTGGGTGTGACAACGCTCATAGTGGTCCGACACAATCAGATCCGTTCGCTGTGCGTTGGTGATCAAAGGGGGCAGATCGCGTCGATGGCCGCGCGATCTCACCGACGCCGCTGGCAGGCCATGGCCTTGAGGGTGGTGCAATGACTGCGGTCGTATTGGTTCTCGTCGCCGTCGTGCTCCTCGTGCTCGTAGTCGTGGCACTGGGCATGCGTTCGATGAACAAGCGGGAGAGTTCGCTCCCGCCGGAGCGACTGAAAGCGATGGCGGAGAAGGAGGAGATGACCCAGATCCGTTCGACGGACGAGTTCGCCGCGCACGAACCTCGCATGGTCAACTTCAGCCCCGACTTCAGCCCCATCGACCAGCACAAGCAGCCCAAGCCGGTCCGCACGGGCCAGCGCGGCAAGCGCGGCGTCGACGAGTGGGGCAACGGCGCCGACGCCGACGACGACGAGGAGTTCTGGGCCAACATCCGCAACGAGGCCACCGAGGGCGGCTTCGGCGCGGGCGGCACGGTCAAGGCGCGCATGGCGGCCAGCAGGCCCGTCGAGCCCGAGCGTCCCATGGCCGACCCGTCCATGGAACGCACGGTCCAGCTCCCGCTGCCGCCGCGGCCCGCCGCCGACGCGGCGCCCGCCGCCGCTCCCCCGGCTCCGGCTCCTGTCCCCGCCCCGGCCGCCAGGTCGGGCAGGTCCAGCCGGTCGAGCAGGGCCGCCGCCCGTGCCGCCGCGGCGGCCGACAAGAGCCCGCTGGCCGATCTGGTAGAGCCGGCGCCGAGGCCAGAGCCCCGCCCCGCGCCCTCGGCCTCCGACCTGGCCGACCAGCGCACGGTGACCTTCGCCGCCCCGACGCCCGACGTGATGAGCATCCTGGGCGCGGGCGCCAAGCCGGTTCCCCCGCGTCAGCCTGTGCCGCCGCGCCAGCCGGAGCCGCAGCCGAACAGCGGTTCCTTCTCCGCCTTCGGCAGCGGATCGTTCCCCGCCGTCACCAACAGCGGCTCCTTCCCCGCGGCCCCCGCCGCCCCGATCCACGGCGCGCCGACGAGCGACCCGTTCCCCGCCTACGGCTCCGCCGACGCCGAGACGACGTGGCAGTCGCCGCAGCCGGCCGCCGGTCCGAACTCCGGCTCGTGGTCCGCGGCCCCCGCCCATGACGTCCTCGACGGCCCCGCCCCCACCTCGTCGTGGCCGGCGTTCGAGACCTACACGCAGCCCACCGCTCCCGCCGCCGCCTACCCCAGCTCCTACGAGGTGCGCTCCGGCTGGGCCGCCCCCGACGACGACGCGCTGACGACCGGGCCGACGCCCGCGTCCACGACGCCCACCGCGCCGGGCAGGACGGTCACGCCGTACGACGGCACGCTGGGCGGCGCTGGCGGCCAGTACCCGTCGCCCTCCTACGAGCAGCAGGAGCAGCCGCAGGCGGCTCCCAACGCAGCGCCCGCGTCGCCCGCCGCGTGGCCGGAGACGCCCGCCGCGAACGCCAGCTGGCCCTCCTACGGCGAGATGTACGGCCAGCCGGAGACGACCGAGCCGGCCAAGCAGGGGCGCAGGGGCAGCCACCATCGCTCCCCGGAGCAGGACTACCCCGACTATTACCGTTGATCGTAAAGGCCTCTCTTAACGGCCCATTTGGCGGACTGTCAGCCGATACAGTCTGGTGGTGGACACTCAGAGTAACGGACTGACTGCCCTTCGACATGATGTGCCCGCGTCGCTGGTGGTGTTCCTCGTCGCGGTCCCACTGTCACTCGGAATCGCCGTCGCCTCCGGCGCGCCACTGGCCGCCGGGCTGATCGCCGCGGTCGTCGGCGGCGTGGTGGCGGGCCTGTTCGGCGGCTCCGCCGTACAGGTGAGCGGGCCGGCCGCGGGCCTGTCGCTGGTGGTGGCCGACCTCGTGCACACCTTCGGGTGGCGGGCCACCTGCATGATCACGGTGATGGCCGGTGTGGTGCAGCTGGTGCTCGGCGCCTTCAAGGCGGCCCGCGTGGCGCTGGCCGTCTCCCCTGCCGTCATCCACGGCATGCTCGCGGGCGTGGGCGCGGTGATCGCGCTGTCGCAGATGCACGTGGTGCTCGGCGGCAGCCCGCAGAGCGCGGCCATCGACAACCTGATCGAGCTGCCCGCGCAGGTGGTGAACCTGCACAATCACGCGGCGGCCGTCGGGCTGATCACGATCGGCGTGCTGCTGGTGTGGAAGTGGCTGCCTCGCGGGGTCCGCGTGATCCCGGCGCCGCTGGCCGCGCTGCTGCTCGCCTCGATCGCGGCGGCGGTGTTCGGCTGGGACGTCACCAGGGTGGACCTGCCCGGCGGCCTGCTGCAGTGGGCGCCGCCCGTGCTGCCCGAGGGCGACTGGCATGGCATCCTCGCCGCGGTCATGCTGGTGGCGCTGCTGGCGGGCGTGGAGTCGCTGCTGTGCTCGGTCGCCATCGACGGCCAGCACGACGGGCCACGCACCGACCTGGACAAGGAGCTGCGAGGGCAGGGCCTGGCCAATATGGTGTCGGGCCTGCTCGGCGGGCTGCCCACCGCGGGCGTGATCGTGCGCAGCACCACGAACGTCCAGGCGGGCGCCCGCAGCCGCTGGTCGACCGTCCTGCACGGGGTGTGGGTGCTGGTCTTCGTCCTGTCCTTCGGCTGGGCGATCCGGCTGATCCCGCTGGAGGCGCTGGCCGCGCTGCTGGCCTTCATCGGCCTGCAGATGATCAACCTGGGTCACGTGCGGAAGGTCCACGGCCACGGCGAGGTGCCCGTGTACCTGGTCACGCTGGCGGGCGTGGTCGTGCTCGGCCTGGCCGAAGGGGTGCTGTTCGGGCTGGCGCTGGCCGTCATGCTGGCGTTGCGGCGGCTCACCTGGGTCTCCGTGCACGTACGGCAGGAGCCAGGCGGGCGGCGGCACGTGACGATCTCGGGGTCGCTCACCTTCCTCGGCGTGCCCAGGCTCACCGACGAGCTGCGCGCGATCCCGCCCGGCGTGCCCGTCGACCTCGACCTCGACATCGACTTCATGGACAACGCCGCGTTCGAGACGCTGCACTCGTGGCGGCTCAAGCACGAGCGCTCGGGCGGCAGCGTCGACATCGACGAGCTGCACGACGAGTGGTACAGCCTGGCCGCCAGCGGCCATCGGATGTTCCCCGCCAAGACGCCGCCCAAGGCGCACGAGCGCTGGTGGCTGCCGTGGGCGCACCGCCGCAGGGGCAGGGGCTCGGCCGTGCCCGAGCAGGGCGGTCCCGCCGAGTGCGAGCTGACCGTGGGCGCGCGCGAGTTCCACCGGCGTACGGCGCCGCGGATGCGGCCCATCTTCACCGAGCTGGCGCGCAAGCAGCAGCCGACGCACCTGTTCATCACGTGCGCGGACTCCCGCATCGTGCCGACGCTCATCACCGCCAGCGGTCCAGGCGACCTGTTCGTGGTGCGCAACATCGGCAACCTCGTCCCCCGGTACGGCGCGCAGCCGCACGACGACTCGGTGTCGGCGGCGATCGAGTACGCGACACAGGTGCTGGGCGTGCGGACGATCACGGTGTGCGGCCATTCAGGGTGCGGGGCCATGGTGGGGCTGCTGTCAGCCGGGGAGAAGGCGGGCAGCCTGCCGGGGCTGCGGCGGTGGTTGCGGCACGGCGCCCACAGCCTGGCCAGGTTCGTCCACACCGACAGCGACGGCAGCGACACCGGCCCGCTCGACCGGCTGTGCAGGGTGAACGTGATCCAGCAGCTGGAGAACCTGCGCACGCACAGGAAGGTCGCCGAGCAGGTGGCGGCGGGATCGCTGGAGCTGGTGGGGCTCTACTTCGACATCCCCTCCGCGAGGGTGCACATCCTGCCCGTCCCCTCGCTCGCCGAGGCGGCGGCCGGCGGGGCTCTGGTCCCGGCGGAGGAAGGGCCGTGACGCCTGCCTACGCTCTCGGTGAAGAGATGGGGCGAATCGCGTGCCGTACCCGAAGAATGCTCTCATGAGAGTTCTGATCATCGGAGGGTCAGCGTTCGTCGGCCGCGCGATCGTGTCGGAGGCGCTCGCGCGCGGGCACGAGGTCACGACGTTCAACAGGGGACAGAGTTACCCTGACGTGCCGGGCGTCGAGGCCGTCCACGGCGACAGGGAGTCGGCGGAGGACCTGGAGCGCCTGGTGGAGGGGCGGCGCTGGGACATCGTCGTGGACACCTCGGCGTACGTGCCGCGCGTGGCGGGCCGGTCCGCGCGCCTGCTGTCGGGGCACGCGGACACCTACGCCTTCATCTCGACGGTCTCGGCGGTGCGCGACTTTCCCGCCGAGCCCGCGACCGACGAGTCGGGCCTGTGGGACTGCGAGCCCGACGCCGGGCCCGAGGACGGCGACTACGGCGTGCTCAAGGCGGGCTGCGAGCGCGCGGTGGAGCAGGGCTTCGAGGGCAACACGCTGATCGTCCAGCCGGGCCTCATCCTCGGCCCCTACGAGAACGTCGCCAGGCTGCCGTGGTGGCTGACCAGGATCGAGCGCGGCGGCCAGGTCCTGGCTCCCGGCGACCCCTCGGTGGCGATGCAGCTGATCGACGCGCGCGACATCGCGATCTTCACCCTCGACCAGGCGGAGAAGGGCGTCAGCGACCGCTTCATGGTCACGGGGCCCGCGGGCAACACCACCTACGGCGAGTGGCTGGAGCTGTGCAGGCAGGTCACGGGCTCGGACGCGGAGTTCGTGTGGGTGGACGACCAGTTCCTGCTCGACCACGAGGTCGGCGTCTGGATGGAGCTGCCGCTGTGGGCGCCGCCCAAGCCCGAGATGGCCAACTTCTGGACGATCTCCACGGCGAAGGCCGAGGCGGCGGGGCTGCGCTGCCGTACCGTGGCCGAGACCGTCAGGGACACCTGGGAGTGGCTGCGGGAGATCCCGGTCGGCGAGCGGGTGTTCGGCAGGAAGAACGTCCACGGCATCGCCCGCGAGAAGGAGGCGGCGATCCTGGCGGACTGGGCCGCCCGCTAGACGGCCCCGCCCGAGATCACGGCGACGACCACCACGTGGACTGTGTGATGGTGGTGAAGCCGAGCGAGTCGTAGAGCGGCTTGCCCGCCTTCGCCGACGTCAGTGTGACCGGCAGGTCCTTCAGCAGGCCGCCGAGCACCGCGTGCATGAGCGACCGCCCGATCCCGCGCGAGCGGAACTGGGGCAGGGTGGTCACCCAGTAGAGCCCGCCCACCGTGCCGTCGGCGACCGTCACGCACGCGCCGGCGGGCTCGCCGTCCTTCTCCACGAGGAACAGTTCGACGCCGTCGTGGCCCAGGAGCGCCGCGGGGAAGGCCTGCCGGGGGTGGTGCGGCTGGAAGCGGGACAGCGGGAAGCCCTGGATCACGATCCGCTCGGCGGTCGCCAGCTGGTCTTCCGTCTCGACCCTGACGACCTCCAGAGCGGCGGGCGGCAGGGCCTCACCCGGCCTGCGGATCATGACGGGCAGGTGGCGGGGCTCCAGCCCGATCGCGCTCATGTCGACGACGCCGTAGGAGTCCTCGACGAGCACGGGTCCGCGGGTCCAGCCCCCGGCCAGCTCGGTCAGCTCGGCGACGTCGTCCTCGCCGGGCGCGGGAGACTGGAGGACGATCCGCAACCCGGCTCGCTCGTCGCCCCCGACGCCGACGAACCCGGGCCGCTGAACCACGTCGCAGCCGCGCACGTCGCCCAGCGCCTTCCACAGAGCCGCCGCGTTCGTAGTGGCCAACCGCAGATCGGCGAGGTCGGTGATGGTCATGAAAAGGACCCTATAAGAGACAGTCCGCCCATAGATCGTGACCTGCCGGGAATCCGGCTGCGTAGGGGCTGAGCCGGGAGTGGCTTACCTGTGGATGGTGCTGGTCGCGACCGTCGTGGCGTACATCCTGGGGGTGCACGCCGTGCGGCGGCTGCGCCCGCCGTGGGCGCCACCGTGGCGTCACTGGAGGTCATCGATGGAGAGACGAGCCGGCCTGTAGGCCGGGTTCTGTCCTTCGCGAACGAAGGGGCGACCATCCATCTAGGACCGCCGTTGCCGGCGGCCTCAAGCGGTCTACCCGCGCGGCTCGGACGGGCAGTCCTCGAACGCCGCGCGCGGAACGCTCCTGGCGGAGCGTCCCTTCTTGACCTTGCTCCGGGTGGGGTTTACCTAGCCGCCCACGTCGCCGTGGGCGCTGGTGGTCTCTTACACCACCCTTTCACCCTTACCTCCCGGGTATCCGGGAGGCGGTCTGCTCTCTGTGGCACTGTCCCGCGGGTCGCCCCGGGTCGGCGTTACCGACCACCCTGCCCTGTGGAGCCCGGACCTTCCTCGGCGAGCCTCCGTGAGGAGGCTCGACGCGGTCGCCCGGCCGGCTCGTCTCCAGCGAGATTATCGCATCCCAAACCGCCTCCAACCCATTGGCAAGAGCGCGGGGATGTGGTGACTCCTCCGCTCCCTGAAGAGAGCAGCTTCTCGCTTCCCTCGGCTGAGGTCGGCGACGGACAAGCCCTGCCCGTTTCGAACACAGAAACCATCTCAGGGAAGCGATTCCCCTGCCGGGTAAACCCGGCAGTCCCCTCGCTAGATCCGATGGAGCGGTCATCGTCTGAAGGGGACGGTGCCCACGGCCCGGTCGTGCCCGGTGAACCTCGCGGCATCGGGCCCGGCCGGGCCGTGACCGGGGTCAGCGCAGGTGGGAGATGTCGTTGAACGCCTTCACCACGGCGGGACCGTCGGCGTAGAAGTCGATCAGCGACAGGCACGCCAGGTCGAGGTGCATGCGGTACAGGGCCTCGGGTGGCGCGAGCAGCGCGAGCCTGAGCAGCGTCTTGATCGGCGTGACGTGGGAGACGACGAGCACGGTCTTGCCTTCGTAGCGCTCGATCAGCCGGTCCCTGGCCTCCTCGACCCGCCGGGCCACCTCGTCGAAGCTCTCCCCCTGGGGCGGTGAGACGCTGGGGTCGGCCAGCCAGGCGGCCAGCTCGTCCGGCCACTCACGCTGGATCTCCGTGAACGTGCGACCTTCCCAGGCGCCGAAATCGGTCTCCCTGAGGCCTTCGTCCACCTCGACCTCGACGCCGACGAGCCCCGCGACCGCCTCGGCGGTCTGCCGGGCCCGCTTGAGCGGGGAGCTGACGATCACATCGATCCGGTACGGCGGAGCCGCCAGCCTGCGCGCGGCCGCAGCCGCCTGGGCCAGGCCGTTCGCGGTGAGCTCGGCGTCGCCGAGGCCCGAGAAGCGGCGTTCGGCCGACAGCGGGGTCTCGCCGTGACGCAGCAGGAGCAGCGAGGTGGCGACCCTGGTGGCGGGGCCCCAGCCGGTGCCCTTGGTGGCCTGCTGGGTGACCAGCGAGGCGGTCGGGGCCGACAGGTCGAGCAGGTCGGTCTGATCGCCCGCCTTCGGCGCGCGCGCCTTCCGCTCGCCGCCCGGCGGACCGGCCTCGCCGCCGCCCGCCGTGCCCGCCACCGGTACGGCGACGCCGCCCGCCTTCCACGCCAGCCCCTTGGCGGCCGCGTCCATCGCCTCGTTGGCCAGGCGGTCGGCGTGCTTGTTGCGCTCGCGGGGGATCCAGGTCCAGCCGGTGACCCGCAGCCGCCTAGCCAGGGCCTGCGCCTCGATGGCGAGCGGCCTGAGCCCCTCGTTCTTGATCTTCCAGCGGCCGGCCATCTGCTCGATGGCGAGCTTGGAGTCCATGCGGACCTCGACGGAGGCCCCTTCGCCGCCGAGTTCGAGTACCGAGGTGAGCCCCGCGATCAGGCCGCGGTACTCGGCGACGTTGTTGGTGGCCACGCCGATCGCCTCGGCCACCTCGACGAGGACCTGACGGTCGGCGGCGTCCATGACGACGGCCCCGTAGCCGGCTGGACCGGGGTTGCCCCTCGACCCGCCGTCGGCCTCGATGAGGTACGAGGTCGTGCTCATGACTGCTCCTTGATCGCTGAAGGCCGAGGCGGGGGGCCTGGGGTCAGATGCCGGACTCGGGGGTGCGGACGAGGATGCGGCGGCACTCCTCGCAGCGCAGCACCTCGTCGTGGGGCGCGGCCTTGATGCGGTTCATGTCGGCGATCGAGAGCGTCACCTTGCAGCCCATGCACCGGCCGCCGTGCAGCATGGCGGCGCCCACGCCGTACTGGCCGCGCAGCTTCTCGTACAGGGCGAGCAGGTCGGCAGGGATCTCGGTGGCGACGCGCGAGCGGCGGCCCTCGACGTCGGCGGCCTCCTTGTCGATCTCGGCGAGGGCGGCGTCGCGGCGGTCCTCGGCGGCGCCGCGGGTGGCGGCGATCTCGTCGCGCTGGGCGATCAGGTCGGCGGCCTTGGACTCGATGGCCTCACGCCGCTCCATGATCTCCAGCACGACCTCCTCCAGGTCACCCTGGCGGCGGTGCAGCGAGGCGATCTCGGACTGCAGGCTGGACAGGTCCTTCGGCGAGGTGACCATGCCGGAGTCGAGGCGCTTCTGGTCGCGCTCGGCGCGGGTGCGCACGGTGTCGACGTCGCTCTCCGCCTTGGTCTGCTCGCGGGCCAGGTCACCGGCCTCGGTCTCGGCGGCGATCACCTGGGTGGCCAGCTGGGCGAAGCGCTTCGACTGCTCGTCGATCTCGGCCAGCTCGGGCAGCGTGCGACGGCGGTGCGCTAGGCGGTCGGCAGCGGAGTCGAGCTCGGCCAGGTCGAGCAGTCGTTTCTGTTCGGCAGGGGCTGCTTTCATGATCAATATCCTCTTGTCCAAGCATCGGTGACCGTGGCGGAGACGCGCGTCTCAACGTTAACGCCACTGGAGCTCAGGATGGACGCCGCGCTGTCGAGCCATGGCCACTCGGTGGCCCAGTGGGCGGCGTCGACCAGGGCGGGGCCGCCTGCCTCGACGAACTCGCTTGCGGGGTGATGGCGCAGGTCGGCGGTGAGGAAGACGTCGACTTCGGCGGCGCGTGCCGTACCGAGGAGGGAGTCTCCCGAGCCGCCGCTGACGGCCACCCGCTTGACGGGCCTGGACGGGTCGCCCGCGACGCGCAGGCCCCACGAGGTCGTGGGCAGCCCCGCGAGGGCCTGCTCGGCGAACTCACCGAGCGTCATCGTGCGGGACAGGTCGCCGACGCGGCCGAGGCCGCGCCACGGGTCGTCGGCGAACGGCTGCAGCGGCACCAGGTCGCCGGCCAGGCCGACGGCGCGGGCCAGCGCGTCGGAGACGCCGGGGTTGGCGACGTCGGCGTTGGTGTGGGCGGTGTAGAGGGCGACGTCGTTGCGGATCAGGTCGTGGATCAGCCGCCCCTTGTAGGTGGTCGCGGCGACGCTGGTGGTGCCGCGCAGGTAGAGGGGGTGGTGGACGACGATCAGGTCGGCTCCCCAGTCGAGCGCCTCCTCCGCGACGACGGGCACGGGATCGACGGCGAACAGCACCCGCCGCACGGACTGGGCGGGATCTCCGCAGACCAGGCCGACCGCGTCCCACGACTCGGCCCTTTCCGGCGGATAGGCGGCCTCGAACAGGTTGATCACGTCTGCCAGCGTCACCTGCGCAGACTACCGGTTCAGCCACCTCGACACGTGAACGAGCGCCGCCTACCGTAAGTGGATCCTGACATCTGTGGAGGGGCGCATGAGGGTCGCGATCATCGGTGCGGGGTTCGGCGGTCTGTGCATGGCGATCAGGCTGGAACGCGCGGGGATCGGCTCCTACACGGTCTACGAGAAGGCGGGCGAGCTCGGCGGCACCTGGCGCGACAACAGCTATCCGGGAGCGGGCTGCGACATTCCCTCCCACCTGTATTCGTATTCCTTCGAGAAGTACGCGAGCTGGACCCGCCGCTATCCCGAACAGCCGGAAATTCTCGCCTATCTCGACATGTGCGCCGACAAATACCGCGTCAGGTCGAAGATCCGGCTCAATACCGAGGTCGTCTCCGCCGCCTTCGACGGCCGCCACTGGCAGGTCACCACCGGCGAGGGAAGCGAGGAGTTCGACGTCGTGGTGTCGTGCGTCGGGCAACTGAACCGCCCCTCATATCCCGAAATTTCGGGAATTGATGGCTTTGGGGGCGTGGCCTTCCACAGCGCCCGATGGAACCACGACCACGATCTGACCGGCCACCGCGTGGCGGTGATCGGCAACGGCTCGTCCGCCGCGCAGTTCATCCCTCGCATCCAGCCGCTGGTCGGCCACCTCGACGTCTTCCAGCGCACCCCCAACTGGGTCATCCCCAAGCCGGACGCCACCTTCGGCCCCAGGACCACGCTCGCCTTCCGCCTGGTTCCCGGTCTCCAGCGCGCCTACCGCGAGTGGATCTACCGGTACGCCGAGGGCACCCTCTACCCCGCCCTCGCCCAGGGCTGGAGCGCCGGCCTGCTGGAGAAGCGGGCGCTCGGCCACCTGCACGCCCAGGTCGCCGATCAGGACCTGCGCGCGAAGCTCACCCCCGCCTTCCCCGTCGGCTGCAAGAGGGTGATCATCGACAGCTCGTTCTACCCCGCCCTCACCCGGCCCAACGTCGACGTCGTCACCGACCCGATCACCAGGATCACCCCGAAGGGCGTGGAGACCATCGAGGGGGTGCGCGAGGCCGACACGATCATCTACGCCACCGGCTTCAGGTCCACCGAGTTCCTGCAGCCGATCACGTTCACCGGGCTGGGCGGGATCTCGCTCGCCGAGCAGTGGAAGGACGGCGCCGAGGCCTATCTCGGCATCGCGGTGCCGAACTTCCCCAACCTGTTCCTGCTCTACGGCCCGAACACCAACCTCGGCCACAACTCCATCGTCTTCATGATCGAATGTCAGGTGCGGCACGTCATGGCGTGCCTGCCGTACGTGGAGAGGAACGGGCCCATGGAGGTCAGGCCCGAGGCCATGGCGGCCTGGCGCAGGCAACTGGCCGCCGCGATGGAGCGGATGGTGTGGAACAACGGCTGCCGGAGCTGGTACAAGACCGCCGAGGGTCGGGTCACCAACAACTGGCCGGGGCCCACGACGCTGTATCGCAGGCTCACCGCCCTCCCGCCGCTGCCCGCCTACCGGATAACGTCTTCGGCATGACGTCGCATGTGGTGGCTGACACGCACAACGATCTGCTGATGGCGGTCTCGGCGAGACCGCCGGACCGGTGGGCGGAGTTCTTCCGCGCCCAATGGCTGCCGCAGCTGCGGACCGGCAAGGTGAACCTGCAGGTGCTGCCGGTGTTCATCTCGTCGGAGTACCGTCCGGAGGGCTCGCTCAGGCAGACGCTGCGGATGATCGAGTGCGCGCACGTGATCGCCGAGGGCAACCCGGACGAGGTGGCGCTGTGCACCGACGCCGCGCAGATCGACGCGGCCGTCGACGCCGGCAGGATCGCGCTGGTGCTGGCGATGGAGAGCATGCCCGGCATCGACGCCAGCGTGGAGCTGATCCCGACCGTGCACAGGCTCGGCGTGCGGATCGCCTCGATCGCCCACTGGGGCCGCACACCGCTGGCCGACGGCAGCGGCGAGGACGCCACGGGCAGCGGGCTCACCTCCCACGGCGTCGAGGCGCTGAAGGAGATGGAACGGCTGGGCATCCTGTTCGACGTCTCCCACCTGGGCGCCTCGGGCGTGGCGCACGTGCTCGAGCTGGCGACCAAGCCGGTCATGGCCACGCACTCGTCCGCGCGCGCCCTGCGCGACCACCACCGCAACCTCACCGACGAGCAGCTCAGGGGCGTGGCCGGGACCGGGGGCGTGATCGGCGTCAACTTCCTGGCCGCCTTCCTCACCGAGAACGCCCGCGAGGCCACGCTCGACCATGTGCTCGACCACATCGAGCACATCGCGGGCGTCGCCGGGATCGACCACGTCGGCCTCGGGCCCGACTTCATGGACGAGGTCAGGCGCGACCTCACTCCCCCGTGCTGCGAGAACGTCACCTCCACGGGTCTCGACGTCGGGGCCTCCGTACCCGGACTGGAAGGGCCCAGCGGCCTGCCGCTGGTCACCGAGGGGCTGCTGGCGCGCGGGCTGCCCGAGGCGGACGTCCACAAGATCGTCGGCGGCAACGTGCACCGCCTGTTCGGAAAGGCCCTGGCGTGATCGACGATCTCGAGGAACTGGTCAGCTGCGAATCCTTCTCCAGCGATCTGGAGGCGGTGGCGCGCAGCGCGAAGGTGGTCGCCGCGATGGGCGCCCGCCACCTGGGCGCGCAACCGGAGACGATCGTCGTCGACGGCGTCGCGCACCTGCGGTGGAGCTTCGGCACGCCCAAGGTGCTGCTGCTCGGCCACCACGACACCGTCTGGCCGATGGGGACGCTGGCCACCCACCCGTGGTCGGTCGTCGACGGGATCGCGCGCGGGCCGGGTGTCTTCGACATGAAGTCGGGGCTGGTGCAGATGTTCCACGCGCTGGCCGGGCTCGGCTCACTCGACGGCGTCTGCGTGCTGGTCACCGGCGACGAGGAGGTCGGCTCGGTCACGTCGCGCGCCCTGATCGAGGACTCCGCCCGCGGCCTGGCGGCCACGTTCGTGCTGGAGGCCAGCGCGGACGGCGGTGCGCTCAAGACCGCGCGCAAGGGCACCTCCGACTACACGGTCACGGTGTACGGCAAGGCGGCGCACGCCGGGCTCGAACCGTGGAACGGGGCCAACGCCGGGATCGAGCTCGCCCACCAGATCCTCACGATCGCCGGGGTGGCCGAACTCGTCGACTCGGGTGAGCCGGTCACGGGGACGACGGTCACGCCGACGGTGCTGGCCGGAGGGACGACGGTGAACACGGTGCCCGCCCTCGCACGCGTCGGCGTGGACGTGCGGGTGCCGACGCTGACCGCCCAGGCGAGGGTGGACACGCTCATGCGGGCGCTGTCACCGCAGGTGAAGGGGACGCGGCTGGAGGTGAGCGGCGGTCCGAACCGGCCGCCGATGGAGGCGGCGCTGTCGGCGGAGCTGTTCGCCGTGGCGGTGCGGCTGGCCGAGGAGCTGGGGCTCGGGGCGCTGACGTCGGCGTCGGTGGGCGGGGCCTCGGACGGCAACTTCACCGCGGGGCTCGGCGTGCCGACGCTGGACGGGCTCGGCGGGGTGGGCGGCGGCGCGCACGCCGACCACGAGCACGTGGTCGTGGCGGAGATGCCGGGGCGGACGCGGCTGTTGCGGGCCCTGGTGGCCGCGGTGCTGGCCTCCTGACCCCGCCCCACCCGGGACACGATGGCGCGGCCGGTCGGACGCGGTCCGGCCGCCCTTCCCCCGAAAGACCTCCCCGGACCCCGCGCCTCGGCGAATCCGCCGCCGCACGGGTGTGGTGCGCGTGGGCTCGGATAGATTTCCAGAGGTGAGGAGAGCCCGGGTGGTGGTGCGCGAGCTGCGCCGCATCGACGAGTTCGCCGAGGTGTTCAGGCTGTTCGACGAGATCTGGCACCCCGAACCCGCCAACCCTCCTGTCACCGTCGAGCTGATGCGGGTCTTCTCCCACACAGGAAGCTACGTCGCGGGCGCCTACGAGGGCGGCACACTGGTCGGCGCGTCGGTGGGCATTCTCGCCGAGGGCAACACCCTGCACTCCCACGTCACGGGCGCCGCGCCGGGCAGGGGCATCGGCCACGCGCTCAAGACGCACCAGCGCGCCTGGTGCGCCGAACGCGGCATCGACCGCATCACCTGGACCTTCGACCCGCTCGTGCGCCGCAACGCCTACTTCAACCTCGCCAAGCTCGGCGCGCGCCCCATCGAGTACGTGGAGAGCTTCTACGGCGCCATGGCGGACGCGATCAACGAGGGCGACGAGTCGGACCGGCTGGTGGTCGAGTGGCTGGTGAAGGAGCAGGAGGCACCGGGCGGGCCGTACCAGGGCGTGGTGGTGCTGGAGGAGGAGGACCGCCTCCCGGTCAGGGGCCAGGTGAAGGGGCCCGTGGCGCTGGTCGGCACGCCCGCCGACATCGAGGCGCTGCGCCGCGACGACCCGTCGGCGGCGAAAGCGTGGCGGCTCGCGACGCGAGAGGTGCTGGGAGGGCTGATGGCGGACGGCGGGCGGATCACGGGTTTTACCAGGAATGGTGAATATGTGGTGTTGATCGGGTAGAGAGCAGCTGTGTTCACGCCTACCGTGCCGGAGCGTGTCCTACCTCCGGTCACTGTCAGGGATCTGCCGGACCCGCCCACCTCGAGGTGGCGGCTCATCGGGCCGGGGCTCGTCGGTGCGGGAGTGGGGCTCGCTTCCGGCGAGTTCATCCTCTGGCCCTACATCGCCTCGCAGGTCGGCCTGGTCTTCATCTGGGGCGCGCTGATCGGCATCATCACGCAGTGGTTCCTCAACATGGAGATCGAGCGGTACACGCTGGCCACGGGCGAGACCGCGCTGACCGGCTTCAGCCGGTTCTGGAAGCACTGGGGCGCCGTCTTCGTCGTCATGACGCTGCTGTCGAACCTGTGGCCCGGCTGGGTGACGACCTCCGCGACGATGGTCACCTACCTGACGGGCGGCAGCGTCCGCTTCATCGCGATCGGCATGCTCCTGGTGATCGCGCTCGGGCTGACGCTGGCACCGGTCATCTACACCATGCTGGAGCGCGTGATCTTCGTCAAGATCGCGCTGGTGGTCACGCTGATCGTGGTGGCCGTGCTGTTCGCGATCAACGCGGACGCGTGGGTGGCGTTGGGCAGGGGTCTCACGGTGGGCGCGCGCCTGCCGGTTCCGCCGCTGGAGTTCGCGCTGCTGATGGGCGCCATCGCCTACGCGGGCGCGGGCGGCGGGCAGAACCTGTGCCAGAGCAACTGGATCCGCGACAAGGGCCTGGGCATGGGCCACTACGTGCCCCGCCTGGTCAGCCCGGTCACCGGCCACGAGGAGGCCGCCTCGTCGACCGGCTTCCAGTTCGCGCCGACGAAGGAGAACCTCGCGAGGTGGCGGGCCTGGTGGCGCTTCGCGAACGTGGAGCAGGCCTCGACGTTCGCGGTGGTGTCGTTCGTGACGATCGCGCTGATGTCGATGCTGGCCTACTCCACGGTCTTCGGTAAGGCGGGGCTGGCCAACAGCATCGGCTTCCTCAAGGTGGAGGGCGAGGCGCTGTCGGCCACGGTCGGCGCGTGGTTCGGCGTGCTGTTCTGGGTGATCGGCGCGCTGTCGCTGTTCGCCTCGGCGATGGGCATCGTCGACTACACCAGCAGGCTCGCCTCCGACGTGCTCAAGACGGTCTACCTGCGCGACCGGCCGGTCTCGATCAACAGGGTCTACTTCCTCGTCGTCTGGGCGATGACGCTGGTCGGGATCGCGGTCCTGCTGGCGGGCTTCGACCAGCCGCTGATCCTGCTGGTGCTCTCGGCGTGCTTCGCCGCGGGGATGATGTTCGTGTACTCGATCCTGCTGATCGTCCTCAACAGGCGGGCGCTGCCGGGGCCGATCAAGGTGCGTACCTACCGGCTTGCGGCACTGGTCTGGTCGATTGCCTTCTTCGGGTCGCTGACCGTGCTGACGCTCATCCAGCAGGCCCAGAAGCTCTTCGGTTAGCCGAGCTTGACCTGAAGCGAACTTGAGGTCCGATACTCCTCGGCATGAAGGTTATCGAGGTCACCAGGTTCGGCGGTCCAGACGTTCTGCGGGCGCGCGAGGTCCACGACCCGGTCGCGCGACCTGGGCAGGTCGTTGTTGGGGTGGCCGCGGCCGACGTCCTTTCGGTGGAGGCGCAGCTGCGCGCCGGTTGGGGCAGGGAGTGGTTCGGTGCCGAGCCGCCGTTCGTGCCAGGCACCGGGGTGGCGGGGCACGTGCTGTCGGTCGGCGAGGGCGTGGATCCCTCGTGGCGGGGGCGCAGGGTGGCCGCGATGGTCGGCGGCGGGTACGCCGAGCAGGCGCTGGCCGAGGTGGAGGCGCTGGTGCCCGTGCCCGACGCGCTGCCGCTGCGCGACGCGGCCGCGCTGCTGCAGGTGGGCCCTGCCGCGCTCAGCCTCATCGACGCCGCGGAGCTGAAGCCAGGCGCCAGGGTGCTGGTCACCGGCGCGGGCGGCGGGCTCGGCCTGATGCTGGTGGAGCTGGCCGCGGCGGCGGGCGCCGAGGTCACGGCCATGGCGTCCAGTACGGCCAAGCGGCGGCGAGCCGAGCTCGTCGGCGCGGCTCACACCGAGCAGGCGCCGCGCACCGAGCAGGCCGGGCAGGGCCGGTTCGACGTGGTCTTCGACGGTGTCGGCGGCGAGCAGGGCGCGCGGGCGTTCGAGCTGACCGCGCCCGGCGGCAGGTTCTTCGCCTACGGCGTCATGGCGGGCGGCCCCGCCTCCTTCGACGCGGCCGAGGCGGACAGGCGCGGGATCACCGTCAGGGGCATGGAGCAGGTCCAGTTCACGCCGGAGGAGTTCACGCTCCTCGCCGAGCGGACCTTCAACGCCGGGATCACGCCGACGATCGGGCTGGCCGTACCCCTGGACAGGGCGGCGGACGCGCACGCCGCGATCGAGGGGCGAGCGCTGGTGGGCAAGGCGGTCCTCCTGGCCACCTCGCGCGCCGTCCGCTACCGCGAGTACGGCGAGGCTGACGTGCTCACCGTCGACGAGGTGACCATCCCCGCGCCGGGACCCGGCCAGGTCAGGATCGCGGTGAAGGCCGCCGCGGTGAACGCCCTCGACTGGAAGTTCCGCAAGGGGTACATGGTCGTCCCGCTGGAGGGCCCGGCCGGCACGGGGATCGAGGTCTCCGGCACGATCGACGCGCTCGGCGAGGACGTGGCGGGCTGGCGGGTGGGGCAGCCGGTGTTCGGCAGGGTCCCGACCGGCGGCCTGGCCGACCACGTGCTCGCCGACCCGGCCGAGCTGCTCGCCAAGCCGGACCATCTCACCTACGAGGAGGCCGCGGCGCTGCCCGTGGCGGCGGAGACCGCCGCCAGGACGCTGGCCGAGCTCGGCGTCGAGCCCGGCCGGCTGCTGATCCACGCGGTGGCGGGCGGCGTCGGCCTGGTCGCCGCGCAGCTGGCCCGAGCGAGGGGCGTCGAGGTCGTCGGCACGGCAGGCGAGAGCCACCACGCGTTCCTGCGCGACCTCGGCGTCACCCCCGTCACCTACGGCGAAGGGTGGGCGGACAGGGTCGGCCCGGTGGACGCGGTGCTGGACGCGTCCGGCAGGGGCGTGCTCGCCGACTCGGTGCGGCTGACCGGCGACGCGGACAAGGTCGTCACGATCGCCGACCCGGCCGCGGGCGAGTTCGGGGTGCGCTTCTCCACGGGCGGCACCGATCCCGCACCGGTCAGGGACGTGGTGGAGTCGGGGAGCGTGCGCATGCCGATCGCCCGCGTCTTCCCGCTGGAGAGCGCGGCCGACGCCCACCGGCTGAGCGAGGAAGGCCACCTCCTCGGCAAGATCGTGGTGATTACGGAAGCGGTCGTTCCGCGTTAGGCGGCACACTGGGTTCATGCTGGAAACCTCGGCCCGCCTGCTCAAGCTGCTCTCGCTGCTCCAGGCGCACAGGGAGTGGTCAGGCCCGGAGCTGGCCGCCCGCCTGGGCGTGACGACCCGGACGGTGCGCAACGACATGGAGCGCCTGCGCACCCTCGGCTACCCGGTGCACGCCACACCGGGCGTGGCGGGCGGCTACCGTCTCGGGGCGGGCGCCGCACTGCCTCCGCTGCTGCTCGACGACGAGGAGGCGGTCGCGGTGGCGGTCGGCCTGGGCAGGGCGGCCGGCGGCGGCGTGGCGGGCATCGAGGAGAGCTCGGTGCGAGCGCTGGCCAAGCTGGAGCAGGTGCTGCCGGCCAAGCTGCGGCGCAGGGTGGGCGCGCTCAACGCCTACACCGTGCAGATCCCCGGCGCGGCGCCCTCGGTGCCGCCCGAGGTGCTGACCACGGTCGCCAACGCCGCGCGCGACCACGAGCGGCTGCGCTTCGACTACACCGGTCATGACGGCACCGCCAGCAGGCGTGACGCCGAGCCGTACCGGCTGGTGCACCGGCGCGGCCGTTGGTACCTGCTGGCGTGGGACGTCGAGCGGCGCGACTGGCGGACGTTCAGGGTCGACAGGATCACCGTCCGCACCCCGAACGGCCCCCGGTTCACCCCACGGGAGCTGCCCTTCGACGTGGCCGAGCACGTGGAGCGCGGCCTCAACACCGCGATGTGGCGTTACCGGGCGAAGCTGCTGGTGCACGCGTCCGCCGAGCGGATGCGCGGCCTGCCGACCGGGATGGAGTTCGAGCCCGTCGACGAGCACACCTCGATCGCGCACGTCGGCGGCGACGACCTCACCGGTATCGCGGTGTGGATCGGCCTGCTCGGCGTCGACTTCGAGGTCATCGAGCCGCCGGAGCTGGCCGACGCGGTCCGCGAGCTGTCGGAGCGCTATCGCAGGGCGGTCAGCGAGCGGTAGGCGGCCGGTCAGCGTGAGACCAGGCCCGAGTCGTAACCCGTCCGCCCCTCGGCCGTGGAGCACGTCGAGCGCGTGATCACTCGAGGGTCGCCAGATACTCCTCCCGCACCTTCGAGCGCGACAGCTTCCCCGTCGGCGTCCGTGGCAGTTCCGCGCGGAACTCGATGACCTTCGGGTGCTTGAACCTGGCGATCCTCGGCTCCAGGTGGGCCAGCAGCTCCTCCTCCGTGACCTCCGCGTGCGGCTGCACCAGCGCCACCACGTTGTGACCCCATTCCTCGTCCGGCACGCCGATGACCACGGTGTCGGCGACCGCCGGATGTTCGAGCAGGGCGGCCTCGATCTCGGCAGGATAGATGTTGACCCCGCCCGAGATGATCAGGTCGGTGCGCCTGTCGCACAGGAACAGGAAGCCGTCCTTGTCGAGGAAGCCGATGTCGCCGGGGGTGTACCACTCGCCGCGCATGCTGGAGGCGGTCTTGGCGGGGTCCTTGCGGTACTCGAAGGTGCCGAGGCCCGACTTGACGTAGATCATGCCGGGCTCGCCCTGGGGCAGCTCCCTGCCCTGCTCGTCGAGGATCTTCGCCTCGAAGGTGGGCGCGGGCCTGCCGACCGTGCCCGGCCTGGCCAGCCAGTCGTGCGGCTTGACGGAGAAGGCGATGGTCGACTCGGTCGAACCGTAGTACTCGTAGAGCACCGGGCCCCACCAGTCCATGATCGCCTTCTTGACCGCGACAGGGCAGGCCGCGGCGGTGTGGATCACCTGCTGGAGCGAGGACAGGTCGTACCTCTTCCTGACCTCCTCCGGTAGGAGCAGCATCCGGTGGAACATGGTGGGCACCATCATCGCGTTGGTGACCCGGTGCCTGTCGATCAGCTCCAGGATCGGCTCGGGCTCGAAGCGCGGCGCGATGACCAGCGTGTGCCCGAGATGCAGCGCGAACTGCGTGTGCGCGCACGGCGCCGAGTGATACATCGGCGAGGTGACCAGGTGCACGCCCTCGCCCGCCTTGAGGTCGACGACCTCGCCGAGGAACCACGCGTACAGCGGCAGGATGGCCTCGGGCTCGGCTCCCGGCAGCGGGCGCTGCACGCCCTTGGGAAAGCCCGTGGTGCCCGAGGTGTACCACATGACCGCGCCGGCGGTACGGCCCTCGGGATCGGTGGACGGCCGGCCCTCGGCCAGCGCGGCCACGTCCTCGGCTCCTCTGACGACGACCTTCGCGTCGCAGTCGCCGACGATGTAGTCGATCTCGGCCGTGGTGAGGTGCCAGTTGATCGGCACGAAGTAGAGGCCGATCTGCCCGGTCGCCATGAGCATGACGACCTGCTCGACGCCGTTGCGCAGCACCGCCGCCACCACGTCGCCGGTGCCGAGGCCTCTGGCGCGCAGGCCGTTGGCGACCTGGTTGACGCGGGCGAGCAACTCGCCGTAGGTGGTCCTCGGCTCGACCACGGCCAGGCGTTCGGGATCGGACTTGGCTATCTCGTAGAACCCGTTCATCACAGCTCCAGCAGGTCGGCCAGCCGCTCTCGGTGCGTGCGGGGCGGGCCGAGCAGGACCTCGTCGGTCTTGGCCCGCTTGTAGTAGAGGTGCGCGTCGTGCTCCCAGGTGAACCCGATGCCGCCGTGCAGGAGCAGGTGGTCGCGGGCCACCTCGAAGCAGGCCCTGCCGATGTAGGCCTGCGCGAGGGCGGCGGCCTGCGGCAGCTCGCCGGGCGACTCGTCGGCGGCCCACGCGGCGTAGCGGACGATGGACTCGGCCTGTTCGAGCTTGCAGTGCATGTCGGCGAGCTTGTGCTTGACGCCCTGGTAGGAGCCGATGTAGCGGCCGAAGGCGACGCGGATCTTGGCGTAGCCGACGATGGCGTCGAGGCAGGCCCGCATGACGCCCAGCTGCTCGGCGGCGAGGGCGACGGAGAACAGGGTCCACGCCGACTCCAGCGCGACGGCGTCGGGTGGCGAGCCGAGCACCCTGCCCCTGACGCCCGTGAGCACGACCTCGGCCATGCTCCTGGTCTCGTCGAGCGCGGCCAGCGGGCGGCGGGTGACGCCCTGGTCGGTCAGGTCGATCGCGACCAGCGCGACGCCGTCGCGGCGGGTGACGGGCGCGAGCAGCACGTCGGCCTCGGCCGCGTTGAGCACCTGCGGCAGCCTGCCCTCCACGAGCGCCTCGCCGTCCCGGGAGGCGGCCAGGGAGCTGCCGCCGGCCAGCGGCGCGACCGTGGCCGTGACGCGTCCCTCGGCGACAGCGGTGAGCAGTTCCTTGTCGGGCAGGCGGGTCAGCGTGATCGCGGCCAGCGCGTTGGCGAGGAAGGGGCCAGGCAGCAGCGCCGCGCCCGCCTCCTCCAGCACGACGGCGAGCTCGGTCATGCCCGCGCCCGTTCCGCCGTATTCCTCGGGGATGATCAGCCCGGACAGGCCGAGCTCCCCGTTGAGCCGGGCGTGGACGGCGGGTGAGTGGCCCTCGCGCGGCGAGACGGTCTCCATGAAGGATCTGACGGTGGCGCGCAGCTCCCGCTGCTCCTCGCCGAGTACGAGCTTCACCCCTGCGTCCCCACCTTCAGGTCCTTGAACGGCACGGTCTTGTCCACTCTCGGCTCGGGCGGCAGGTTGAGCACACGCTCGCCGACGATGTTGCGCATGATCTCGTTCGTGCCGCCGCCCAGCGCCATGGCGGGGGCCAGGGAGATGGCGTGGCAGAGCCGCTCGTCCACCACGGCCTCGGGGCCGACGAGTGACGTGGCCACGTCGGCCTGGAAGAGCGTGAGCTCGGCCAGCAGCAGCTTGGCCGCGCTCCCCCTCGCGCCGGGGAAGATGCCCGCCCTGGTCTCCTGGGCGAGGCGCTGGTTGAACAGCGACAGCGCGCGGGTGCGGATGTGCAGCTCGACGAGCTGGTCGCGGACGTAGGGGTCGCTGGTGTCCACGACCTGGCGCAGCTCGGCCATCCAGTCGACGCCGCCCCCCATGCCGACGCCCGCGGAGATCGACAGCCGCTCGTGCAGCAGCGTCGTCACCGCCACGCTCCAGCCGTCGTTGACCTCGCCGACCCGATGGGAGTCGGGGATCGTCACGTCGTCGAAGAAGACCTCGTTGAAGTGGGCGCGCCCGGTCATGTCCTTGAGCGGCCTGACGGTGACGCCGGGGTGGTGCATGTCGACGACGAACATCGTCAGGCCCTTGTGCTTGGGCACCTCGACGTCGGTCCTGGTCAGCAGCAGGCCCCAGTCGGCGATCTGGGCGACGGAGGTCCACACCTTCTGCCCGTTGACGACCCAGCTGTCACCGTCGCGTACGGCACGCGTCTGCAGGCTGGCCACGTCGCTGCCCGCGCCGGGCTCGGAGAACAGCTGGCACCAGACCTCCTCGCCACGCAGCAGAGGTCTGATGAACCGCTCGCGCTGGGCGTCGCTGCCCCTGTCGAGGAGCGTGGGCCCGCACATGCCGAGGCCGATGGAGAAGATGTAGGTCGGCAGCGTGTAGACGCGGGCCTCGGCGCCGAACGCCCGCTCCTCCGCCTGGGTGAGGCCCTGGCCTCCCCACCGCTCGGGCCAGGTGATGCCCGAGTATCCGGCGTCGTAGAGCCTGGCCATGAACTCTCTGGCGTCGTCGGTGCGGCCGGCGTTCTCGGCCAGCCAGGTCCTGGCGGCGCTCCGATACTCGTCAAGGTTCACATCGTCTCCTCGGTATCAGTGCTCACTTACTCTAACCAGCCGTCCTTTCCCCGCCTAGTGCAGAGATTTGTCCGGATTTATGAATGAATCTCCGTTAATTAGAGCCAAGGGCACCTAGTGTGATCATCTGATTACGGGGGGAGAGTCGTTGATCGCACGATACGCGCGTTCGGTGCGCGCACGGCTGACGCTGATAGCGACGGTCGGCGTGGCCGCACTCTGTTTCGCGGTCAACGGCCTGCTCCTGCTGGGCATCCACGGCGCCGCGGTCGAGTACAGGACCGAGGAGGTCGTCAACGCCGCCACGCGCGTGGTCCACATGATCAAAAGGGGCGACCTGCCTTCCGTCGTGGTCACGGACGTCGAGGGCGTCCAGGTGCTCAACACCGACAGCGAGGTGGTGTCCTCCACCGCCAACCTCACGGGCCGGCCTCGGCTGCTCACCTTCATGCCCGACGAGGACAACACCATCCGCACGCAGGAGGTGTGCGGGCTGGTGGACTTCGAGAGCCCCTGCCAGATCGTCGCCGTCTTCAGGGTCTACGACCAGGAGGGCGACTGGATGGTGTACGCCTTCGGCGACCCCGTCCCCTGGTACGTCCACCCGTGGGCGCTGACGTTCCTGATCGGGATATCGCTCGCGCTGATCGCGCTGACCTGGTGGGGCACCTCGCGCACGGTGGAGAGGACGCTCGCGCCCGTCGAGGCGATCAGACAGAAACTGGACGAGATCACCGCCACGGACCTCGGCCAGCGGGTGCCGGTGCCGCCCAACCCCGACGAGCTGCACGCCCTGGCCAGGACCGCCAACAGGACGCTCGACCGGCTGGAGGCGGCGGTGGAGCAGCAGCGCAGGTTCGCCTCCGACGCCTCCCACGACCTGCGCAGCCCCATCACCGCGATGCGGGCGCAGGTGGAGGAGGCGCTGCTGCACCCCGACGACGCCGAATGGGAGCAGACCGGGCACGCGCTGCTGGCCAGCCTCGACCGGCTGCAGGCGATCGTGACGGACCTGCTCACGCTGGCCCGGCTGGACGCGCACGAGCCGCAGGCCTGCGAGACCGTGGACCTCGCCCAGCTGGTGGCCGCCGAGCTGGAGGGGCGGACGCGCAGCAAGGAGGTCAAGCTGGACCTGCGCCCCGACGTGGTCGTGGAGGGCGACAAGGTCAGGCTCGCCCGGCTGCTCACCAACCTGCTCGACAACGCCGAGCGGCATGCCGAGAGCGCGCTCGCCGTCTCGGTCTACAACGAGGGCTCCGACGCGGTGCTCGAGGTGCTGGACGACGGCGCGGGCATCTCGCCCGACCAGCGGGAGTTCGTCTTCCGCCGCTTCACCAGGCTCGACGCCTCCCGCAACCGCGACGCGGGAGGAACAGGACTCGGCCTGGCCATCGCCCGCGAGATCGCCCAATCCCACGAAGGGTCGCTGGGCCTGGCCGACTCCACCTCGGGGGCGCGCTTCGTGCTGCGGCTACCGTCGAAGGAGAGCTGAGATGCTCACCGCGTGGTCTGTACAGCGCCGGCTTTCGCTCATCACCGGGGTCACCGCCCTGGCGGGATGCCTCGCCGCCGCGGTGGTGATCACCCTGCTGACCCACCTGGTCCTGATGGAGTACAGGACCGAGCAGGCCGCGGCTGCCAGCCGCAGGGTGGCGTTCAACGTGGAGGCCGCCGCGCCGGGGCAGCTGAAGCCGCTGACCCCCACCGAAGAGGTCGACCTGATCCAGGTGGCCGACGATCAGGGCAAGGTCCGCCAGGCCAGCGCCCGCCTGCTGGGCAAGCCGCTGCTCCTCAACATGACCGCCATGGGCGAGGACGGCAGGCTGGACGCGACGGTGTGCACGGACCAGGTGCCTGGCGAGCACTGCCTGCTCACCGTGGCCTACCGGGCCAAGGTGGGGGACGGCTACTGGATGGTCAACTCCTACTTCCCGGTCCTCCCCTGGTACATCCACCCCCTCTACCTGCTGGGGACCGCGCTGGTCATCCTGCTGCTGACCGCCATGGCCGCCGCGGGCGCGTGGTTCACCGTGCGCAGGGCGCTCGCTCCGGTGAAGATGATCAAGGACGAGCTGGTCGAGATCACCTCCACCGACCTGGGCCGCAGGGTCCCGCCCACGCGCCACGACGACGAGATCTCCGACCTGGCCGAGACCGTCAACCAGACGCTCGACCGGTTGGAGGCGGCGGTGGAGCAGCAGCGCAGGTTCGCCTCCGACGCCTCCCACGACCTGCGCAGCCCCCTGACCGCGATGCGGGCGCAGGTCGAGGAGGCCATCCTGTACCCCGACGACACCAACTGGGTTCACACCAGCAAGGCGCTGCTGTCCAGCATCGACAGGCTGCAGGCGATCGTGACCGACCTGCTCACGCTGTCGAAGCTCGACTCGGGCGCGCCGGGCGCGAAGGAGCCCGTGGACCTGGGCGCGCTGGCGGCCGAGGAACTGGACCGACGGCCGAAGGACAAGGAGATCGTCCGCAGCCTGGAGCACGACGTGGTGGTGACGGGCGACCGGCTACGGCTGGCCAGGTTGCTCACCAATCTGCTGGACAACGCCGAGCGCCATGCGGAGCAGAGCATCAAGGTCTCGGTCTGTACGGCGGGCTCCGACGCGGTGCTCGAGGTCCTGGACGACGGCGCCGGCATCGAGCCCGACCAGCGCGAGGTCGTCTTCCGCCGCTTCACCAGGCTCGACGCCTCCCGCAACCGCGACGCCGGCGGCACCGGACTCGGCCTGCCGATCGCCAGGGAGATCGCCAGGGCCCACGGCGGCACGCTCAAGATCGTCGACTCCGACTCAGGCGCCCGCTTTGTCCTACATCTTCCTCTACGCAACGGTTACCACGGGTAATACAGTTCTCCCCTGTGACACGTGGTTTCAGCCGATTGCGGCGAGAAGACTTACTCAAGACCGCCTGCGAGGTCATCGCATCGCAGGGATTCGGGCACACCAGGACGCTCGACATCGCGCGGGCCGCCGGCGTCAGCCAGGCGTTGCTCTTCTACCACTTCGAGACGAAGGACCAGCTGTTCGCCCAGGCCTTCGCCTACGCGGCCAGACGCGACCTGGACTCTCTCACCACGTTGGAGCGCTCCCGCGGCACCGCTGTCGAGCGGCTGCGCGACCTGCTCAAGCTCTACTCCCCCACGGGCTCGGCCAAGATGTGGCGCGTCTGGATCGACGCGTGGGCCGAGTCGATGCGCAGCGCCGACCTGGAGGAGACCTCGCGGCGGCTGGACCTGCGGTGGAAGGAGTCCTTCCGGGCGATCGTGGAGGAGGGCGTGGCCTCGGGCGCGTTCGTCTGCGCCGATCCCGAGGCCGCCACGTGGCGGATCCTCTCCCTCGTGGACGGGCTCGCCGTACAGGTGACCGTGCACCGCAAGGTGCTGTCCCGGCGCAGGGTCGCCGAGCTGGTGCGTACGGCCGCGGCCGCCGAACTGGGCATCACGGCGGAGGACCTTTCGTAGTTATTAGATTCTTCGTACAATTGCGTGCATGACAGCTGCACCGGGCTCAACCGCCGCCAGGGAACGCGACGAGTCGGTCGCGGAGAAGCGCGCATACGAGGCGGTCATCGAACGCCTGTCGAAGGCGTCGGTCGACAAGCACTGGGAGCCGTACGTCGACATCCCATGGGACGACCCCGACTTCCTCATCGACCCCGCCGACCTCCGGTGGGAACTGCCGCCGGTCGACAAGCTCGGCCGGCACCCCTGGTACCGGAGCCGCTCGCCGGAGACCAGGGCGCGGATCGGCCTGTGGCGAGTGGCCACCGCCATGAAGATCGGCCTGCAGTTCGAGAACCTGCTCAAGCGCGGGCTGCTCAACTACGCCTACCGGCTGCCCAACGGCTCGCCCGAGTTCCGCTACGTCTACCACGAGACGATCGAAGAGGGACATCACGGGATGATGTTCCAGGAGTTCGTCAACCGCACGAAGCTCCCGATCCGCGGCATGCCGGGGCCGCTCTCGCTGCTGGCCCAGGTGGCGCCGTGGATCCCGCTGATCTCCACCGAGCTGTTCTTCGTCTTCGTGCTCGGCGGCGAGGACCCGATCGACCACGTGCAGCGCAAGGTGCTGAAGGACGGCTACAAGCATCACCCGCTCGAAGAGACCATCATGCGCATCCACATCGCCGAGGAGGCCAGGCACATCTCCTTCGCGCGCCACTACCTGCGCCGGCGCGTGCCGCGCATGCCCCGCTACCGCCGCTTCGCCCTCGGGGTGATCTCGCCGATCATCCTCGGGTTCATGGCCAGGATCATGCTGTCGCCTCCCGGGCCGATGATCCGCGCGTTCAAGATCCCGCCCCAGGTGGTGGAGGAGGTCTACACGGTCAACGAGGAGTTCAAGACGGAGATCCGCGACTCGGTCGGCAAGACCCGCGACCTCTGCACCGAGCTGGGTCTGGTCAACCCGCTCACCAGGCGCATCTGGAAGGTCATGGGCATCTGGGCGGAGCCGCGCCGGTGAGGACGGCCTCACCGAAGACGGCGTTCGTCACCGGCGGCGCCTCGGGCATCGGCAGGGCGCTGGCCCTGGCGCTCAGCGCGAAGGGCGTCGCCGTCACCGTCGCCGACCTGGTCTCCCCCGAGCTGCCCTCCGTGGAGTACGCCGAGGTCGACGTCACCTCCCCCGGCGCCGTCAGCGCCGCGATCCACGAGGTCAGGCGGCGGCACGGCCGGCTCGACCTCGTCTTCAACAACGCGGGGATCGCCGTTGGCGGTCACACGGAGGAGCTCACGCTCGACCACTGGAACGCGACGATCGACGTCAACCTGCGCGGGGTGGTGCACGGCGTGCACGCCGCCTACCCGATCATGCTCGAGCAGGGCTTCGGCCACATCGTCAACACCGCCTCGCTGGCCGGGCTCGTGCCCGCGCCGCTCATGCTTCCCTACACGACGACCAAGCACGCCGTCGTCGGCCTGTCGATGGCCCTGCGCGCCGAGGCCGCCGCGCACGGGATCAGGGTGAGCGTGGTGTGCCCTGGATTCACCGACACGCCACTGCTGGACAACGCCAACCCCGGCCTGCCGTACACGGAGACGGGTGCGCGGGCGCGCAGCGCGGCGGTCAGGGCGCAGGGACGGCTGTATCCGGTGGAGTCGCTGGCCGCCGACATCATGCGCGGCGTAGCCCGCAACCAGGCGATCATCGTCGCACCGGCCTCGGGCAGGCTGGCCTGGCGCGGCGCCCGGCTCTCGCCCACCGGCGCGATCAGGGCGGCGGCGCTGGCCATCAGGCGCGTTTCACCCTCCACAAAACGGACATAACTCACATATCGGGGAGGTGATGGTGTGAGTTCCAAGTCACGGCAGACGCGCGAGCAGCACTCCTTGCGCGGCGAGTCCGAGGCTCCGGCCGTCAAGCAGCCTTCGAAGGCGACGGGCAAGTCGTCGGCTTCGACCGAGCGCACATCGGGCGGCGGGGCGCTCTCGCACCGGCTGGCCAAGTCCGCGCTCCCGTTGCGGCGCGGCCAGCGTTCGAGCTAGAGGGTGGAACCCTGATGCCGGTCCCGCGACTCCCGTGCGGGACCGGCACACGTGTGTCTCGGCCCCTTCGGGCGCGGAGGCACCCGTCCGGGCCGCCCGCGCCGCCCCCGCGACCCGGGCCGTACGGCACGCGCCGCGGGGGGGCAGGGCGGCGACGATCTCAGTTCTGCCTGATGGTGACCGTCGCGGCGTGGGCGGGGAAGCCCTCGTGCTCGGCCAGCGCCGTGATCGTCGGTGCGAGCCGCCAGAAGGCGTCCTTGTCGAGCTGGGCGACCGGAATCCTGGTCAGATAGGTGTGCACCGACACCCCGCTGGTCACCTTCGCGAAGCCGAGCGTGGGCAGCGTGGCCGGGGTGCCGATGGCGAAGTTCGAGGCCGAGGGCGTCGTCCACTGGCCGAGCAGGACCGTGCCCGCGTGCCGTACCAGGGGAAGCCAGGCCTCGGGATCCTCGACGGCGAGCTGGAGATGCTCGGGCGCGTACGCGTTGGCGATCGCCATGGCCTCCTCGCGTGAACGGGCCAGGACGATGCCGCCGTTGGCCCGCACCGACGCCTCCGCGTAGTCGCGGCGCGGCCCAGGCAGTTCGGCGATCTGGGCGCTCACCTCGGCGGCGGCGCGCCTCAGCACCTGCAGGTCGGTGCCGACGAGGACGGCGGCGGAGTCGAGGCCGTGCTCGGCCTCGTTCAGCAGATCGGCCGCCAGCAGTCTGGGGTCGGCCGAGCCGTCGCAGACGATCAGCGAGTCGGTCGGCCCGAAGCCCACCTCGACCAGGCAGCCGAGCCGCTGCGCCTCCGCCATCGCGAGCGTCACGGCTGGACTGCCGGGCCCGACGAGCTTGCGGACGGCGGGGATCGTCGCGGTGCCGCAGGCCAGGGCGGCGATCCCGGCGGGGCCGTTGCTGCGGTAGACCTCGGTCAAGCCCAGCTCGTGCGCGGCGAACAGCACGGCGGGATCCACCCTGCCGTCCACGCCCGGCGGCACGACCAGCGCGATCCTGCCGACGCCTGCCACGACCGCGGGGGTGGCGACCATGATCAGGACCGAGGGAAAGGAGCCCTTGCCGCACGGGACGTACAGCCCGGCGCTCTCGATCGGGCGGGTCAGCTCACCGAGCCCGACCCCGTCGATCTCCGCCCGCCACGCCGAGCGGGCGAGCGCGATCTCGTTGAAGGCTCTGACCTGGGCGATGGACACCCTGATCGCCTCCTTGAGCCCTTCGTCCAGCCCGTTTCCCGCGGCCTCCAGCTCCTCGGGGCCGATCCTGAGGTCCGCCCTGACGCAGTGGAACCTGTGGAGCGCCTCGACCAGGGCCTCGTCGCCGCGCCGCCGTACCCGCTGGACCAGATCCGCCACCGACTCCACCAGCTCGGCGTCGGGAGTGGCCGTCCCTCCTCTGGCCATCAGCCGGCGCCGCTCCATCTCGCCCGCCTCCTGCCACACGATGATCGACGTCATCCTGCCTCCCTTCATGTGCCGGGCTCATGACGACGGCTTGCCCGCATATGTGGAGGTTTCAGGCCAGACTCCCGTCAAGTTCAGGTCATCGACGCCGGTCGGTAGCGGCGCGCGCACGCCCACGCGCGGGCCGTGTTCACGGTGACGGTAGCGGCGACCGTCAACGGTGGCGTGAACCGTTGTCGATGCCGTCGAGCATGATCCGCAGGTAGTGCCCGCCGCGCGGCGTCGGGTGACAGGCGAAGATGTTCAGCAGCGTCATCAGGTCGTCGGCGCCCACGTCGGCCCGCATCTCGCCGCGCTCCTGCGCCGTGGCGACCAGCGCCTCCAGCCGCTCCACCATGTTCGCCCTGACGGTGACGAACTCCCGCATCTCCTCGAACAGCTCCTGCGGCAGGTCGGCCAGCGCCGCCGCCAGCGCGCCCCTCCCCTGGTCACCGCACCACAGCACGAACGACCTGAGGGCCGCCATCGCCCCCTCGCCCGACTCCTCGGCCTTGGTGAGGGCGTCGGCGATCTCGTGGATGTACTGGTCGGCCATCGCCGCGATCAGCGCGTGCCGGTCGGGAAAGCGCCGGTAGACGGTGCCCACGCCGACCTCGGCGCGGCGCGCGATGAGCTCCATCGGCGCGTCGACCCCCCGCTCGGCCACCACGGCGCGGGCCGCCTCCACGATCCGATCCCTGTTGCGGCGGGCGTCAGCGCGCACCTTCACTCCTAAGTGGACGGCAATCTTCCGGTTAGTGTACCGTCCGGGACAGAAGCGGAATCCGATCGTCCACTTATGGAGGTTTCGATGATCGTGGTGACGGGCGCGACCGGTTCGATCGGCCGCGCGCTGGTGTCCCGCCTGCGCGAGTCGGGGGCCGACGTCCTGGCCCTGGTGCGGCGGGCCGAACAGGGCGAGGAACTCGGAGTGGAGTACGCGGTCGGCGACTTCGAGCGGCCCTCGTCCATCCCCATGGGCGACAGGCTCTTCCTGAACACCTCGCCGTGGCCCGGCTTCGTCCAGCGGCACAAGGAGGTCATCGACCGCGCCGCCGCCGCGGGCGTCTCCCAGGTGGTGGCCGTGTCGGTGCTCGGCGCGACGCCCGGCGGGCCGCTCAGCAGCGGGTTGCACGGGGAGGTCGACGCGCACCTGAGGAAGTCGGGGCTGACCCACGCGATCCTGGAGCCCGTGGGCTTCATGCAGAGCCTGCCGCGCGAGGTCGCCGACGGGCGCTTCCACGGCTCGTACGGCACCGGCCGCACCGGCTACATCGACACCCGCGACATCGCCGACGTGGCCTTCGCCCTGCTCACCGGGCCCGTCGGCGAGAGCGCGACGCACGTCCTCACCGGGCCTGCCGCGCTGTCCCAGCAGGAGATCGCCGCCCGGCTCACCGCGACGCTCGGCCGTACGGTGACCTATGTGGACCTGAGCGTCGAGGAGATGACCAGGCACGCGCGGGAACGGTGGGGGATGCCCGAGCCGACCGCCCGCGAGCTGGCCGAGATGATGGCGGCCGTGCCGGACAGCGCCTGGTCGAAGACCACCAGGACGGTCGAGCACCTGACGGGGCACCCGCCGCGGTCACTGGCCGACTACCTCGCCGACCACGCGGCCGACTTCGCGAAGTGACCGGTCAGCGCCCGCCGCGGCACCGCGCCCCGACCTGTCAGGGAACGCCGCGGATCTTCCACACCAGGACCGCGCCGAACAGCGCGAGGACGGCGGAGGTCAGGTAGAGCACTGGGTAGCCGCCCAGACCCGCGATGATCGGCCCGGCGATCACCGGGCCGAGCACCTGGGGACCCGAGTTGGCGATGTTGATGACGCCCAGGTCCTTCGCCCTGCCGCCCGCGGTCGGCAGGACCTGGGTGACCAGGGCGTTGTCGACGGAGAGGTAGGCGCCGAACCCGGCGCCGAGGATCGCCGCCGCGGCCATGACCACGGGCCACTGCGGCCAGAACGCCATCATGACCGCGGGGATCACGCTGATCACCCCCGAGCAGGTCACCAGGAGCCTGCGCCGGCCCAGCCGGTCGGAGACGATCCCGGCCACCACCGTGGTGAGCACCACCGTGGCGGTGTAGATGAGGATCAGGATCAGCAGCCCGTCGGTCGCCTTCTCGCCGGGGAACAACCGCTCGTAGCCCACCTCGTCGGTGAGGAAGTACAGCAGGTAGAGCGTGGCCATCGCGTTGCCGAGCATCATCAGGAAGCGGGTGATCCACGCCCAGAAGAAGTCCGGATGCCTGACCCACAGCTCCTTCGGGTCGAACGGCGGGCGCTCGGTCAGCCGTGGATCGCGCGTGGTCAGCACGAACGGCAGCACGAACACCGCCACCACCGCGCCGACCAGCAGGTAGCCCGATCTGGTCGTGGTGGCGACGACGGTCACCAGCACGACGCCGAGCACCACGCCCACCGACTGGGGGACGCCGATCCACCCCGACACCTCGCCCCGCTGGCTGACCGGCACGTGATCGGGCACCCCCGCGCTGAGCGCCGCCTGGGTGGCGTTGAGCGCGGCCTGGGCCAGGCACCAGCCGACCGCGATGCCCAGCACGCTGGTCTGGAAGGCGAGGAACACCATCGCGACGCCGCCCGCGAGCGCGCCCGCGAGCGTCCACGGATGCCTGCGGCCCCACCTGCCCGTCGTACGGTCGGACAGGGCGCCCGCGATCGGGTTGGCCAGCAGGGCGACCAGCGCCCCCGCGCCCGTCACCCAGGCCAGCGCGCCCTCCTTGTCGCCCGGGGCGACAGCGGCGAGCTGCTCGGGCAGCAGTACCTGGAGCGGGGCGAAGTAGCCGACGAACAGCGCCAGGTTGGCGAAGGCGATGCCCGCCACCCACCAGGGGCCGACCCTGTGCACGGGTTCGGCCAGCGCGCCGGAGGTCGGTGGGGAGACGCTGCTCATCGGGGCCTCCGCGCGGCATGATCGGGGAATCGCGGTGGCGGCATGCTATGCCGTACCCGATCATCACGGCTACACCCCGAACGCGGCAGGTGGAGAGCAGTGGGAGCATGTCTTGGTCAAGACAGCTCTACGGAAGGTCGAGATCGGTGAGGCGGCTACTCACGGTCCTGTTGCTCGCGTGCGCCGCGCTGGGCGTCGCGGTCACGCCCGCGCAGGCGCACAACGTGCTGACCGGCAGCGACCCCAAGGAGGGCGCCCAGCTGCAGTCCGCGCCCGAGCAGGTCACGCTGGAGTTCGACCAGCCGGCGCGGCAGGGGTTCACCCAGGTCAGCGTGACGGGCCCGGACGGCGGCAGGTGGGAGGCCGCGCAGGCCACGGTCAGCGGGTCGAAGGTCGTCACGCGGCTCAGGCCGCTCGGACCCGCGGGCGACTACGTGATCGGCTACCGGATCCTGTCTGCCGACGGGCACCCGGTCTCGGGGAAGGTGACGTTCACGCTGACCGTCGCCGGTGCGGGCACGCCCGCCTCCCAGGCGCCCGCCGCTGGAGACACGCAGGCGGCCGACCTCAGCGCCCAGGCGGCCGAGGCGGCGGCGAACGGCGGCGCGGGCATGGCGATCGTGTGGGTGATGGGCGCCCTCGTCCTCCTCGGCGCCGGCACCGTCATCGCCCTCCGGCGGGTCGCCTCCTCCCCCGGCGAAACGGTCACCCTCGCCGAGGGGAAGGGCGACGAATGACCGTCACCGAGGTCCGGCCCGCCGCCAGGATCGGCGGCGGCCCCCTCCTTGTCCTCGCCGCCGTCTGCGCCGCCGTCGTCGCCAGCACGCTGACCGCGGAGGACCCCGTCCCCGGCATCCCCCTCCCCGGTCCCGTCGTCGAGTACGGCCTGCCCGCCGTCAGGGTCCTGCTCGACCTGGCCGCCGCCACCGTCGTCGGCTTCAGCCTGCTGCCCAAGCTGCTCGGCTTCGACGACCCCGAAGCCACCGAGCCCGTCATGCGCCGGGTCAGGGCCCACGCCGTCACCGCCGCCTGGATCTGGGCGATCGCCGCCCTGGTGACGATCGTCCTGTACACCGCCGAGCTGAACCCGGGAACGGTCCCCACGCTCGGCATGATCGCCACCTACATCGGGTCGGTGGGCGCGGGTCAGGGCCTGCTGTTCAGCACGGCGTGCGCGCTCGGCTACGCGGCGTTCGGCCTGCTGGCCGTGCGGTTCGGCGAGAAGGTCCCCGCCGAGCTGCGGATCGTGGTCGCGCTGTTCGGCCTGCTGCCGGTGCCGGTGACGGGCCACGCGGTCGACTCGGTGTGGCACGACCCCATCATGATCTCGATGGAGCTCCATGTGATGGGCGCCGCCGTCTGGACCGGCGGCCTGCTGGCGGTCGGCGCCACGCTCGCGTCGCGCGGCGACCTGCTGGCCGTCGCGCTGCCCAGGTTCTCGAAGGTCGCCACGGTCGCGCTGGCCATGGTCTCCCTGTCCGGCCTGGTCAGCGGCCTGTCCACGATGGCGCTGACCACCGGGGTCGAGCTGCCGGGCGATCTGGTCGCCTCCGAGTACGGCCTGCTCGTGCTGACCAAGGTGGCGCTGGTCGGCCTGCTGATCCCGCTCGCCGCGAACATCAGGTGGCGGCTCATGCCGGGCATCGCCCGCAACCAGAAGAGCTCCGTCGCCGCGTGGGCGGCGACGGAGCTCGTCGTGATGGGTCTGGCCTACGGCGTGGCCGTGGCGCTGACGCGCGCCCCGATCGGCTGATCGGCGGCGCGCAGCCCGAACCTGGTCACGAACCACTCCATGACCAGCCAGACGACGGCCAGGCCCGCCGCCGCCCACACCGCCGAGGAGGTGGCCAGCGGCGGCGCGGCCAGCAGCGAGTGCTGGGCGATGAGCGAGCCGTACACGGCCGCGGTCGCCAGCACCGCCCCGAGCACGGCCCTCAGGTACGGCATGCGGATCAGGAACGCCACGTCCACCGCGAGCGCGCCGGCGATCAGGAAGACCGGCACCGCGGACTCAGGGAAGTCGGCGACGCTGAGCAGCGGCCAGATGAGCGCGCGGTAGCCGACGAGCGCGGCGGCGACCAGCGTCGCCGTGCCGAACCTGCCGACCATCATCCGCGCCACGGCCAGCACGATCAGGCCGGCGACGGTGAAGTAGACGGGGTAGAGGTAGTCGGGCACCGGCAGCGAGAAGGCGACCATCATGTCACGGTCCACCGCCCTGCCCATCTGGTCGGCGGCGAACTGCATGAGGATCGGCTCGGCCTCCGGCGCTCCCCTGTCCCAGGCGGCGATGGCGAACACGCCGTACTCCTGGTGCTGGGCGGGGAAGAGGATGTTCTCCAGGAAGAAGGCGAACAGCGAGGCGAGCACGGGCTTGCCGCCCCCGCCGACGTACCAGCCGCGGATCACCCCCGCGATCATGAAGAAGGTGCCGAGGTAGAGCATGATGTGCGAAGGGCTCCACGAGGTGATGTCGAGCCCGTTGATCCGGTGGTTGATCAAATCGAGCGGCACCGCGACCAGGAAGATGCCGGTGCCCCACTGGATCAGCCGCAGCGCGGTCCTGTCGACGCCATAACCGGTGTAACCATGGATGATGGTGAGCCCAAGGACGATCGCGGTGCCGGCCGAGTTGAGCAGGTGCGGCGGCGCCAGGTCGTCACGCAGCCATTTGAAATGCCAGGAGACGTCCCACGAGGAGCCCAGCACCTTCAGGACGAAAGCCAGCAGCCACCCGTAGTAGAGGGCCTTGAAAAGCTCTGGCGGCGTCTCACGCCCGGCCTGCCCGCGTGTCCAATAGGGCATCGCCCAATCGATAGCCGCTCGTATTCTCACGCCAGGACATCATGCCTGGCCTTTACCTTCTTAGCAATCAGACGCCCCTGGCATGACGGACACCACAGGGTCCGCCTCGAAGCCGGAGCGTTCCGACCCGATGACGTTCCGTCCGGGCGGTTCGGTCAAGGAACGGACGGGTCGATGCGGTAGCCGACGCCGGGGGTCGTCGTGATGATCGAGGGGTTGCCGAGTTTGCGGCGCAGGCGGCCGATCGTGACGGTGACGGTGTTGGTGAGGGGGTCGGCGTGCTCGTCCCAGACCTGTTCGAGCAGGTCCTCCGTGCTGAGGAAGGCAGGGGTCGCGCGGAGGAGGGCTTCGAGGAGGGCGAACTCCTTGACCGACAGGTCGAGTTGACGGCCGTCGCGGGTGACCGTACGGCGTAGGGGGTCGAGCTCGACGCCGGCGGCGCGCAGCGTCCGGGCGCGGACGGAGGGCTGGCGGCGGGCCAGGGAGCGGATCCGCAGGACCAGTTCGGGAAAGTGGAAGGGCTTGGCGAGGTAGTCGTCGGCTCCCAGGGACAGTCCGCTGACCCGGTCGCCGGGCGAGCCCGCCGCGGTCAGCATCAGGACCATGACGCGGTCGTCGCGTTCGGTGATCATCTGGCAGAGGGTGTCGCCGTGGATCCCCGGCAGGTCACGGTCGAGGACGACCACGTCGTAGGTGTTGACGTCGAGCTTGGCGGCGGCCTCCAGGCCGTCGTGCGCCAGGTCGACGGCCATGCCCTGATCGCGTAGCCCCTCGGCCACGACGGCGGCGAGCGCGTGCGCGTCCTCGACCACCAGCACCCTCACGCCGGGACTCCCGCCCGCTCGGCCGCCAAGGGCAGCGAGACGGCGGCCCGGAGGCCGCCCTCGGGCCTGGCCCGCAGGTCCAGTCCGCCGCCGTGCGCCGTGGCGATGGCCGCGACGATCGACAGCCCGAGCCCCGAGCCGCTGTCGGAGCCGGTCCGGTCGGCGCCGAGCCGCTGGAACGGCTGGGCCAGCCGTGCCACCTGCTCCTCATCGAGGACGTGCCCGCCGGTCTCCACGACGAGCAGCGCCGTCGTGCCGTCGGCCGTGGCGGCGACCCTGATCCAGCCGCCGTCGTGGTTGTGGGCGATCGCGTTGTCGATCAGGTTGTCGGCCATCCGGGACAGCAGCGTCCGGTTTCCCCGCGTCCACGCGCTGTCGCGAACCTCGCCGTCGTGGACGGTCAGGCTCCTGTCCGTGATGTCGGCGGCCCGGGCCTCCAGGGCCGCCGACACCGTACGGCCGAGCGAGATCGTCGCACGGTCGGACAGGGCGCCGTGCTGGGCGCGGGCGAGCAGGAGGAAGCCTTCCAGGAGCCGGTCGACCTGGTCGAGTTCGGTGCGGAGCCGGTCGGCCAGCGCGACCGTCTGCGCCGGTACCGGCTCCGGCTTGGCCACGGCCACGTCCAGCGACGCCCGCATGGTCGCCAGCGGGGTGCGCAGTTCGTGGGAGGCGTTGGCGACGAATCGGCGCTGCGCGGCGAAGGAGCTCTCCAGTCGTTCCAGCAGCCCGTCTATGGTGTCGGCGAGGTCCTTCACCTCGTCGGCAGGGCCTGGCACGGCCAGCCGTTCGTGCAGGTTGTCGGCGGAGATCCGCCGCGTGGCCGCGGTGATCGTCCGCAACGGGCGCAGCACCCGGCCGGCGATGATCCTGCCCAGCACGACCGAGACCACGACCATGACGGCGAGCGCGACCGCCGAGCCGATCAGGAGCTGATGCGACTGGGCCTCCCGCGCACCCGACAGCTGGTTCTCGAGCTCGGCGACGCGTTCCTGCGCTGCGGCGAGCGTGAACCGCTGGGCCGGACGGTTCCCCGGCGCGACCTCGCTGATCCGGGTCGACCCGAGGCTCACGAGGTTGGTGATGACCAGCAGCCCGGCGCCGGACAGCAGGAACAGGACACCGTACAGGGCGGTGTAGCGCAGGCGTGCGGTGCGGGCCGGCAGTCCCAGGCGTCGCGCTTTCCTCATCGGCTCTCTCTCGCTCGTGCGGACCTCCAGGATGCCGCGCGGCACCTAACAACGACATGACGGCCTCCGTTCGGCCCGCGTTAGGGCCGCCTCCGTACAAACGAACGCATGCAAGCAACCATCGAAGTCAACGGCCTGCGCAAACGCTTCGGCTCCACGGTGGCGCTGGACGGGATGTCCTTCACAGTGGAGGCGGGGCACGTCACCGGCTTCGTCGGTCCCAACGGCGCGGGCAAGTCCACCACGATGCGGGTGATCCTCGGCCTGGACTCGGCCGACGAGGGCACCGCGTTGGTGGGCGGGCGGCGGTACCGGAGCCTGCGGAACCCGCTCAGCCACATCGGCGCGCTCCTGGACGCCGCCGCGCTGCAGCCGAGCCGCACCGCCCGTAACCACCTGCTGTGGCTGGCCCACTCCCAGGGGCTGGGAGTCCGGCGGGTCGACGAGGTGATCGAGCGGGTCGGCCTCGGGTCGGCGGCCCAGCGTAAGGCGGGTGGCTTCTCCCTGGGCATGCGGCAGCGGCTCGGCATCGCCGCGGCGCTGCTCGGCGACCCGCCGGTGCTCATGCTCGACGAACCGTCCAACGGCCTCGATCCCGAGGGCATCGTGTGGATGCGCGGCTTCCTGCGGTCGCTGGCCGCCGACGGCCGCGCCGTCCTGGTCTCCAGCCACCTGATGAGCGAGCTCGAGGACACCGCCGACCACCTGGTGGTGGTGGGCCGCGGCCGGGTCGTCGCCGACACCAGCGTGGCCGGCCTGATCGCGACGGCGTCCGGCGGCCGGGTCACGCTGCGCACCACGGCGCCGTCGCAGGCGATGGCGGCGCTGACGCAGGCCGGCGCCTCCGTGGCCGCCGCCGGCCGCGACACCCTCACCGTGACCGGGCTGGCGGGCGAGCACATCGTGGCGCTCCTCAGCCGGTACGCCGTGCCGTTCTCGGAGGTGTCGGCGCATCGCGCGACGCTCGAGGAGGCGTACATGGATCTGACCAGGGACGCGGTCGAGTTCCGTGCGACCGGCCATGAGGCGGCACGATGAGCGCCACCGCCCCCTACCGCTCAGGCGCGCGGGCCGGCCGCGGCGGCTTCGCGCGGCTGCTGCGCGCCGAATGGACCAAGTTCAGGACGGTCCGTGGCTGGGTGCTCGCCATGGTGGCCGCGGCGCTGGTCACCGTGCTGCTCGGGCTGCTGTCCTCCTCGGGCAGCCACTCGTCGTGCGACGGGGTCTGCCCCGCCGTTCCGGTTGGTCCCGACGGCGAGGCGGTGGAGGACAAGTTCTATTTCGCGCACCGGCCACTGGCCGGAGACGGCAGCATCACCGTCCGGGTGACCTCCATGACCGGCCAGATCCGCCTGCCCGACCTCAACCCGGGGACTCGGCGAGTCGTCGCAGGGGTCGTGCCGTGGGCGAAGGCCGGAATCATGGTCAAGGAGAGCATGAAGCAGGGCTCGGCCTACGCGGCGGTGATGGTCACCGGCCGGCACGGGGTGCGGATGCAGCACAACTTCATCCACGACACGGCCGGCCGCCCGGGCGGCGTCTCCAAACAATCCCCGCGCTGGCTGCGGCTGACCCGCTCCGGCGAGGAGCTCACCGGCTACGAGTCCGCCGACGGCGCGAACTGGACCGAGGTCGGCACCGCTCATCTGGCCGGGCTGCCCGCCGCGGTGCAGGTCGGCCTCTTCGCCGCCTCGCCCGGCGGCCTGACGGTGACGCAGGGCGATTTCGGCGGGTCCAGCGCGGCCTCGCGCTTCGCCGAGGCCACCGCCGTCTTCGACAAGGTCAGCCTGCGCGGCTCGGTCGGCGGCGGCGCGTGGCGCCCCGACGACGTGGGAGTCACCCTGAATCCCGACGGGTCGGCCCACCATCCGGGCGGGTTCAAGGAGTCCGGAGGCACGTACAGCGTGACAGGGGTCGGCGACATCGCGCCCCTGTCGGACGGCCAGCAGATCGAGAACACCCTCACCGGCGTGTTGACCGGGCTGATCGTGGTGATCGTGGTGGCGGTGATGTTCATCACCGCCGAATACCGGAGCGGCCTGATCCGCACCACCCTGCTCGCCGGCCCGCGGCGCGGCAGGACGCTCGTGGCCAAGGCCCTCGCGATCGGCACGGTCACCTTCATCGCGGGACTGGCCGCCGCCACGGCCGCGGTCACGTTCGGCAAGCAGGTCCTGCGCGCCAACGGCAACCACATCCTCCCTGTGACCACGCTCACCGAACTCCGCGTCATCGTCGGCACGGCGGTGCTGCTCGCGGCCGCCGCCGTGCTCGCCCTCGCTGTGGGCGCCTTGTTCCGGCGCAGCGTCGCGGCGGTCATCACCGCCATCGTGGTGACCGTCGTCCCCTACATCCTCGCGACCGCCTCCGTCCTGCCCGCAGACGCGGCGCGGTGGCTGCTGCGGCTCACCCCGGCCGCCGGCTTCGCGATCCAGCAGAGCATTCCCGAGTACGCGCACGTGCTCGGCGACTACGCCCCGTCGGCCGGCTACTACCCGCTGGCGCCCTGGGCCGGCCTGGCCGTGCTCTGCGGCTACGCCGCGCTCGTCCTCGGCCTGGCCGTCTTCCAACTACGCCGGAGGGACGCATGAGACGACACCTGCATGCCGAGTGGACGAAGCTCCGTACCGTGGCGGGCACCGGCTGGCTGCTGCTGGGGCTCGTCACGCTCACCGTCGCCGGGAGCGTCGTGGCGGCCGCCGCCGTGTCCTGCACGTCGGCAGGCTGTGACTACGACCCTGCAAAGATCAGTCTTTTCGGGGTCCAGGTGGGCCAGACGATGGCCGCCATCCTGGCCGTGCTGGCGGTCAGCGGCGAGTACGGCACCGGCATGATCCGCACCACTCTGGCGGCGATGCCGCGCCGGGCCGCCGTGCTGGCCGCCAAGGCGGCCGTCGTCACCGGGCTGACGCTGGGGGCGGGGACCGTCGCCGTGTTCGCGTCCGCGCTGGTCGGGCGGCGCATCCTGCTCGGCAACGGCTTCACCCGCGGTCCAGGCACCCCGATCCTGTCCCTGGCCGAGGGACCGATGCTGCGCGCGGCGTTCGGCTCGGTCCTCTACCTCGCGCTGATCGCCCTGCTCAGCCTCGGCATCGCCGCCGCCGTGCGGGACTCGGCCACGGCCATCGGGGTCGTGCTCGGCCTGCTCTACATCCTCTCGATCCTGCCCTTCATGATCGCCGACCCTGGGTGGCAAAAGCTCCTGTGGCAGATCTCGCCGATGAACGCCGGGCTCGCCATCCAGGCCACCACCAAGCTCTCCGGTCTGCCCATCAGCCCATGGGCGGGCCTCGGAGTCCTGACCGTCTGGGCCGCCGCCGCGCTCCTGGGAGGCGGACTGCTGCTCCAACGGCGCGACGCCTGACCCGCCCTCGGCGACACAGGCCCCTGTGCCGCCCTGGGTGATCACGGGGATGTCCCGGCGCTCAGCGGGCTCATGGCGCGGCGGGGCACCCTCGGACGGCGTAGGCCAGGAAGTGGGTGATCTCGCGGTCGTCGAAGTTGTCGTCGGAGCCGAGCACGAGCGTGCACTCGCCGGTGAGCAGCCGTGGACCCCAGGCGAGGCTCTCGAGGTTCTGCGTCGACTCCTGCTGTGTGCTCAGGTCGAGGACGAGCCGCTTGCCGACCGGGCTGTACGGCCCGCCGCTCGCCAGGCTGTTCCTGCGCAGGACGTTCGTGGCGGACCGCAGGTCGATCTCGTACAGCTTGACCCGGTAGCCGGCCCCCTCGATCCAGGACCGCTCGAGCGCGAGGTAGCGGTCGTCGTCGATTGCCAGGATCTCCGAGACGCCGCTGTCGGTGTGCCCGGTCGGCGGGATCGGGGAGGCCGGCAGCGGGTCGATCGGATAGGCGTACTGCGCGAGCGGACGGCCACCGCGGCTCCACACGGTGATGCGGGCCGGTGCGCCCCGCTCGACGGTCGGCGGCTGCCCGTCCTCGAAACGCGGGCCTTCGACGATGGCGGCGATGGTGCGCGGGGCGAAGGTCAGCCCCTCGAAGCCGAAATTGCGCCGTGGGCCGCTGGAGGTGCGGGTCAGGTGCAGATTGCGCGGAATCGGCAACTCATCGAGATGCCGCCCGTTCGTGTCCATCCACCGGACGAAAAGGTCAGACACCGGAATGTCGGGGTTCCTTTCGTCGGGCCTGTCACCTTCATGACCCCACAGGAGCCTGCGACTCCACCGGTCGTACCGGATCGTCTCGGGGTCGGCCGACTCGGGCAGGCCGTAGGCGGGGTACGGGCTTCCGTCCGGCCGCAGCAGGGTGGTGACCCCGTCGACGTGGACCCCGGTGAACGCTCCGGTCGCCGGGTGGATGTCCAGCCGCCCGGTGTAGAAGCGGGCGGGTTGGTAGCGCCAGCGGTCGTCGGAGAGGAAGTACCAGGTGCCGGTGCGCGGGTCGCGGTCGATGCCGGACAGGCCGCCGAGGGTGGTGTCGCCGACCTGCATCTTGTACGGCAGGCGCTGCTCCCCGAGGAAGCGGGTGATCCGAAGATCCGGCCGCGGATCGGCGTCCGCCGAGGCCTGTCCGGCGTCGACGGCGCCGAAACCAATCGCCGCCACGAATGCGGCGGCGATTCTTCCGATTTTTCGCGAATTGCGCACGCGATTCTCCTCATCCCGAAAGGTGGACGGGATTATGAGACCGCGAATTCAGATGAATGTCTACGCAGGTGAGCGCACACCTTTTTACTATTTCTGAATTGCGGTGATTTGAGGAGTCAATCGCAAATGAATGGGATTATCGGTCGCGACGAGCCCGCAGCGAGTAGAGGAGCGGCACGCCGGGCCGTCCCTCGGGGAAGCGGAAGAGCGGGCCGTGCGGTTCAAGCGAGCCGAAGCGCCTGAAGAGCGTGAAGTCGTGCTCGTGCAGGAACTCCACGCGCAGCCCCGCGCCCGCCAGCGCGGTCACGACCTCGCCGATGCCGTGCGCGAACTGCACCGACGTGGTGTTCTCCAGCACCTCGGAGCCCGTGTAGGTGTGCGGGAAGTCCTCCACCTGGGGCGCGCGGTCGAAGTAGTCGAAGGCCACCCTCGACCCGTCCTCGTAGTCGAGGACGTCGCCAAAGGGGTGGAACTCGGCAAGGTAGAGGAAGCCGCCCGGCTTGAGCAGCCCGGCGACGACCCGCGCCCACCTGTCCAGATCGGGCAGCCAGACCAGCGCGCCGATGCCCGTGTAGACGATGTCGTAGCCGTCGCCGGCCGCCGGGGCGGCGTCGTAGACGTCGGCCTCCACGAACCTGGCGTCGATGCCGCACTCGGCGGCGATCGCGCGGGCGGCCTCCACCGCCTTGCCGGAGAAGTCGACGCCGGTCACGTCGGCGCCGAGCCTGGCCCACGCCAGCGTGTCGAGCCCGAAGTGGCACTGCAGGTGGACCAGCCGCCGCCCGCGCACGTCGCCCATCTCGGCCAGTTCGAACGCCCGCAGCGGTTGCTCGCCCGCCTTGAACCCGGCGACGTCGTAGAACTCGCTGCCCACGTGGATGGCCACGCGCTCGTCCCAGTTGGCCCTGTTGACGTCGAGATAGTCGTTCATGATCTCGACTGTAGGAGGACGGGCAAATGCTTTAACCCGTTCTGGAAGTTCGAGATCAGCCTGACGGGTTGGCCGGCGAGCCGCACGTCCCACCTGCTGACGAGCTCGGCGAAGACCGCGCGCATCTGCGTCCTGGCCAGGTGGGCGCCCAGGCAGACGTGGGGTCCGAAGCCGAAGCTCACGTGGTCGTTCGGGCTGCGGGCGAGGTCGAAGCGGTCGGGGTCGGGGAAGACCGTCTCGTCCCTGTTGGCCGAGGCGTGGTAGACGACGACCTTGTCCCCCGCCCTGATCGGCTGACCGCCCAGCTCCAGGTCGCGCGTCGCCGTACGGCGGAAGTCCATGACCGGCGGCCAGAAGCGCAGCATCTCCTCCACGGCCGAGGGAAGCAGTTCGGGCCCGCCCCTGAGCGACTCCATGGCCGCGGGATGCTCCAGCAGGCACAGCAGGCCGCCGGGGATGCCGTTGCGCAGCGTCTCGTTCCCGGCCACCGCGAACAGGAAGAACATGTTCTCGAACTCGGCCTCGGTCAGGCCGCCTCGGAGCATGGCCGCCATCACGTCGTCCCGCCCTCTCGTGCGGCCGGCGAGCGCGTGGGCGTAGGCGAACATGTCCGCCAGCGCCGCCCTCGACCTGGGGTTGACGCCCGGCCGCCGCTCGGGCCTGGCGGCCACGGCGATCCTGCCGATCGGGCTGAGATCCCCGGCGGTGGACAGGTTCGCGTACTCCTCGTCCTGGTAGCCGATCACCCTCGACGCCCAGTCGTACAGCAGGCGGCGGTCCTCCTCCGGCACGCCCATCACGTGCGCCAGCGTCCACACCGGCAGGTCGGCGGCCACCTCCACGAAGTCGCACGCCCCCTCCGAGAACAGCCGGGCCGCCCGCGCGGCGATCGACTCCTCCAGCGCGCGAACGGCCCGCGGGGTGAAGGCGGCCGAGACGATCCTGCGCAGCCTCGAATGCTCCGGCGGGTCGGTGTTGAGCATCATCGCCTGGACGAACGCCAGGTCGGCGGGGGTGTCGGGGTCGCGGATCTGCGTCGCGCCCAGATGGGAGGAGAAGTCGGACGGCGTGCGCAGCACGTGCTTCACGTCCGCGTGCCCGAACACGCCCCAGAACCCGGGCCCCGACCGCCACGGCCCGACCTCGGGCTCGGGGATCCAGCAGACGGGCGACTCGCGCCGCAGCCTTGCGAACAGCTCGTACGGCACGCCCGAGCCGTACGTCGACGGCAGGAAGACCTCCTCAAGCATGGCTCCAGCGTGCATGATGACGGCGTGACTCCTGAAGAGGGCGACGCCATACTCAAGGACAACTTCGCCCCCTGGGTCCTGGACCTGGGGCTGAGCGTGGAAGAGGTCGGCGAGCGCCACGCGCTGCTCCGCCTGCCGTGGTCGGGCCGCCTGGCCAGGGAGGGCGGCGGGATCAGCGGCCAGGCGCTCATGGCCGCCGCCGACACCGCGACCGCCATCGCGATCTGCTCGGCCAGGGGCGGCTTCGTGCCGATGACCACCGTCCAGCAGTCCACGACGTTCCAGCGGCCCGTCGTCGAGGCCGACGTGCTCATCGAGGCGCGCGTCACCAGGCTGGGCCGCACGCTGGCCTTCGCCGAGATCACGCTGAGCGCCGAGGGCGGCCCGGGCCCCGCCGCCCGGTCCAGCACCGTCTACGCCCTGCTGGGCTGACCGCGTCTCAGCTGCCTCTCAGGACCGCTCAGTACGCTCGCTCCATGAAGAGAGCAGCCGCGCTGGTCGCGGCGCTGGCCGTACTCGCGACGGTGGTCTGGCTGGTGTGGCCCTCCGACGCCGAGATCAGCGGCCAGGAGCAGCGGATCGCCGTCGTCGACGGCCCGGGAGACGACCAGCGGGTCGAGCTCGACACGACGTACTTCCCGCCGGCGGGCGGCGGCAGGGCCCCCGCCGTGCTGCTCGCCCACGGGTTCGGCGGCAGCAAACAGAGCGTCAGGGCCCAGGCGGTACGGCTGGCGCGGCAGGGCTACGCGGTGCTGACCTGGTCGGCGCGCGGATTCGGCCGCTCGACGGGGCAGATCGCGCTCAACTCGCCCGACTACGAGGTCAAGGACGTCAAGCAGCTCATCGACTGGCTGGCCGAACGGCCCGACGTACGGCTGGACGCCGCAGGCGACCCGCGCGTCGGCATCGCGGGCGGCTCGTACGGCGGCGCGATCGCGCTCATGACGGCCGCCCACGACTCCAGGGTCGACGCGATAGTCCCGATGATCACCTGGAACGACCTGTCGGAGGCGCTGTTCCCGAACGGCGTGTTCAAGAAGATGTGGGCCGGTCTCTTCTTCAGCAGGGGCGGCCCCAGCCCCGACGCGCAGGGGCTGAGCGCGCTGACCGCCCAGCCGCGGCCGCTGTCGGCCGAGGAGGCCAGGTGCGGCAGGTTCCTGCCCGCGGTGTGCGCGATGTACCAGGAGGTCGCGGCCACCGGCAGGGCGACCCCCGCGGCGATCGAGACGCTGCGCGCGTCGAGCCCCGTCTCGGTGGCGGGACGGATCAAGGCGCCGACGCTGCTGATCCAGGGGCAGCGCGACTCGCTGTTCCCCCTCGCTCAGGCCGACGCGAACGCCAAGGCGATCGCGGCGGCGGGGACGCCGGTCGAGGTGATGTGGTTCGACGGCGGGCACGACGGCGGCAACGGCGAGGTGGACTGGCTGGACGAGCGGCTGCTCGACTGGTTCGACCGCTACCTGAGAACGGACGGCCAGGGGACGAGCGCCAAGGGCGCCGCCGCAACGGTGAAGGGGTTCGTCATCACGCGGGACGGCGGCCGCGACCCCGGCACCCGCCAGCGCATCCGCCTGCACCCCGGTGCCGACCGCTACCCGGGCCTGGCGGGGACCTCCACCACCCAGGTGCCGCTGACCGGCCCCGACCAGAACGTCGCCAACCCGCCAGGCGGCAACCCCGCCTCGATCTCGGCCGTGCCGGGGATCGGCGGCCTGCTCGGCGCCGGCGCGCAGGGCAACCCCGGCGTCTCCCTCGACATGCCGGGCCAGAGCGCGGTCTTCGAGTCCGCTCCGCTGGCCGAGCCGCTCCAGCTCACCGGCACCCCGACCGTGAAGATCAGGGTCCAGGGGCAGGGCGAGGCGACGCTGTTCGCCAAGCTCTACGACGTGGCCGACGCCGCCACCCCACCGACGCTGCCGGCCGGTCTGGTGGCGCCCGTGCGGGTTCCCGCGGGTTCCGGTGAGGTGACGGTCACGCTGCCCGCCGTCGACCACAGGTTCGCGGCAGGTCATCGGGTACGGCTGGCGCTGACGACGACGGACATGGGCTACGCGACGCCCGCCGAGCCCGCGAGCTACGTGGTGGGCCTGGCCTCGCCGACGTTGACCGTGCCGACGGTGCCCGAACTGGCGGCCCCGCCGACCGGTCCCGTGTGGTGGACCTGGGCGCTGCCGCTGGCGGCCGTCGCGGCGGCCGCGCTCATCCTGGCGACGGGCCGCAGGACGGTCGCCGCTCCCTCCGGCACGAGTGAGCGTGCCGAGGTGCCGCTGGAGATCGCCGGGCTGACGAAGGCCTACAGGAACGGCGAGAAGGCCGTGGACGGCCTGTCGTTCACGGTGGAGAAGGGCCAGGTGCTGGGGCTGCTCGGCCCGAACGGCGCGGGCAAGACCACCACGATGCGGATGATGATGGGGCTCATCCAGCCCGACGACGGCGAGATCCGCATCTTCGGTGACACGGTGACCCCCGGGGCGCCGGTCCTGTCCAGGCTCGGCTCGTTCGTCGAGGGTCCCGGGTTCCTCCCCCACCTGTCGGGGCGCGACAACCTGACCCTGTACTGGCAGGCGACGGGACGGCCGCCGCAGGACGCCCACATGGAGGAGGCGCTGGAGATCGCCGGTCTCGGCACGGCGCTGGAGCGGGCCGTGCGCACCTACTCCCAGGGCATGCGCCAGCGCCTGGCCATCGCGCAGGCCATGCTGGGCCTGCCCGACCTGCTCGTGCTCGACGAGCCCACCAACGGGCTCGACCCGCCCCAGATCAGGGAGATGCGCGAGGTGCTCAAGCGCTACGCCCGCGACGGCCGTACGGTGATCGTCTCCAGCCACCTGCTGGCGGAGGTGGAGCAGACGTGCAGCCACGTGGTGGTCATGCACAGGGGCCGCCTGGTGAGCGCGGGCCCGGTGTCCGACCTGCTCGGCACGGCCAAGCACAACGGTCACGGGCCACGCCTTGAGGACGTGTTCCTCGACCTGATCGGAGAGAAGTCATGACGACGACCGCGGCTCCCGGTTACGCGGCTCGCCGTACGCTGCCGCTGCGGGTGGAGATCGTCAGGCAGTTCAAGCGGCGGCGCACGCTGGTGATGTTCGGGCTGCTGCTGGCGTTGCCGTGGATCCTGGTGATCGCCTTCCAGTTCGGGCCGCAGAACACCGGCCAGCAGAACGCGCTGCGCCTGTCGGATCTGGCCACGCAGGGCGGGCTGAACTTCGCGGCGTTCGCGCTGTCGGTGTCGGCGAGCTTCCTGCTGGTGGTGGCGGTGGCGCTGTTCTGCGGCGACACCGTGGCCAGCGAGGCGAACTGGTCGTCGCTGCGCTACCTGCTGGCCGCGCCGGTGCCGCGGGACCGGCTGCTACGGCAGAAGCTCGTCGTGGCATTGGGCTACTCGGCGGCGGCGGTGATCTGCCTGCCGGTGATGGCGCTGATCGCGGGGACGCTGGTGTTCGGCTGGAACGACATTCAGGTGCCGGGGACCGGGGAGACGATCCCCGCCTTCGACGTGCTGCCGCGTTTCGGGATCGTGATCGGGTACGCGCTGGTCAGCCAGCTCGTGGTGGCGTCGCTGGCGTTCCTGCTGTCGACGGTCACGGATTCGCCGCTCGGCGCGGTGGGCGGCGCGGTCGGGCTGGTGATCGTCAGCACGATCCTGCAGGCGGTGGAGGCGCTGGGATCGCTGAGGGAGTTCCTGCCGACCTTCTGGAACACGGCATGGATGGACGCGCTGGCTCCGGTGCTGGACTGGGGCGGGATGACCAAGGGGGCGGCGGTGTCGGTCACCTACTCGGCGATCCTGATCGCGATCGCCTTCCGCCGCTTCCGCCGTAAGGACGTCGTCAGCTGACCCGTACCCCCGGTGGGGGCCGCGGCACGTCAGGAGCCGCGGCGCAGGAGGGGGGCCGATGGGCCGGGGCTCGCGAGGGCGCCGGCCCATCGGTCAGTCACGACACCCTTGGGCGCCCTGCGCGACACGCCGTGTCAGCCCCAGTGAGGCGGTTTGTCGTCGAGGTAGAAAGCGTCGGGATCCTCGTCCCGATATTCGCCCCACCCCAGGTCGGTATCGTCCGAGGTCTGCTCGGGTAGCAATTCACTCACGGCGACAATGCTATCCGGAGGAAGAAACGCCACCCTCGCGCATGTAAGCCTCAAGGGACAGTAAAGGCTACGCGGGGTACAGTGGATCCGCGCGTGAGAAGGTGTCCGGCTACCCCCCGTGAGGCTGCCCATGGCCACCCCGACAGGTTGGCGTCGAGAAGGCAATTTGCCGGCGGAGCTCACGAGCTTCGTCGGCCGGACAAGGCTGCTTGCCAACCTCAAGCGCCATTTGTCCGAGTCGAACCTCGTGACGGTCACCGGCATCGGTGGCGTGGGCAAGTCGCGGACGGTGCTGCGGCTGGCCCATCAGGTGCGTTCACAGTTCGAGGACGGCGTGTGGTTCGCCGATCTGGCGAGGCTGCAGGACGCGGGCATGGTGAAGAACACCATCGCCTCCGCGCTCGGTGTGGCCGACCAGTCGGCGCGCGGCGAGTCCGAGTCGCTGTCGGAGTGGGTCCGCGACCGCAGCATGCTGCTCATCCTCGACACCTGCGAGCACCTGATCGAGGGCTGCGCGGAGCTGATCGACGAGCTGCTGCGCTCCAACCCGCAGCTGAAGATCCTGGCCACGAGCCGCCAGTCGCTGCACCTGACGTACGAGCACGTGGTTCCGGTGCCGCCGCTGGCGGTGCCGGGCGACAACCCTGACGAGAACCTGTTCACCAACGAGTCCGTGCAGCTGTTCGCGGCCAGGGCGGGCGCCGTGGTGCCCGACTTCGTGCTGGACGAGCAGAACATCGGCTCGGTGGCCGAGCTGTGCCGCCGCCTGGACGGCATCCCGCTGGCGATCGAGCTGGCCGCGGTACGGCTGCGCGCGCTGTCGGTGGAGCAGATCCTGGGCCTGCTGACCGACCGGTTCAGCCTGCTGGCCGGAGCCAGCCGTACGGCGTTGCCGCGGCACCAGACGCTGCGCGCGGCCATCGGGTGGAGTCACGAGCTGTGCGAGCCGGCCGAGCGGCTGCTGTGGGCGCGCCTTTCGGTGTTCTCCGGCGACTTCGAGCTCGACGCGGCCAGGTTCGTCTGCTCCGATGACCGGCTGCCCGCCGAGGACATCACCGACATGGTGACCGGTCTGGTGGAGAAGTCGATCCTGCTGATCAAGAGCGATCACGCGGGCGTGCGCTACAAGCTCATCGACACGCTGGCCGAGTACGGCGAGGAGTGGCTGGACAAGCTGGGCGAGACGCAGAATATGCGCCAGAAGCACCTGGCCTACTACCTGAGCCTGGCGCGAAGGAGCGAGGACGCCTGGTCGGGTCCCCGGCAGATCTACTGGTTCGTCCGCATGCGCCAGGAGCACGACAACGTCAGACTCGCGCTGGAGCACGCCTTGCGCACGCCGGGCGAGAGCATCCTGGCGCTGGAGCTGCTGTCGTCGCTGTGGTTCATGTGGATCTGCTGCGGTTTCATCCGCGAGGGCCGCATCTACCTCGAACGCGCGCTGCGGGCCAATCCCCAGCCGAGCAAGGAACGATGCAAGGCGCTGTGGGTGCTGTCCTACGTGCGCAGCGCCCAGGGCGACAGCGCGGGCGCGCTGGAGGCGGCCGAGCAGTGCAGCAGCGAGGCGGTGCTGGTCGGCGACTCGCGCGCGGTCATCCTCGCCTCCAAGATGCAGGGTACGGCGGCGCTGTTGCAGGGCGACCTGCAGAAGGCGAGCGCGCTGCTGGGCATGGCGATCGAGTTCAACACCGGCAACAAGGAGCTCAATCCCGGCCTGCTCCCGGCCATCGTGGAGCTGTCGATCGTGCTGACGACGCAGGGCGAGCTGTACGAGGCCGAGTCGCTGCTGGTCGACGTGCTGCAGGTGTGCAAGGAGCGCGGCGAGCTGTGGGTCAGCTCCTACGCGAGCTGGGCGCTGGCGCTGCCGTTGATGTCGACGGGCAGACCGGAGGCGGCGCTCACCTCGGCGCAGGAGGGCCTGCGCATCAAGCGCTACTTCCACGACACCGTGGGCACCATGATGGCTCTGGAGACGACGGCGCGGATCATGGTGAGCCTCAATCAGCCGGACAGGGCGGCTCGGGTCCTGGGCGCACTGCACCAGAACTGGCGGGCGGCGGGCCTGCCCATGCTGGGTGCGCCGTTCTTGACCATCGAGCACGAAAGGGCAGTCAAGGAGTGCCAGAAACTGCTGGGTGAAGGAGCCTACAAAGCGGCCTTCGACATGGGCACCAAGCTGGACTTGGACGAGGCGACGACCCTCGCGCTGGACGAACTCGACGGAGATCCGCCATCCGTGTGATCATAGCCTCTATGTCCGAAATACCACTCCGTTTAGCCCCTTATCACGCGAACGGATTTGGCGCCTTTATGTCCGGGCATGCCAAAAGAATGGCTTGTTCCGCGATCTAGCAGGCGGGATGCCACATCCGTCCTCGTGGGAGGCTGCGCACCCATGCAAGAGATGCCGGATTTCTCTCTACCTGATCCCCAGATTCCCTTCCCATCCAAACTCAATCCCTTCGAGTCCATCGTCGCCGAGCACACCACCGCGTGGGCCAGGCGACTGAACCTCATCGAAGGAGAGCGAGCCACCTCCCGATTCACCGGCGAGTCCTACTCCAGGCTGGTCGCGAGGCTCTACCCCGAGGCGTCGGTGCCCATCCTGGCGCTGGCGGCCGACCTCAACAGTTGGTTCCACGTCTACGACGACCAGTTCGAACTGGCCGAGGTGGGCTCGGATCCCGACCTGGCCCGCCGGATGGCCGAAAGGTTCTCGGCCGTGTTACGCGGCGAACCGCTGGACACGACCGCGGGGCCGATCATGCACGGACTTGCCGACATCCGGGACCGCATGCGGCTGCACGCGGCTCCGAGCTGGTGGCACAGGTTCGCCGACCACCTGCAGGACTGCTTCAAAACGGCTCAGTGGGAGGTGGACAACAGGACTCGTGGGCTGATCCCCGATCCGGAAAGCTATGTCGAGCACAAGCTGAACATCGCCTACGTCCCACCGTCCTTCGACCTGATCGAGCTGGTGGAGCAGTTCGAGGTGCCGACCGAGATCCGCGTCTCCGCCCCCTACAGGACCATGGTCCACGAGGCCGGTCACGTCGTGGTCTGCACCAACGACCTGATCGGGCTCCACAGGGAGCTGGCGCAGGGCGAGTTCCACAACCTCGTGATCGTGTTCTGGAACGCTCTGGACTGCTCGCTCCAGGAAGCCGTCGAACTCGTCAACGCGAACATCTCGCTGAGAGTCGAGACGTTCCTCGCGGCCAAGGGGGAGATCCAGGCCACGTTCGACGAGCTGGGCACCGACTACAACACCGCGAACGGCACCATGCGGTGCGTGACCGGGTTGGAAAACTGGATGCGCGGTTACCTCGACTGGGCCCGTGAGACCCAGCGCTTCTCAGACCCACTGCTCAGAGGGCAGGTCAAGGGCTTCCAGCACGAGCTGATCAGCTGAACGGCCTGAGCAGGTCCTCGTCGCCGAACATGCGGGCGGTGTCCACCGCACTGGGCACCCCCGCATGCGGATCGGCCCCACCTCGACCAGCACCCTCGCGACTTCGTGCTTCTTGAAGACCGCTCCGGCCGGCAGGCGGGGAGGCGGCGGCCGGGCCGTGGAGCGCACCCACCCGGGGCTTCGACAAGTTCTTCTCATAGGTAGGGTGCCGTGCACGGAATCGTTCCGGCTCGCCGAAGGTTCTGGAGAGAGTACCGAGGGAAAGGCTGATCAACCGTGTTCGACCCGACGGATCTCTACCGGCTGGCGGAGGAGACCCCCGAGCTCACCGATCCCGTGCTGGTGTACCACTTCGACGGGTTCGTCGACGCGGGCGCCGCAGGACGGCTCGCGGTGGGCCATCTGCTTGCCGAGCTGGAGCACAGCGTCGTGGCGACGTTCGACGTCGACCGCCTGCTCGACTACCGGTCGCGGCGGCCGACGATGACGTTCGACACCGACAGGTGGGTCGACTACGAGGCCCCCGAACTGGCCCTCTACCAGGCGCGTGACCTGACGGGCACGCCGTTCCTGCTGCTGAGCGGCCCCGAGCCGGACAGGGAGTGGGAGCTGTTCACCGCCGCGGTGGGCGGGCTGGCCGAGCGCCTCGGGGTGAGCAAGCTGGTCACCGTGCACGGCATCCCGATGGCCGTCCCCCACACCAGGCCGCTGGGCGTCACCGCTCACGCGAGCAGGCCCGAGCTGATCAACTCGCAGGTGAGCGCGTTCGGCAGGGTGCAGGTGCCGGGCAGCGTCGCGGCGCTGCTGGAGTTCCGCCTGGGCAGGCAGGGGCGCGACGCGCTCGGCTATGCCGTACACGTGCCTCATTACCTGTCGCAGGCGGAGTACCCGCAGGCCGCGGTCACCGCGCTGGAGGCGGTGACGAAGGGGACGGGGCTGGTGTTCCCGATGGACAGCCTGCACGACGCGGCGGGCCGTACGACGGCGGAGATCGAGGAGCAGATCCAGTCCTCCAGCGAGCTGTCGTCGGCGATCACGGGGCTGGAGCAGCAGTACGACGCCTTCGCCGGTGGCGAGGAGCGGGAGAATCTGATGGCCGAGAGCACCCCGATGCCGACGGGCGACGAGCTTGCCGCCCAGTTCGAGGCGTTTCTGGCCGAGCGGGACGACCGCGACAGCTAGCCGGTGGTGGCTAGTGGTGCCTGGCGCCCTCGTGGTCGACGTGGCCCGCGGGCTCGAGCTGCAGCGTGGAGTGCTCCACGTCGAAGTGCCCTGCCAGGCACTGGTGCAGGCGGTCGAGCAGCGGGCCGCACCTGCTGAACGCGTCGTCCTCCACCACCACGTGGGCGGACATCACGGGCACCCCTGAGGTGATCGTCCAGGCGTGCAGGTCGTGGACGTCGGTGACGCCCGGCGTCTCCAGCAGGTGCTTGCGCACCTCGGCCAGGTCGACGCCCTTGGGGGTGGCCTCCAGCAGGATGTCGACGGCCTCCCTCAGCAGCTTCCACGTCCTGGGCAGGATGAGCAGCGCGATGACGATCGAGATGATCGCGTCGGCGGCGACCCAGCCGGTGAGCTTGATGACGAGCGCGCCCGCGATCACCGCCACCGAGCCGAGCAGGTCGCCGAGCACCTCGAGGTAGGCGCCCCTGAGGTTGAGGCTCTCCTCCTGACCCTCGCGCAGCAGCCACAGCGCGATCCCGTTGGCGACCAGGCCGACGAGCGCGGCGACCAGCATGACGGTGGAGCCGACCGGCTCGGGGTCGGCGAACCTGCGCACGGCCTCGACGAGGATGTAGCCGCTCAGCGCGAGCAGCAGTACGGCGTTGACGGCGGCGGCCAGGATCTCGGCTCGCTGGTAGCCGAAGGTCCTGCGGGAGCTGGCAGGCTTGCCCGCCACCCAGATCGCGAACAGCGCGAGCATGATGCCGGCGGCGTCGGTGGCCATGTGACCCGCGTCGGCGAGCAGGGCGAGGCTTCCCGACAGGATCGCCCCGACGACCTGGACGACCAGGACGCTCAACGTGAGCGGCAGCACGATCATCAACCGTTTCCGGTGTACCGCGCCGGCCGTCGTGTGGCCGTGCCCATGACCGTGTCCCATGTGTCGCCTCCCGATCTATACAGTCAACCATGTATATACAGTAGGAACTGTATATACAGCAACTCGTGTATCCTGATTATCGTGTTCACTGTGGAGACCCGGCTCGACGCGATGGCCCGAATCGGCAGGGCCCTCGCCGACCCGAACCGCTGCCGTCTGCTCATCGCCCTGCTACAGGGCCCCTCCTACCCTGCGCGACTGGCCGACGAACTGGGGCTCACCCGGCAGAACGTCTCCAACCACCTCGCCTGCCTGCGCGGATGCGGCCTCGTCGTCGCGGTTCCCGAGGGACGGCAGACGCGCTACGAGATCTCCGACGGGCGGCTGGCGCACGCGATCGAGGACCTCATCCACGTCGCCCTCGCCGTCGACCCCGACCACATCTGACCTGTCACCCTCCTCCGGCAACGGCCACCCCGTACCCCCACGCGGACCCGCCGCCCTCCCGGGGAAACCACGACCCCACACCTCCCGCGCGGACCCGCCGCCCTTCACGAGGAACCACGACCCCGCGCCCTGCGTGAGCGTCCTCCTGCTCTGGGCTGGGGTTTCGGGAGACCGCTCCCGTGGCGTCCGGGTCATGATCGGGCAGCGGTTTATCGTGGACCCATGAGCGAGATCCGAGTGGGCCTGGTCGGTTACGGCACGGCGGGGGCCGTCTTCCACGCCCCGCTCATCCACGCGACCCCCGGCCTCAACCTGGCCGCCGTCGTCACCCGCGACCCCGACCGGGCCGCCGAGGTCGCCGAGAAGTACGGCGCGACGGCGGTGAAGGACGCCGACGAGCTGTGGCCGCGCTGCGACCTGGCCGTCATCGCCTCTCCCAACAGGACACACGTTCCCCTCGCCACCGCCGCGCTGAACGCCGGACGTCCCGTCGTGGTGGACAAGCCCCTAGCCAGGACCGCGCAGGAGGCCCGCGACCTCGTCGATCTGGCCACGAAGAAGCGCCTGATGCTGACCGTGTTCCAGAACCGCCGGTGGGACGGCGACTTCCTCACCCTGCGCCGTCTGGTGGCCGAGGGCGCGCTCGGGGACGTCTACCGCCTCGAGTCGCGTTTCGAGCGCTGGCGTCCCGTGCCGAAGGGCGGCTGGCGGGAGAGCGGCGGCGAGGACGAGGTCGGCGGTCTCCTCTACGACCTGGGCAGCCACCTCGTCGACCAGGCGTTGCAGCTCCTCGGCCCCGTGCGGGAGGTCTATGCCGAGAGTGATGTCCGCAGGGAGGGCGTCAGCTCGGACGACGACTCCTTCCTCGCCCTCACGCATGCCAACGGGGCCCGCTCCCACCTGTGGGCGAACGCGCTCGCGGCCCAGCTGGGGCCACGGTTCAGGGTGCTGGGCTCGGCGGCCGCCTACGTGAAGCATGGCCTGGACGTCCAGGAGGAGCGGCTGCGCGCGGGAGCGACGCCGCACGATCCGGGGTTCGGCGCGGACCCTGAGGAACAGTGGGGGACGCTCGGCACGATCGACTCGGTCGAGCGGGTCCGCACGGAGCCCGGCTCGTACCTGGACTTCTACCAGGCGGTGGCGGCATCCCTGAGCACCGGTTCCGCTCCCCCTGTCGATCCTCGCGATGTGGTGGACGCGCTCACGGTCATCGAGGCGGCCCGCCGTTCCGCCACCGAGCACACGGTCATCCGCATCCACTGACCTTCGAGTGACACAACCCGAGCCAGTCGCACGACACCGCCCACCGGAAGCAGCCATCAGTGAGGCGCGACATGCGATCCCCCGAGGAAAGCCTCGGTCCCCTCTGCGGGTGCGTCTCCCCGAGGGATCGGCCCCCAGTGCGAGTCTCCGAGCGAAGACTCAAGGCCCCGCCGGTGCGAGTGCAAGTTCTAGAGGTCGTCGCAACACCCCAGCCCAGGGGGATCTCGAGTCCCGCTGGAGCACGCGTGATGGACGGGCGGCCACCGTCGCCCCACGGTGGCCATGACTCGGCGGCGGCCGTACAGCCGACAAAAACACGCGACTCGGCGGCAGCCGGCCGAAAAACGCACGCGACCCGGCACCCGTACGACCAACAAAAACACCGGCGGCCGGGAAGGGGTTAGTCGCGGAGGCGGGAGCGGAGGGCGAGGGTGTCGGTCTCGGTCCAGCCGTTCGCGTGGAGCCACGGCAGCGGCCCGCCGAACCGGTCGTCGAGCACCCCCAGGAACTGCAGCATGTACCGAGCCCGTGGCCGGTGGTCGTCGGCGGGGCGGGAGTCGAGGTCGTCCCGGTAAGTGTCGCTGGCCCGCAGCCTGGCCAGCACCTGTTCGAGGCGCTCGCCCGTCGCCTCGTAGTCGGCGACGATGGCCTCGCGGGTGGCTCCTGCGACCTCCAGCGCGAGCGCGCACAGCACGCCGGTGCGGTCCTTGCCGGCCGCGCAGTGGACGATGGCCGCGCCGTCGTCCATGGCCATGACGCGCAGGGCGGAGATGACGGAGTCGGGCCGGTCGCGCAGGTAGCCGTAGTAGAACCCGGTGACGCGCAGGTCGTCGTCGGCGTTGCGCTCCTGCCACGGCAGGGCCCTGTCGGCGTCGACGTCGGTGTGCCTGCCGCCTTCGGCGAAGAGGGTCAGGTGGTGGACGGTGACCTCGGGAATTCTGGTGAGGGGTCCGGGGCCTTCGAGTGCGACCTCCGGGCCTGAGCGGAGGTCGACGACGTGCCTGACCTTGTGCGAGCCGACGAGCGTCTCGACGTCGGCGCCGGTCAGACCCTGCAGGTTGTCGGATCTCAGGATGCGGCCCTGCCGCGTGGTTCCGCCGTCGGCGGTGGGGAGTCCGCCCAGGTCACGGACGTTGGCGGCACCTTCGAGCTCTATCCATCGCGTGAAGTCATTCATCGAGTTCGAGCCTATATGTCGGGATAAGTCTGTGCGGATTCGCCATTCGTAACGCAGCATGAAGAGATGGATCCGCGTGCTTTTCCCCCGCGTCTGGTGCTCGATCCCTCTCTACCCGGGGAGGTCGTGGCACAGCTGAGAGCGGGCCCGCACGCGATGCACATGGCGAGGGCGGGCAAGCATCACGAGCCTGCCCGCAACTCGGCCCTGCTGTTCGTGCTGCCCGCGTTCCTCCTGCTGATCTGGCTGGTGACCAGCACGGCGGGGATGATCGTGGCGCTGGTGGGCGTGTCGTTGGTGGCGCTGATGCGCTGGATGGCGACGGACGAGGGCAACAGGGTGGCGCGGCGGCGGCTCAAGCTCGCCTACGAGCACGCCGACCGCTACGTCCTGGCCGAGGACCTCGACTACCCCTGCCAGGTGCTGCTGCGCAGGGCGCAGGACGCCGCCGACACGATCCTCGCCTCCGAGGTGCACAAGGCGGGACTGATCGACTCCATCGACAACAGGGTGACGCTGCCGGACGAGGTGTGGCAGATCGCCAGGCGGCTGGCGAAGCTGTCGCGGATGCACGACGAGCATCGCAGGATCGTGCCGACCGACCTGCCGAGGAACCTCAGGGCGGCGTTCGCGCCGTACGGCAGCGCGCTGGACCAGGCGTGGACGTCGCTGTCGCAGCGGGTGCGCAATCTGGAGGAGTACGCGCTGCAGGTGCTGAGGGCCGACGACGTCTACCGCGCGCACAGGCGGCTGGAGATGCTGGCCGCCCGCACGCCCGACTACCAGCGCCTGCTGGCCGAGACGGTTCGCGACGACCTGGCCCTTCCGCACATCCAGCAGCTGGCCGACCAGGCACGGCACGTGCGGGCGTTGTTCGAGGAGTCGATCCAGGAGGCCCGCAGGGCGGCGGGCCACCTGATCAGGACTCCGCTCTCCTGAGCAGTTCGAGGGTCCTGCGCATCCCCGCCTCGTTGCCGAGGCTGCGGTAGATCGCGCGGGCCCGCTCCAGCGCGGGTACGGCGGCGCTCCTGTCCTTGGCGTCGAGGTGCGTCTCGCCGAGGTAGCGCAGGCTGCGCGCCATCCACCACTGGTCGCCGAGCTCCTCGAAGGCGGTGACGGCGCGTTTCAGCTCCTCCTCCGCCTCGGCGGTCCTGCCCATCCTGCCCAGCGCCCTGCCCGACGACAGGTGGGTGCGGGCAACCCCCCACGAGTCGCCGAGGGCGGTGAGGATCTCCTCCGCCCGCCGTACCGAGTCGAGCTCGCGCAGGCGGTTGACGGGGTCGCCGACCTCGCCCAAGGCGCGCATGCACCGCGCCTCCTCCCACAGCTCGCCCCTGCTCCTGAACATCTCCGCCGCCCTGTCGAGGCTGAAGCCCGCCTTGGTGAACAGGTCGGCGGCGGCCCTGGACTCTCCCTCCGCGTGGAGCCCGCGCGCCTGGGCGGCGAGCACCTCGCCGTAGGCGCGCAGCGTCTGCGCCTCGGAGTAGCGGTTGCCGTCGCGCTTGAACACCTCGAGGGCGTCCTCCAGCAGGTCGCGGGCCTCCTCAGGCCGCCGCTGCGCCAGGCGGAGCTCGGCGAGGTTGCGCTGGGTCCGCGCCATCCACCAGTAGTCCTCTTCTGCGTTGAAAGCGGCGATGGCCTGGATGAGGTAGTCCTGCGCCCTGTCGAGGTTGCCGCCGGTGAACAGCCGCATGCCGATGGTGCGCATGGCCCTGGCCGCCCACCACGACTCGCCGAGCTCGGTGAAGAGCTTGAGCGCCTCCTCCGCGGCGTCGCCGCCGAGCGCGGCGGTGCGGTCGAGCAGGGCGATGCCCAGCGTCCTCGGGTCCCGCATGCGTCTGGCCGCCTCGACGGTGATCTCGGCGACCTCGCCCCAGTCGGTCCAGTAGGCGCGCAGGGAGTGGCAGATGGAGCAGAACGCCCTGCCGAGGCCGAAGACCAGCTCCCACAGCTCCATCGACCTGGCCAGGTGGATCATCGCGATGAGGCTCAGGCGTTCGGCGTTGAGCCAGTCGCCGGCCAGCACCTGGCCGCCGGCGTCGCCGACGCGTCCCGTGCGGCCCCAGTCCTGCGGCCATCTGGCCTGGGCGGCGGCCTCGGCGCGGCGGCGGTAGGCGTAGAGGACGCGTTCGATGGCGGCGTCGCGCCTGTCCTCCTCCAGCTCGGCGGCGAACAGGCGGACCAGGTCGTGCAGGCGGTAGCGCATGGCGCCGGTCTGGTCGGTGCCCGAACTCTCGGCCAGCTGGACGTCGATCAGCGCCTCCAGCTGGTCGGCGCCGTCGAGCACGGAGATGTCGAGCAGCTCGCCCGCGACCCATCCGGGCACGTCGGGAGAGGTGAGCGAGGACAGCAGGCGCAGCAGCCTGCGCTGGATGCCGGTGCAGTCGTCGTAGCTGAGCTGGACCGAGGCGCGGACGCTCTTGTCGATCGTGCGGGCCAGCTCCAGCTGGTCCAGGCGGCGGCGCTCGTCGGCCAGCCGGTTGGCCAGCTCGCGCAGCGACCAGCTCGACCTGGTGGCCAGGCGGCCGCCGCAGATGTTGATGGCCAGCGGCAGGTAGTCGCAGATCCTGACGATCTCCTTGGCGGCGGACAGGTCCTCGACGATCCGCTCGCCGCCGGCCAGTCTGGCCAGCAGCTCCACGCCCTGCGCCTCGCTGAAGACGCTGAGCTGGGTGTCGTAGGCGTTCATCAGGTACAGCGGCTGGCGCGAGGTGACCACGACCGCGCAGCCCGGCTCGGCGGGGATGAGGGGTTTGACCTGCTCGGCGTCGTCGACGTTGTCCAGGCCGATGAGGATCCTGCGGCCCTTGGTCCAGGTCAGCCAGAGCTTGCGCAGCTCCTCCTGTCCTCCGGGGTCGGTGGTGAGCCGGACGCCGAGCGCGCGCAGGAATCCGATGAGGACTTCGTCGGGTCGGATGCCGCGCAGGTTGGCGTAGAGGCGGCCATCGGGGAACCAGTCGGCGATCTCCTGCCCGAACCTGGCCATGAGCGCCGACTTGCCGACGCCGCCCCTGCCGTACACGGAGACGACCAGCGGCGGCGCGACCTCGGTCGTCCGGCGTCTGGCGGTGAAGACTTTGCGCAGCTCGGTCAGGGCCTCCGAGCGGCCGGTGAAGTGCTCGGGCGCGGGCGGCCACTGGTCGGGCGGGCGCCACGAGGGGTCGTCCAGGAGCGGTTTGGCCTCGTTGTTCTTGCTGGTGGCGGTGGTGGCCCAGGTCGTCACGCCCACGAGCAGCGCCGCGAGCGCGGTCACGCCGATCTTGGCGATGGGCGGGATCTCCCACTCCAGCGACGCGGCCAGGATGCTGGCGGCGCCCGCGGCCGCGCCCGCCGCGACAGGCGCCACCCAGGCCCGCCTCCTGCGCCGGGGCTTGGGAGCCTCCTCCGGCAGTCGCAACACGCACCCCCTTCGGAGGTGATTCAAGCCGATCTAGTACGGCGCGCGCCACCCCTGATCGAACTCGGGAGGCCTCTGGCCCGTTGTCCATGCGAACGACACCGCGCGTCCACAGAAGGGACTCCATTGACGCGTGCCGCAGACCGATTCATCCGCGTCCTGCTCGTGATCGCCGTTCTGGTCGGCATCTCCGCCTGCTCCGACACCGAGGTGAAGGGCAGCTTCCGTCCCGCCTTCCTCCCCGTGAGCCTGGACTGGGGTCCTGGCGGCCTCAAGGTGAGCGGCCAGACCTCACTCGTCACTCCTGTCGGGGTGTTCTCCATCGGCGCGGAGTACGCGCTGCCCGACAAGGAGGACGACGCCCTCTACGTGATCGTCCGCAATGCCGACGAGGTCCCGCAGGGACAGATCGACGTCGGTTTCGACCACATCTACAAGGTCAGGGCCGGTTCGGGCGAGTTCACCGCCGTGGTCAACGGCACCACGAAGATCCAGGTGGTCGACCGCACGGTGCTCATCGACGTCACCCGTGGCGAGGTGAGGACCATCCAGTTCCAGCCGGCCGAGGTCACGATCAGGGAGCACGTGCCCGGCCCGCTGGAGCGGTGGGACGCCTACTGGAGCGGGGCCTTCTACTCGCCGTTCGCGCTGTCGCGGTGGGCCTACGACGACTCGACGATGTCCGAGTGGTTCGGCCTCGGGTTCGTGCTCTTCCTGATCAGGCTGGTCATGGCGATCGTGCTCGGCGTGGCCGACGTGGTGCTGCTGGTCTGCTGCCTCGTCGCGGCCGTCGCCTACGTGCTGGTCGGCCAGACGGCCACGAACATCGTCTACGGGCTGGAGGTCCTGCTCGGGTTGCTGTTCGCCCTGGGCCTCAGGGGTCCGGCGCTGCGGTGACCGACGGGGTACGGCGGCGCCGTACCCCGTCAGCCGGTTACCTGTGCAACCCCGTCAGCCGGTTACAGTCCGACCACGTGACAGGTGGCGGTCACGGTCTTGGACGGGTCCGACTCGGAGGTGGCGGTCAGCGTCACCTTGGCCAGGCGGCTGCCGCCCTCGGCCCGCTGGGCGTTGACCGTGACGGACTCGTGCTCGCCGTTGCCGACCGAGGCCAGGGCGTTGGGCAGCTGGGTGCTCCAGCCGCGGCCGGAGACCGACGCGGTGAGACGGTAGACGTCGGCGCCGAGGTAGGAGGAGACGTCCTCGGGGTGCGCGGCTGTCGTGGTGCTCGTCCTGCCGGTGTTGAACAGCGGGAACCGGCAGCTGGAGATGCCCTTGCCGGTCGGGACCCCGGCGGCGGGCAGCAGCTTGACGCCCCGCTTGTGCGGGCCCGCGCCGTCCAGCGAGCGGACGGCGACCGTGTAGGACAGCACGCCCTTGCGGTCGCGCTGCACGTCGGTGATGTAGAAGTGCAGGCGGTTGGCCTCGTCGACGTACTCGTACTCGCTGCCGGAGTCGGTGCCCGCGTGGAAGAGGGCGTCGGACAGCTGGCGGTAGTCGCCGATGGTGATCGGGACCTTGGTGCCATCGGGCAGGACGTAGTCGGTCATGTTGATGTCCTGCGGGTTGGCGTCGACCACCCACTCGAACGGGGCCCTGTCCTGGTTCTTGGTCTTGGCCAGCAACACGCCCGAGTCGGGGGTGAAGGAGTCGGTGCCCATCCGGTCGACGACCTCGACCGTGTAGTTCTCGTAGCCGCCGCCGTCGCACAGCGGATCGGTCTGCCACTGGCAGGCGGGCGCCTTGTCACCGGAGTCGAACTGGATGTTGAGGCCCATGAGCCCGCTCGGTCCCGGCTGGACGGCGCGGGCGGTGACCTTGGCGGTGACCAGGCCGGACTCGTCGAGCGCGTCGCGCGACAGGCGCAGCACGTTCTGCTCGTCGACCATGTTCAGCTTGATCTTGTTGCGCAGCATGTGCTGGGCGCCCATCGAGCCGCCCGAGGTGGGCGGGATCAGCCAGCGGCTGTGCGGGCCGCCGGGGCCGTTGAAGCTGCCCCTGCTGAGCATCTCCCACACGCCGGTGTAGGCCCTGCGGACCGGGTTGGCGTAGGGGTTGTTGTAGTTGTCGAGCACGCCGAGGATGTGGCTCAGCTCGTGCGCGTACACGGCCATGCCCGAGCTCTCGGCCTGCACGGAGTTGACGCCGATCTCGGCGTTGGGCCAGAAGTTGGAGCCCGCCTGCCAGGAGGTCCAGTCGACGTAGCGGGTCTTGACCCAGTTGGGCAGGCCGGGGTCTTCGGGGCCCCACTCGTCGGTCACGTCCTCCTTGTTCGGGAACTTCATCATCCCGAACTCCTGCCAGGTGGCCGACTCGTCCTGACCGGCGCTGAGGTAGAAGATGAAGTCGAACTTCTTGGCCTCCTCCTCGCCGATGGCGCCCACCCACAGGGACTTGCCCTCGGTGCGCAGGTTCTTGTTGCAGGTGTCGCCCGCGGGGCAGCCGGTGCCGCCCTGGAACTCCATGGCGTACTCGTGGTCCTTGCCCGACATCGTGTAGGGCCCGAACCCGGTCAGGTCGACGCCGTAGCGGCCGCCCGAGTCCTCCATCCAGTACTCGTGGATGGTGTGGCCGCGGTTGAGCGTGCTCGGGGTGTTGAGGAAGTCCTTGTAGAACGTGGCGACCTGGTCGCGGGGCACGTCGTGCGCCTCGGCGCTGGGGTTCTTGTAGATCGTCGAACCCTTGGGCTGGGTGGCCACGAACGGCTGGTTGGGGTAGTCGAGCAGCACCAGCGCGCCCTTGAAGGTGCGGGTGGAGCCCTTGGCGTTCGGGTCGGACCAGTTCGTGCCCGGAATCTTCTTGTAGTCCGCCCACGTCATGTGGTCGGGGTTCTTCCAGTTCTGCGGGTCGATCGGCGCGATCGAGGGCGAGGGACGGCTGCGCAGGCTCGGGTCGGCCTCGGGCTCGTCGCGCTGCCACGGCTGCGTCTGGGGCCAGTGGTCCTGGCGCCAGGGGATCTCGGGGTCCGCGGGGGGATCGGCGGAAGCGGGGGTGGCCGCGAGACCTAAGGGGACCAGCACTAGGGCCGCCAGCAGGCCTTTCAGCAGCTTCTTCGGGAGTGTCACGATCTAGGACGGTATAGACGCTCTTGACGGAGATCACCGATCAGTTGTAGGGAAGAGGCCACCTCCCATTTCCGACAAATGCTGAAAAGGCCAGGTAGTGCTGCAGCGCAGCGTCGACGACTTAGCCATCCGCCTCGGGCGACCCCTGCTCCTGGAGGACCGCCTCCAGCGCGTCATCGCCTACTCCGAGCAGGACGGCGCGATGGACGACATCAGGCGCGACTCGATCCTGCGCCGCCACACCACCCCTGAGGTGCGCGGATTCCTGCACGCCGCGGGCATCCTGGAGGCCACCGCTCCGCTGCGCACACCCGGCGCGCCCGCGCTCGGCCTGCTGCCGAGGGTCTGCGTTCCCGTACGGCACGACGGCGCGCTGATGGGCTTCCTGTGGTTCATCGACGCAGGACCCGCCATGTCGGCCGCCGAGATCGACGAGGCCATGACCGCCGCGGGCACGCTGGCGCTGGCCCTCTTCCACGAGAGCCTGGCCACGGGCCTCGCCTCGCATCGCGAACTGGAGGCCGTCACCGGCGTCCTGTCCGGCGACGGGGACGCCGCCCGCGCCCTCGTCGAGGCCGGCTTCCCGCAGGCGCTGCCGGTCACCGCGCTGGTGGCCACGCCGCTGTCCGCGGAGCCTTCCGAGAGGTCGCGGCTGGCGCTGGAGCAGGGCATGCTCACCGTACGGCGCCGCCTAGGCGGGCTGCACCTGGTGCGCTACGACCACGCCACGCTCCTCACCACGGCCGCGCCGCCGGCGGACGAGGTGCACGCCGCGATGGCGCTGCCCGTGGTGGTCGGCATCGGCCGTCCCCGCCCGACGCTGGCCGAGGCCGGGGAGTCCTACACGGAGGCGCTGCACGCGGCGCAGGTGGCGGTCAGGGTGCAGGGGCTCGGCCGGTCGGTGGAGTGGACCAGGCTCGGGGTCTACCGCATGCTGACGCACGTACCGCGGGCGGACCTGCATCCCGGTCTCGAACGGCTGCTCGCCGACGCCCAGTACCTGCCGCTGCTGGAGACGCTGGAGACCTATCTCGATCTGGCGGGGAGCGCCGTGGCCACCTCCAAGCGCCTGCGGCTGCATCGGACGTCGCTGTACTACCGGCTGCAGCGGGTGGAGGAGCTGGCGCAGACGGATCTGAAGGACGGAGGGGAACGCCTCAGCCTGCACCTCAGCCTGAAGCTCGCGCGCCTGTCCGGCCGCTACCACCCCCGCACCTGACGCGCGTGCCTGAGGTGACCGCGGGCGCCGCCGTGACGCGGGGAGGGAGGTTTTCCTGGAAGGTCGAACCGCCTGCTCAGGCACATCGGCAACACCGCACGCCCCAGCGTGTGTGATTGATTTGCCAGCAGTCGTGCCATTTAATCGCACAATGGGAGCGTTGATGCGGGGGTTCGGCTCGCGCGTCCCCGCGCCCGTCGTCCTGCACTCCGCTCCCCTCGTGCTGCCCATCTCCGCCCCGCCCATCCGTGACGGGGGTGTCGCGATCAGGGGCGAGCGCGTGCTCCAGGTCGGGTCCAGGGCCGAGCTGATGACCTACTTCCCCGTCGAGGACGAGATCCGCTGGTCCGGCCTGATCGCCCCCGGGCTGGTGGACGCCTGCCGTACGGGTCCGCTGGGTCCTGGTGTGACGAGCGCGGCCGATCTGGGTGAGCGTGACAGCCCCGGAGGCATCACCTACCTGGAGGTCACCTGCGCGAGCGAGCGGGCATGGGAGGACAGCGAGCGCGACGCGCTGATCACCGCCATCCGCGAGCATCCCGGCACGGTGGGCGTGGCGGCGCACGCGCCGGAACCGCTGGTGATGGAGGACCTGGCGATGCTCGCGCGGACGTTCGGGCTGCGGCTGATGGCCGATCTCGGCCGTCACTCCCCTGTCGAGCTGGACGAGGCGGGGGTGCTGGGCCCGCACTGCCACGTCACGGGCGAGGGGCCGCTCGATCCTGGCGAGCGCAAACTGCTGCGGCTGCGCGGCGCCACGCTGGCGGTGCACGGCGGCGACGTCTCCGCGCTGGTGGAGGAGGGGGCCTCGATCGCGTTCGGTGGTCCGCCGCTGGCGGTGGCGCGGGCCGTACGGGATGCCACGCGGACGCGACGGCTGGAGCGGGTGCTCGTCGAGGCCGCGACGGTAGGCGGGGCGCGGGCCATGGGCATGGCGCAGGGATCCGGCCGGATCGGGACGCTCGGTCCTGGCAGCCGTGCCGACCTGGCCGTCTTCGACACGCGCCCCGGCCGCGACCCCTACGCGGCGCTGCTCGAACAGCCGCCGTGCCTGGGCAAGGTGATCGGCGGCGTGCCCAGCTCGAACCAGGAGCGGCAGGCCGCTCCCTGGGCAGGGGCGCCAAGCTCGGCGAGCGAGCGGGACGCGTCAGGGGAACGAGCGAGCTAGAGCCGTCTAGTCCCTGTCGACCGCGCTCAGCAGTTCCTTCAGTCGTTCCCGCTGCTCCTGCGACAGCACGCCGAACAGGTCGCGGGCGACCTCCCTGCGGGCCTCGCGGGACTGCTCGTGGACCTCGGCGCCGCGCGGGGTGATCCGCACCAGCGTGGAGCGCCGGTTGGCGGGGTCGATCTCCCTGCGCACGAGCCCAGCCTCCTCCAGCGCGTCGACGACGGGGGTGAGCGAGCGCGGCACGATGCGCAGCGCCTCGGCGAGCTGGACCATCCTCAGCGGCCGGTCGGCCTCGATGAGCTCGCGCAGCGCCCGCGCCTGGCTCGGGCTGAGGCCGAGCGGCTCCAGGCGGTGCCGGTAGCCGTGCCTGGACAGGCGGCTGATCCTGTGCACGAGTTCCAGCAGCTCGGAGGAGGTGTCCACGATCAAAGAGCCTACCGGTGGAACAATTGCGAGTTAACCTCTGTTTGAGAGAACATCTGAAAGGGGTTCTATGACCGCAGAACCACGCGCGCCCATGCGGCGCATCATCCGGCTGTTCAGGCCCTACCGCGGCCGTCTGTCCACCGTCCTCGCCCTGATCGCGCTCTCCTCGCTGGTCTCCCTCGCCTCGCCGTTCCTGCTGCGCGAGGTCCTCGACGTCGCCATCCCCTCGCGGGACATGACGCTGCTCAGCCTGCTGGCGCTCGGCATGGTCGCCGTCGCGGTCACCACGAGCGTGTTCGACGTGATGCAGACGTTCATCTCCACCACCGTCGGCCAGCGGGTCATGCACGACCTGCGCGCCGCCGTCTACGGCCATCTTCAGCGCATGTCGCTGGCCTTCTTCACCCGCACCCGAACGGGCGAGGTGCAGTCGCGGCTGGCCAACGACATCGGCGGGATGCAGCAGGTCGTCACCTCGACCGCGACCTCGATCGTCTCCAACCTCACCACCGTGGTCGCCAGCGTCATGGCGATGCTCGTCCTGGACTGGCGGCTGACGGCGGTGTCGCTGGCGCTGCTGCCGGTCTTCGTGTGGATCAGCCGCAAGGTCGGCACCGAGCGCAGGCGCATCACGGCCGAGCGGCAGCGCAAGCTGGCCGCGATGTCGTCGATGGTGCAGGAGTCGCTGTCGGTCAGCGGGATCCTGCTCGGCAGGACGATGGGCCGCTCCCCCGAGCTGACCCGCAGGTTCACCGACGCCTCCGACGAGCTGGCCGAGCTGGGCGTGCGCTCCAGCATGGCCGGACGCTGGCGGCAGTCGTCGATCCAGATCATCATGGCCGCGATGCCCGCCATGATCTACTGGGCCGCCGGCATGACCTCACTGGTGTCCATCGGCACGGTCGTCGCCTTCACCACGCTCCAGGCGGGGCTGTTCAGGCCCGCCGTCTCGCTCATGCGGACGGGCGTGGAGGTGCAGAGCTCGCTGGCGCTGTTCGGCCGCATCTTCGAGTACCTGGACCTGCCCGTCGACATCACGCCGGGCGACCGCGACCTGGGCGGCCGGCGCGGCGAGGTCCGCTTCGAGCGGGTCGACTTCTCCTACGGCGAGACGCCGACCCTGTCGGCCGTCGACCTCGACGTTCCCGCGGGGAGCAGCCTGGCCGTCGTCGGGGAGACCGGCTCGGGCAAGACCACGCTCAGCTACCTGATCCCCCGCCTCTACGACGTCACGGGCGGCAGGGTCACGATCGACGGGGTGGACGTGCGCGAGCTGAGCTTCGAGTCGCTCGCCACGACCGTGGGCGTGGTCTCGCAGGAGACCTACCTCTTCCACGCCTCGATCGCCGACAACCTGCGCTTCGCCAGGCCCGACGCCAGCGACGAGGAACTGGTCGCCGCGGCCCGCGCGGCCAGGATCCACGACCACGTCGCCGCGCTGCCCGAGGGATACGACACGGTGGTCGGAGAGCGGGGTTACCGGTTCTCCGGCGGCGAGAAGCAGCGCCTGGCGATCGCCCGCACGCTCCTGCGCGACCCGCCGGTGCTCGTGCTCGACGAGGCGACCAGCGCGCTGGACAACCAGACCGAGCGCGCCGTGCAGGAGGCGCTGGACACGCTGAGCGACGGCCGCACCACGATCACCATCGCCCACCGGCTGTCGACCGTCCGCGACGCCGACCAGATCGTCGTGCTCGACGGGGGCGTGATCGCCGAGCGCGGCACCCACGAGGAGCTCATGGCGCTGGACGGCCACTACGCGGCCCTGGTCCGCAGGGAAGAACCACTCATCACCCTTCAAACGTGATAAACAGCACAAACGGAAATCAAGGCAGGTAAAGCGGCGTTCAAGTCTCTCGGTACATTCCCAAGAGATGGCCCTGTCTTGCTCTTCGCTTCCCTCAAGCACCGTAACTACCGGCTATGGGCCGCCGCCGACCTGGTCTCGGTGACCGGCACCTGGATGCAGGTGCTGGGCGTCAACTGGCTGGTGCTGTCCGCCACCGGCTCGGCCACGAGCGTCGGCCTGAGCCTGGTCCTCCAGGCGCTGCCCACACTGGCCTTCGGCCTGTGGGGCGGCGCCCTCGCCGACCGGCTGCGCGCCCGTCCCGTCGTCGTCGCCTCGCAGATCGCGCAGGGCCTGCTCGCGGTCGTGCTCGCCGTCGTGGCCATGGCGGGGGCGACCTCCGTCCTCCCCGTGTACGGCGTGGCGCTGGCCGGCGGCCTGGTCACCGCGCTCGGCAACCCCGCGCTCGGCCGGTTCGGCGCGGAGGTCGTGCCGCCCGCCGACCTGCCGAACGCGATGGCGCTCGGCTCGGTCGTCAACTCGGCGGGCCGCATCCTCGGCATGAGTCTGGCGGGCGTGCTGATCCCGGTCACCGGACCCGGCGGCCTGTTCGTGCTCAACGCGCTGAGCTTCCTGGCCGTGATCGCCGCCATCGCCGCGATGCGCGCCGGTGAGATGTACGAGCTCGCCCAGGCCCCCGCGGGCGCGAACGGCATCCGCGAAGGCCTGCGGTACGTGCTGAACACGCGATGGCTGCTGGTCGTGCTGGCGCTGTCGCTGGTCCTCGGCAGCCTCGGCCGCAACTACCAGGTGACGATGGCCGCGATGGCGGCGGGACCGCTCGGCGCGGGCGCCGGCGGCTACGGCCTGCTGTCCACGGTCTTCGCCGTCGGCACCGTCCTCGGCGGTGTCTTCGCGGCGGGCAGGCCGCGACTGACGATGCGCCTGCTGCTGGTCACGGCCTTCCTCAGCAGCGTGGCGCAGGCGCTCAGCGGCCTGATGCCCGAGCTGTGGACCTTCGCCGCGCTGCTGCTGCCGATCGCCGCGGGCGCCGTCGTCATCGACACCACGATCGGCGCGCGGGTCCAGCTCGGCAGCCCCGACGAGCTGCGCGGCCGGGTGATCTCGGTGCTGGGATTGGTGAGCGCCGCGTCGGGCGCGCTGGGCGGGCCGCTGCTCGGCTGGCTGAGCGACGCCATGGGGCCGCGGCTCGCCCTGCAGATCGGCGGTGTGACCACCACGGCAGCCACGCTGCTCGGCGCGCTCGCGCTGGCCAGGATCACAGGTGCCAGGATTCTTCGGTTGAGGACCGCGTAAGGTCTCATCCGTGCAGAACACCCGCTACGCCCGATCTGGCATGGTGTGCAGCGTCGACCACCTCGCCTCCGCCGCCGGACTGACCATGCTCGACCGCGGCGGCTCGGCCGCCGACGCCGCCATCGCCACCAACGCCGTGCTCACGGTCACCGCGCCCCACATGTGCGGCCTCGGCGGCGACCTGTTCGCCCTCGTCCACGACGGCTCCGTCAGCGCGCTCAACGCCTCGGGCCGCGCGGGCTCGGGCGCCGACCCCGACAGGCTGAGGGCCGAGGGCCACACCCGCATGCCGCACCATCACGACATCAGGTCGGCGCCGGTGCCCGGCTGCGTGGACGGCTGGCTCGCGCTGCACTCCAGGTACGGCAAGCTGCCGATGAGCACCGTGCTCGCCCCCGCGATCGCGCTGGCCGCCGGCGGCTTCCCCGTCTCGCCGCTGCTCGCCCCCAAGACCTCGATGATCGGCCACCCCGACTTCGCCGGCGACTTCGCCCCCGGACGGCTCATGACCAGGCCCGGGGTGGCCCGCACGCTCGAGGCGATCGCCGCCTCCGGCAGGGAGGGCTTCTACCAGGGCGAGTTCGGCAGGGGCCTGCTGGAGCTGGGCGCGGGCGAGTACACGGCCGACGACCTGGCCGAGCCGCTGGCCGACTGGGTGGAGCCCCTGCGCGTCTCGGCCTTCGGCCACGACGTGTGGTCGATGCCGCCCAACTCCCAGGGCTACCTGCTCCTGCTGTCGCTCGGCATCGTGGAAGGGCTGGACCTGCCGGCCGCGCCCGAGCATCCCCTCTGGGCCCACCTGCTGGGCGAGGCGGCCAGGATCGCGGGCCACGACAGGCTCGACGTCCTGCACGAGCACGCGGCCGACCTGGTGTCGGCGGCCGAGATCGAACGGCGACGCGAGCTGATCGACCCGGCCACCCGCCTGAAGGTGCGCGGCCTGACCGCCGAAGGCGACACGACCTACCTGTGCGCGGTCGACGGCGACGGCATGGGCGTCTCCCTCATCCAGTCGAACGCCTCGGGCTTCGGCAGCCTGCTCGTCGAGCCCAGTACCGGGATCAACCTGCACAACCGCGGCATCGGCTTCTCGCTGACGCCAGGACATCCCGCCGAGTACGGCCCGGGCCGCCGTCCTCCGCACACGCTGACCCCCGCGCTCATCACCAGGCCGGACGGCTCGCTCCGCACGGTCGTGGGCACGATGGGCGGCGACGCGCAGCCGCAGATCCTGCTGCAGGTCATCACCAGACTGCTGAAGCACGGCCAGACGCCGGGCCAGGCGATCGGCGCGCCCCGCTGGCGCCTCGCCACCGGCGGCACCGGATTCGACACCTGGGAGTCGCCCGACGAGACCGTCGTCGAAATGGAGGAGGGCGCGGGCTGGGCCGACGGGCTGGCCGCCCTCGGCCACCCGGTGGCGAGTCAGCCGTACGGGACAGGGTTCGGGCACGCGCATCTGATCGACGTGCTGCCGGACGGGGTCCTCGCGGGCGCGGCCGACCCGCGGGCGCTGATCGGCGCGGCGATCGGCCGCTGACCTCCGGAGGGTTCCGGACGTGATGACGGGTAGGCAGTGACTATGACCGAAACACCACCGGACCGCTACGGACTCAGCGACGAGCAGGAGATAGAGGTCGAGGGCTGGACGGAGGACCTCGGGATCGACCACGTCATCGAGGAGGACGACCCCCAGCACCAGGACACCGCGGCCGAACGGCTGTGGCGCGAGGCGCCCGACAGGGAGCGGACGCCGCGCGAGGAGCACCGGCTGGTGGCGCCCGACGAGGGGCTGGCCTCCGATGTCGAGAGCGAGGAGATCGGTGAGGACGTGGGCGCCGACTCGGGTGACCTGTCCGCGGAGGAGCGGGCGGTCCGCGTCGACCCCGACAGTCTCTAGGCCGTTCCGAGGCGCCGCAGGGCGGGGAGCACGCCGTACAGGTCGTCGATGACGGCGTCGGCGGCCGCGGCCTCCGCCCTGTCGGCGTGCAGGTAGCCCCATGGCCCCCTGCGTAGGAGCGCGGTCCGCATCCCCGCCCTGCCCGCGGGCAGCACGTCGTTGTCGAGCCGGTCGCCGACGTACAGGATCTCCTCTGGGCGCCTGCCGGCCACGGCGGCGACCTTCGCGAAGAACTCTGGTGCGGGCTTGGCCACGCCCCAGCCGTCCGAGGTATGGATGGAGTCGGCGGGCAGGTTCATGGCCAGCAGGGCGTCATAGGCCCTGGCGGGCTGGTTGCCCGCGATGATCACCTGGACGCCCGCGTCGCGCAGGTCCCGCAGGGCAGGGCGTACGTCGGGGTAGAGGTCGTCGGCGTCGAAGTGGTTGCGCAGGCCGTCGGGCTCGTCCTTCTCCCACGCGGCGATCTCGGCCTCGATGTCGAGGCCGGGGCGGAGGATCTCGAAGGCGTCGCGGTGCGAGCGCTCCAGCGCGGCGGTGCCGCCGAGGACGCCCATGAAGGCGAACCTCGACACGCCCAGCCTGTCGGCCCAGCGCGACCAGATCCGCGTCTCGTCGATCAGCGTCTCTCCGACGTCGAACACCGCTGCCTTGACCACCATCCGACCTCCTTCGTCCGGCCCCAACTCTACGGACTCCCCTCCGGCGCCCCTGCCCCGGCCGGAGGGGACGGGACCCGAGCGTTCATGAGAGCGGGCCATCGGGCGGCGGTGACGAGTCCGACGACGGCGGGGACAGGGAACAGCAGCAGGTACAGGTTCGGGATCCACCAGGCCAGGGAGAAGTCCCCTCGCAGCGTCCAGAAGGCGATCGCCATCAGCCCCGACGCCATCGTCAGCACCAGCGACACCAGCATCAGCGGCTCCCCTCGCCTCCCCCCGCCCCGCAGCAGCCACAGGCTCGTCAGCCCCGTCGCGCTGGCCAGGAGGTCGATCCAGAGGAACGACCAGTTCCAGTCCGCCATCAGCGGGTTGGCGTAGTCGGCGAACGCCCATTCGGCGGGGATCACCCCCAGCCCCGTCACGGTGAAGTACACGACGAACCCGACGTCGGTCACCAGCATGAGGGCCTTAGTCGTTCTCAGCACGGTCGATCAGCTCCAGGAGGTAGCGGCGGGTGCTCTCGTGCAGTCCGGGCTCGGGTTCGCCGAGGCCGAGCAGCCTGACCGCCCACCAGCCGTCCACGGCCAGCCGTACGGCGGTCGCCACGGCGGGGTCGATGCCGTCGTCGGTCAGCCGCGCCTGCCAGGCCGCGAACCGCTCGCGCAGCGGCGTGAGCCCCGCGGGATCGACAAGGACCGCGGCGAGCAGCGCCGCGGTCACCCTGTCGGCGGGCGCGTCGGTGCGGACCTTGGGGATCGTGGCCTCGACGTAGGCGCGCAGGAAGTCTCCCGGTCTGGCGCCCGCGGCGCCGAGCGCGGCGTCGAAGGCGGCGGTGAGCCGGTCGACCATGGCGGCGACCATGGCCTGCTTGGTCGGGAAGTGGTAGAACAGGCCGCCCTTCGACACCCCCGCGCGCTGGGCCACCGCTTCCAGCGTCAGCGACTCGGCTCCGTCGGTGAGCAGCACCTCGGCGGCGGCGTCGAGCAGCCGCTCTCTCGAACTCGGTCTCGGCACGGCTCGAAACTATACCGGCCAGCCGGTGCAGTATGAAAGGTGATCGGCGCGCTCGATCATGGTGAGTCCCCCGACCCCCAGGAGGACCCGCGTGTCACGCTTACGGGCGACCCTCATCGCGCTGACCCTCGTCGCGACCACCGCGCCACCCGCGCAGGCCGCCACCGCCATCACCATCAGGGACGACCGCTCCCAGCCCGTCTTCTCCTACGCCGACGCCGTCCGCGAGCACGTCTATGTCGACTCCCCGATCGACGGCGACGCCGACGGCCGGCTCGACAGGGTGCGGGTGGACATCATCCGCCCGAAGGAATCAGGCCCCTCGCTCAAGGTGCCGGTGATCATCGACGAGAGCCCGTACTACGACAACTCGGGCCGGGGCAACGAGGCCGAACGGAAGGTCTACGACGCCTCGGGCAACCCGGTGAAGTTCCCGCTGTTCTACGACAACTACTTCGTCCCGAGGGGCTACGCGGTCCTCAACGTGGACATGCTGGGCACCACCAAGTCGGACGGCTGTCCCGACACCGGCGGCCAGGCCGACGTCCTGGGCGGCAAGGCCGTCATCGACTGGCTGAACGGCAGGGCGAAGGCCTACCGCGCCGACGGCTCCCCCGCCGAGGCCACATGGACCACGGGCAAGGCCGCCATGATCGGCAAGTCGTACGACGGCACGCTGGCCAACGCCGTGGCCGCCACGGGCGTCGAGGGCCTGGAGACGATCGTCCCGATCTCGGCGATCAGCTCCTGGTACCGCTACCAGCGCTCCAACGGCGTCGTCTACAACTACGACTACGCCTCGTGGCTGGCCAACGCCGTCGACACCGACCCCGACGCCAAGTGCGCCGCCGTACGGGCGAGGATGGACGCCGAGGACGGAGACGCCACGGGCGACTACAACCCGTTCTGGCAGCTGCGCGACTACGAGAAGGACGTCGCCAAGGTCAGGGCCAGCGTGTTCGTGGTCCACACGGTGAACGACCTGAACGTCAAGCCGGACAACTTCTCCGCCTGGTGGGAGGCGCTCGGCCGGCGGGGCGTGCCGCGCAAGATCTGGGTGGGCCAGTACCAGCACGTCGACCCGTTCGACTTCGAGGGCAGGCGCGACGTGTGGGTGGACACGCTGCACAAGTGGTTCGACCACTGGCTCCTCGGCGTGCCGAACGGGATCATGAGCGAGCCCGTCGCCGACGTGCAGGTCGGCCCCACGCAGTGGATCACCCAGCGTGACTGGCCGGCACGCGGGGCGATGCGGATGCCGCTGCGTCCCTCCGCCGAAGGAAAGCTCGGGCTGCTGCCCGCGCGCAGGGGGACGACGGCCGTGTTCACCGACGTGCGGATGCCGGAGACGGAGATGGTCGCCGACGTCGGCACCGCCAAGCCTGGCCGCGTCGCCTTCACCACCGGGGCGCTCCCGCTCGACCTGCGGCTGTCCGGCACCCCGGTGGTCGACCTGCGCGTGGCGCTGGACCGGCCGACCGCCAACCTCACCGCGCTGCTCGTCGACTTCGGCGACGCCACCCGCGTCGACTGGCGGCGCGGGCAGGGCATCACCACGCTGACCGAGGAGGACTGCCACGGCGAGGCGACCGCGCAGGACGACGGCTGTTACCGGAAGGTGGCGACCAACCTGGCCACCCGTCCGCTGGAGATCGTCGCGCGCGGCTGGATCGACGCGCAGAACCGCGACTCGCTGTCCTCGCCGAGCCCGCTGCCCGCGGGCGAGTACGGCAGGGTCGAATGGGAGACGCTGCCGCACGACTACGTCTTCAGGAAGGGCCACCGCCTCGGCCTGGTGCTCGCGGGCACCGACGCCACCTACAGCGGCGAGACGGCCACGGGCGCGACCGTGACCGTCGACCTGGCCAGGAGCAAGGTCACCGTGCCCTTCGTGCTCAGCGCGCCGCTGACCGAGGTGCCCGCCGACACGACCAGGTGGTACGGCCCGCAGGAGGTCGAGCTGCCCACGCCGGAGAACGAGTTCTACTGACCCCTCGGCCGCGCCGCCGTGGCGACCGTCACGGCGGCGCTCAGTCCCACCAGAAGGACCACGAGTACTGCCCGATGATCTGCTCGGCGTAGCCGTAGAGGTCGCCGGCGCCCTGCACGACGTTGTCGGGGCAGAACGCCCAGTGCTCGGCGGCGACGTGGATCGCGTGCTCGGGAGTGACGGGCGGCGCGGCCACGCTCAGCTCCAGCGTGTTGAACCCCATCGCGACGACGCGGGCGCCGAAGCGCTCCTCCCAGCTGCGCACGACGGCGGCCAGCGGGACCATCCACTCGTTGTGATGCAGGGCGCCCTGCCAGCCCATCACGACGAGCGTGTCGGCGCCCCTGCGGGCGGCGGCCAGGCCGAGTGGCATGCCGCGCCCGGCCAGCATCCCCGCGTACCAGTCGGCCACCAGCCCGGGGTCGCCGCGCAGCTTCCCCGGCTCGGCCAGACCAGGGCAGATCGGCCCGAACGGCTCGATCTCCGCGAGCGACTCGGCGGGCACCTGGGCCACCCAGTCCTGCCACACCTCGCTCATGAACCCGGCGGCGGTGAAGGTGTCGACCAGGTCAGGCGAGTCGGGCGCCACCTGCGCCGACGACCACGGCTGCGCCGTCTCGTCGAGCAGCACCGGCCACAGCCCCGAATGCGGGTGCTCGGCCCTCATCGCCGCCCACAGCCCTTCGGGCGCGGGCTCGTCGCTCATCCAGAAGGCCGGACGCCTGGCCGTCTCGTCCGGCCACACGACCTCGCCCGCGGGCAGCCCGAAGGAGAGCGACCGCCCGCGGCCGCCGTCTTCGAACAGCCGGCAAAGACTCGCCGGTAGCTGGTGCGTTTTCATGTCTCGGACGATGGTAATGCCCCGGGACTTTCGTCCTGATGAACACGGGATCGATGAATCTCGGCGGGGTGCGGGCGATCCGGGAGCCTGAGAGCATGAGGATCCCGCTCGCTCACGCGTTCCCGCTGGTGGGGCGCGGCCGTGGCCGGCCGGATGGCCGGATGCCGGACCCACGTCGCCGGGTCCTGCGCCCCCGGCGAGCACCGTCCGGCGTACTGGAGGTGAGGATGCGCCCGTTCTACGTCTGGGTCGCGGTGGCCTACTTTCCCGCCGCCGAACTGGTCGGTGCGCCGACGTGGGGCGGCGCGCTGGGGCTCGTGGTCGTGGTGGCGGCCTACCTGCTGTCGATCAGGCTGGCGTCGTGGCCGCTGCTGGTCCTGCTCGCCGTGGCAACGCTCTCGCTGGGGCTCGCCTACGGCGGCAAGTGGCTCTACCTGCTGCCGCTGGTGTCGATCGCGTGCGGGATCGTGGTGCGGGGGCGGGCGCTGCCGTACGCGCTGGCGTCCGTCACGGTCGCCTCGATGCTGGTGACGCTGCGGGCGGGCGGCGGCGAGGACGGGGTCGCGGCCGTCGCATGGGGCACGTTCATCGCGGGCGTCGTCGTGCACCTCACCATGAGGCTGTCAGAGGCCAGGGAGGAGCTGGCCAGGGCCGCCGTCTCCCGAGAGCGCGAGCGTTTCTCCCGCGACCTGCACGACCTGCTGGGGCACACGCTGTCGCTGGTGGTGGTCAAGGCCGAGGCGGTGCGCAGGCTGGCCCCACGCGACGCGGGCGCCGCCGCCGCGCAGGCCGCCGACATCGAGGAGATCGGGCGCAGAGCGCTGAGCGAGGTCCGCGCGGCCGTGGCGGGGTACAGGGGACGCGGCATGGCCGACGAGCTGGCGGCCGCCCGCCTGACGCTGGAGGAGGCAGGCGTGCGGGCCGAGATCGAGCTGGAGGAGGTACGGCCGCCGCCGGACGCGGACGTGCTGCTGGGCTGGGCGATCAGGGAAGGGGTGACGAACGTGATCAGGCACGCGAGGGCGATCACGTGCGTCATCACGGTGAGGGACGAGGGCGGCAGGGTGGTACTGGAGATCGTCAACGACGGAGCGGCCGCCTCGTTCGTCCGCGGCAACGGGCTGAAGGGGCTGGCCGAGCGGGGCGCCGAGGTGGACGCGGCGGCCGGGGGCGGCAGGTTCACGCTCAGGGTGGCGGTGCCGGCGTGATCAGGGTGCTGATCGCCGAGGACCAGGGCATGATGCGCGACGCGCTCGCCCTGCTGCTCGGCATGGAGGACGACCTGGAGGTGGTCGCCCAGGTCGCCGACGGCGACGAGATCGTCGCCTCCGCGGCGGCGGCGCGGCCCGACGTGGCGCTGCTCGACATCGAGCTGCCGGGGCGCAGCGGCCTCGACGCCGCCGCCGACCTGCACAGGGCGGGGATCGTGGTGCTGATCCTGACGACGTTCGGCAGGCCCGGCTACCTGCGCAGGGCGATGGAGGCGGGCGCTGCGGGGTTCCTGGTGAAGGACGCGCCCGTCGAGGAGCTGGCGGGGGCGATCAGGAGAGCCGTGGCCGGCGAGCGGGTCGTCGACCCGGCGCTGGCCGCCGCCGCCCTGCACGCGGGCCACAACCCCCTCACCGGCAGGGAGCGCGAGGTGCTCTCGGCCGCGCTCGACGGGTCCACGATCGCCGACCTGGCCGTCAGGCTGCACCTGTCGGAGAGCACGGTGCGCAACCACCTGTCGTCGGCCATCGGCAAGACGCACACCAGGAACAGGATCGAGGCGGCCAGGCTGGCCCGGCACAATGGGTGGTTGTGACCTCCTCCTACGACGCTGTTCTCAGCGACCTCGACGGCGTCCTGCGCCAGTTCGACCATGCCGTCCAGGCCGACATCGAGGCCCGCTACGGCCTGCCGCTGATGAAGACGGCCTTCGCGCCCGAGCGCATCCTGCCCGCCACGCTCGGCCGGATCACCGAGGCGCAGTGGGTGGAGTCGATAGCCGAGGCGCTCGGCGGCGACGAGCGGGCCCGCCAGGCGGCGGCCGAGTTCGCGCAGGTGCCGTTCTGGGTGGACGAGGAGGTCAGGACGCTGCTGGCGAAGGCGCAGGAGCGGGTGCCCGTGGTCCTGCTGACCAACGCCATGGACACGCTGGAGGCGCACCTCGACCTGATCGGCCTGACCCACTTCGCCGACGCCGTGGTCAGCAGCGCCCGCGTCGGCCTGGCCAAGCCCGACCCGCGCATCTACGAGCTGGCCGCCGAGGTGGCGGGTGTGGCGCCGGAGCGCTGCCTGTTCGTCGACGACCGGCTGGAGAACGTCGAGGCCGCCCGCGCGCTCGGCATGATCGGCGTGCACTTCACCGAGGTGGGCGACCTGGCGGAGGCGCTCAGCCGCTAGCCATGTCGAAGAAGCGCTTCTCCAGCTCGACGGCCCTGCGGAAGACGCTCAGCACCTCCTGCCTGCCGTCCTCGCCGAGGGCGGGGCCGAGCCGGTCGAGCTCGCCCCGCAGGAACGCCACCCACTGCCTGAACGCGGGCCCCTCGTGCAGCTCGATCCACTCCCTGTGCACGAAGTTCTCCGGGTACGGCTGCGCGGCGCGCGAGGCCCAGCCCAGGTAGGTCCACTCCGCCACGCACAGCACCGCCACGATCAGCGGGTAGTCCTGGCTGGTCCTGGCCTCGTCCATCAGCGTGCGGAAGTCCTCGGTGACCGGTTCGAGCACCGCGGCCCCCGCGCCCGCGCCGAGGGCCTCGAGCGCGCGATGGAAGTAGGTCTTCTCCTCGGTGGTGGCGACCTGCCCGAGGAAGCGCCCGTACGGCACGCGCGCGTCGAAGCTGTCGGCGCTCGCCACCGCCGCGCCGAGCAGCGCGGTGAAGGTGTCGACGAACTGGAAGTCCTGGATGAGGTAGCGCCGCATGTCGTCGTCGGCCACCTCGCCCGTGGTGATCGCCGCCGCGAACGGGTGGGTGACGACCTCGGTCCATGTGGGCTCGCACTGCGTGCGCAGCCACTCGCTGAAGGTTCCCTCGCTCACGACCGCACTGTATCGACATCGTGTCGTCCATGACCGCTTCGCGCGGGCGTCCGGTACGGCCCGCGCCAGCCGTACCGGACGGTCAACAGCGCCTCTCTCGGCCCGCGGCCCCCGCCGGGGACCCGCACGGGGGTCGCCGAGGCTTCGGAGGCGGTACGTCAGTAGCCGTAACCCGAGCCGGGGGTGGAGGCGGCGGGCGACGGGGCGGGGCTCGACGTGGACGGCGTCGAGGACGGGGCCGACTGGGGAGTGCGGGCGCCCGCCGGGCGGATCAGGCCGAGCAGGCCGTGCTGGGCGCCCTCGATCCCGGCGGCGAACCACAGCGCGTTGTCGCCTCCGGTGGCGGCCGTCCCTGGCTCCAGGTCCCACAGGCCCGGCAGCACGATCGCGCGGCCGTTCCCGTCGCGCAGCGGGCCGAGATGGCGGCCGTTCCTGAAGGCGTGGATCCAGCCGTCGCCGAAGTTGCCGACCAGGATCGCGCCCGCGTACTGCCCGAAGCCGCGCGGCGCGACGGTCACGGCCCACGGGGCGTTGAGCGGGCCGCGGGCGGCCAGCCGTCCGGTGAAGCGTCCCGACGCGTCGAAGCGGCTGACGAAGCCCTTGCCCTTGCCCGCCACGGACTTGCCGGTCTGGGCGTCGCGCAGGGCGTAGGAGATCCAGACCGAGCCGCGCGCCACCGAGACGTTGAACGGGGAGTACCCCTCGGGCACGAACGGGTCGGCGAACTGGCGGCGCTGCAGCCGTACCCGCCTGAAGTCGTCGTCGAAGACGTGGACGCGACCGCCCGCGAAGTCGGCGGCCAGCAGGAACGCGCCCTGCTCCGTCTTCATCATGGCCAGGCCCTTGTAGTCGGCGCCGCGGGTGAAGGCGGCGATGACGGCGTTCTTGGGGTCGGCTTCGGCGTTCCATCCGGAGATGGCGCCGCTGGGACTGGCGAAGATGAACGTGGCTGGTTCTCCCTTCACGGTGAAGCCGTCTGTGGGGTTGAACACCTGGCCTGTGGGAGCGCCACCCGGCACGTTGACCTCGGTGGCCTCCTTCTTGCCCGCGCCGGAGTAGACGGTGGCGACGCCGGTGCCGGTGGCCGAGACCCAGAGGGTCTTGCCCATGGCCAGGCCCCACGGGTTGACCAGCTTGGGATCGGTGACCTGGGCCCTGCCCCTGATGTCGGAGACCAGGTTGACGACGTCGAACCTGTTCCTGGTGTGACCCGAGACGAGACCGGCCGACGCCGGGGTGGTGGTGCCGAGGATCAGCGCCGCTGCGCAGAGCATGACGATGCGTGGCCGCATCCTGCCTCCTTGGTATGTGCGCTTGTGACGCGAGATACGTGGGAGGATTGCGCCGGGTTCATCACGACTTTTCAGGGCAGGGTCAGGGACATGGACGTTCTCGGCATCGACATCGGCGGCTCGGGCATCAAGGGCGCTCCGGTGGACGTGAAAGAGGGCAGACTGACCGCGGAGCGGCTGCGCATCCCGACCCCCCAGCCCGCCAAGCCCGAGGGCGTGGCCGAGGTGGTGTCACAGATCGTCGAGCACTTCTCGTGGAACGGACCGGTCGGGGTCACCTTCCCCGGCGTGGTCGTCGACGGCGTCGTGCGGACCGCCGCCAACGTGCACCACTCGTGGGTGGGCGTCGACGCGAGCAAGCTGTTCGGCGGGGCGCGGGTGCTCAACGACGCCGACGCGGCGGGCCTGGCCGAGCTGTCGTACGGCGAGGGCCGTGACCGAGGCGGCGTCGTGCTCATGCTGACCTTCGGCACCGGGATCGGCAGCGCTCTGTTCACCGACGGCAAGCTGGTGCCCAACACCGAGCTCGGCCACCTGGAGCTGCACGGCAAGGATGCCGAGCGCCGGGCCTCCGATAAGGCGCGCGAGGACCACGAGCTGTCGTGGGAGAAGTGGGCCGAGCGTGTCGAGGAGTACCTCAAGCACGTGGAGATGCTGTTCTCCCCCTCGCTGATCATCCTGGGCGGCGGGGTGAGCAAGAAGGCCGACAAGTTCCTGCCGCATGTGAAGATCGACACGCCTGTCGTTCCCGCCGCGCTGCAGAACGAGGCGGGCATCATCGGCGCCGCCCTGATGGCCTCGCTCCCGTAATTGGGATGCGGGCTCGGGAATGAGTCGGGCACGATGAGCGGTTGATCCGCATGCATATCCTGATAGCAGTATGGGAACGCCTTCCTTGATCTCCTCGCTCACCGATCTCCAGTCACGCCTGCCCGAGTTGATGCCGCGCGACCAGCGGCGACTTCGGCGTAGGCTCGACGGCGCGCGCCGGGTGCGCTCCCGCGAAGCGCAACAGAAGATCGCCGCGGAGATCCTCGCCGACGTGGAACGCGCCGAGCAGCGTGTGACGCGCCGCCGCGAGGTGGTGCCCGCGATCCGGTATCCGGACATCCTCCCCGTCTCGCAGCGCAAGGACGACATCCTGGAGGCGATCCGCGACAACCAGGTCGTGATCATCGCCGGCGAGACGGGCTCCGGCAAGACCACCCAGATCCCGAAGATCTGCCTCGAGCTGGGCCGCGGGGTGCGCGGCGTCATCGGCCACACCCAGCCGCGCAGGATCGCCGCCCGCACGGTGGCCGAGCGGATCGCCGAGGAGCTCGACACCACGCTCGGCGACGTCGTCGGCTACAAGGTGCGCTTCACCGACAAGGCGAGCGACTCCACCCTCGTCAAGCTGATGACCGACGGCATCCTGCTGGCCGAGCTGCAGAACGACCGGCTGCTGGAGCAGTACGACACGCTGATCATCGACGAGGCGCACGAGCGCAGCCTCAACATCGACTTCATCCTCGGCTACGTCAAGCAGCTGCTGCCCAGGCGGCCCGACCTCAAGGTCATCATCACCAGCGCGACGATCGACCCCGAGCGCTTCTCCCGCCACTTCGACGACGCGCCGATCATCGAGGTGTCGGGGCGGACCTACCCGGTCGAGGTGCGCTACCGGCCGCTGTCCGAGGACGACGACCAGACCCAGGGCATCGTCGACGCCTGCAAGGAGCTGGTCGTCGAGGGCCAGGGCGACATCCTAGTGTTCCTGTCGGGCGAGCGGGAGATCCGCGACGCCTTCGACGCGCTGTCCAAGGCCGAGTTCCGCAACACCGAGATCCTCCCCCTGTACGCGCGGCTGTCGGCCGCCGAGCAGCACAGGGTGTTCCAGTCGCACACGGGCCGCAGGATCGTGCTGGCCACCAACGTGGCCGAGACGTCGCTGACCGTGCCGGGCATCAAGTACGTCGTCGACCCCGGCTTCGCGCGCATCTCCCGCTACAGCCATCGCACCAAGGTGCAGCGCCTGCCGATCGAGGCGATCTCGCAGGCCTCGGCCAACCAGCGCAAGGGCCGCTGCGGCCGTACCTCCGACGGCGTGTGCATCCGCCTGTACGAGGAGGAGGACTTCCTCGCCAGGCCCGAGTTCACCGACCCCGAGATCCTGCGCACCAACCTGGCCAGCGTCATCCTGCAGATGACGACGATCGGGCTCGGCGACATCGCGGCCTTCCCCTTCGTCGAGCCGCCGGACCAGCGGCAGGTGCGCGACGGCGTCAACCTGCTGCAGGAGCTGGGCGCCTTCGACGCCGCGGGCGGCCTGACCGCGATGGGGCGCAAGCTCGCCGCCCTGCCGGTCGACCCGCGCCTGGCGCGCATGGTGCTGGAGGCGGAGAAGAACGGCTGCGTGCGCGAGGTGATGGTGATCGCCTCCGCGCTGTCCATCCAGGACCCGCGCGAGCGGCCCTCCGACAAGCAGCAGCAGGCCGACGAGAAGCACCGCCGCTTCGCCGACCCCGAGTCCGACTTCCTGTCCTACCTCAACCTGTGGAACCACCTGAAGGAGAAGCAGAAGGAGCTGTCCTCCAGCGCGTTCAGGCGGCTGTGCAAGGCGGACTTCCTCAACTACCTGCGGGTGCGCGAGTGGCAGGACATCTACAGTCAGCTACGGCAGGCGCTCGGCGCCCACCCCAACAGCCAGGACGCCTCGCCGTACCAGATCCACGTCTCGCTGCTCGTGGGCCTGCTGTCGCACCTGGGCGTCAAGGACGTCATCGAGAAGAAGCCCGGTGACGGGCGCAGGCCCATCCAGGAGTACATCGGGGCGCGCAACGCCCGCTTCGCGATCTTCCCTGGTTCGGCGCTGGCCAGGAAGCAGCCCGCGTGGGTGATGTCGGCCGAGCTGGTGGAGACCAGCAGGCTGTGGGCGCGCGTCAACGCCAAGATCGAGCCCGACTGGGTCGAGCCGCTGGCCCAGCATCTGGTCAAGCGCACCTACTCCGAGCCGCACTGGGAGAAGAAGCAGGGCGCGGTCGTCGCCATGGAGAAGGTCACGCTGTACGGCGTGCCGCTCGTCGTCGGCCGCAAGGTCGGCTACGGCAGGATCGACCCCGACCTGTCGCGCGAGCTGTTCATCAGGCACGCGCTCGTCGAGGGCGACTGGGACACCCACCACGCCTTCCTCCGCGAGAACAGGCGGCTCCTTGAGGAGGTCGAGGAGCTGGAGAACCGCGCCCGCAGACGCGACATCATGGTCGACGACGAGGCGCTGTTCGACTTCTACGACCAGCGGGTGCCCGCCGACGTGGTCTCCGCCAGGCACTTCGACGCCTGGTGGAAGAAGCAGCAGGACAAGACGCTGCTGACCTTCTCCCCCGAGATGCTCGTCAACGAGGGCGCGGACGTCAGCACCAACGACTACCCCGACACCTGGCGGCAGCTCGGCCAGCGGATGAAGCTGACCTACCAGTTCGAGCCGGGCACCGAGGCCGACGGCGTCACCGTGCACGTCCCGCTCCAGGTGCTCAACCAGGTCAACGCCGACGGCTTCGACTGGCAGATCCCCGGCCTGCGCGAGGAGCTCGTCACCGCGCTGATCAGGTCGCTGCCGAAGAACGTCAGGCGCAACTTCGTGCCCGCGCCCAATTACGCCAAGCAGGTGCTCCAGCACGTCAAGGCCGGCGGCGAGCCGCTGCTGGAGGCGTTGGAGCGGGAGCTGCTGCGGCTGACGGGCGTACGGGTGCCGCGCGAGGCGTGGCAGCTCGACCAGCTGCCCGACCACCTGCGCGTCACCTACCGGGTGATCGACGAGCGCAAGCGGACCATCGCCGAGGACAAGGACCTCGACGCGCTGAAGAAGCGCCTGGCCCCCAAGCTGCGGCAGACGCTGTCGGCGGCCGGCGACGACCTCGAGCGCACCGGGCTGACCACCTGGAGCATCGGAACGCTGCCGAAGGTGTTCGAGCAGGGGCGTATGAAGGGCTACCCCGCGCTGGTCGACGCGGGCTCGTCCGTCTCCGTGAAGATCTTCGAGACGCAGGACGAGCAGCGCAGGTCCATGTGGCTCGGCACCAGGCGGCTGCTGCTGCTGAACGTCACCTCGCCCGCCAAGTCGCTACTCGGCGGCCTGTCCAACCAGGCGAAGCTGGCGCTGTCGCGCTCGCCGCACGGCGGGGCCGTGGCCCTGTTCGACGACGTGGTCAACGCGGCCGTGGACCAGCTGACGCGCGACGTCGGCGGGCCCGCGTGGGACCCGGTCTCCTTCGACCGGCTCTACCAGCACGTGCGGGCCGAGCTGTACGACACGTCGGCACAGATCCTGTCGAAGGTCGAGCAGATCCTGGCCGCGTGGCACGAGGTCAACCTGAAGCTGGGGGCGCTGCGCTCGTCGGCGTCGACGGAGGACGTGCGCGAGCAGCTGGGCAAGCTCGTCCATCCCGGCTTCATCACGGCGACGGGCGCGGGTCGCCTCTCCGACATCTCCCGCTATATCAGGGCGATCGACCGGCGGCTGGCCAAGCTGCCCGAGGAGCCGTGGCGAGACGTCGAGTGGATGGACAAGGTGCACAAGGTCGAGGACGACTACCTCGACGTGCTCGACAAGCTCCCGCCCGCGCGCAGGACCGACCCTGACGTGCTGGAGATCCGGTGGATGATCGAGGAACTGCGGGTCAGCTTCTTCGCCCAGACCCTCGGCACCCCCACCCCCATCTCGGAGAAACGCATCGGAAAGGCGCTGGACAAACTCCTCCCCTGAACGCATGAGCCATCGCGCTTGCCGGCTCGGACCGTCCTTCGGGGGCGCCCCCCGCCGGCTAGAGCTTCGCCCGTAGGCGAACCAGGGCATGAAGAACTGGGTGATGGGGCCGACCGTCAGTGCGTACAGCACGGTGCCGACGCCCGCGGTCCCGCCGAGCAGCCAGCCCACGGTGAGCACGGTGATCTCGATCAAGGTACGGACGTGCCGGATGGAGCGCCCGGTCGCGGCGGACGCGCCGGTCATCAAGCCGTCGCGGGGCCCGGGGCCGAAGCGCGCGCCGACGTAGACGGCGACGGACAGTCCGTTGAGGAGGATCCCGCCGACGAGCAGCCCGACCCGGGCGGGCAGCCCGAGGTGCTGGGGGATGAGCAGGAGGCCGAGGTCGGACGAGCACGCCAGGACGACGATGTTCGCGACGGTGCCGAACGTCGGCGCCTGCCTGAGGGGGATCCACAGCAGCAGCACGAGAACGCCGAGGACCGCGCTGATCGTGCCGAAGCTCAGTGAGGTGTGGTGCTCCAGCCCCTCGTACAGGACGCTCCAGGGGTTGACGCCGAGCGACGCCCGGACCATGGCCGAGAGGCTGAACCCGTAGAGGGCCAGGCCGACGAACAGCTGCGGGAGGCGTCGCAGTGGACGTTCGGCGAGCCGGACGTAGGTGAGTGGGGGCAGGGACGGGCCGGAGCGGGGCCTCAGTCGAGCCGCGACGCGTGCCATCCGACGGCGGCGTCCGAGTCCGCACTCGCAGCCGTCGGTGATCTCCTGCTCCATAACGTTCGCCTCCAAAGGATTCAAGACCAATGAGGCGAGTCTGTAGAGTGATTGGCCCAGATGACATGGCCAATCTCACGGGAATGGTTGGTATGGCCGAGCCTCTTCAGGGGATGGAACGCGGCGACCGGGCACTGGGCAGCCGGCAGCTCGCCGCCATGCTGCCCGACCTGGCCGGCGCGCGGCCCGCCTACCGCCACCTCGCCCAGGCGATCAGCGCGCTCATCCTGGACGGACGGATCGCGTTGCACGTCAGGCTCCCCGCCGAGCGGGATCTCGCCACCGCCCTGAACACCAGCAGGGCCACCATCACCGCCGTGTACGACCTGCTGCGCGAGCGAGGCTTCGCACACAGCCGCCAGGGCTCCGGCACCTGGACGGACCTGCCGGAAGGCCGCAGGCCCAACGGCGTCACCCGGCTCCTCGGTCGCGAGGACACCGCGATCGACCTTGCCAGGGCCGCCCCCGGGCTGGCGGGGCAGACGCTCGTCGACGCCCTCGCTCACGTCACCCCGCACCTGGCGGAGCACGCGAGCACCCCCGGCTACCACCCTTACGGCCTCCCCGAGCTGCGCGCCGCCATCGCCGAGCGCTTCACCCGGCGGGGCCTGGCCACCGTGCCCGAGCAGATTCTGGTGACCTCCGGCGCCCAGCACGCCTTCACGCTGGTCCTGGCGCTGCTGTGCCGCCCCGGCGACCGCGTCATGGCCGAGAATCCGTCCTATCCGAACGCTCTGGAGGCCATGCGCCGAGCCCGATCGCGCACCGTGTCGGTCCCGGTGACCGACACCGGCTGGGACATCGAGATCATCGAATCGACCTTGCGTCAGGTGGTCCCCCACCTGGCCTACCTGATCCCCGACTTCCAGAACCCGACCGGTTGCCTCATGGCCGATCAGGAGCGCGCCCGCCTCCTGCGCGCCGCCCAACGCTCAGGGACCTGGCTGGTCATCGACGAGACCCTGGCCGAGCTGGCCCTCGACGTCCCGGCCCCACCGCCCTTCGCCTCCCACACCACGCCCAGCGGAACCGGCCAGGTCATCACCATCGGCTCGATGAGCAAGACCCACTGGGCGGGGCTGCGCATGGGCTGGCTGCGCGCCCCCGCGCGGCTCGTCACCGAGCTCGCCGGCCAGCGGGTCGCCACGGACATGGGCGGCTCGGTCCTGGACCAGTTGCTGGCCCTCGACCTGCTGACTCGGGCCGGGGACCTGCTGCCTGCCCGCCTGGAACAGCTGCGCGAACGGCGCACCGCCCTGGCCGCCGCCCTGGCCGAGCACGTCCCGCAGTGGACCTGGCGACTGCCGCCCGGCGGTCTGTCGCTGTGGGTCGACCTGGGCGAGCCCATCGCCACGACGCTGGCCGAACGGGCACTGGACTACGGGGTCCGGATCGAGAGCGGCACCTACTTCGCCACCGACCCCGGCATTTTCGAACAGCGTCTCCGCATCCCCTACACAACACCTCCGGACACTCTGCGCGAGGCCGTACGCCGCATGGCCGCCGCCCTCGCCGATGGACCCTCGCCCTCGTCCGCCACCGGGCGACCGCACTGGGTCGCCTGACAGCGTCCGCCACCGGCTGAGACGTCCGTCGGCCCGGGACCGAAGCGGCGACCACCCCTCACCCGCTTCCGCGCCGGCGACTCGTCATATGACCCGACCGAGGCAGGCCCATGCTGTCAGAGGTCGTTCTGCTGCTGGTCGAGGATGGCGAGCGCCACCGCTACCGCCGTCGAGGCGTCGCCCGCCTCGATCGCCGCCAGCAGTTCGTCGTGTGCGGTGTCCGATCCCAGCACCGCCCGTTCCATGCAGTGGTCGCTCCGCACGCTGTCCCGCAGCGCGTCGCTCATGCTCCTGTACAGGTCCCCCAGCACCGGGTTGTGGGCGGCCTGAGCGACCAGCACGTGGAAGTCCACGTCCGCGTCGGCGAAGGCGTCCACGTCCACCGACCGGCTCGCCTCGGCCCTGCGGGCCAGCGCCTCCTTCATCAGGCTCAGGTCCTCGTCCGTCCGTTTGGTGGCCGCCAGCCGTGCCGCCACCAGGTCGAGGCCGCGCCGTACGTCGATGATGTCCATCGCCGCCGCCCTGTCGAGCCGTCGGCGCAGGGCCACCTGCGACTCGTCGCTGGCCGTCACGTAGGTGCCGTCACCCTGCCTGGTCGTCAGCAACCCCGCGTGGACGAGCACCCGTACGGCCTCGCGCACCGACAGCCTGCTCACGCCGAGCGAGGCGGCCAGCTGGCTCTCCGACGGGATCTTGCTGCCGACCGGCCAGGACCCGCTCACTATCTCCTGGCGCAGCTCGGCGATCGCGGCGTCGACGAGCGAGATCCGGCCCACGTTCCGCATCAGTCCTCTTCTCTAAACATCTGATGTCTGATAACTCTAGTGCGGAGTTCTCCTCAGAGTAAGGGGATCACCTCCCATGAGCTCCGTGCTGTTCACCAACATCCGCCCCCATGACCTGCTGGTCGTCGACGGCCGCATCGCCGACCCCGCCACCGCGCGGGAGAACACCGTGACGGTCGACGGGAAGGGGGCGCTCGCGCTTCCCTCTCCCGTCGACGCGCACATCCACCCCGACAAGACGACGTGGGGCCAGCCGTGGCTGAGCCGTACCCACGCCGAGACACTCATGGACCTGATCGAGGGCGACGTGAGAGCGCGCGCGGAGATGTCCGCGTCGGTGGCCGAGCGGGCGGGGGCGCTGATGGACGCGGCCATCGCCCGCGGCACCAGGGCGTGGCGCGCCCACGTGGACGTGGCCCCCGTGTACGGCCTGGCCAACGTGCACGGCGTGCGCGAGGCCGCGCAGGCCCGCAAGGACCTGCTCGACGTGCAGATCGTCGCCTTCCCCCAGCTGGGCCTGCTGACCAGGCCGGGCACCGCCGAGCTGATGGAACGCTCCCTCACCGAGGGCGCCGACGTCGTGGGCGGCCTGGATCCCATCGGCGTCGACGGGGACCTGCACGGCCACCTCGACGTGCTGTTCGGCATCGCCGAGCGCACGGGCGCGCCGATCGACATCCACCTGCACGACGGCGGCGAGCAGGGCATGGCCCAGGTGAAGGAGATCGCCCGCCGCGCCGGCGGGCACTCCGTCACCATCAGCCACGCCTTCTGCCTGGGCGAGGCCACGTCCGAGAGCAGGAGCATGGACGAGGTGCTCGCGCGCAGCGGGGTGGCGCTGGCCACCTGCGCGCTCGGCGCGGACCCCGTCCTGCCCGTCGGCCCGCTCACCAGGGCGGGCTTGCTGCTGGCCGCGGGATCCGATGGCGTGCGCGACCCGTGGACGCCGTTCGGCGACGGCGACATGATCGCGCGGGCGCATCTGCTCGCCTATCGCACCGACGCCCGCACCGACGAGGAGCTGGCCGCGTGTTACGCGGTCGCGGCGCACGGGGGCGCCGCGCTGCTCGGTCTGGAGCCGGTCGAACTCCAGGTCGGCGATCCCGCCGACTTCGTGCTGGTGCGGGGCGGCTCGGTCGCCGAGGTCGTCGTGGACCGGCCCGTCCCCCTGTTCGTCGTCCGTGGCGGTGTCGTGATCGCCCAGGACGGAAGCCTCCTCGAAAGGTCCCCCAGATGATCCGTCGTGCCGTACCCCTCGCGGGGCTCGCCCTGGCCCTCGCCGCCTGCGGCGGAGCACCCCAGCAGCAGGCGCAGGCGCCTGCGCAGGACAAGCCCGCGGCGCTCGACCTGAAGACCTCCACCACCGCGGCCGCCAAGGGCCTGGACAAGGTGACGTGGAACCTGCCCTACGAGCCGCAGACGATCGACCCGATCAGGTCGTTCAACTACGCGGAGAACACCGCACTGGCCAACATGTGCGAGAGCCTGCTGCGGCTCACGCCCGACTTCAAGATCGAACCGGGCCTGGCGGAGAAGGCGGACAACCCGACGCCGACCACCTGGGTCTACACGATCAGGAAGGGCGTGAAGTTCTGGGACGGCAAGGAGCTGACCGCCAAGGACGTGGCCGCCAGTCTGAACAGGCACCTGGACCCGGCGCTCGGCACCTGGTGGGGCGACTACTTCCACACCGTCGACAAGATCGAGGCCACCGGGCCGATGACGGTCACGGTGACGCTGAAGCAGCCCGACGTGCTGTTCAACCAGGCCATGGCCACGGCGGCGGGCGCCATCGTGTCGGAGGCGTACGCGGGGAAGAAGGACCTGGGCTCGCCGACCGCCGGCGTCATGTGCACCGGGCCCTTCACGTTCAAGGGGTGGAAGCCCGGCGACTCGCTCACGCTGGCCCGCAACGACTCCTACTGGGACCCCGCGCTCGCCGCCAAGTCGAAGGAGCTGGTCTTCCGCTTCATCGCCGACGAGACGACCGCGGTCAACGCACTGCGCTCGGGCGAGGTGGACGGCCAGTACTTCTACCTGCCGCCCGCGGGGCTGGCCCAGTTGCGGAGCTCCACGACCGGGTCGGTCACGCTGGGCAAGTCGCTGACGTTCTGGACGCTGCTCAGCGCCGCCCAGTCGGGCCCCTACGCCGATCCGAAGGTCCGCCAGGCGCTCTCGCTCGCGCTCGACAGGGCGGCCATCGCCAAGGTCGTCTTCCAGGGCACCGCGGCGCCTCAGCGTACGCTCGCGGGCGCGGAGTACTGGGGCTACGAGGAGAACACCTTCAAGCAGGCCTACGACGCGCTGCCGCCGGAGACGCAGGACCTGGCCAAGGCCAAGCAGTTGCTGACCGAGGCGGGCTCGCCGACGGAGCCGATCACGATCGGCATCCAGGGCAGCGCGGCCACGCACGAGCAGACCACGAACCTCATCAAGGCTACGGGCGTTCCGTGGGCGGCGTGGCGATGGGCCTGCTGGCGGGCCTGCGTGGCGGCAGGGTCGAGGGCGTCGTCGGCGTCGTCTCCTCCGTCCTGCTGGCCACGCCGCCGTTCGTCGTCGGCGTGCTGCTGGTGATCGTCTTCGCGCTCGGCCTCGGCTGGTTCCCCGTCTTCGGGCCGGGCGACGGCCTGCTCGACCGCCTCTACCACCTGACGCTGCCCGCGATCACGCTGTGCCTGGCCAGCGCCGCCTTCCTCGCCCGCATCACCAGGGCCTCCGTGCAGGAGGAGCTGGGCCGCGAGCACGTGGAGACGGCCCGCGCCCGCGGGTTCGCCGAGCGGCACATCGTCAGGCGGCACGTGCTGCGCAACGCTTCGATCCCCGTCGTGACCGTGACGGGGCTCAACGTGGCGGGCCTCATCGCCGGCTCGGTCGTGGTGGAGAACATCTTCGCCCTCGACGGGATCGGCTCGCTGTTCGTCCGGGCGATCCTGCAGCGCGACTTCGCCATCGTCCAGGCGGTGGTGCTCGTGCTCGTGACCGCCTTCGTCCTGATCAACCTTCTGGTGGACCTGTGCTACTCAGCTCTCGATCCGCGCCTGTCGCGGTGACCCGCCTGGGCGGCCTGGGCACGGCGTCCGCCGTCCTGCTGGCCGTCGTGGCGGCGGTGACCCTGCTGGCGCCGCTAATGGCTCCCTACGACCCCGACTTCCCCGACCTGATGAGCGCGCTGAGCGGCGGCACGGCCGCGCACCCGCTGGGCGCCGACGCGCTCGGCCGCGACGTGCTGTCCAGACTCATGTACGGCGCGCGGACCACGCTCATCGGGCCCGTCCTGATCATCTGCGTCTCCACCGTCGCAGGGGCCACGCTGGCGATCACCGCGGCGTGGGCGGGCGGCAGGGTCGACGCGGTGATCTCGCGGCTGCTCGACATCCTGTTCGCGGTGCCCGGCATCGTCTTCGCCTTGGTCACGGTGGCCGTGCTCGGCCCGGGCATCCCGGGTGTGGTGACCGGTCTCGCCGTGGCGTACACGCCCTATGTCGCCAGGGTCGTGCGCTCGGCGGCGCTGCGCGAGCGGAGCCTGCCGTACGTGGCGGCGGCGTGGGTGCAGGGCCGGTCGGCCTTCGCCATCTGCGCCCGCCACCTGCTGCCGAACCTGCGGCCGATCATCGTGGCGCAGTCGGTGTCGGCGCTGGGTTTCGCGGTCATCGACGTGGCCGCGGTCTCCTTCCTCGGGCTCGGCGTGCAGCCGCCCACCGCGGACTGGGGGCTGATGGTCAAGAGCGGGCTGGACAGCGCGCAGCGCGGCCAGCCGCTGGAGGCGGTCGCGGCGGGCGTGATGATCGCGCTCGTCGTGGCCGCGGTGAACGTGCTGGGCGACCGGCTGGGGAGGCGGCGATGAGCCTGCTGTCGATCGAGAAGCTGGCGCTCGCCGTCCCCGCGGGGCGCGAGTGGAAGACGCTGGTGGAGGAGGTCGACCTGACGATCGGCCGCGGCGAGGCCGTCGGCCTGGTCGGCGAGTCGGGCTCGGGCAAGTCGATGACCGCTCGAGCCGTCATCGGACTCACCCCGCCGGGCGCCAGGCTCAGCGGGAAGATCCTCTTCGACGGCGTAGCCGTGCCGTCGGGCAGAGCGCTGCGGGAGCTGCGGGCCAGGCGGATCGCGATGATCTTCCAGGACCCTCGGGCGCACATCAACCCGGTGCGCAGCGTGGGCGACTTCCTGACCGAGGCCATGGTGACCAACCTGGGCGTCCCCGCCCGTGAGGCGGTCGCGCGTGCCGTACGGCTGCTGGCCGAGGTGGGCATCGGCGACGGGGCGCGGCGGCTGCGGCAGTACCCGCACGAGCTTTCGGGCGGGCTGCTGCAGCGGGTGATGATCGCCTCCGTGCTGGCAGTGGAGCCCGACCTGATCCTGGCCGACGAGCCGACGACCGCGCTCGACGTCACCACGCAGTCGGAGGTGATGGCGATCCTGGACGAGCTGCGCCGCGAGCGCGGCATGGCGATGCTGCTGATCACGCACGACCTGGAACTGGCGGCCGCCACCTGCGACAGGCTCGCGGTGATGTACGCGGGCAGGATCGTCGAGGCCAGGCCCTCGCACGAGCTCACCGCCACGCCCCTGCACCCGTACACCAGCGGGCTGCTCCTCTCGCGCCCCAGCCTGGAGGAGGTCACGCACCGGCTGCCGGTCATCCCCGGGCGGCCCGTGGCCGCTTTCGAGGCCGACCCAGGCTGCGCCTTCGCGCCCCGTTGCGCGCACGCCCTGCCCTCGTGCGGCGAGGCGCGGCCCGCCTTCGACGGCACGGTCGCCTGCGCCCGCGCCGCCGACCTGACCCTTCAGGGGGATTCATGACCGAGCTTGTCGAGGTCATCAATAGACACATCACCGTGGTCATGAGGCCGACGAAGGAGGACTCATGACCGTGATCGAGGCCGAAGGGCTGCGGAAGGTGTACGGCGAGGCCGTCGCCGTCCAGGAGGTGTCGTTCGCCGTCGAGGAGGGCCAGTCGCTGGCCATCGTCGGCGAGTCGGGCTCCGGCAAGACCACGGTCGCCAGGATGCTGCTCGGCCTGGAGACGCCCACGAGCGGGACGATCACCGTCTGCGGACGGCCGCGCCCCGGGGGACGCGTCTCGTCGAAGGAGCGGCGCAGGCGGGCCAGGGAGATCCAGATCGTCTTCCAGGATCCCTACTCCTCGCTGGACAAGCTGCAGCGCATCGGCGACGTCATCGCCACCAGCCTGTCGCTGCACTTCACGCTCACTCCCGCCGAGCTGCGCAGGCGCACGACGGAACTGCTGGAGTCGGTCGGCCTCGCCGAACGGCACGCGGCCATGCTGCCCAAGCAGCTGTCCGGCGGGCAGCGCCAGCGCGTGGCCATCGCCCGCGCGATCGCCGTCGAACCCCGCGTGCTGGTGCTGGACGAGGCCGTCGCCGCGCTCGACGTCTCCATCCAGGCCCAGATCCTCAACCTGCTCGCCGACATCCGCGAGCGCGGCGAGATCAGTTACGTCTTCATCTCGCACGACCTGGCCGTCGTCAACCAGATCAGCGACACGGCCATCGTGATGCACAGGGGCGAGGTCGTGGAGCGCGGTCCCACAGCGGACCTGCTGCGCGACCCGAAGGAGGACTACACCAAGGCCCTGCTGGCCGCGGTCCCCCGTCCCGGCTGGAAACCGACCCGGAGAAACCGAGCAAAGTGAGCACCACACTCGTCAAGGCGTCGTACGTCATCGGCTTCGACGGCGCCGACCACGTCATCCACCGCGACAGCGGAGTCGTCTACGCGGGCGACTCGATCGTCCACGTCGGCGCAGGCTACGAAGGACCCGTGGACGAGGTGATCGACGCGGGCGAGGCGATCGTCGGGCCCGGCTTCATCGACCTCGACGCGCTGTCCGACATCGACCACGCGATCATCGACACGTGGCACGCCGCCTCCGACGGGCTGAACTGGTCCCTCGAGTACGCCACCACCCGCAGGGCAGCGGTCTTCCCTCTCGAGGAGACGCTGTTCATGCGGGAGTACGCGCTCACCCAGCTCATCCGCAACGGCATCACCACGGCGATGCCGATCGCCGCCGAGACCCACAGCGCGTGGGCGGAGTCCTACGAGGAGTTCGCCGGCGTCGCCGAGATCGCCGGGCGGCTCGGGCTGCGCATGTATCTCGGGCCCAGCTACCGCTCCGGCGTGCCGGTCCAGCACAACGGCGAGCGGGACGTCCACTGGGAGCCCGCCATGGGCGAGAAGGGGCTGGCCGACGCGGTCAGGTTCGTGCGCGACTTCGACGGCGCCTACGACGGGCGGCTGCGCGGCGCGCTGCTGCCGTGCAGGATCGAGACCGTCACCCTCGACCTGATGCGGGCCACCGCGCGGGCCGCCGAGGAGCTCGACTGCCTGGTGCGGCTGCACTGCATGCAGGGGCTGACGGAGCTGCGGCTGCTCAGGGAGTGGTACGGCAGGCACCCGCTCGACGTGCTGGACGAGGTCGGCCTGCTCGGCCCCCGCCTGCTCGTCCCGCACGCGCTCTACCTGGGCTCGCCTGACACGCCGTTCGAGGGCTCGCCCGACCGGTTGGCGTCGCTGGCGGGCATCGTGCACTGCCCGCTGACCATGGTCAGGTACGGCGACGCGCTGCGTGACTTCGACCGCTATCGGGCGGCCGGGGTGAACCTGGCGCTGGGCACCGACTCGTTCCCGCCGGACATGATCCGCAACATGGACTACGGTAACAACCTGGCCAAGCTGGTCACGGGGCGGCTGGAGGCGGGATCGGCGGCCGACTACTACCGGGCGGCGACGCTGAACGGGGCCAGGGCGCTGGGCCGTACGGACCTGGGCAGGCTGGCGCCGGGGGCGAAGGCGGACCTGGTCGTCGTGGACCTGTCGGGGCCGCGGACCGGGCCGGTCGACGATCCGATCAGGACGCTGCTGATGAACTGCTCGGGGGCGGACGTGTCCATGGTGGTGATCGACGGGCGGATCGTGATGCGGGACGGGGTGATCCCCGGAGTGGACGAGGAGGCGTTCAGGGCACGGGCGCAGGCGTACTTCGAGAAGATGAAGGCCGCGTACTCGGTCCGCGACCACCTGCGCAGGCCGGCGGACGAGCTGTTCCCCTCGTCGTTTCGCGTGCTATGAGAGGGCCATCGATCAGAAGGTGTAATTGATCGTTATGTGTAATCACTGCTCTGGGGTGGCGTCCGTGGCTCTATGATCATGCCCGTTGTCATGCGATATGTCAGGACATATCGCTACATGGAGGGCACGATGAGCATGCGCCTACGCGCGATGACTTTGTTATTGGTCACCCTGGCAGGCACCGCCACGGTGGTCACCCCGACCGTCGCGGCGGCTGCCGAGAAGTCCGTCACCTTCGCGTCCGACGAGGACAGCTACGTCAGCGAAGCCGGTCCCGGCAAGCCGCACCACACGGCGACCTGGCTGTCGGTCTGCACCACCCCGTGCGACGGCGCGAACGCCTCCGAGCGCGGCGCCTTCGTCCGTTTCACCGTCAAGGACGTGCCGGAGAACGCGGTCAACGTCAAGATGACGCTGGACGTGCAGTCCGTCAGGACCACCGACACCACCCTCGAGGTGCGGCCGGTCACCGGCGAGTGGACCGCCGCCACGCTCACGTTCGACAACCGCCCGGCCGTGGGAGAGGTGATCTCCACCATCAAGGGTCTGACCTCCGGCGGCACCGCGAAGCTGGACGTGTCCTCCGCCTTCACCGGCAACGGCTCCTACGACTTCGCGCTGACCTCCCCCTCAGGCGCCCACGGCGTGCTCCACTCCTCGCGTGCCACGTCGGGTCAGGGCCCCAAGCTGTCGATCAGCTACGACACGCAGGTGGCCACGCCCACGCCCAGCGGCCCGCTGCCCTTCGCCATGCCCTCGGCCGCGACGCTGCGGGGCTCCGAGCGCAAGGTCTTCGCGCACTACTTCACGCCGTACCCGCTCTCGCTGAACAACAAGGCGGGCGCGGACGACTACTACACCAAGCACTACCTCACCCCGACGGGCGAGAGCGGCAAGCACGCGGCCTACGGCGGCCTGCTCAGGGACCGGCCCGTGCCGAGGGGCGCGCTGGCCGGCGACTGGCAGCTCGCGGACATGAAGAAGGAGGTCCAGACCGCCGCGGCGGCAGGCCTCGACGGCTTCACCGTGGACATCCTCTCGCTCACCAGCGCCCACTGGGACCGCCTCCAGACGCTGATCAAGGCGGCGGAAGCGGTGGACCCCGGCTTCAAGATCGTGCTGATGCCCGACATGACCTCGCTGAAGACCGACGCGGCCACGCTGGCGGCCTCGATGGCCAAGCTCGCCGCCGCCAAGTCCGTCTACCGCCTGGCCGACAAGCGTCTGGTGATCTCCCCGTTCAAGGCGGAGGGCCAGTCGGTCGCCTGGTGGCAGAACTTCATGAAGATCATGAAGGACACGCACGGCATCACGGTCGCCTTCGTCCCCGTCTTCCTGAACTTCCCGTCCAACGCGGCGGCCTACGCGCCGATCAGCTACGGCTTCTCCAACTGGGGCAACCGCAGCCCGGCGGGACAGAGCGGCGTCGCCTCGAACATCGCCAAGGCCCACGGCATGGACAAGATCTGGATGCAGCCCGTGTCCGTCCAGGACGAGCGGCCCAACCAGGGCATCTACGACGAGGCCAACAACACCGAGAACCTCCGCCTCACGTGGGAGAAGGCCATCTCCGAAGACGCCGACTGGATCCAGCTGACCACCTGGAACGACTTCTCCGAGGGCACCCAGTTCGCGCCCAGCGTCCACAACGGCGGCGCCTACCTGGACATCTCGTCCTACTACCTGACCTGGCTCAAGACCGGCAAGGCGCCGGCGATCGTCCGCGACACGCTCTACCTGACGCATCGCACGCAGTTCGCCGCCGCCCGGCCGACGTCGGGCACGCAGAGCAGGTTCATGGCCCCTCGCTCGGGCACCAGCGCCCCGCGGGACACGGTGGAGGTGCTGTCCTTCCTCACCCGTAACGCCACGGTCAAGGCGAGCATCGGCGGCGCCGAGAAGACCTACGCGGGCCAGGCAGGGCTCCAGGCCAAGACGTTCCCCTTGGCGTACGGGACGAACACGGCGTCGGTCGGCGCGGTGACCGTCACCTCGCCCTGGCAGGTGAAGAAGGACTTCGCCGTGCAGGACCTGCAGTACCACGCCGCCAGCAGCGGCAGGAAGTGAAACGGCGCGGGTCCCCTGCCGGGGACCCGCGCACTTCTGACGGGCCGTCAGCCGAGCTCGCCCTGGACGGCCTTCAAGCCGGCCTGGGCGATGGCCTCGTCGATGTCGCCGGAGGGCGCACCGCCGACGCCGATGCCCGCGATCGGGGCGCCGTCGACGGCCACGGGGATGCCGCCGGCGAGCAGCAGCGTGCCGGGGATGGCCGCCAGCGCCTGGTTCTTCGACAGCGCGCTGGTCGCCTGGCCGAACGACACCGCGGTGAACGCCTTGCGCCTGGCCGACTCCTCCGTCTGCGGGCCCGCGCCGTCCCCCTTGAGGATCAGCCGGGTGGCGCCCGAACGGTCCACGATCGCCACGGTCACGCGCTGCTTCTGCTTGGCCGCTTCCTTCCGCACCGCGTCGGCGATCTTCAGGGCGGCCTCGGCGGACAGCGCCTTCGTCTCGACGACGGCGGGGTCGGCGGCGGCCTGCGCGACCTGGACGGTGGCGACGCCACTGGTGAGAGCGAGGGCGGCAACGGCTACCGCGACCAGGCGGGTACGGATCTTCATGGTGTCGTTTCTCCAGGTCGGAACGGCTTGACGGATTCCAGGTTGCCGTTCGGCCCGCCTCCGTCCATCAGGGGTCCGGATGAACCTCCCATCAACCGATCGGTTGATGCCATCGCCCCGCGGAGCCCCTTCATGGGACGGTCCCGGGTGGTTCTACGCTTGTCGGCGTGACCGTGCTGATCGATCCCCCCAACTGGCCCGGCCCCAGGGGCCTGCTGTGGTCCCATCTGGTCAGCGACAGTTCGCTGGATGAGCTCCACGCGTTCGCGGTACGGCTGGGGGTGCCGGAGCGGGCGTTCGACCGGGACCACTACGACGTTCCGGAGACCGTGCACTCGCGCGCCGTCGCCATGGGCGCCGAGCCAGTCACCTCGCGCGAACTGCTCGCCCGCCTGATCGCCGCCGGTCTGCGCCGCCGCAAACGCCGCTGATCGGCGACAGGCCCCCGCGGCAGGTCAGCCTTCGAGAGCCGCCAGCTCGGCGGTCATGTTCGCGCGGGCCCTCGCCTCCCACAGGTCGTGGGCGAGCGCCGTGCGGTACAGGCGCGGCGCGGCCAGCAACCGCCGCAGCACCTGCGCCCTGCCCAGCCTGAACAGCTCGTCCGGGATGTGGGCGTACTCCTGCCTGACGGCCCCCGCGTAACCGGCGTAGTCGTCGCCGCCCAGCACGGCCAGGTCGGCGTCGCACAACACGGCGCCGTTCGCGTCGCGTCCTGAGGCCGCGCTCCCGTCGGGTCCTGGTTCGCCGGCGGTGTAGTCGGGGTCGTGGGTGGCGGTGAGGCGGACGAGCCTGGTCACCTCGGCGACCCGCTCCCCCCGGACGCCGCACCTCGGCAGGCGGGACTGGGCGAGCTGGGCGCTGCGCTCCTCGTCCGAACCCGCCTTCCCGTCGTAAACCGCGTCGTGGAACCACGCGGCCAGCCGTACCGCGTCGGGGTCGGCGGCCAGCGGCGCCAACCTGTCGATCGCGCCGAGGACCGCTCGCAGATGGTCGAGGGTGTGGTACCTGCGGTGCGGTTCGGCCCATCGGGCGACCAGCTCGGCCCCTACGGCCCCGGCCGCGCGTGAGGGCCCCACCAGCGTGGTCCAGCCGTCGGCGAGAGAGTGTGACACGGGCCGAGCCTACTGATCCGCCCGAGGAGCGACCAGGTCGAGGCCGCCGGATCAGCGGACGCCGCGGGGACGGAACTGGATGCTGATGCGGGGGCCGACGGGGCGGGCCGTCTTGGGGATCGCGTGTTCCCAGGTGCGCTGGCAGCTGCCGCCCATCACGATGAGGTCGCCGTGGCCGAGCTCGTGGCGTACCGTGGCCCCTCCGCCGCCGCGGGGGCGCAGCATCAGCGCGCGGGGAGCGCCCACCGAGACGATGGCGACCATGGTGTCCTCGGTGCTCCCCCGCCCGATCGTGTCGCCGTGCCAGGCGACGCTGTCGCGGCCGTCGCGGTAGAAGCACAGGCCCGCCGTGGCGAACGGTTCGCCCAGCTCGGCGCCGTAGTGCTCGTCGAGCGCCGCTCTGGCCTCCTCCAGCACCGGCTCGGGCAGCGGCCGGCCCTCCTCGTAGAAGGCGAGCAGCCGGGGCACGTCGACCACCCTGTCGTACATGTGCCGCCGCTCGGCATGCCAGGCCACTCCGGCGATCAGCCGGTGGAGCAGGGCGTCGGCGCCGCCGATCCAGCCGGGCCTGAGGTCGATCCAGGCCCCACGGCCCAGGTCGACGCGCCTGACCGTGGACCCGAGCGGCCCCGGACCCTCCGAGGAGAAGCAGTCGAGCAGCGAAGCCTGAAACATGTGTTCGATTATAGGTCCTGACCCGCGCGAATGTCAGCTCCCGCGGTACCGACCCGACCCGGCACGGAGATGGCCGCACCCCGTTACGCGGGCCCGCTCTCCGGCGACAGCGTCAGCCCGCGTGCCGGGCTCGAGCACTTCGCGACGAGCTTCTACGAGCACGTCGCCTTGAAACGCCATGACAGAGTTTGACCGTTCAAAGCCAACCCATTGACCTCCCCGGAACCCCCACTTAGTCTGACCGGTCATACCGGTAATACCACTGAGGGAGGGACACGCTGCTCGCCGAGAAGGCCAGGGCCCTCTACGAGAGCGATCGCGAGCGGTGGAACGCCGAGCTGGTCGCGAAGGTCGAGAGCCTTGCGGAGTGGTCGCGGGTCAGCGGCAAGCCGCTGATGACCACCGAGTGCTGGGCGTTGATCTTCTGGAAGGACGGCCCAGGGCTCGACTGGGACTGGATCAAGGACCTGGCCGAGGTCGGCATCGGTGCCGCGGTGGCCACCGGCCGCTTCACCGCCCTGGCCACCAGCAACTTCTGCTCGCCGCAGTTTCGCGGCATGTGGGACGACGTCGCATGGCACCGGCGGATGACCGCGCTCATCAAGGGAGAACCTTCGTGATCAGGAAAGTCGCGGCGGCCGTGCTCACCGCCATGGCGCTGGCGGCGTGCGCGCCCGGCGGGACCGCGCCCGCGCCGAGCGCTCAGGACGGCAGCACGCTCACCATCTGGACGACCGCGAACGGCCCCGGCAAGGAGCTGTTCACCGCCTACGGCAGCGAATTTGAACGCTCACATAGAGGGGTGAAGGTCAACATCCTCTACATGGCGGATGCCGACGTGAAACAGAAAGTGCAGGCGGCGCTGGTCGCCAAGAATCTGCCCGAGATCGTCGCCTGGTACGGCGGCAGCTTCCTCACCCCACTAGTCGAGGCGGGCGCGCTCGCCGACCTGACGCCACACATCGAGGCCGACGGGAAGTGGCGCGAGGGGATGCTCCCCCACGCGTTCGACAACTACACGGTGAACGGCAAGATCTACATGGTCCCCACGGAGTCGCCGATCGTGCAGCTCTTCTACAACAAGGACCTCTTCACCCGAGCGGGCATCGCCCGCCCGCCCGCCACCTTCGACGAACTGCTCGAGGCGATCGGCAAGCTCAAGGCGGCCGGAATCACCCCCGTCACCCTCGACGGCAAGGACGGCTGGCCGCTGCAGGAGTGGTTCACCTACTTCGCCATGCGCGACGGCGGCGCGAACCTGATCCACGACGCGATGGCGGGCAAGGTCGCCTGGACGGCCGAGCCGTTCGTCCAGGCCGCCAGGCGGACCAAGCAGGTCATCGACGCCGGGGCGTTCCAGAAGGGCCACATGGGCACCGGATACGACGAGGCCATGGCGAACTTCTACGGCGGCAGGGCGGCGATGGTGCTCAGCGGCACCTGGATCACCTCCTCCCTGACCGCCACCGAGAACAAGGAGATCCTCGCCAGGACCGGCGTCTTCGACTTCCCCACGACCGGAGGCCCCGGCACCGTGGCCGACGTGCAGGGTGGCCCGAACGGCGCGCTCGGCGTCAGCGCGAGCGCCCCCGACAAGGCGCTGGCGTGGGAGTTCGTCAAGGGCGCGACCAGCGCGGAGCTCGCCGGCAAGCTCGCCGAGCAGGCACTGCTGCTCATGCCGAACAAGGTCACCATCGACAAGGCGAAGACCCCCGACCTGTTCGACGAGCTCGTGGACAAGCTGCCCGGCTACACCGGCTACAACCTGTTCTGGAACGAGATCCTCCCTCCGCGGCACAACACCGAGTTCACCAACCTGCAGAACTCGATGGCGATCGGCGAGATCACGCCCGAGCGGATGATGAGTGACTTCGCCGCCTACATGAAGGCGCACCCCGCATGACGGGCACCCTGCGCAGGTGGTCGCTGCTGTTCCTGCTGCCCGCGCTCGCGCTCTACCTCACCGTGGTGATCGTGCCGTCGATCAGCGTGGTCGACTACGGGTTCTTCGACTGGTCGGCGGGGCAGCGGGGCCGTCCCGCCGGCCTGGACAACTACGTCGAGATCTTCACCGATCCCGAGCTGTGGGCGGCGCTGTGGCACACCTTCGTGCTGCTGCTCGGTGCGATGGCCATCCAGCTTCCCCTCGGGTTCCTGTTCGCCGTGCTGATCCACAAGCGCCACCCGGGCAGCGGCTTCTTCCAGGCCGTCTTCTTCATCCCCGTCGTGTTGTCGACCGTGGTGATCGGGGTCCTGTGGACCCAGGTCTACCAGGCGCAGTACGGCCTGCTCAACGCCGCCCTCGACGCCCTCGGCCTGGCCGGGCTGACGCACGCGTGGCTCGGCGAGACCGGCACCGCGCTGATGTCTGTCGTCGTGGTCGTGGGCTGGCAGTACGTCGGCCTCTACATGCTGATCTTCCTGTCGGCCATGCAGGCCATCCCGCGCTCGATCTACGAGGCGGGTGAGCTGGACGGCGCGGTCGGCTGGCGGCAGACGCTGACGCTGACTGTCCCGATGCTGCTGGACACGGTGAAGCTGTCGGTCATCCTCGTCGTCACGGGGAGCGTGCAGTACTTCAACCTCATCTGGGCGATGACCAAGGGCGGTCCCGCCAACTCCTCCTCCGTGCTGGCCTCGTACATGTACGTCAAGGCCTTCCAGGACAACAGGCTCGGCTTCGCCGCCGCCGTCGCCACCTTCATGCTGCTGCTCAACCTGCTGCTGGCGGTCGGGCTGCAACGGCTGTTCCGCCGGGACCCGCTGGAGCCGGCATGAGACGCCTGCCTTTCACCGCGCTGATGGCGCTCTGGGCGGTCGTCTGCCTCGGTCCGCTGGTCTGGATGGTGGTCAACGGCTTCCGCGGCAACAACGACATCTTCCTCAGCGCGGTGGGAGCACCGGAATGGGCCAAGCGGGTCAACTTCGCCGACGCGTGGGTTCAGGGAGACCTGGGCAGGGCGCTGGTCATGAGCGTGCTGGTGAGCTCGGCGGCGACCGTGCTGTGCGGGACGTGCAGTGCGCTGGCCGGGTTCGCGCTGAGCAGGGGCCGCCTGCCGCACGCCAACGCGATCTTCACGTTCCTGCTGCTCGGCATGATGATCCCGACCTTCAGCGTGCTCATCCCGGTGCTGACGCAGTTCCAGAGCATGGGGCTGACCGACAGCCCCGTGGGGCTGATGATCGTCTACGCGGGGTTCTCGGTGTCGCTGGGGGTGTTCCTGTTCAAGAACGCCTTCGACCAGGTGCCGCGCGAGTACCTGGAGGCGGCGGCCATCGACGGGGCGTCGGTGCCGTGGACGCTGGTGCGGGTCGTGCTGCCGAGCGTGAAGCCGACGATCGCGACGTTCGCCATCCTCACGTTCCTGTCCGGGTACAACGACTTCGTCTTCGCGCTCGTGCTGATCGCGGGCGAGGAGGGCAGGACGCTGCCGCTGGCCCTGCTGCAGTTCAGCGGCAGGTTCGGCACCCGTTACGACCTGGTGTTCGCGGCGGTGACGATCGGGGCGGTCCCCGCGCTGGCCGCCTACCTGTTCCTGCGAGGGCAGATCCAGCGCGGTGTGGCGATGGGAGGTCGCGTCTCGTGAAGATCGTCGAGTTGGAGACGCTGCGGCCGCGCGTGCAGCCGAACCTGCTGTTCGTGCGGCTGCGCACCGATGAGGGCCGCACCGGGCTGGGTGAGGCCTACTTCGGGGCGCGGTCGGTCGAGGCTTACCTGCACGAGAGCGTCGCTCCCCTGCTGATGGGCATGACGGACCCGGCGCCCGAGCGGGTGGCGGTGCTGCTGGCGCCGTACACGGGATTCCAGGGGGCGGGCGCGGAGGTGCGCGGCAACGGCGCGGTGGACCTGGCGCTGTGGGACCTGTTCGGGAAGGAGACGGGCCTGCCGCTGGTCAGACTGCTGGGCGGTCCGGTCCGCGAGGAGATCCCGATCTACAACACCTGTGCAGGCTCGGGCTACGTCAGCAGCGGAGGGCAGCGCTCGGGCAACTGGGGACTACGGCCGGGACTCTACGAGGACCTGCACGCCTTCCTGCACGAGCCTGGCCGTCTGGCCCGCGAGCTGCGCGACGAGGGCATCACCGCGATGAAGGTGTGGCCGTTCGACACCGCCGCGGAGGCGACCAACGGCACCCACATCCCCAGACGCGACCTCGACCGCGGGCTCGCGGTGATCGAGGCGATCCGCGAGGTGGACGGCATGGAGGTGATGGTCGAGCTGCACGGCCTGTGGTCGCGGCCCGCGGCCACCGCCATCATCGAGGCGCTGACGCCGCTGCGGCCCCGCTGGGTGGAGGACCCGGTGAGGCCCGACGCGACCGACGCGCTGCGCCGCCTCGCGCGGCAGGTCGACGTCCCCATCGCGACCGGCGAGACCGCGACGGGCAGGCGCGGGTTCCTGCCGATCATGGACGCCATCGACGTGGCGACCGTGGACGTCCAGTGGTGCGGAGGGCTGACCGAGGCGCGCAAGGTGGCCGCGCTGTGCGAGACGTACGGCGTGCCGATCGCGCCGCACGACTGCTCGGGCCCCGTCACGCTGGCCGCCTCCGTCCACCTCGTGCTCAGCCAGCCCAACGGACTGATCCAGGAGACCGCCCGCGCGTTCCTGCGCACCTGGTACCGCGCGGTCGCCGAGGGCCTGCCCGCGATCGAGGCCGGCATCGTCCGGGCGCCCGCCACGCCTGGCCACGGGGTACGGCTGACACGGACGGACGAGATGGACAGGCGGGTGACCTCGCTGTGAGGGCGGCCAGGCTCCACGGCCCCCGCGACCTGCGGATCGAGGACGTGCCCGTCCCCGAACCAGGCCCTGGCGAGGTGCTGATCGAGGTCGAGCGGGTCGGGCTGTGCGGATCCGACGCGGAGGAGTACCGCTCCCCCGCCATCGCGCGCTCCCTGCCGATCACCATGGGCCACGAGGTCGTCGGCACGGTCGCAGGGGGTCCGTTCCCTCCGGGCACCAGGGTGGTGCCCGACGTGGTGGTCGGCTGCGGGAGGTGCGTTTTCTGCGCGCGCCACCAGGAGGGGCTCTGCCCCGACCTGCGGGTGCGCGGGCAGCACCAGGACGGCGGCCTGGCCCGCTGGATGCTCGCCTCCGCCGCCACCTGCGTGCCCGTGCCTCCGCACGTGGGCGTGGAGGCGGCGGCCTTCGCCGAGCCGCTGGCCGTCGCGGTGCGGGCGCTGCGCAAGGCGGGCGACCTCACGGGGGCGAGTGTCGTCGTGTACGGCGCGGGCACGGTGGGCCAGCTCGCCGTCCAGCTTCTGACCAGGGGCCCCGCCGCACAGGTGGTGGCCGTCGACCCCGTTCCCTCCCGGCGCGCGCTGGCGGAGAGCGTCGGCGCCCTGGCCGTGTCTCCGGAGGAGGCGGGCGCCTTGGTCGTACCGCCAGGACGGGCGGGCGCCGACGTGGTGCTGGAGTGCGCGGGTGTGCCGGACGCGCCGCGCGAGGCCGTACGGCTGAGCAGGCCAGGCGGCACGGTCGTGCTCGTCGGCTTCAGGAGCGGTGATCTCAGCGTCCCCTGGCTCGACGTCGTGCTGGGCGAGCGCAGGCTGCTCGGCAGCGCGGCGCACCTGTGGGACGAGGACGTCGCCGCGGCCGTCGCTCTCCTGGCGCGCGGCGTGGTGGACCCGCTGCCGCTGCTGTCGGCCACACTGCCCCTGGACAGGGTGGCTGAGGCGCTGGAACGTCCCGGATCCAAGGTCCTGATCGATCCTTCGGGAGGCACCGATGCGTGAACTGAAGGCCACCCTGCTGGAGGCCGCGGCGGCCCAGGTGGGTGAGGCGCCGCTGTGGGACACGCGGCACGGCTGCCTGGTCTGGGTGGACATCACGGCGGGTCTGGTCCACCTGACCGACGGCAGGGTCTTCGACGTCGGCACCCACGTGGGCGCGGCGCTGCCGGCCGAGGGCGACGGCTGGCTCCTGGCCACCAGGGAAGGGTTCGCGACGCTCACCGAAGGGGGGACGGTCACGCCGCTGCTCTCCTACATCCCCTCGGGCGTGCGGTCGAACGACGCCAAGTGCGACCCCGACGGGCGGGCGTGGGCCGGCACCATGGCCTATTCGGAGGAGCCCGGCGCGGGCGCCCTGCACCGCCTGGACCCCGGTCCCGTGGCCACGCCGGTGCTCACCGGGCTGACGCTCAGCAACGGGATGGACTGGTCGCCCGACGGCAGGACGATGTGGTTCACCGACTCCGTCACCCGGCGGATCACCGGCTACCACTACTCCGCCGGCACGCTCGGACCTCCTGTGGCCACGCTGGAGATCGAGCCGCGGTACGGCCTGCCCGACGGCCTCTGCGTCGACGCGGAGGGGTGCGTGTGGGTCGGAATGTGGGGCGGGAGCGCGGTGCACCGCTACACACCCTCCGGCCGCCTCGACACCGTCGTCCACGTGCCGGCCGCGCAGGTGACGAGCTGCGCCTTCGGCGGATCGACCCTCTACATCACCTCCGCCGTCCACCAGCTCGCCGATCCCGGTCCCATGGCGGGAGGCCTGTTCACCGTCGAGACCGGCACCCATGGATCGCCCGCCACCCCGTGGAAAGGACTGATGTGACCCATATCGTGCGCTTCGACGGCCAGGTCGGCGTGCTGGCCAGAGGGCTCGTCGCCCCCATGGAGCTGTCGCTGACCGACCTGCTCGCGCTGCCGGTCGCCGAGATCGGCGCGCTGGTCGCCAGGCACGCCCCGCTGGCGTCCCTGCCCGTCTCCGAGGTACGGCTGCTCGCCCCCGTCGAGGGGCGGATGGAGGTGTGGGGCGCGGGCGTCACCTACGAGCGCTCGCGCGCCGCCCGCGTCGAGGAGAGCGGCCGCGACCTCTACGACGCCGTCTACACCGCCGAGCGGCCCGAGCTGTTCTTCAAGGCCACGCCGTGGCGGGTCACGACCGACGGCGAGCCCGCGGGCATCAGGGCGGACGGCTCGTGCGTCCCCGAGCCCGAACTGGCGATCGTCGCCAACAGGCACGGCGAGCCCGTCGGCGCCGTGGTGTGCGACGACCTGACCGCTCGCAGCGTCGAGGGGGAGAACCCGCTCTACCTTCCCCAAGCCAAGTGCTTCGCGGGAAGCTGCGGGCTCTCTCCCGCCATCAGGCCGTGGTGGGAACTGCCCGAGGAGCTCTTCGTCGAGCTGGAGGTCGTGCGGGGCGGCGAGAAGGTCTTCTCCGGCGCGACGGGGACGAGGCGGCTTCGCCGGACGCCGTCGGAGCTGCTGGGGTGGCTCTTCCTCGCCCAGGGCTTCCCCGACGGGGTGGTACTCGCCACGGGCACGGGCATCGTGCCGCCACTGGAGTTCTCGCTCCTGGGTGGAGACGAGGTGACGATCACGATCAGCGAAGTGGGGGTCCTGCGGCAGCGCGTGGCAGGATTCCCGGCATGACGGTTGTGCTGGGCGAGGACGGAGGCGACGCCAGGCCCTCGGGCGAGCAGCTGCTGAGGACGCTGGAGTCGCGTCTGGTGTCCGGGGTGTGGGCCGAAGGGTCGCGCATCCCGGGCGAGCGGGCGCTGGCCGAGGAGTTCGGCGTCAGCAGGCCGGTCCTGCGCGAGGCCCTGCGTGACCTGCAGGCGCGGGGGTTCCTCTCGGTCGAGCCGGGACGCGGCACGTTCGTGCGCTCGGCCAGGCCCGCCTCCGTCGACCTGCTGGCGCGGGAGGGCCTGGTGACGGCCAGACACTTGATCGTGGCGCGGCGGATGCTGGAGTGCGAGACCGCGGCGCTCGCGGCCGTCCATCACACGCGGGAAGACGCCGCCCGCATGGCCGAGCCGCTGGCCGCGCTGAAGGCCTCGCCGAACGCCGCGGCGGGAGCGGTGCTCGACGTCGCCTTCCACGAGGCCGTCGCCGCCGCCGCGGGCAACCCGGTGCTGCGGATCATGTTCGGGTCTATCAGGGCGCTGGTGCGAGGGGTGGTCCTGCGCAGCCTGACCGACCGGGTGATCAGGCGCGAGGGCGTGCCGCAACACGACGAGATCCTCACCGCCGTGCTCGACAGGGACGCGTCGGCGGCCCGCGCGGCGATGGCCGAGCACCTGTCGATCGCCGAGCAGTACTACGGGCCCGACCTTGACGTGCCGCTGGCCGGGCTGCTCGAACAGCGGGCCGTGCTCTTCCCTCGTCTGGCCGATCTCCTCAGGGACGCGGGCAGGGAGATCGGCCGGACGCGGTGAGGTGGTGGGCTCCGGCCCGACTGTGAGCGTTCACAAAACTGCGTCTTGATTCCGACTAAACGGTGTGACATGTTACACATCACGTAGTCCATCGCGGCCGGCCGGATATTCGGGGGCCCGGCTCTACCGCGCTCCATCCCCCAGGAGTGGCGATGAGAATCGCGCAATCCCTGCTCAAGGCGGCCGTGGTCGCCCTGACGCTCGGCCTGGGAGCGGGCGGCCTCGCCCCCGCCTCCCACGCCGACTCCCTCGAGTTATCCGCGGCGGCCCCGCCCTCCGCGGTCGCCCCCAAGGCCGAAGCCCATGCGGTCGCCGCCGAGACGGAAGCCCATGCGGTCGCCGCCGAGACCGAAGCCGCCACGGGCGCCGGGCGCGCGGAGGCGGCCGCGACGACGCCAGGCACGGGCGCGTCGGGCGCCGAGCCGCCGCCCGCGGGAGACGCCTCGGCCGCCAGCCCGCACCGGCAGGCCGAGCCGCTGCCCGCCACCGAGCTGCCGCCGCTCGCCGAGCCCCAGGAGGAGTCCAGGCGCGACTACGACGACCCCGCCGCGCTGAAGCCCACCCGCCCGCGCCCCTCCGCCCGCTCCGCCAAGGCGGCGGCCTGCGACGTCACCGTCTTCACCACCAGGACGGGCGACGCGCTCATGGCCGCGATCAAGGCGGCGCAGGTGTCGTGCGTGAACACGCTGTTCGCGCTGACCGGCGCCAACGCCCGAGGTGCCTTCCGCGAATCGCAGATGATCACCGTGGCGAACGCCCTGCGGAGCGCCGCCCCCTCCTACCCAGGTAACAACTCCACCTCCGTCGAACAGGTCCTGCTCTACCTGCGCGCCGGCTACTACGTGCAGTGGTACAACCAGGACGCGGTCGGGCCGTACACCGAGAGCCTGCAGGTGGCGGTGCGAGCGGGTCTCGACGCGTTCTTCGCCGCGCCCGCCTCCAGGACCGTCTCCGACGCCAACGGAGAGGTGCTCACCGAGGCGGTCATCCTGACCGCGAGCTCGGGAGAGAACGCCCGCTACATCCCGGTCATGAAGCGCCTGCTCGACTCCTACGACAGCGCCTACAACGCCTCGTGGTGGATGCGCAACGCCGCCTACGAGGCCTTCAACACGATCTTCCGCGGCCACTGGAGGCCCGACTTCGTCGCCGCCGTCGCCGCCGACCACGGCCTGCTCCACTCCCTGAGGGCCTTCGCCGAGAACCACCTGGACCTGCTCGGCACCGACTCCGCCTTCATGACCGTCAACGCGGGGCGGGAGCTGGCCAGGTTCCTGAGCCACGCCGAGCTGGTCCCGACCGTCAAACCCATGGTGAAGGCCCTGCTGGAGGAGTTCTCGATCACCGGCAGGACCGCGCCGCTCTGGATCGGCATCGCGGACGTGACCTTCGACAGCGTCCCCGCCGACTGCGCGTACTACGACGTGTGCGACCTGCCCGCCAGACTGAAGGCCGTGGCCCTGCCGTTCAGCCACACCTGTGGCCCGACCCTGCGCATCCTGGCCCAGGACATGACCGCGGCGCAGTTCGCGACGACCTGCGCGAGCCTGGCCAACCAGGACGCCTTCTTCCACGGCCTGGTCGCCTCCGGCGGCAGGCCCGTCGCCGATGACGGCAACGCCACTCTGGAGGTGGTCGTCTTCGACTCCAGCGCCGACTACCGGACCTACGCGGGCCCGATCTACGGCATCGACACCAACAACGGCGGCATGTACCTGGAAGGCGACCCCGCCGCGGCGGGCAACCAGGCGCGCTTCATCGCCTACGAGGCGACGTGGGAGCGCCCCGCCTTCGCGGTGTGGAATCTCAACCACGAGTACACGCACTACCTCGACGGCCGCTTCGACCTGTACGGGGACTTCGGCTCGCCGACCACGCCCGTCGTGTGGTGGAGCGAGGGCCTGGCCGAGTACGTCTCGTGGTCCTACCGCGGCCTGCCCAACACCACCGCCTACACCGAGGCGGCCAAGCACAGCTACACGTTGCGCCAGCTCTTCGACACCGCCTACGGCCAGGGCGAGAACCGGATCTACGTCTGGGGCTACCTCGCCGTCCGCTACATGGTCGAGCGGCAGCGCGCCGAGGTCGCCACGCTGCTCGGCCACTACAGGGCGGGAAACTGGAGCGCCGCGGGCGGCCTGCTGAGGTCGCTCGACCACGAGGCCGACTGGCGGACGTGGCTGACCGCGTGCGCGGCGGGCGCCTGCGCCGAGCCGCCCGCCCTGCCCGACTGCCCGGGCGACGACCCGCGCCTCATGGGCGAGGACTGCAGGCGCACCGGGATCGGGCACACCAACCGGAACCACGCCTACTTCTACCTGTGGATCCCGCCGGGCGTGACCAGGCTCAAGGTCACCTCCTCCGGCGGCACGGGCAACGCCGACCTGTACGTCAAGAGGGCGGGATGGGCCACCGTCACCTCCTATGACGCCAGGTCCACGGGTCCTGGCACCGCGGAGAGCCTGGTGGCCGACGTCCAGCCGAACAGCTGGAACTACGTCAGCCTGTACGGCGTGACGGACTTCGGCGGCGTCACGCTGACCACCGAGTACTGATCCGGACGAACGGGCGCGCGCGGGGTCTTCCCGGCGCGCCCGGTCTGCCCTATATTGAACGTTCATATCCCCCGTCTGCTCCTGGAGACCTCATGCAGCGCCTTGTTGATATGAACGTTCAACACGCGCGCTACCTGCAGCGATTCGACGACCTCCCCGGCTATGTGGACTTCGCCAGGGTGGGCCCGATCTCGCACGACGTGGCCATGACACTCGTCGAGGCGGCGCGGCTGAGCAGGGGCGAGCAGGCGGTGGACGTGCTGGCGGCGCGGGCCGAGGAGGTGCGCGCGAGCGCGGCCCTGCTCCTGCGGGCCGCGCCGCACGAGGTCACCTTCGCCACCTCCACCAGCCACGCCCTGTTCGCGGCCGCCGCCCTCGACCGCGGCGCCACGGACGAGGGGGTGGTGCTGGTGCGGCGCGGCGAATTCCCCTCGAACGTCTACCCGTGGCTGCGGTTCCAGGATCGCGGAGGCCTGAGGGTGCGGTGGATCGAGGCCCCTCGGGTGACCCCCGAGATCGTGGCCGCCCACCTGACCCCCGATGTCAGGGCGCTCACGGTCAGCGCGGTGGACGCGCTGACCGGCCACCGGCCGCCGCTCGGCGCGCTCAAGGAGGTCCTCGGGCCCCACAGGGTCCTGGTCGTGGACGCGATCCAGGGCCTCGGCGCGGTCCCGCTGGAGGTCGAGGCGGCCGACGTGCTCGCCTCCGGAGGCCAGAAGTGGCTCAGGGCGGGGTGGGGCGCCGCCCTCCTCATGGTCCGCGACCGCGTCGCCGGCCATCTCTCCCCGGACCTCGGCGGCTGGTCCGGCGTCCACGACCCGCTGGCATCGGAGGATCACCCCCGCGAGCCGCTGCCGGGGGCGGCCGCGTACACCATGACCAATCCCGACTATCCGGCCGTCTCCGCACTCGGCGCGGCCCTCGATCTCGTCGCCGCCGTGAGCGTCCAGGCCATCGCGGCCAGGATCGCCGACACCCTCGGCGCCCTCCTCGACACCGCCAGAGCGGCCGGCGCGGAGATCCCGCACGACGGCCTCTCCCCCGCCGAGCGCGGCGGCATCGCCTGCCTCCACCTCCCCGGACACGACCCGGAGGATGTCCACGCCGCCCTCGCGGCAGCGGGGCTCACCACCACGCTGCGCGGCCGCTGGATCCGGCTGTCCCCCCACGCCACCACCCCGCGCCAGGCCGTGGACCGCCTGGCCGAGGGACTGCGTACCGCACGCAGGCCCTGACCCCCCGAAAGGAACGAAATGATCAACCGTCGCGCGGCCCTCGCCGTCCTCCTCACCGGCGCTCTCGCCGCGGCCTGCGGCACCGCCAAGGAACCCGAGCAGGCAGGCCCCGTCAAGATCACCGTCTGGTCGTGGAAGCCCGCCTCCGAAGGCCTGGCCGCCGTCGCCAAGGACTTCGAGAAGGCCAACCCCAACATCAAGGTCAACGTCCAGACCGTCGGCCAACCCGCCATCTGGGACAAGATCACCATCGGCATGGCCGCGGGCGGCAAGGGCCTGGGCGACGTGCTGCACATCGGCATCGACTACCTGCCCGGCTACATGGACAAGTTCCCCGGCGGCCTGGCCGACCTGCGCAAGCTGGGGGCCGACTCCTACAAGGACGCCTTCGCCAAGGGCCTGTGGCCGACCGTGACGGGCAAGGACGGCGGCGTCTACGCGATGCCGTGGGAGGTCAACCCGATCGGCTTCTTCTACCGCAAGGACCTGTTCGACAAGGCGGGCGTCGACGTGGAGAAGATCACCACGTGGGACGAGGCGATCGAGGCGGGCAAGAAGCTCAAGGAGAAGACCGGCGCCTTCCTCATCGGCCTCAACAAGCCCGCGGCGGGCGGCGTGGACATGGACTTCTACCAGGCGCTACTCCAGCAGCAGGGCGCGTTCTACTTCAACCAGCAGGGCGACGTCACGCTCAGCTCCGCGCCCGCCGTCCAGGCCATGACGCTGATCAAGAAGATGAACGACGCGGGCATCATCGCCGACACCTCCGGCGAGGGCACCGCCAAGCAGCTCATCAGCAGCGGCAAGCTGGCCGTGCTGCCGTGGGCGGCGTGGGCGGTCAGCTACATCCCCGAGATGCGCCCCGAGCAGAAGGGCCTGTGGCGCGTGATGCAGCCGCCCGCCGTGACGCCCGGCGGCAAGCGCGCCGCGATCGTCAACTCCACGCACCTGGCGGTGTCGGGCACCAGCCCGCACCAGAAGGAGGCGTACAAGTTCGTGGAGTACGCGCTGACCAAGCCCGAAGTGATCAACAAGGTGTTCAAGGAGGGCGGCGTCTTCCCCGCGCTGACCGCGGCCTACGCCGACCCGAGGTTCACCGCGCCCCAGCCGTACTTCGGCGACCAGCCCGCGCTCAAGACGTTCGTCGACGCGCTCACCGAGGGCGCCGACGCCACCTACTACTCGGGCGACTACGCGAGGGCGCTGAAGATCGCCAGTGACGCGCAGACGAAGGTGCTGCTCAAGGGCGCCGACCCGGCCACCGCGCTGACCGAGGCCGCCACCCTGCTGTCCCAGCAGACGAACAGGAAGCTGGCCGGATGACGCTCACGCTGTCCAGGCCCCGGGAGCGGGCGCGGACCAGGCGGTCGTACGTCACCAGGCGGAACATCCCCTACCTGCTGATCATGCCCGCGCTGCTCGGCTTCCTGGTCTTCAAGGCCTATCCGATCCTCGCCGCGATGTACATCAGCCTGACCACCGGCGCGGGCGCGGCCCGCAGCTTCGTCGGGCTCGACAACTACGTCCGGCTGGTGAACGACCCGCTGTTCTGGACCTCCCTCTGGAACACCGGGCTGATCCTGGTCGTCCAGGTGCCGATCATGCTGCTCTTCGCGCTGCTGCTGGCGCTCGGGCTCAACTCCCCCTTCGTACGGCTGCGCGGCCTGTGGCGGCTCGGGGTGTTCATGCCGAGCCTGACGGGCCTGGTCGCCTACGGCGTGATGTTCTCGGTGATCCTGCGCAAGGACTCGGGCCTGCTCAACTGGATGCTCGGCCTGTTCGGCGTGACGCCGATCGACTGGCTGGGCAGCCCGTTCTGGGCCCGCATCGCCATCGTCATCGCGCTGACCTGGCACTACACCGGCTACAACGCGGTGATCTACCTGGCCGGCCTGCAGAGCATCCCCAAGGAGCTGTACGAGGCGGCGATGGTGGACGGCGCGGGTGCGGCCCGCAGGTTCTGGTCGATCACGGTGCCCCAGCTGCGGCCGATCCTGGCGCTGACGGTGGTGCTGTCGACGATCGGGACGCTGCAGCTGTTCGACGAGCCGTTCGTGCTGACCGGCGGCGGCCCGGACAACTCCACGCTGACGATCTCGCTCTACCTGTACCAGAACGGCTTCCGCTACTTCGACTTCGGTTACGCCGCGGCGATCGCCTACGCCCTGACGTTGATCGTGGCCGTGTTCGGCATCGCACAGATGAGGTTGCAGAAGAAATGAAGGGCTGGACGCTGACTTTCACGCTGGCCGTGGTGTTCGGGCTGTGCGTCGGCCCGTTCTACTGGCTGGCCATGGCCGCCACGCACGGCAACGCCGAGATCTTCTCCTGGCCGCCGAAGTTCTACCCCGGCGACCAGCTGGCCGCGAACACAGCCCAGCTGGAGGAGTCGATCGGCCTCGTGCGGGTGCTGGGCAACACGCTGTACGTGGCGGTCGTGCAGACCGCGGGGGCGATCGTGGTGTCGCTGCTGGCGGGCTACGCCTTCGCCAAGTTCTCCTTCAGGGGCCGCAACCTGTTCTTCGTGCTGCTGCTGTCGACGCTCGTCATCCCCGGCGGCGTGACCATCATCCCGATCTTCGAGATGATGAACGACCTCGGGATGATCGACAGCTATCCGGCGCTGATCCTGCCGAGCCTGTCGGTGCCGTTCGGCATCTTCCTGATGCGGCAGTCACTGCTGGCCATACCGGACGAGCTGCTGGACGCGGCGCGGGTGGACGGCGCGGGAGAGCTGCGGGTGCTGTGGCGGGTGGTGGTCCCGGTGATGCGGCCCGTCCTGGCGGCGCTGGCGGTCTTCCTGTTCCTCGGCGCGTGGAACGACTTCCTGTGGCCGCTGATCGCGCTGCGCACGCCCGAGATGTACACGCTGCCCGTCGCGCTGGCCACCCTGCAGGGGCTGGCCAGGACCGACTTCGGCCAGGTCATGGTGGGCACGGCGATCTCCTCACTGCCCATGATGATCCTCTTCCTCGTTCTCCAGAGACAGTTCATATCCGGCCTGCTGGCCGGTGCCACGAAGGGATAGACATGCAGATCTGGGAGCCGCACGCGCTCGGCGAGACGACCGTGGTCCACGCGGGCGGGGTCGAGGTGTCGGTCGCGGGGACCACCGGCGTCACGGTGACGCCGGTCGCCGAGGGCGTCTGGCTGATCGACGCCCCCGAGGCGACGGCGGCGCAGTGGAGGGTGCCGTGCGTGAACACCGCCGCCTTCTGGACGCCGGGCAGCGGCACCCGCTGGGTGCCGCCGATCTGGAACGCGCCGATGACGGCCAGGCTGACCGTGGGCGCGCCCGTGGTGAGCCTGGTCGGTACGGCGGGCGCCAACGTGTGCACGGCGGCGCTGGCGGAGTCGGTGGCGCCGGTGAGCTTCACCGGAGGGCTGATCGAGGAGTCCGGCGAGTTCGTCTTCACCCTGCAGGGCGACGGGCTGCGCATCAGGCTCGACCTGTCGGACCGGCTGTACTCCGCGGCCCTGGCCGGCGTGGCGGAGTGGTGGCAGGAGGGCCGCCACCTGCCGCCGACGCCACGTCAGGCCAGGCTCCCGGTCTACTCCACCTGGTACAGCATGCATCAGGAGGTCACCGAGGAGGCGGTGGAGGTGCAGGCGAGGCTGTCGAAGCGGCTCGGCTGCGAGACGATCATCGTGGACGACGGCTGGCAGACCGCCGACCGGACGCGCGGCTACGCCTTCTGCGGCGACTGGGAGCCCAACAAGGAGGCGTTCCCCGACATCGCGAGCCACGTGCGCAGGGTCCAGAGCAACGGCATGGCCTACATGCTGTGGTACGCGCTGCCGTTCGTCGGCAAGCACAACGCGGCCTTCGAGCGCTTCGACGGCAGGTTCCTGCGCTACCTCGACCACATGGACGCGGCGGTGCTCGACCCGCGCCACTCCGAGGTGCGCGAGTTCCTCGTCGGCAGGCTCGCCCAGGCGGTCGAGCTCTGGGGCATGGACGGCCTGAAGATCGACTTCGTGGACCGGTTCGCCACGCCCGGCGGCGATCCGGCGCCCGCCGACGGCGCCGACTGCGCGGAGGTGGACGAGGGGGTGCGGCGGCTGCTGCACGATCTCGACGCACGGCTGCGCCGTACCAGGCCGGAGGTGCTGATCGAGCACCGCCAGCCGTACACGAGCCCCGGGCTGTGGCCGTACGCGAACATGGTGCGGGCGACCGACTGCCCGCTGAGCCCGCAGGAGAACCGGCAGCGCACGATCGACCTGCGGCTGACCGCCGGCCCGGTCGCCGTCCACTCGGACATGATCCTCTGGCACCCGGACGAGCCCGCCGAGCAAGTCGCGGTCCACCTGATCAACGCGTTGTTCTCGGTGCCGCAGCTGTCGGTCGACCTGGCGGCGCAGCGGCCCGACCAGCTGGCCGCCATCGGGTTCTGGCTGGGGATCTTCCGCCGCCACCTCGACGCGCTGCAGCTGGGCGTGCTCGAACCGGCCCAGCCAGAGCACGGCTACCCCCTCGTGCGGGCCTACGATGGGGAGACCACGATCATCGCGCGTTACGCTCCCCTCGCCGTGGACGTGCCGGGCAGGGGCGAGGTGCTCGTCGCCAACGCCGACCCCGACCCCCGCGTGGTCCTCTACGGCGAGGGCGAGGCACGAGCCGAGGTCTTCGACTGCGGAGGCTCGCTCGTCAGGGCCGACAGGCTGCGGTTCGACGCGGGAGCGAGCCTGGTAGAGGTGCCCATGGGCGGCCTGCTGAAGCTGAGGAGAGACTAGGTGACGACACGTCGGCCACGCGAGCGCGGGGTCACCATCGAGGACGTCGCGCGCGCGGCCGGCGTGTCACGTCAGACGATCTCCAACGCGCTCAACGCCCCGCACCGGCTGAAGGCCGAGACGCTGGAGCGGGTGACGGCGCTGATCGAGGAGCTCGGCTACCGGCCCGACCAGTCGGCGCGCGCCCTGAAGTCCGGCACCAGGCGGATCATCGCCTACCCGACGCCGGTGGACGATCCGGCCAACCCCAACCCGCTGATGGGCGGCTTCCTCGAGGCGGTCGTGTCCGCGGCGGGCGAGGCCGGCTACCGGATCCTGCTGGTGAGGCCGCGCCCGGGACAGAGCCAGGAGCAGTCGCTCGACGAGCTGATCGCCGCGCGCACGGTGGACGGCTTCCTGCTGTCCGACATACTGCGCGACGACCCCCGTGTCGCCCATCTGGCCACGGAGGGCTTCCCCTTCGCCGCCTTCGGCCGCACGGAGCCCGAGCACCCGCAGTCGTGGGTGGACGTCGACAGCGTCCAGGCGGTGATCGAGCTGGTGGGCCTGCTGGCGGCCAGAGGGCACCGCAAGGTGGCCTTCCTCGGCTCCTCCGCCGAGCAGCCGTGGATGGACGACCGGCGCGACGGGTTCCTCGCGGGCGTACGCCGCCACGGCATGGCGGGCCAGGAGTTCTCCGTGCCCGGCGACGACCCTGGCGAGATCGTCGCGGCCACCCGTGAGCTGCTGACCGGCCGCTCCCGCCCGACCGCGATCGTGGCAGGGGGCGACTGGCTCGCGCTCGGCGTCTACGCCGCCGCCCGGGCCGAGGGCGTGGAGATCGGCGCCGACCTGGCCCTGGCCGCCTTCGACGACCTGCCCGTCACCGCGTTCCTGCAACCGGCCCTGACCACCGTACGGCTACCGCTCCGCCGTATCGCCGAGGCGCTGGTCAGCCGGCTGCTGCAGATCGTCGAGGACGGTGTCACCCCCCAGGCGGGCCTCCTGCTCCCAGGTGAGCTGGTGGTCCGCCCCAGCCTCGGCCCGTGAGGGCCCTGAGATCGGAATCCTCCATGCGTATCGACTCCTCCGACGAGGAGCTGGTGGCGATGTTCGAGTGGGCGTGCGACAGGGCGCTGCGCTGGGCGCACCCCGCGGGGTCGCGCGGCCCGCTCAACGTCGACGAGCGGCAGCCGTCCGGCACGGGCGAGGGCGTCTACCTGCCCTCGTACTGGGCGGGGTACGCCCACCGCAGCGGCTTCTACCTGCGTGACTTCGTCCACCAGCTGCCAGGTGCCCACCTGCTCGGCCTCGACGAGGCCAACCTCGCGATGCTGCGCTGCTTCGCCGCCTCGGCCACCGAGGAGCACGGCCACCGCCCCGTGTGGGCGTTCAACTTCGACGGCTCCTACCTGGCGATCGACTACCGCGGTCCCGACGCGTTCGTCAGGGAGGCGCCCGCGGGGTACGAGCTGGTGGAGGCGGGCGCCGTCGCCTACCGGTGGACAGGCGACCGCGCCTACGTCGACGACCCCGTGCTGTGGGACTACTACCGGCGGGCGGTCGAGCTGCCCCCGACCGCCATGGGGGCGAGCATCTTCGAGGGCACCGCCACCTACAACGAGCAGGACGCCGAACCGCTGGCGGTGGCCGGTGACGGCGTCGCCGCGCGGTACGCCGCCTTCCTGGCGATGGCCGAGCTGTCGAGGACGCGCGGCCTGGACGGCGAGGACTACGAGCGGCGAGCCGCCGACCTGCGCCGCCACTTCGCGTCCGAGTGGACGGGCGTGCGCGGCTTCACCAGGGACGGCACGCCCGTCACGGGCTGGGGCATGGAGAGCAGCTGGTTCCCCGCGCTGAAGCGGCTCACCGCCGACGACGACCTCCTGGACCACATCGACGCCCAGGCCGGCGGTCCCGGCAGGCCGCACAACGTGGAGGCGTGGACGTACCTGCCCGACACGTTCTTCCGGCACGGCAGGCCGGAGGCGGCCTGGCGGTGGATGAGGGAGATCTACGCCTCCCGCGAAGGCGAGCACGTGGCGGGCGGGCGCAACGGCGACTATCCGGAGGTGTCGTTCACGCTGGTCAGCCAGGTGGTGGAGGGCCTGCTTGGGGTGCGGCCGTACGGCAGCGCGATCGCCACGGAGCCCTCGCTGCCCGCTGGGGTCGACTGGCTGGCCGTCTCCGGCATCCCGGTCGGCGGCGGCAGCGTGGCGGTCCGCCACGAGGGCGGGACGACCACGCTCACCAACCTGTCGGATCACGTCACCTACACCTGGACGGCCGGGGGGCGCACCCGGCGGGTACCGCCGGGCGCCACGCTCACAGCACGTCGGACAGGAACTGCTTGAGCCTGGGGCTGACCGGCGCCTCGAAGATCTGCGAGGGCGGCCCCGCCTCCACCGACACCCCCTCGTCGAGGAAGACCACGGTGTCGGCCGCCTCGCGGGCGAAGCCCATCTCGTGGGTGACGACCACCATGGTCATGCCCTCGCGGGCCAGGTCGGCCATCAGCCCCAGCACGCCCTTGACCAGCTCGGGGTCGAGCGCCGAGGTGGCCTCGTCGAAGAGCATCACCTGCGGCTCCATCGCCAGGGCCCTGGCGATGGCGGCCCGCTGCTGCTGGCCGCCTGACAGGTGCCCGGGCCGCGCATCCGCCTTGCCCGCGAGGCCGACCAGGTCGAGCTGGCGCCTGGCGATCACCTCGGCCTCGTCGGCGGACACGCCTCTGATCTTGCGCAGCGGCAGCGTGAGGTTGCGCAGGATGCTCATGTGCGGGAACAGGTTGAACTGCTGGAACACCATCCCGATCCGGCGCCGCAGCCGGTCGGGGTCCTCCCCCAGCACGCTCTGACCGTCCAGGAGGACGTCGCCCCTGGAGGGTTCGAGCAGCCGGTTGATCGTGCGGAGGAACGTCGACTTGCCCGAGCCTGAGGGCCCGATGACACAGGCGGTGTGCCCGTGCTCGACGTCGAGGTCGACACCGCGCAGGACGGGTGTGGCGCCGAAGGACAGGTGGATGTCGCGGGTGACGACGCCGCTCATGCCCTCGCCTCCTTCGGTGCGGCCCTCAGCCGTCTGTCGATGTGGTTCACCAGGTGCGTGAGCGGCACGGTGAGCAGCAGGTAGAACAGTCCCGCCAGCACCAGCGCGGACTCGTTGCCGGTGTTGGCCGCCGCGTCCTGCCCGATCCTGAACAGCTCGCGCTGGGTGGCCAGGAGGCCGAGGAAGTAGACCAGGCTCGACTCCTTGATGAGCGCGATGACCTGGTTGACCAGGGCGGGCAGCACCCGCCGTACGCCCTGGGGGATGATCACCATGCGCAGCGCGGCGCCGCGGGAGAACCCCAGCGCGCGGGCTGCCTCCAGCTGGCCGCTCTCGACGCTCTGGATGCCTGACCGGAAGATCTCACCGATGTAGGCGGCGGCGACCAGGGAGAGCGCGAGGATGCCCAGCGGATACGGGTTGGGTCCCCAGACGCGCATGCCGATCGGCGCGAGACCGACCCCGATGAGCAGGATGGTCACCACGGCGGGCAGCCCGCGGAAGACGTCGGTGTAGACGCGCGCGGGCCATCTGAGCCATCTGGCCCTGGCGATGCCCGCCATGGCCAGCAGCATGCCGAGGACCGTGCCGAGCACGGCGGAGACGCCGGCCAGGATCAGCGTGTTGGGCAGCCCGACGGTGAGCATGTCGGGCAGCGCCTCGCGCATGGACTCCCAGTCGAAGAACATCCGCCACAGCGTCGACAACCAGTCCATTATCGGGCGCCCGCGCTACCCGGCTTGAAGTCCGCGGGGATCGGACGGCCGGGGTAGTACTGGTCCTGCAGCTTCTTCCATGTGCCGTCGGCGATGACCTCGTCCAGCGCCTTGTTCAGCGCGGCCAGCAGCTCGGGCTTGTCCTGCGCGACCGCGAAGGCCGTCGGCGCGGGGCTGAGCCGCTTGGCGGCGAGCGCGATCTTGCCGCCGCTCTCCTTGGCGCTGGTCTCGCCGATCTCGGCCGGGGAGATCCACGCGTCGGCGGTGCCTGCCTTGAGCTGGTTGACCGCGCCGTTGTAGTCGGGCACCCGGACGGGGTCGAGGGCCTGCTGGGTGGCGTAGTCGTCCTGGACGGTGCCCTGGACGACGACCACCCGCTTGCCCTTGAGCTCGTCGAAGGACTTGATCGCCGAGCCGGACGGCACGTCGAGGCCGAAGTAGCCGAAGTCGTAGCCGTTGGTGAAGGCGACGGTCTTCTTGCGGGCCTCGGTGATCGTGATGGAGGAGCTGCCCACGTCGAACTTGTGCGTGGCCACCTGCGACAGCAGCGCGGAGAAGTCGGTGCCGACGAACTCCACCTTGAGGCCGGCCTTGGCGGCGACCGCGGAGAACAGGTCGTTGTCGAAGCCGGTGAACTTGCCGTCCTTGAGGAAGACGTTGGGCGGCGCGTCGGTCAGCGTCCCCGCCCTGACGGTCCCCGGCTGAAGGAGCTTGTACGGGTTGGCGGCGGCCCCCGCGGAGTCGCCTGAGCCGTTCGATCCGCAGGCGGAGACGGCAAGGAGGGCGGTGAGGGCCAGAACGATGCGCTTACTCATATCACATATCCAAGTAGGAAAAGCAGGAAATTTGGCGAAGAAGACGGCCCGCCATCACGACGGGCCGCCCAGTAATCTACTTATCAGGTAGGATTTGTGTCAATTGTGATATAGGTCTTGCGCATCGTCTCGTGCACCACCCACGTGCCCTTCCAGCCGTCCCGCAGCACCACGGTCGAGCCGGGGCCGAGCTCGGTCACCTCGCCGTCCTCGGCGGTCAGCGTGGCCCTGCCGGTCAGGATCTGGCAGATCTCGTGGAAGCCGTCACGCACGGCGGTGAAGGTGCCGGGCTCGCACTCCCACACTCCCGTCTCCGCGCCGCCGTCGCGCCACAGCTGGAGCGTCGACTCGCGCTGCCCGGTCAGGCTGGTGGGCTTGGGAACGGCGGGAGGAAGCGCCACGGACACGGCGTCGGTCAGATGCGTCATCAGCGCCCCGCAATCAGGTTGGCCAGGCGGGCGTACCCGGAGGTGGTGGTGCCCCTGTCGTTCTCGCGCCGGTCGGCGGCGCGGAACAGCGTGTAGATGAGCTGGACGCCGGCGTAGCGCAGCGGCTCTGGCTCCCACTGGCGGACCTGCCTGCCCACCCAGGGCAGCGCCGTCAGCTCGGTGTCCTGGCGCAGCACCAGGTCGCGCAGCGTGCGCCCGGCCAGGTTGGTGGTGGTGACGCCGCTGCCGACGTAGCCGCCCGCCCAGCCGAGCCCCGTCTCGTGGTCGAGGTGGACGGTCGAGCACCAGTCGCGCGGCACGCCGAGCACGCCGCACCAGGAGTGCTGGATGCGCGCGTCGGCCGCGGCGGGGAAGAGCTTGACCAGCATCCGCCACAGCGACTCGACGGTCCAGCGCTGGGTGGCGCCGCGGTCGTCGGTGCGGGAGCCGTACCGGTACGGCACGCCGCGCCCGCCGATGGCGATGCGGTCGTCAGCGGTGCGCTGGGCGTAGATGTAGGCGTGCGCCTCGTCGCCGAGCAGCTCGCGGTCCTCCCAGCCCAGGTGCTTCCACACGTCGGCGGGCAGCGGCTCGGTGACGATCATCGAGCTGTTCATCGGCAGCCACTGACGGCGCTGGCCCTCGATCCCCGCGGTGAAACCCTCGGTGGCGCGGATGACGTACTCGGCCTTCACCACCCCCCTGGTGGTGATCGCCTGCCTGGGCTTGATCGCGGTGACCGTGGTGCCCTCGAAGATGTCGACGCCGAGCGCGGCGACCACCCTGGCCAGGCCCACGGCCAGCTTGGCCGGCTGGATGCGGGCGCAGTGCGGGCTGAAGGTGGCGTCGAGCGCTCCCGCCACGCGCAGGCGCGACTCGCGCTCGTCGCGCTCGAGCAGGCGCAGGTCCTGCTCGCCGTACCCCCACGCGCGCAGTTCGTCGAGCTCCTCGTGCAGGCGGCGACGCTGGGCGGGGTTGGTGGCGGTGTGGATGAGGCCGCCCTTGTGGATGTCGGCGTCGATGACCTCCGCGTCGGCGACGCGGATGACCTCGTCGACCGAGGCGAACATGGCGTGCTGCAGGTCGATCATCGCCTGACGGCCGCGTGCCTTGGCGTGCCGCTCGCGCGAGCCCGCGAACTCGGCCGACAGCCATCCGCCGTTGCGCCCCGAGGCGCCGAATCCGGCGAACTCCTTCTCCAGGATCGCGATCCGCAGGTCGGGCTGGGACTTCTTCAGGTAGTAGGCGGTCCAGAGGCCGGTGTAGCCGCCGCCCACGATGGCGACGTCGTAGTCGCGCGAGCCCGGCAGGGCCGCCCTGCGGTCGGGGATGCCGATCTGCCGGTACCAGAAGGAGACTCCTCCGTTGGCGAAGTCCTTGGTGACGTTCACGTGAGCACAGCCTCCGCGTCGCTTTCGTCGGGTAGGAGGACGGAGTCGGCGACGCGCCAGGTCAGCGTCACCTCGTCGCCTACGCGGGCCTCGCTCAGGCCGCCGGCCTGCTCGCGGACCAGCGCGGGAGAGCCGTCCGGCAGCCGCAGCTCCAGCTTGCGGCTGGAGCCCAGGTAGATCTCGCCGGTGACGGTGCCCGGCAGGGCGTTCCAGCCCGCCTCCGCCTCGTGCCCCGGCTTGCGGACGGCCAGCCGTTCGGGCCGCACCACCAGGGCGCCGTCCTTGGCGTCGATGCCGTCCTGGACGTGCAGGTTGCGCGCGCACACCCCGATGCCCCCGTCGGAGACGGGCCCGCGCAGGACCGTCGACTCGCCGAGGAACTTGGCCACGAACAGCGTCTTCGGCCGCTCGTAGAGCTCGGCGGCGGGTCCGACCTGCTCGATGCGGCCCTTGTTGAACACCGCGATCCTGTCGGACAGGACCAGCGCCTCGTCCTGGTCGTGCGTCACGTAGACGAACGTGGTGCCGAGCTCGGCGTGGATGCGCTTGATCTCCAGCTGGAGCCAGTCGCGCAGCTTCTTGTCCAGCGCGCCGAGCGGCTCGTCCATGAGCAGCACGCGCGGGTTGTAGACGATCGCGCGGGCGACGGCGACGCGCTGCTGCTGGCCGCCGGACAGCTCGCGCGGGTAGCGATGGCCGAAGTCGCCGAGGTGAACGGTGGCCAGGGCCGCCTCCACCAACTCGGCGCGCCTGGCCTTGGGGATCTTGCGCTGCTTGAGCGGGAAGGCGACGTTCTCGGCGACCGTCATGTGCGGGAAGAGGGCGTAGTGCTGGAAGACCATGCCCATGTCGCGCTTGTGCGGCGGGGTGGCGCCGATGGAGGTGCCGTCGACGGTCAGCTGACCGCTGGTCTGCCTGACGAACCCGGCGATGATGTTGAGCGTCGTGGTCTTGCCCGAGCCGCTGGGCCCGAGCAGGGTCATGAACTCGCCCGGCTCGATCGACAGCGACACGTCGTCCACGGCGACGAAGTCGTGGTAGGTCTTGGTGAGGCCGGTGAGCTCGATGCTACTTGGCACGGGTCCTCCTGGCGACGAAGAAGGTGGCGACGAGGACGAGCGTCGTGGTGAGCACGATGATCATGGTGGCCGCGGCGGCGATGGTCGGGTCGGTCTCACGGGTGACGCTGGCGTACATCTTCACCGGCAGGGTCTGCAGATACGGACTCTGGATGAACAGCGAGACGACCACCTCGTCGAAGCTGGTCACGAAGGCGAACAGCGCCCCCGAGGCCACGCCGGGGGCGACGAGGGGAAGCGTCACGCTGCGGAAGGCGGTCCACCTGCTCGCTCCGAGGCTGGCGGCCGCGTCCTCCAGCCGCCTGTCGAAGCCGCGCAGCGAGGCGGTGACCGGGATGATGACGAACGGCAGGGCCAGCACGGTGTGCGCCATGACGAATCCCACGAGCGTGCCCACGAGCTGGAGCTTGAGGAACACCGCGTAGGTGCCGATGGCCAGCACGACGCCCGGCACGATCATCGGCGCCAGCATGGAGCCCTGTGCCACGGCGAGACCCTTGATCTTCGCCCTGGTCAGGCCGAGCGCGGCGGCCGTGCCGAGGACGGTGGCCACGACCGTGACCAGCAGCGCCACCTGCACGGAGGTGCCGAGCGCGGACATCCACGCCGAGTCGCCGAAGAAGTTGGCATACCACCGGGTGGAGTAGCCGTCAGGAGGGAACTTCAGCGACGGCTTGTCGGTGAAGCTCAGCGGCACCACGATCAGCGCGGGCGCGACCAGCCACACGCCGATCAGCGCGCAGAAGGCCCAGAGCAGGCCGCGGGCCCTCATCCTGTCACCTTCCTTCCCGTACGGCGCAGCGTCAGCGCCAGCAGCGCGATCATGGCGAGCGTCAGCCCGAGCAGCACGACGCCCATCGCGCCGCCGCGGCCCCACTTGAGCAGGCCGTTCACCTGGGTGAAGATCTGCTGCGAGATCAGCGCGTCGGTCGGCGAGCCCAGCAGCGCGGGGGTGACGTAGAACCCGAGCGCGCTGATGAACACCGTCAGGCACCCGGCCGAGACGCCGGGCAGCGACAGCGGCACGTACACCTTGAGGAACGCCTTGACCGGATGGGCGCCCAGGCTGGTGGCCGCCGGCAGCAGCCGCCTGTCGATGCCGCTCATCACCGCGTACAGCGGCAGCACCATGAACGGCATCAGCAGCTGCACCATGCCGATGACCACACCGGTCTGGGTGCGGATGAGGCTGAAGGGCCCCATCCCGATCACGCCGAGCATCTTGTTGATCACGCCGGTGTCCTGGAGCAGGATCACCCACGCGAACGTGCGCACCATGAGGCTGGTCCAGAACGGCACCAGCACCAGGAGCGTCAGGATCGCCCTGGCCCTCGACCCCGCGATCGTCATCGCGTAGGCGTAGGGGTAGGACAGCGCCAGCGCCACCAGCGTCACCCAGAACGCGGTGCTGAACGTCCTGCCGAGCACCTGCAGGTTCGCCCGCTCACCGAAGAACCAGGCGAAGTTGCCCAGCCCCGGCTCAGGGTCGGTGAAGGCGCTGATCAGCATCGACACCAGCGGGTAGAGGAAGAAGACGCCGAGCGCGATCAGCGCGGGCAGCAGGAGGAGCGCGGACCCCGCCGTTCTCTCTTTCACGGCGTGCTCAGCCCCCGAGCCAGGCGGACCACTTCTCGATCATCTCGGGCTGGTTCTTCGCCCACCACTTGTCGTCCACCTTGAGCCGCTTGTCGGCGACCTCGGGACGGGTGGTCAGGAAGGAGGCGCCGAGCTCGTCGAGCTTGGGCTTGGCGTCGGTGTTGATGGGCGAGTAGGAGGTCAGCTCGGTGAGCTTGGCCTGCTGCTGGGCGCCCAGGTAGTAGTTGATCATCGCCATGGACGCCTTGGGGTTCTTGGCGTTCTTGGGGACCGACAGGGAGTCCATGATGGGCATCCACTCGTTCCACTGCACGTCGAACTTCGCGCCGTTCTTGATGCCGGCGTAGGCGCGGCCGCTCCACATCATGACCATGTCGACCTCGCCGGACTCCAGCAACTGCTGGGACTCGGCGCCGGTCTTCCAGAAGACGAGGTTGCCGCGGACGGCGTCGAGCTTCTTGGTCGCCTTGGCGACGTCGAGCGGGTAGAGCTGGTCGGCGGCGACGCCGTCGGCCACGAGCGCGGCCTCGAACGGGCCGGGCGCCGCGTCACCGGGGTTGCCGGGGATGGCGCGCTTGCCGGGGAACTTGGCGGTGTCGAAGAAGTCCTTCCAGCCCTGCGGGGGGTTGGCGCCGAACTTGTCCTTGTTGTAGGCGAGGACCATGCCGTACTGCATCGCGGGGACGCTGCAGTCGGTGGCCAGGCCGTCGGGGACCTTCGACTTGTCGATGACCTTGAAGTCGAGGGGCTGCAGCAGCTTGCCGCACTGGGCCTCGGCCCAGATGGAGTCGGTGTCGACGACGTCCCACGTGACGTTGGAGGAGTCGACCTGTGCCTTGATCTTGGCGTAGTCGGTCGGGCCGTCCTGCACCACCTGGGCGCCCGACTCCTTGCCGAAGGGGTCGATGGCCGCGTCCTGCTGGCCCTTCTGGTAGACGCCTCCGTAGGACACGAAGGTCATGTTCACGCCCTTCAGGGCGTCCTTCTTCACGGCTCCGGACTGTGCGGGTCCCGAGCCGAGATCGACGTCCGCGGGCGCCGCGGCGCCTCCGCCGCAGGCCGCGGCCAGCAGGAGGGAGGCCGCGGCGACAGCCGTACCGGCCAGTCGCTTGGGTCGCATGAGCATGGTTGCCCCCTCGTTGATCGTTGAATGGGGTTCTTGCGGGGTGGTCAGGGGTCAGTCAGGTGTGGGCGGGCCGATGATCCAGAGGACCTCGGCGTCCACCTCGCCGTCGTTGACGACGCGGTGCGGGATCGAGGTGCGGTACTCGACGCTGTCGCCCGGCCCCATCTGGAGCAGGCTCTTCTCGCCCAGCTGGACGGCTACCGTGCCGCGCAGGACGAGCAGGATCTCCTGGGAGTCGCCGTGGGTGTACTGGTCGTCCCCTGTGGAGGCTCCTGGCTCGAACTCGCCGCTGTACACCTCCAGGTTCTGGAGTGGTCGCTGCGAGATCAGGTACTTGCGCGAGCCTCGTCCCGCGTGCAGTTCCGGGCGCTCGGTCCTTCTGACGACGCGATGGCCGTCCGCTTCCTCTTCGCTGAACAGATCGGCGACCGTGATGCCGAGCGCCAGGGCGATCCGCCGCAGCATCCCGACACTCGCACTGGTCTGGCCTCGCTCCAACTGGCTGATGAAGCTGGCGCTCGCCTGGGCCTGCGCCGCCAGACCCCTGACGGTCATCTGGCGCATGCTCCGATAGGCACGGATCCGGTCGCCCAAGGGCTCAGATGCCATCGAACGTCTCGATTCTCTGCACTGAACAAGTTGTTAAGTGGCAATGAAGGGACCGTACAAACGCATCAACCGCCCCAGCAAGGGGGCGGTTGATTACAAATCGGTCAACTGTGATCGCGCTCACGTCATGGAGCGCACGAAACCGCAGGTCACCAGCCTGTCAGTGCCGAGGTAAAAATCACGGGAGCCGTTCAAGGACGCGACTCACGCCGCTGTTCCAGTTGGTGTGCAGCGCGGACACCGCGCCCGCCACGTCACCGCGCAGCAGGTGCTCGGCGATCCGCTCGTGCTCCTCCGCCACGCGTTCGAGCACCTCCGAATCACCCACGACCAGCCGCTCGTACCGGTGCATGCCCAGCTTCAGGCTGGTGATCAGCTCGATCAGCCGCTCGTTCGGGCAACCGCTGAGCATCAGGTCGTGCCACTCGTCGTCGTAGCGTTCGATGACGCCGTGCTCGGCCCTGGGCGCGGAGAAGTCGCGCGCCTTCTCCAGCAGCGCGGGCGCGATCCGCCGCAGGTCGTCGAGGTCGGACAGTTGCAGCGCCAGCGCCTCCATCCCCGAAAGCACCTGCGCGAGCTCCCTGAACTCCTTCGGGGTCATCGGCGCGAACCTGAACCCCTTGCCCTGCTCGCTGCGGATCAGCCCCTCGATCTCCAACGCGATGAGCGCCTCACGAAGCGGCGTCCTGCTGACGCCCATCGAGGCCGCGATCTGCCCCTCGTTCAACGGCTCCGCGGGGTCGAACTCGCCCCGCTCCAGCCGGCGCAGCAACTCGTCCTTGATCTGCTCCCGCAGCGGGCGGCGCTCGATCCGCATGGCCCCTTCTCTCCCCTTGACGCTCAATGCATACCAGGCGGCGCCCGCCCCATCCACCTCAAGCATCCCGCCGCCCACGAACGCGCCGCCACCACCTGCGCCACCGGCGCCGAGACCGCCAGCGCCCTCGCGCCGGGGTGACGCGTTGAGCTTGCCCGTCATGCTCGGGTATTCCCGGAGTTCCCGCTGCAAGAGGGCTGGCGCTTCGGCATTATTCCGCGTACGTTACTCAGCACTCATTATTCAGCGTGTGACATGGTACGTACCTGGAGCGGAAGTGAAAGCTCTCCTTGCCGCCGCGGCGGCACTGGTCACCCTGACCGGATGCGCCACGGGCGGCGTCCAGCGGGCCGCCCCGTCGATCGCGCCAAGCTCTCAGGAGCTGTCCGGCGAGGTCAAGGTGTGGTCGTTCGACGTCGGAGCCAAGGCACTGCAGCGCCTCGCGCCGGAGTTCATGAAGCTGCATCCCGGCGTCAAGGTCGAGGTGACCGACGTCGGCTACGACAACGTCTACGACAAGATCACGGTCGGCCTCCAGTCCGGCTCGGGCCTGCCCGACGTCGTGCACCTGGAGGACGAGCGCGTCTCCGCCTACGCCAAGAACTTCCCCAACGGCCTGGTCGACCTCGGCCCCGTCGCCGCCAAGTACAAGAGCGACTTCGACCCCGCCAAATGGCAGACCGCGTCGGGTCCAGGCGGCAAGCTCTACGCCCTGCCATGGGACTCCGCCCCCGTCGGACTGTTCTACCGGCGTGACTACTTCGAGCAGGCCGGGGTCAAGGCCGAGGACGTCACGACCTGGGACGAGCTGGTCAAGACGGGCCTGCAGGTCAAGGCCAAGACGGGCAAGCGGCTGTTCGTCGCCGACCTCGGCGACAGCACCCCGCTGTTCACTACCCTGCTGCAGCAGCAGGGCCAGGGGATCTTCAAGGACGGCAAGGTCGCGGTGAACTCGGCGGCGGGCGTGAAGGCGCTGACCCTGATGGCCGAGCTGAAGAAGCAGGACCTGCTGCAGAACGAGAAGGGCTGGGACGGCAGGGTCACCGCCACCAAGGAGGGCAAGGCCGCCACCGCGCCCACCGCTGTGTGGTGGACCGGCACGCTGACCTCAGAGATGCCCGAACTGTCGGGCAAGTTCGGGGTGGTCCCGCTGCCCGCCTTCGAGGAGGGCGGCGTGCGCACCTCGGCCAACGGCGGCTCCATGCTCGCCGTCACCGGGCAGACCCGCAATCAGCAGGCCGCCTACGCCTTCGTCGAGTTCGTCACCGCGAACAAGGACAGCCAGCTGTCGATGATGAAGACCGAGAGCCTGTTCCCCGCCTACCTGCCCGCGCTGGCCGACCCCTACTTCGGCCGGCCCGTCGACTACTTCGGCGGCCAGCCGGTCAACCAGCTCTTCGCCGAGCAGGTGCGCGACATCCCGCCCGTGGAGTCCACCGACGACGACGCCGAGGCCTCCGAACTGCTCAAGAAGCTGCTCTCGCGGGCCGTGGTCGGCGGCGAGGACCCCAAGACCGTGCTGGACGAGGCCGCCAAGCAGATCTCGACCGCCACCAAGCGGGAGATCGCGGCGCCGTGACCGCGCTGACCGAGAAACTCGTCAGGGCCCCCGCCCTGCCGGGTCCCCGTCACCGGCGGCTGATCCCGTGGATCTTCGCGGGCCCCGCCACCGCGCTGTTCGCCGTCTTCTTCGCCTATCCGCTGGCGGCCTCGCTGATGCAGAGCTTCCAGCGGACCGAGGACGGCGTCACCGCGTGGGCGGGCCTCGACCAGTACGCCAGGCTGCTGGGCGACGCCAGGTTCGGCCGGTCCCTGCTGAACGTCGGCCTGATCCTGCTCGTCCAGGTGCCGATCATGATCGGGCTTGCGCTGGTGCTCGCCTACGTGCTCAACCAGTCGTGGCTGCGCTTCCGCGCCACCCTGCGGGTCGCCTTCTTCCTGCCCGCCGTGACCACGCTCGTGGCGTACGCGGTGGTGTTCAGGGTGTTGCTGAAGACCGAGGGCGGCATGGTCAACCAGTTGCTCGGCCACGAGATCGCCTGGCTGGACGACCCGATGTGGGCGCGGGTGGCGCTGATCGCCTCCATCACCTGGCGGTGGACCGGCTACAACATGGTCATCCTCCTGGCCGGACTCCAGACGATCGGCAGATCACAGTACGAGGCCGCGGCCATCGACGGCGCCGGCCCGTGGCGGACGCTCACCAGCGTGGTCGTGCCGCAGCTCAAGCCGGTGATCCTGTTCTGCTCGATCACCTCCACGATCGGCACGCTCCAGCTGTTCGACGAGAACAAGGTGCTGACCGACGGCGGCCCTGACGACGCGACGCTCTCGCCGATCCTGCTGCTGTTCCAGGTCGGGTTCAAGCAGTTCGACTTCGGCTACGCCGCCGCGATGGCATGGGCGATCGTGCTGATCATCGGCGTGCTGTCCTACGCGCAGTTCAGGTGGTTGAAATGAGGCGGCTGCTGGTCTGGCTGCTGGTGGCGGCGGGCGCGCTCGTCAGCGTCGTGCCGTTCTACTGGATGGCGGTCGCCTCCACGCACGACACCAGCGAGCTGTTCCGCTCGCCGCCGCCGTTCCTGCCGGGAGACGACCTGCTGGCCAACCTGCGCGGCCTGGAGGAGGCGGTCGGCTTCACCAGGGTGGTCGTCAACAGCCTGGCCACCGCGCTGGTCTACACCGTAGGCAGCGCGCTGGTCAGCGCCATGGCGGGGTACGGCCTGGCGAAGTTCCGCTTCAGGGGCCGCGGCGTGCTGCTCGCGGTGGTCCTCGCGACGATGATGATCCCGTTCCAGGTGCTGCTCGTGCCGCTGTTCCAGATGATGGCGAGCATCGGCTGGGTCGACACCTACCAGGCGATCGTCATCCCGTTCCTGGCCAACTCCTTCGGCATCTTCCTGATGCGGCAGGCGTTCCTGGACTTCCCCGACGAGCTGATCGAGAGTGGGCGCCTGGACGGCGCGGGCGACCTGCGGATCTTCTACCGGATCGTGCTGCCCGTGGTGCGGCCCCAGCTCGGCGCGCTGGTCATCTTCACCTTCATGAGCCAGTGGAACTCCTTCATCTGGCCCCTGCTCATGCTCAACTCCGAGGAGAAGTACGTGCTCCCCGTCGCGCTCAGCCACCTGACCGGGCTGACCCGCGTCGACTACTCGGGATTGATGCTGGGCGCGCTGCTGGCGACGCTGCCGCTCATGCTCGTCTTCTTCGTCTTCCAGAAGCAGTTCGTCTCCGGCCTGCTCGGTGGGGCGGTGAAGGGGTGACGGAGGAAGGGCCGCCGCGGGCGGGCGCCGCGTCACGCTCGTGACGCCGGCCGTCCGGCAGGTGGTCAGTAGCCCCTCGACCACCGCACGACGTTGCGCAGCGGCTCGCCCGCGACGAACCTGCGCCAGTTGTCCTCGAAGACCTCGAGGATCTGGCCCGACTCCTGGTCGGAGCCGCCCGCGGTGTGCTGGGTGAGCAGCGTGTTCGGGGTGCTCCACAGCGGGTGTCCCGGCGGCAGCGGCTCGGTCGACGTCACGTCGAGGACCGCCCCGCCGAGCCGTCCCTCCCGCAGCGCCGCCACCAGCGCGTCCTCGTCGACCAGCGAGCCGCGCCCGGCGTTGACGAGGATCGCGTCGGCCGGGAGCAGCGCCAGCCGCGCCGCGTCGAGCAGCCCCGCCGTCTCCTCGGTGCCAGGCAGCAGCCCCACCAGCACGTCGGTCTCGGGCAGCAGGGCGTCGAGCTCGGCCAGGCTCATCCTGCGCGAGTAGAACGTGACGCGGCAGCCGAAGGGGGCGAGCAGCTCGGCCAGCCGCCGCGCGATCGTGCCCGCGCCGAGGATGACGACCGACGCCCCGGTCAGCAGCCGCAGCCTGGGCCTGATCGGCTCCTTCGACCAGGCCCGCCGTTCTCCCAGCCTGGCCAGCTCGTCCGTCCCCCTGTACAGCGCGAGCAGCCCGGCGAGGCAGGTCTGCGCGACGGGATCGGCGAACGTGCCCGACAGGTTCGTGACGGTGATCCGCTGCCCGAGCTTGGACCAGTCGAGCTCCAGGTACCTGTCGATCCCCATGGACGACAGCTGCAGCCACCGCAGGTTGCCCGTCTCCGTCAGCCATTCGGGCGGGCAGTTGCCGACCGCGACGCTCGCCGCGGCGAACGCCTCGGCGTCGCGGCCGGTTTGCTCCTTGGGCTGGGCGAACCACACGGGCACGTCGCCGGCCAGCGCGCGGACCCGCTGCCGCTCGGCGGCGGTGAGCGCCAGCTCGACGTAGAGGCTCATCTGTCCACCCTGCGCAGGGCCTCGGCCATGCCGGCGCCCGGCGCCTCGGCGGCCAGCTCGCGGAGCTGGTCGGCGAACGCCAGCGCCTGCTCACGGGACATGCGCGGCTCGGTGCCCGTGTAGAACACCACGATGTCCCCCGAAGGGGAGCGCACGGGGGTGAAGGGAAGCGAAGGGGAGATCACCATGATGGACATCAGTCTTTCGTACCTGACCGACAATTTCGGGTTTCGCGGTGGGGCTCACTCGGCGATGCGGTCGACCAGCTTCGTCCAGAAGGCGATCAGCTCGCTGCCGGTGTAACGGATGAAGTGGATGCGGTCGTGGCCGCGGTAGACGGCCACCTCGGTCAGCGGGGCGCCACCCTCCTCGAAGCTCGTGTAGAGGGAGGTCCAGTCGTCGGGTCCGGGCACCCACTCGGGGAAGGCCAGGCGGGCGGCCTGGTCACGGAGTGCGGAAATCCAGCGCTCCCCCGAGGAGTCCATACTTCACGGTGACAGGAGACGCACCAAGCCGCGGCAAAACCGCCACGTCGACGGGGGTGCTCCCGGCTCTCGCGATTCATGATGAAGCGCCACAACCCTTTCCGCGGGGCTGAGTCTCCCCTTGACGAACGCGACCTCGTACTTGGCGGCCCCTTGCCATCGGGGTCGATAACCTGCCGGGCAACGATCACCTTAGGGGGACTGAACATGCAGCGTTTCACGATCATGACCGCCGGCGTGGTGCTGGCGCTGGGCCTGGCAGCCGCTCCGGCCGTCGCCGCCACCGCCCACTCGGCGCCGGTGCCCGTCCACACCGGCTCCGACCTCATCACCCAGCTGCTCGGCAAGCTGCTCGGCGGCACCGCCGTGGGCTCGCTCAAGGGCCTCGGCTAGGACCAGGCCCTGACGGCACCCCGGACGTCAGGACCTGACGAACCCGTTGACCACCATCGGCAACGAGGCGTCCAGGCCGGCGACGTTGAGCACGCCGTCGTCCTTCGGGTCGCCGATCGTGTAACCGGCGGCGGTCATCGCGGCGACGACGGTCCTGGCGTCCGGGCTCACCGACCGGCGGTAGTGGGTGAGCGCCTGGCTCGGGTGCGAACGGCCCGCCCACGTCTCGTTGTCGGTCAGGACGACGATCCCGTCGGCGGCGAACCGCTCGCGCGCCGCCCAGGTGAACGGCAGCGATAGGTCGGTGCCGCCGCCCGAGGGCGCCCACGAGGAGATCTCCCGCAGGTTCGTGCGCGGCGTCACCTTCGACGCGCGCACCACGGTGTCGACGTCGATGACGTGCACGTTGTCCTTCTCGATGCGCGTCAGCATGACGGCCAGGGCGCAGGCCGCCTCGTAGGCGGTGCCGAGCGGCGATCCGCCGGAGTGGACGGCCTGGCTCATCGAGCCCGAGGAGTCCACCGCCACCAGCAGCCGCCTGCCCGAGGGCTCGACGGCGCCGAACGACAGCTCGTACGTCTCCTCCAGCGCGTCGAGGATCGCCGGGACCGGCGTCCACGTCTGGGCCTCCGCCTTCCTGTCCGGTTGGGAACGGCCCGAGCCGTACACGCGCATGGCGAGCCACGCGTCCATCGGGTGGATGCGCGCCCTGTGGACCGCGTCGGCGTCGGACAGCCGCGCGACCGCGCGCGCCGTGGCGTCACCCATGGGCCGCAACGTGCCGATGCGGGTCATGCGGGCCAGGTTGCGGATGAGCGCGGTCATGCCGACCGTGTCCACCAGCGCGTCCCACACGCCGGGCTCGCGCAGCATCGCGTCGGGCAGGAACTCCCACGGCACGCGCGCCTCGGTCACCACGCGGACCGCCTGCCCGGCCGACGTGACCGCCTTGGCGGTCAGGAACCGGTCGACGGAGGGCAGCACGTCACGGGCCTCGTCGTCGGAGACGTTGCCCGCGATCCACCCGAACAGTGTCCTGCGCCGCTCGTCGTCGGCGGCCGGGTGCGCGATGCGCAGCACGTCGCGCAGCGAGAACGCCTCGCCCTGCGGCGTCCTGCGCCGGGCGGCCTTGCACGCCTTGAACGCGACGTCGTCGGCGTCGCCGGTGAGGAACCACGAGCCGAGCGCCGTGCGCAGGCTGCGGCCCACGACGGGCGCGCTGCCCCTGCCGGTGGCCTTGCCGCCCAGGTTCTTGTAGTAGCCGAAGAACTGGGCCAGGTGGTCGGTGGTGCGGGCGACCTTGGCCAGGGCCGATTTGGCGGCCTGCCGGGTGTCGGCGTCGCCCTTGGCGTAGCAGGCGGCCAAGGCGAACAGCGCGGGGCGCTGCTTCGGCGCGCGCGGCGGCCTGGCCGTGGAGATGCCGGTCAGCAGCGCGACGACGCGGGGGCCGTCCTCGCCGATGGCCTGGAACAGCACGTCCGCGTTGTCGGCTGTCAGCCTGTCCTCGCCGACGTAGTAGGTGCCGCCGGTGGTGCCCAGGATGAGGAAGTCCTCCAGCCTGGTCCACAGGTCCTTGGCGAACACGTGGCCGCCGGCCGCGTTGGGTACCTGGTCTGTACGGCCGGCGATCGGCCGGTTCTGCGGGGTCGCGATCGCCGAGACGGACGCGAGGGGGTCGCGTGCCACGGTGGTGCTCCTTCGGTTTCGACCCGCCGTGAAGGCGGATGTGGGAAGGGGAGCGGATGTGGGGATGGCCGCCGGGTTAGACAGATGCGCTTCCGAACTGCGCCACCTCTCGCGTTGCCGCGGGAGGGCGGGATTCGAACCCGCGACCCTCTGTTCCCGATAACCGACGACCTTCGACCCGCTCCCCTGCTCGTCAGCCCTGCCGGTGGCGCGGATGTGGGGACTCCGGCCGGGTGTGCCCGCCAGGTGGGCGGCGGCCGCACGAGAGCGGCCGCAAGGAGTCGAACCTCGATAACCGACGGGATTCGACCCGCGTCACCGGCAGGGCTGACCAGATGGCCCCAACGGTAGCGATCTACGCGGCGCCCCACATCCGAATATTCGGCGCCGGCCTGATCACCTGGTGAACCACCAGTAGGCGATCACGAGCGCGGCGACGAGCAGGGCGACGGCGTATCCGAGCAGCGCCCTGCCCAGGCGGCGTCGGACATGGCCGGGGCGGTGGCGATCAGCGGTCATGGTGTGTCCTCCGCGGCTCAGAATACGAACTCTTTGTCCCTCATGCCGGGTTTCGGCCTACCGGGACGGGCAGGTTCCCCACGACAAGGGGGGATCTTAGATGATCAAGAAGTTGCATCACATGGGCCTCAGGTCCGGCCACATGTACTCCGCGGGATTCGCCGCCATCGGCGCGTCCATCTGCACCTGGCTGATCTCCGCGACGGCCGAGGACGCCGGGATCGACAGGGCCGACCGGTGGGGGATCTTCATCGGCGAGTGGGCACCCACGCTCTTCGTGCTCGGGATGGCCCTGCGGATGGAAGAGGCCCGCGAGGAGAAGGAGGAGATCTCCGAGACGGCCGTGTTCGACAAGTCGATGGCCGGCAGCAGCCGCGCCCGCGCAGGCGTGTAGCCACTCCAAGCGCAGGCCGCCGCGCGGCGCGCGGCCTGCGCCCACCCCCTCGCCCCCACCCCCCTCTTCCCTTCATGCAGGCGCTTGCGTAACCCCGTTCAGCCTGCCACCTCTCCCCTTCTCAGCCACCGCGGACGGACGACTCAATTGCCGCGCGGAAGGCATAACCGTGGCGACAAGCCGTTAGATCACCATCCTTATGCCGAAATATCCGCATACAGGCATGGAATTTTGTGTTCGATTTGTTGCGCGGACATCTTTGCCCGTACAACGAAATCATGTCAAAGTTTGCGACATCTGGCAGCCGGCCATGCCTGGCTTGAGATGGCATTGACCCAGGTCGAGCAAGGTATGGCAATCCTGTAGAGGATTTATCGTCAATTTACCGAAAATGTCCTTTTGATCTCCTTGGGATCGCGCCGCAAAGAGATGTTCAATATGCGCGACAATTGATGATTCATCCCGATTTGGGTGCTAACGTCCTGTTGTGAGAGACAGCACATCACGGGGAGGAAACATGACTCTCAACAAACTGTTCCCGACACACCCGACCAGCGCGAACTGGTGGGGCTGCCGGCGTCGGCGTCGCTGCGGCTGCGGCGGTGGCTGGGGCGGCGGCTGGGGCTGGGGCGGCGGCTGGCGCAGGGGGTGGTGGTGGTAGTTGACACCCGTGAGAGCCGATGGATTTCCCGTCGGCTCTCATTTCATGCTCGGGACAGCTCCCCCCTCGCCCCCGCTGTCACCATCCGCAGGACTTTCAGGGAGTTCTGGCCCTACACCCGCGGCCTACGGAAACTGTTCGTCGCCGGCGTCGTGCTCGCCATCCTGGCCGCACTGTGCGAAGTGGCGGCGATCGCGCTGTTCGGCTACATCACCGACCAGGTGCTCAGCGCAGGTGACCTCGGGGCTTTCTGGCGCCCCGCCCTCACCTGGCTGGGTCTCGCGGTGGTCGCCGGCGTCTTCTCCTTCGCCGGTTCCTACGTCACGGCGCTGGGAGCCGAACGCTTCCTGCTCAAGCTGAGGGACGCCGTCTTCGCTCACCTCGAGACCCTGACGCCCGACTTCTTCGACAACCGCAAGCTCGGCGACCTGATGGCCAGGCTCACCGACGACGTCCAGGCGATCGAGGAACTCGTCGGGTCAGGGCTTGTCAAGGTGGTCACCACCCTGGCCAGCGTGGTCTTCTTCGCCGGCGCCGCCTTCTACATCAGGTGGGACCTCGCGCTGGTGACGATGGCGCTGATCCCCGCGTTCCTGCTGGTGTCGAAGCTGTTCGCCGGCCGGTTCAGGACCGCGGCCGCGCGCGAGCGGCTCAGCAACGGCGCGATGAACAGCGTCATCGAGGAGAGCCTGTCCAACCAGTCACTCGTCCAGTCCTACAACCGTCAGCGGTCGGAGTCACGCCACCTGCACAGAGAGGGGCGCACCTGGCTGAAGGCCAACATGACGCAGGCGTGGCTGTCCGGCGCGTACGGCCCTGCCGTACAGGTGCTGGAGACCATCTGCCTGATCGTCATCATCGGCTTCGGCGCCTGGGAGATCGCCTCCGGACGTCTCTCCATCGGCGGCCTGCTGGCGTTCGCCGCCTACCTGGCCTACCTCTATCCGTCCGTGCAGAGCCTCGGCGAGATCGCGCTCACCGTCTCCGAGGCGGCGGCGGGATCCGACAGGGTCATGGAGGTGCTGCGGGCCCGTCCCGCGGTCAGCGACAAGGCCTCCGCCGTACCCCTGGCCACGCGCAGCCGTGGCTACATCGAGTTCGCCCATGTCTCCTTCACCTATCCCAAGCGCCGCCAGCCGACGCTCCTGAACGTGTCGTTCACGGTCTCACCCGGCGAGCTCGTCGTGGTGACAGGGCCGAGCGGCGCGGGCAAGTCGACGCTGGCCAAGCTGCTGCTGCGCTTCTACGACCCCGTGACGGGAGGGATACTGCTCGACGGCACCGACATCCGCGACGTGACCATGGCCTCTCTCCGCGACAACATCACCCTGCTCCACCAGGAAAGCCTGCTCTTCTCGGGGACCGTCCGCGACAGCATCGCGTACGGCAGGCCGGAGGCGACGCTCGACGAGGTCGTGCAGGCGGCCGAGCTCGCGGGGGTGCACGACTTCGTCAACACCCTGCCCCAGCGGTACGACACCCCGATCGGGCAGCGGGGACGCCTGATGTCGGGCGGGCAGCGGCAGCGCCTGGCGATCGCGCGGGCCATCCTGCGCGACGCGCCTGTGCTGGTGCTCGACGAGCCGATGACCGGCCTCGACGAGGTCACGGCGGCGCGCATCATGGAGCCGCTGGCCCGGCTGATGGAGGGGCGCACCACCATCATGATCACCCATGATCTGCGCCATGTTCCGGCAATGGCACGCACGATCACGCTCGAGCCTGCGCGACGCCCGAACCGGATCACGTTGAAGCACAGAAGAACCCGTAACGCGCCGGCGTGACGAACGGTCAGCTGCTGCGTCATGATCCTCCATGACGGTTTCCTGCACGAGACTGCCAACGAATTGCGGGAGACCGTCGCGGAGATGAAGCGAGTCAGGCCCGGCCTTCCCTGGACGGCCGGGCCGCCTCTTGCCCTATGAACAGGCACGATATCTGTTCTCGTATCGTTCGATGATCAATATCACTATTGGACATGTCACCGGCGCGCTGGTCTGATCTCCCGCATGAAGCGTCCCACGATGTTGTTGAACGCCGCCCTTCTGACGATCTCCGCGCTGGCCGGCGGCACGGTCCCCGCCACGGCGACCCCCGCGCCAGCCCAGGCCGCCGATGCCGCCCTCCAGACCGATCCGGTCGTCAGGGACGATCTGCGGGCTCTCTTCGACCAGGCCGGCGTACGCGGCACCTTCGCCCTCATGGACGTCAGGACCGGCCGCACCACGGTCGTCGACCGCGCCAGAGCCGAACGCCGCCTGATCCCCGCGTCGACCTTCAAGATCCCTCACGCCCTCGTCGCGCTGGAGAGCGGCGCGGTCAAGGACGAGAACGAGGTCATCCCCTACGGCGGCCGACCCCAGCGCTTCCCCGAGTGGGAGAAGGACATGAACCTCGGCGACGCCATCAGGGCCTCCAACGTCCCCGTCTTCCAGACGATCACCCGCCGGATCGGGCTCAAGAGGGAACAGCAGTGGCTCAACCGCCTCGGCTACGGCAACCGCGAGGTCGGCGCCGTGGTCGACACGTTCTGGCTCGAGGGACCGCTGGAGATCTCGGCCGTCGAGCAGACGCGCTTCCTGTCCAGGCTCGCCCGCCAGAAGCTGCCTGCCTCCAAGAAGAACCAGCAGCTGGTCCGCGACATGCTGAAGATCGAGGAGAAGGACGGCTACGCCCTCTACGCCAAGACCGGCTGGGCCTTCGACGTCAAGCCCAGCATCGGCTGGTGGGTGGGCTGGGTCGAGCGCGACCACCGCCTGTACACCTTCGCGCTGAACATCGACGTGAACGCCGACAGCGACACGAGCAAGCGAGTGCCGCTGGCCCGCGACCTCCTGAAGCGCCTGAACGTCCTGCCCGCCTCCTGACCTCTCACATCCGACGCGGTACTCCCCCGACGTCGTCAAGAGCCGCCGACCACCCAGGCGGGAGCGCCACCCCACAAGAGAGCTTGACTCCATGTAGTCGTGCAGTTACTAATGGCGAGGTTCCCCCATGAAAGGAAACCCCGACCATGCGCATCGCTCTCAGCACAGGTGCCGCCCTCACCGCGTCCGGCCTCCTCGTCGCGAGCCTTCTCGCCCTGCCCGGCCAGGCCGCCGCGGCAGTCCCCGCAGGCAACGCCCCGACCTGCGTCACCGTCTGGGAACACACAGGACGCATCACCAAGACCGGCTACGCCAGAAACGACTGCGACTACTCGCTGAACCTGAAGATCGTCTGGGCGCGCGGCACAGACGGCCCCTGCGAGACCGTGCGGCCCGGGCAGACCATCAGCACACAAGTGCCCCGCGGCGTCCGATCCTTCGACGGCGCCAGCAGATGCTGACCTGACCGCAGGCACCACATCGAAGCCCTCGCTCTCACACAGAGCGAGGGCTTTTCGCGTCATCGCGCGGCCACCCCCCGCTCTGCGCGAGCGACCCCGGTCCGGTCAGCGGCCCATGAGGCACTCGAACATCATCGGGAGCGCCGGCGACCCGCGCCGGCAGCGCTCCGGTTCTTCGTCCGTGCGGTGGGTGCGCGGCATGTTCGGCGACGGCACACCATCGCAAGGTCCTGTGCGTCGCCAGGCGGAAATCAGTCCATCGGCTGGGCTTACCGTCGACCGATGTCGAGAAGTTCGTCCACGTCATCGCATTCGTGGCCGTTCCGGCAGGGGCGGCCAAGGAAGGGGTTCAACCATGCCCAAATACCTCATCCAGGCGGGCTACACCGTGGACGGCCTCAAGGGGGTCCTTCGCGATGGAGGCACCGCGCGGCGCCAGGCGGTGGATCGCATGGTGGAGAGCGTCGGTGGCCGGGTCGAGCAGATGTACTTCGCATTCGGCGAGAACGACGTCTACATCGTCGCCGACCTGCCCGGCAACGTCGCCGCGGCCGCCGTTGGCCTCAGAGTGACGGCAGCCGGCGGAGCACGAACGAAGACGGTTGTCCTCCTGACGTCGGAGGAGATCGACGAGGCCACCAGGCAGGAGGTGGAATACCGAGCCCCCGGCACATGACAGCGACCGGGGGTCGTCGTCAACGCGGTGAACCCGCCATGCGGCGTCCCCCACCGCGTTCCCCGTCCCGCTGTCCGCCAAGCCGCTGGCCCAGGCGACGCAGGACGCGTTGCTGCTCTTCATGTCCAGCACCTGCGGCACCTGTCACGGCCTCGCGGCCGATCTGGGCAGGTTCGCGGGCCGCCAGATGGTGGCGATCATCGCCGGCGGCTCCTCCGCCGATCTGCTCGCGATGCTCCCACCGCACGTCAATGCCTTCGACGGCGAGCAGGCCAAGGCCGTCGACGCCGACCTGCCCATCGCGATGTGGCCCACCGTCGTCCTGCAGAGGGACGGCTTCATGATCGCTGTCGCGACGGGCGGCGACGCCGACAGCGCCGCGGACCTCGAGGTGCTGCGGGAACAGAGACTGGACGTACCAACGGGGGATGACAGCATGCTCGTCGAGCACGTGAAGAAGACGCGGCTGACGAGGAGCAGGTTCCTCGCCGTCGCCGGGGCGACACTCGTCGGGGTGGCCAGCAACGCGTGGTTCCCCGGACGAGCCGAGGCGGCGCCGGACGGCTGCTACGGTCTGCCCGGCTGCAGCTGCTGCTCAGCCACAAGCTGCTGCGCGAGCGGCCGCACCAAGCGCTACACCTGCGGCGGCAAGCAGTGCTGGACGACGTGTGCCTACTTGGGGAGCACGCTGTACCGGTTCGACTGCTGCGACTACACCAAGAGCGGCAGCGGGTGCATCTGCCGGGTGAATCACCGGCCCTGCACCTGAGCGAAGGCACGATGCGGTGGACCCGGCCCACCGCCTCGCATCCGGCGGTGGATGCGAGGCCGTCCGCACGCTGCCGTACCGTGCTCGACGCGCGCTTGGCTCATTGGATCGGGGGCGGCGTGGCGGGCGCGCCGGTTGCGGCGTCGGCGTAACGGCGGGACAGGTGCGCGAAGGCGTCCTTGAGCTCGGCCGGGCCGACGACCTCGATGTCGGCGTCGAACCTGCCCATGGCGGCGGCCAGGCCAGGCCATGACCACGAGCCCAGGACGAGCCGGCAGCGGTTCGGGCCGAGTTCCTCGACGACTCCGTCGCGGGTGTAGCCGGACACGACGGAGGCGGGGAGGTCGAGGATCACCTCGCCGCGGCAGGGCCAGTCGCCCGAGCCGTCGGAGCCCCGGAACCTGCTGGTCACGAAGGCGGCCACCGCACCTCCTGGCAGTTCGCGCGGGGTGAAGCGGGGCCCTGTAGGGGTGCGCGGGGTGATCCGGTCGGCACGGAAGGTGCGCCAGTCCTCGCGGTCGAGATCCCAGGCGACGAGGTACCAGCGCCCGCCCCGGGTGACGAGGTGATGGGGCTGCACCCGGCGCGGCGGGGTCTGCACGCCGTCGTCCTCCACCCCTGGTGGGGATGCGGGGGTGTAGTCGAAGCGCAGTACTTCGCGGGCGTGGACGGCGGCGCTGAGTGCGATGAGCACGGTGCTGTCGACCTGTGGGTCCGGTCGGCTCGCGGGCCGCTCGACGGCGGTGACCTGGAGAGTGTCGATCCGGCGGCGCAGCCGTACGGGCATGACCTGCCGGACGGTGTTCAGCGCCCGCGCCGCGGCTTCCTCGATGCCGGCAGCGGTGGTGGTGGCGATCTGGAGTGCGATGGCCAGAGCGACGGCCTGCTCGTCGTCGAACAGCAACGGGGGCAGCTCCGTGCCGGCCTCGAGCCGGTACCCACCGTCGGGCCCCTTGAAGGCCACGATGGGATAGCCGAGCTCGCGCAGGCGGTCGACATCACGGCGCACGGTGCGCGGGCTGACATCCAGCCGTTCGGCCAGCAGCGCCCCCGGCCAGTCCCGGCGCGCCTGGAGCAGCGAGAGCAACGACAGCAGTCGCGCTGAGGTCTTCGGCATGACTCCATATTCCCCTGAGAAGCGGACACAACCTGGCCGCTGCCCCTGCGATTGTCATCCCGTTCCCGACAACAACCGGAAGGATCTGAAGGCGATGACCGCCACCACCGACCCCGCGACGTCCCCGACCCTCGACGCCGAGCGGGCCGACCTGCTCGGCCAGCTCCGTGCCGCGCGGTCCGCCCTGCTCACCACCGTGCGCGGGCTCAGCGACGAGCAGGCGGGCGAGCGCCCGACGGCCAGCGCGCTGTGCCTGGGCGGCCTGGTCAAGCACGTCGCGTCCATGGAGGAGGACTGGCTGAGGTTCGTGGTCGAGGGCCCGTCGGCCATGCGCTACGACCTGCCCGAGGGTGTGACCTGGGAGGACTTCGCGGCGGGCACCGCCCGTGAGTACCCGCAGTGGGCGATCGACCACCAGAACGACTTCCAGGTGCTGCCCGGCGAGACGCTGACCGGCATCCTCCAGCGCTATGAGCAGGTCGCCGCCCGGACCGCGGAGATCATCGCCGCCGTCCCCGACCTGTCGGCCACCCACCCGCTGCCGGAGGCGCCGTGGAACGAGCCGGGGGCGGTGCGCAGCGTGCGCCGCGTGCTGACGCACCTCATCGCCGAGACCGCCCAGCACGCCGGGCACGCGGACATCCTGCGCGAGACGCTCGACGGGCAGAAGTCGAGCTGACCGGCGGATTCCGCAGGATCGGACCGCCGTCCCGATCCGGCGCCGCGCCGGATCGGGCTGGGGCCGGGTGCCGACCGCCCGGCCCCGCCAGTGCCACCGCCCTGCCCACGCGAAGGCCAACACCCGCGAACACCCTGGAGGACCGACATCGGCCCGCTTGACGTGTCCTATGTTCCGCCCGCCATCGAGCACGCGGCGCTGCGCAGGCGAGCGGCCCACGAGCGCGCCGCGGCGTGACCAGATGACCGTTCTCGACACCAGGGCGCTCAACCGCGCGGCGCTCGCCCGGCAACTGCTGCTCGACCGCGCTGGACCGCTCGCTTGGCAGGACCCGCGCGGCCCGCCGTTCCGGGGTGCGCGCTGGACCGGCCGCTCGGCACGACCAGCGCGGCTCGCCGCTTCGGGGTGCGCTGGGTCAGCGGCCGGCGAGCTCGGCGAAGATCTCCACCAGTTCAGGCCGGTCGAACGGGCCGACATGGGGTGCCGCGACGCTTCGCACCTCAGTCGGGTTGTCCGGAGTGAGGCGGTCGGCCTCGTTGATGAATCGGTCTTGCAGTGCAGGCGGAATCAGCCGGTCGAGGGTGAAGCGCACATACGTCCGGGGAATCCGGCCCCAGGTCTGCGCTTCGCCCCGAGCCTCAGCCATGGGAATGCTGGCGGTCTCGTCCGGCTCGAGCATGTTGAGCAGCCGGCTCACCTCCTCGTCGGTGAAGTCGCCGGCAAGGCACTGCTTGACGGCCTGGAACACCGACGGGTCGGCCGAGCGCCAGTTGAGCCGGTTCACCCCCAGGATCGCTGGATCGGCAACCTTCACCGCCTCTATAAGAGGGAGCAGGCTGTCGCTGTTCTCCGGCGTGGCGAGATAGGCGGCCATGTTCGGCAGGTCCACACAGCAGTACGCCGCGACATAGACAACCCGCTCGAGCAGGTCAGGGACGGCGTTGCCGACCCTGCTCACGGTGACGCCGCCCTGGCTGGCACCGGCAAGGATCACCGGCCCGTGGCGGCGGGCGCGGCGCACCACATCCACGACGCGCTCGACATAGTCGTCGATGGTGATCTTGGCGAGCGGCGACGGCTCGGTGGCCAGCGCTTCGAGGTCCTGCGGGGCCTGGTACGCACGGGGGAAGAACCCTTCATCGCCGTGTCCTGGAAGGTCGACGGCCACGCTCCTGTGCCCGCGCAGGGTGAGTTCGCGGATCAGCCCCGAGCACCAGGACGACGAGGCGTTGGTGCCGTGGACGAAGACCAGGGTCGGCGGGCGCCGATCATCACCGTGATCGATGGCGGGGGTCGCGGTGTCGTGAAGCGGCGTCGCGCCGAGCTCGCTGACACCGCTGGTCCCTGCTTCGTGGTTCGTTGTCATCAACGTTCTCTCTCCTTTTGCCTGTTGGGTTGTCTGGCGGGTTCCGCTGTTGAGTGAGGGTGGCTGGACGGGCGGTGCGAGCCGGCGGTCAACGGCGCGGTCGGCGCCACATCGGCCGCAGGAGCGGGCTGTCGGCCACGCGAACCGGTTCGCCGAGATCCTCGAATCCGTGCCGCAGGTAGAGGGCACGGCTCCGGGGCGAACTCGCCTCCAGATACGCGGCGAGCCCGTCGGCGTCCGCCCGCGCGAGCCGGTGCCGCAACATCGCCGAGCCGAGCCCGGCGCCCTGCCGCCCACTGATCACCCCCATACACGGGAGGTAGAGGTGTGGTTCGCGATCGGGGTGCCGTTGAGCCAGCGCCTGGCCCAGAGCCCGCAACCGCGCGCTGCTCTCTCCCGTCTCGGGCACGTCTGGATGCTCCCCATGGGGCGCCTCGCCTGTGGCCAACGTCAGCCACACCGACGCACCCTCGCGACGGCCGGCCAGGTATGCCTCGCCGGCGGGATGGGTGAGCAGAGGACGGTAGAAGTGCGACTGGAGACGACCTCGTTCGCTCGCCTCGGGGAAGATCCAGCAGACGAGGGGATCGTCCACGAACGCCTCGGTCAGGACGTCCAACACCGCCTGCCGGTCCGCGTCATCCGCCTGCCGTACAAGCGCGTACGACGTATCTGATGTCATGCGTACAGAGTATTGAACCAGCCGCAGAACTGGCGCTATTCCGCGACGTAGGCGAAAAAAGTGAACTAGTACGGTAGAGATTGAACTAGTACACTGCTGCAGGCAACGACCTACCGATGAACCCGGGGGCTCCCATGTCGTCGTCAACGCAGATACCGGATCCGCCGTACCGGCGGATCGTCGCGGAGATCCGTGCCCGGATCGCGGCAGGCGAGCTGCGGCCCGGCGATCGGATGCCTTCCATCCGGCAGATCGCCCAACGATGGGGCGTCGCGGTCGCGACCGCGACCAGAGTGATGGCGACTCTCCGCGACGAAGGGCTGGTCGAAGCGAAGGTCGGTTCCGGCACGGTGGTCAGCGCGCTCACGAGCCTGCAGCAGCCGGCCGGCCTGACCACGTCACCGAGACCGCGACAGACCGGTGTCCCCAAGCAGGCACTGAACCGGAAGCACGTTCTGCGCACCGCCATCGCGATCGCCGACACCGAGGGGCTCGACGCCGTGTCCATGCGGCGAGTCGCGGCCGAGCTCGGCGTCGGTCCGATGTCGCTGTACCGGCATGTGGCGAACAAAGACGAACTGGTGACGCAGATGGTCGACGAAGCCTTCGGCGAACCAGAGCTACCCATCCCGGGGCCGGAGGGGTGGCGAGCCAAGCTCGAACTGATCTCCCGCCGGCAGTGGGAGCTGTGCCGGCGACACCTCTGGCTGCCCAGGGCCGTCTCGTTCACTCGCCCGTTGCTCGTGCCCAACATGATGGCCCACACCGAGTGGACCCTGCGCGCACTCGACGGGCTTGGATTGCCCATGACGACACGGATTCGAGAGGCACTCACGCTGCACGCACTGGTCGTCACCGTTGCCCTGTCCATGGCGGACGAGGTCGAAGCGGAGCAGGAGACTGGTGTGACGCTCGACCGGTGGTGGGTGACACAGCGGAAGCGGGCCGACGAACTCCTCGACAGCGGACGATTTCCACTGCTGGCCACGATTCCAGAGGAAACCGCGTCGGACCTGGACGGACTTTTCGAGTACGGCCTCGCACGCCATCTCGACGGCTTCGCCGCCCTGGTCGAGGAACAAGCCCGAACCCGGCCATGAGGGCGCGCCGCGCTGATCGACGAGCACGAAACGACGAAGGCAGACCGCAAGACCGCGCGCTAATCGATTCGACCTCATGGAACGCTATAGAGCCTCAATTATGGACGTTACGGATTGTGTCTTCTCGAAGGTTCCGCGGATTGATGTCGTTTCTCCGCGTTTGCCGCCCATTGACGTGTTGATCTAGCAGCGTTGGGTGAGTGGATGTCCCGGCCGTTCCTTGATTGGATTCTTCTGGTGCAGACCGGAGAGTTGTTGGGTTCAGGCCGCAGCGCAGATGTGTTCGCGATCGATGATGGGTGGGTGCTGCGCCGTTACCGAGACGGCAGTGACGCGGCCGACGAGGCAGTGGTGATGTCCTACCTCGCAGACCGAGGCTTTCCCGTGCCCGCCGTATCTCCGATGACGATCGTCGCGGATCCGGACGCCCGCTCGGTCGCGCGCACCGATCTGGTGATGCAGCGGCTGTCCGGACCAACCATGCTGCGGGCACTGATCGACGCCGCGATAACGCCGGAGCAAGCGGGGGGAATTCTCGCGCACCTGTTGCGCCGCCTGCACACGATTCCGGCGCGGGCCTCTACCGCTCCCGGAAATCGAATCCTGCACCTCGATCTGCATCCGGACAACGTGATGCTGACGTCGCAAGGACCGGTTGTGATCGACTGGTGCAACACGGCGGAAGGGCCGCCGGGACTGGATTGGGCGATGTCGGCCCTGATCCACGCGCAGGTCGCCGTGGACCCGGTGAGCGAGGTGGCAACACCGGCCCGCCTGGTGCTCTCATCGCTGCTGGCGCATCTCGACGGCACCGTGAACATCGGCGATGCCCGAACCGGGTACCTCGCGCAGGCCCGGGCGAGACGGGCCGCCGACGCGGCCCTGAGCCCACGAGAGGTGGAGTTACTCGACACAGCAGTGACGCTGGTAATGGCCTTGCGACGATGAAACCAGAGTCTCGTACCCTCCGCGCTGTGGCCGACATGGGACGGCTACATCGAGTCGTGGAGCTCCTAGGTGAGCAGGTGGCCGGACCGATCAGGATTCGAGAAGCACCGGTCACCGGGCCGCATATAACGTGACGTCCATGGACATCACCATTCACACGAGCTTCCTCCCGCATGACGACCCGGACGCCGCCCTGGCCTTCTACCGCGACGCCCTCGGCTTCGAGGTACGCAGCGACGTCGGACAGGGCAAGATGCGCTGGATCACGGTGGGTCCCGTCGACCAGCCCGGCACGTCCATCCTCCTGGCGCCGCCGGCCGCCGACCCCGGCATCACCGAGGACGAGCGCCGCACCATCATCGAGATGATGGCCAAGGGCACCTACGGCTGGATCCTGCTGGCCACCCGGGACCTCGACGGCACCTTCGAGAAGCTACAGGCCGGCGACGCCGAGGTCGTCCAGGAGCCGACGGAGCAGCCGTACGGCGTCCGCGACTGCGCCTTCCGCGATCCCGCGGGCAACCTGGTCCGCATCCAGGAGCTTCGCTGAGCCGTTCGGTAATCGATTTGGCCATGATGACCGCCGCAGAGAATGCGGGGGCCAGCGCTGCCAGGACTCCGTCCTCGACTCACCCTCGACGGCCGAGACATCGCGGAGGTCCTCGCGATGTCGGCCGCCGCGAACGAGAGGCGCGCACGCCGGCCGTTCACATGGCGGAGAAGGGCGGCGCCCACCGGCCACCGGCCTCGCCGCCGGCTTCACCCTCACCGGCGAGCACCTCGCCATGTAGCCCAGGTGCTCGCGGACATCGATGAAAGGAGTTCTCTCATGTGTCATCCCGTATGGGGGCGCGCGCTTACCGCGGCACAGCGCCTGAAGGATCTTGCGCGACTGCGCCGCGTCCGCGATCGGATCGACCGGGAGTACGCGCAGCCGCTGGACGTCGAGGCGCTCGCCCGCGGCGCGCACATGTCGGCCGGGCATCTCAGCCGGCAGTTCCGGCTCGCCTACGGCGAGTCGCCGTACGCCTATCTGATGACACGTCGGATCGAGCGCGCGATGACGCTGCTGCGTCGTGGCGACCTCAGCGTCACCGAGGTCTGCTTCGCGGTCGGTTGCTCGTCGCTGGGCACCTTCAGCACCCGCTTCACCGAGCTGGTCGGCATGCCGCCCAGCGCCTACCAGCGCCGCACGGCGGGCGCTGCGGCGGGGATGCCGTCGTGCGTGGCGAAACAGGTGACGAGACCGGTCAGGAGTCGAGAGGCGCCGGTCACCGAGCCGCAACTGGCGTGACGGATATGACTTCCATCGAATCCTTCACCCTCGAGGTGGTCGACACCGCGGCCGCCGACCGCTTCTGGACCGCCTTCGGTGCTACGGCGGCGTCGTACAGGCCCCGGATGGGACGATCTTGAAGGTCGTGACACCGGCCGGCCACCCAGCAGTTCGACGAGATCGTTCTGGGAGCAGCGGACGTGGCCGCGAGCAAGCGGAAGGCGTCCGCGCGGCGCGGCCCGCGCGCGGCCAAGCCGGACGCGGACAGCGAAGTGCTCGCGAAGATCGTCGAAATGGAGGAGGCGGACCGCGTCCTCGCCGAGCGGCTCCATGACATCGTCAAAGCCAACGCGCCGGCCCTCTCGCCGAAGCTCTGGTACGGGATGCCCGCGTATCCCAGGAACGGCGCGCTCATCAAGAAGGCCGCGAGCTGAGGCGGTCCTTCTCACGGGCGCAGCGCTCGCCGACCACTCGCGGGTCGGCGGCCCACCGGCCTCCCCGTGGTCGCTGTCACCGCGAGGTAGGACTGGCCGACCGCCCAACCAGCGCTGTCGGCTTGACGTCGCTCACCTCCTGCAGCTTCAACCCAGCCAGAGTTTTGGCGAGCTTGTGGGATCACGTCGTACGGGGGCACGCCGCAGGAACTCGTTGCGTTCAGCGACCTAGAAAGGCGGCCCGTCCAGCGTGACGTACCGGTAGACGCGGGCGGACACCTTCAGGCGGGGCGAGGACGCGTTCGTGGTAGTCGGTCGCTGCCTTCAAGACGCCACCCCGTCTGGATGCCGACCACAACGAGCGTGTGTCGCCGAAACGAGGTGATCTTGCGGCCGTAACGGCGGGATCCGGTGTCGTTGAGGGCATGGAGCGCGATGCCGGAAAGGCGACCGACAAAGCGAGTGATCGCTCAGCGATGTAGCCAGATGGCAAATACGCAGAACTGCCGAAGTCCCGAGGTGTGTTTCCAGCTCAGGACTTCCTTTGCGGGCGGTACTGGGTTCGAACCAGTGACCCCACGCTAGTAAGGCACCCCTTGAAGAAGGCGGGACCACCCCGGGTTCCTATGCTCACCTGGGCTCACAGTCCAGTGTGATCCTCTTCGGTCCATGGCCGTCCGAGGCGATTGTCGTCGGTTTCCGGATACCTGTCCGAGAAGATGTGGCGGTTGACGCGGCTTCCCATACGATCACGCCCCATGAACGTCGTTGCGCCGCTTCTCATCCTTCTGCCGTTAGCCGCTCTCTTGCACGCCATGTGGCGGTCGCGTGCAGATCCGTCCTCCACTGCTCAGTTCTTCAGGAAAGCATTCCTGAGCGGTGGAGTCGCTCTGCTCTTACTCGCGCTTGTCGGATTGACTCGCTGGTCGATCGGCCGCTACTTCTATTTCGGTCTCGAGCCCGGAAAGATCGATACAGCGCTCAAGGCCGGTATCGGCATGATGCTCGGTGCGCTGGTCTGCGCCGTCGTCGAACACGGGCGCGCTGGAGCCGGCAAGTAGACCCGGTGGGAGCGTGCCAGAGGTCACGCCAATTCGGGAGTCACTCACTCACGCGCTCAGCGGTACCGGACTCGTCCGGAAGCCCACGGACCAACTCCAGAGCGCGCCTCAGCTCCGACTCCGGCAACCGGTCCACCAAGTGGTGCAGTTCCTCGCGCATGGCGGTCGGGACGCCAGGCGACCTGCACGCTGGTCACTCGCCTTTCAGACTGAAGTCACGATCATCGCTGACCATCACCCAGAAACTGCCGCGCGCCGCGCAATTTGGTCTGAAGCCGCCGCTGAGTCATGGTGCAGTCCAAACGCACGTCTATAGGGCCGGACAACCTGGTGTCCGCCCGCCGGCCTGAAGGCAAATGGTCCGCGTCCAGGCCATCGCGGCGAGCGATGAGCAGCCCGAGCTCGTATCGGCTTACGGCATCGGCTCCGGCGACGTGGTGGATGCCGCGATACTCAGATGCGGCAAGTTCCAAGAGCGCCGCGGCAAGGTCAACTACATGCACGGGACACCGCACGTCATCGGTGAACAGCACTCCTCTCGCCCTGCCGGTGGCCAGTGAATGCACCAACGCCTCGTGCGGGGAGCCACCGTCGCCAATGATCAAGGATGTCCGGGCTATCACCGCAGCGGGCACGATCGCGTTCACCGCTGTCTCGGCGGCGGCTTTGGCCGCACCATACGGGCTGATCGGGTCAGGAACGCACGTCTCGTCATAGCGGATCGCGGCGCCGGAGAAGACGGTGTCGCTGGACACATGGACGAGGCGTCCACCCGCCGTGGAGACAGCGAGAGCCACGTTCGCGGCGCCAGTCGCCGTGGTCGCCCAATCCGTCTGCCGGAAGGCAGCGTTGATGACCACCTCTGGCCGGAATGCGCCGATCAGTACATCGACGTCCTCTCGGCGGCGCACATCGAGCGGCAACCACTCAACGCCAGCGGTCTCTCCCGACCGGGTCAGATACGTCGCAGCAACTTCGTGCCCTGCCAGCGAACACTGTCGAGCGAGCTCTCTGCCGAGAAACCCGCTGCCGCCGACGATGAGGGTTCTCATGGCCGGTCACCATAGTTGATCAGCCGCTCCGTCGACGAGCTCGTCTCGAGTCGGAGACGTTCATGATCTCAGCTGTCTAGCGCTGCTTGAGGCGGAGTGCCTCTTTGCGGGTCTCGGCCTGGATGGACCGCTCGCGCTCCAGCCACGCTGGGTTCTCCGCCTTCAGCGCATCGATATCAGTGGTGGTGAGCGGTTCGGTGATCCCGCCTCTGGTCAGGCCGGAAATGGAGATTCCGAGCTTCGCGGCGATGACCTGCTTGGGGTGCGGGCCGTTGCGGCGAAGGTCGGCGAGCCAGGCGGGTGGCCTCGACTGCAACTCGTTCAGCTCGTCCCTGGAGACGACACCCGCCTGGAACTCGGCGGGAGTGGCCGAAAGGAGAACACCCAGCTTCTTGGCCGCGGTCTCGGGCTTCATCGTCTGGATGGTCTTCGGTTTGGACGAGTTCATAGCGTCGAGAGTAGTCAGTCGGAACGGGTTCCCTGACATCGGTACCCTGAGGAAGTGACTGATGCGGAGACCGGCAGGGTGTTCCGGCTGGCGTACGTGCCCGGGGTGACACCCGCGAAATGGGTCAACGTCTGGACCGAGAGGATGCCCGGCGTGCCGGTTACTTTGGTCGCGGTCCCCGCCGCCGAGGTGGTGGGGCTCCTGCGGGAGGGCGGCGCCGACGCCGGATTCGTCAGGCTGCCGGTCGACCGGGACGGGCTCAGCGTGATTCCTCTCTACGTGGAGACCACGGTGGTCGTGGTGCCCAAGGACCACGCGGTGGCCGCCGCCGACGAGGTGGCCATCGCCGACCTGACCGACGACGAGGTGTTCCATCCTCTGGACGACACCATCGAGTGGACGGTCCGGCCCGGGCTGCCCGCGTTCACCCGACCGGCCACAACGGCGGACGCGGTCGAGCTGGTAGCGGCCGGCACTGGGCTTCTCCTGGTTCCGCAGTCGCTGGCACGCCTCCACCACCGCAGGGATCTCACCTACCGGCCGGTGCAGGACGCGTCGCAGTCCCAGGTCGCGCTGGCCTGGCCCACGGACGCGACCACTGACCTGGTGGAAGATTTCATCGGCGTCGTCCGCGGCCGGACAGTGAACAGCTCGCGGGGCCGTACCTCCGCCTCCCCCGCGGAGAAACCGGCACAGCGGCAGGCACAAAAACCCGCACAGAATGGCTCCGGACGCCGGGCCGTGCCGGCCAGCCGTAAAAGGAAGGGCCACCGGCCCCGGTGACCTGCAGCCCCGAACCTCCGGTTCGGACCCGGCAATGAATGTGGCCGGCCCGGCCTCGGTTGAACCACATTGAGGGACCCGAGACCGCGAGATTTCTCCGCCCTACGCCCAGATCGAACCGGGAGTCGGCCTGTGTGGAGAGCCGGTGTGCCCGCTGCCGGTGCGCGGCTGGTCGATGGCGTTCTCACCGTAGCCTCGCGAGTCTTCATGGACTGTGTTCATCTCTCGGGGATCTCATGCGTGAGGGTTGGGTCTTCCTACGGTCCGCTCTTCCCCCGTGTGGTCCGGCCGACGGGCGCGAAGGTACCGAACTCAACGCCGGAAGGCAGCGTTAATGACCACCTCTGGCCGGAATGCGCCGATCAGCACATCGACGTCCTCTCGTCGACGCACATCGAGCGGCAACCACTCAAGACCGGCGGTCTCTCCAGGACGGGTCAAAGAGGTAGAGGCGCCCATCGACATTTCGAAACCAGTTGATCGCCACTGGCGCCCGAACGGCGCACAAATAGTGCCGCTTCACGAAATTTGGCACAAACTCCGTGAAGCGGTCACTTAGCGTCATCGATATGCCGCTGGACGGGACGTTTGCCCGTACGGCCAGCCGCGTCGGGCAGGGGGCTACAGGATCGCTACCCGGACACCGCAGTCGGCGTTGTCGGCCGTCTGGCGCTTCACGGCGCGGATGCAGTCGCTCGCGAAGCCCTCGCTGGGCGCCTGCAAGGTCACCACGATCGGACCCGCCACTCCTGCCCTCCCCTCATGGATGTGCGCCGCGGTCGCGCGGTCGATGTTGTGGGCGGTGATGACGTAGCAGAGCAACGACCGTTCGATCACCCTCCAGGCGAAGATCCCCACCCCGTCCGGATCGCCGGGACCGGGAACCTCCTGGGCCCCGGTCATCTCGACGAACTGGTAGGGCGGCGGCGGGTCGGTTGCGGCTGCACGTGCTCACCTTCGGCAGTCAGGTAGACGCCAAAGGCGTGCTCGGTGGTACCGAACGAGCCGACCACCTGATCAAGCACTACCTGACCAAGTACCTCACCAAGTCGATCGCCGAGACCTGCGACCCGGACAACCAGCGCCAGAAGGACCACGCCGACCGGATGGCAGAGGCGCTGCGCTACGAGCCGTGCTCGCCCACCTGCCCGAACTGGCTCCGCTACGGCGTGCAACCCAAGGGCGCCAAGCCAGGCCAGGCACCCGGACAGTGCCGTGGCAAGGGACACAAGCCTGAACACCTCGGCTACCCGGGCCGGCGCGTCCTGGTCTCCCGCAAGTGGTCCAACAAGACCCTGACAGACCACCGCGCCGACCGACGTGCCTGGGTCCTGGAAGCGCTCGGTCTTTCGGCAACCGAAGGCACCGATCCGAACCGCTACACCTGGCGACCGATCCCACCCGGTGATCCGGACCTTCCGCCCCTCGGGCAACGCCTCCTGGTCGAGATCGCCAACCGCCAACGATGGCGCGCACTCATGGCCGAACGGCAGGGGCAGGCAGACAGCACAGATCTTTCGGCAACCGGAGAGAGGAGGGCGGCGTGATGGCGAACAAACCTGGTAAGCGCCGCTTCGGCAGCATCCGCGCGCTGCCCTCGGGCCGATTCCAGATCAGGTACCCCGGGCCTGACGGCAAGATCTACGTCGGCGAGACGACCTATGTGAAGGAACGCGACGCCGATAAGGCGCTCTCCCTGATCGAAGCCAAGCTGATCACAGGCGACTGGACCGACCCTCAGCGCGCGAAGGTCAAGCTCGGCGACTACTCAGCGAAGTGGATAGCCGAACGGACCAACCTCCGCCCCCGCACGGTCGAGATCTACACGGGCTTGCTCAAGCGGTACATCCTGCCCTACCTCGGAAACATCCTTCTCGGAAAGATCGACACGTCGGCCGTCCGAGAGTGGCGAACCGCGCTGATCTCGAACGGCGTCGGCGCGTCGGAGGTGGCCAAGGCGTACCGGTTCCTGCGGGCCGTGCTCATGACGGCGGCAGACGATCGGATCATCCCGCGCAACCCCTATCGCATCAGGGGAGCCGGTGAGGAGAAGCCCGATGAGCGACCGGTGCTCACGGTGGCGCAGGTCTTCAAGCTGGCTGACCTCGTCGTGAAGCGTCTGCGGGCGCTGATCCTCCTGGCCACCTTCGCGAGCCTGCGGTGGGGTGAGGTGGCTGCCCTGCGGCGGATGGACCTGGACCTGACGAAGGGCACGGTCAGCGTTCGGCAACAGCACGTCGAGCTGGACACAGGCGAACTCCTGGTCGGGCCGCCCAAGTCACGCGCCGGTGTTCGCACGGTCGCCATCCCCCGGGCGATCATCCCCGCCGTACAGGAACATCTCGACTCGTTCAAATACACCTACCGCTCAACCCCGCGCTCAGCCAGCAGTTGGCGCCACGTCTTGTCGCCCCGAGGGATCGGCTTGCCGACATCGGCCAGTTCCTGGACACGGGCAGCCCGCTCGTAAAGATCTCTCCGGCCCTGCGGATCCTTGATCGAGTCGCACGCGACAAGCCACCAGGTATGGATGAACTCGCCGAGTCGGCCGAGGTCCAAACTGGCGCGGACCTCAGCCAAGACGACGTCAAGACCTGCGTCGAACCCATCTCGGTCCTGCGGGACGACCAACGCACTGCGGATGGCGCGCAGATTCTTCTCCGGCGGGGGGCCTTCGGGGGTGAACTCCTGCGGTTGCGCGCTCATGCCGCCAGTGTATGTACAGGTACTTAGCGCGGCCCAGCCAAATCGCACGACTTGAGAAGGTGATTCGGCTTGCGGACCGACGCGCGGGTCCTGGAGGTAACCGACTCACCCATCACCGGGGCGGCCCGAGCAGCTGCCCCACTGCCTGGCGAAGCAGCATCAAACAGGCGTGATGACGCTCGTCCTTGACGTTGCCGGCGGCGAGAAGGACACCTGTGTCACAACGCAACACGTCAGCGGCCCAACTCGGCGAGCAGGATCTCCTCATGACGCTCGGCCAGATCAGGCTCACCCTCGAACGATGCAAAGAACAGCAGGTCGCGCTCATGGCCAGCCTCACCCAAGCGCCCGCGAACCAGTTCCGGTGCGGGCCGCAGTTCCGACTCCGGCAACTGATCCACCAGGTGATGCAGTTCCTCGCGCATAACGCATGCATCCAGGTGTAGGTCTCTGAACTGGTGCGGGTGCTGACTACAAGTCCATGCTCGCCTTCGAGAGACACGATCCGCAACTGAGATGCGGCGCAGATGTGGCACCGTTAGAACCATGCCGCGTCGAAGCGCGACGAGGTCGCTCCTCCAACCGCATGCCAAGGAGAACCGGCTCATCGTGCCCGCGCCGTATGGACAATGAACCCATGCTCCCCGACAGATTCTTCCACCCCCTCAAGCCCACGCAGGTGCTCGACACCGTCTACGACCAGTTCGGCGAGCCGGACGAGTTCGGCGAACTCACCAACGAGTCTGCGGCCAGGGAGACGGTTCGGCAGGTGCTACTGGATCCGCGCAGCCAGGGCGATCCCGGGGTGTTCGAGCTTGCCTGGGAACTGGTTGACCTCTATGACGACGACGAGCTCCACGACGCGGTCGAGCTGCTGACCGAGGTACTCAACGCCCACCCCGACCAGCGCTTCGCCCTGGGCGCCCTGCGTGCGGCCCACCGCGACGCCGAGGGCCTGGCCGAGATGGAGGCCCTCCATCGCGACATGTCGTTCCTGCTACCGGAGCGCCGCGATATCCGTTTCGGAGTGCGATGGAGGAGCTGCTCAGCGCAGCCCGCACTGCCGCCACGCCCTCCGGGAAACGTGCGCTGGGCGGGGAGCGCTCCAGGTATCGGATGGCCTATCTCCCCGCGCGGGAGTACGCCAAGGGCCTGGCCGAAGGGCTGCTCGACGCCACATTCCCCCTCGACCACGAGGACTACCGTCGCGAGCTGGAGTCATCGCTGCGCGACTCGGCCGAGCTCGGCAGGGTCTCGGTGGTCGCGATCGACCTGGCGGAGGTCGACGCGTTCGCCAAGCGGACGGGACGCGACCCCCGACGTCGAAGTACACGGCTGGCCTACCTGTCCACGCTGCCGGACCGGGACGCGATCTCCTGGCCACCGGAGCGCAACACGCCCTGCTGGTGCACCTCTCAGCGCAAGTACAAGAAATGCTGTGGCCGGCCCGGATTCCGCGACCAGCCGGTGCCCGACCGAGGGCGGGCCATCCTGCGTGTCGATGGACCACAGCCGCTCCGGGTGCAGGTGCCGTCCAGGATTCGGCTTGACCGGCTCCACGCGATGATCGACGCCAACGCCGGCGCGGGCGGCCACTACAGCTTCTCGGTCCAGGACGGCGGAATCGACGCCGACCAGGCTCCGGACGCGACCCTTTCACAGCTCGCCAACGAGCCCGGCCAGTCGTTCGGCTATCACAACGGCCGCGACCACAGGGTGACGGTGGAGGAGATCGTCCCGGTGGACCCGGCGGACAACCAGCCCCGGGTGATCTAGCGACACGTTTCAGCACGTCGACTTCTGCAGGCCCGGTCTACGACGGTCCCATCCGTCGGCTGCATCCCCATCCGGATGGACGCCATGATCGCCAAGACCTCATGGCACGCTAATGGCACGAAGCCCGGCAGCAAGATCGCTACCGGGCTTCTTGTGCTAGTGGGCGGTACTGGGTTCGAACCAGTGACCCCTCGCTTGTAAGTCAATCCGGGTGGGGGCGGGATCACCACCCATACCCGCTCCCATCTGCGCGAGCAATCCACGGAAGTCCACCGGCGTCCGCCGCTGTCCGGGGCGGTTGTCACTCAGTTGGTCACCCAGGCACATGACCTCAGAAAGACCGTCGCCGCTCCCGGGAAAGGCGCGGACCCACTGGACGGCCGCCATCATGACACGAACTGACCAAGGGAGTCATGATGAGACGCTCGCATAGGGGGTTCGACCGGCTTGCGCAACACGGCTGGATCTACGACGTCTCCTGTGTCACCTTCGCCCGGCCCCTGCCATCGATGCCTGGTCAACGCTACTTATCAGGTGTGTCCTCCTTGATCAGGAGTTGCACCGTTCACCTTCACTGCTGCGCGGCACGAGCCGCTCAGCGAGCGACCATCACCCCATATCTCTAGCGACCATTCCGCCATCAATATGGCGACCAAGTCACTGCCGATGAGGCGACCAACTCACCACAACATGTCATGATAGAGAGCATGGTCACCACCCCGCTCGGGCGCTTGATCCACCGTCACGCGGAGCAAACAGTCACGGACGCCCTGGCCGACACGCGCGTCGTCCTGGTCAACGGCGCACGACAGTCGGGCAAGAGCACGCTGGTCCGGCGGCTCGCCAAGGCAGACGGTACCGAGTGGCGCGACCTCGACGATCCACTGACCCTGCAGGCTGCGTTGAGCGACCCCAGCGGCTTCGTCGACTTTCCGGAGCCCATGGTCATCGATGAGATCCAGCGTGCTCCGGAACTACTGCTCGCCATCAAATCTCAGGTGGACGCCGATCCGAGACCCGGCAGATACCTGCTCACCGGCTCCTCCCGGCTACTCGCCCTACGCGGTCTGCCGGACACCCTGCCCGGGCGGATGGAAACCATCGAACTGTGGCCTTTCGCGCAGGGCGAGATCGACGGCCGTCCTGATGCCTTCGTCGACGCGGTGTTCACGCACGGCCCGACCCTCCGGCACACCTCCCGGCTCACCCGGGCCGACTATGCAGACCGCCTGGTCCGCGGCGGCTATCCCGAAGCTGTCGCCCGCACCAACCCTCGACGCAGGCAACGCTTCTTCGACTCCTACGTCGGCGATCTGATCAACCGTGACGTGATGCAACTGTCGGAGATCGAACGTACTGCGGAACTACGCGCGTTGGTCAGGTCTCTGGCGGCCAGATCCGGCCAACTCCTCGTCGTTCAGGCGCTGGGCCGTGACCTCGGCCTGCCCGGCACAACCACCGCCAGATTTCTGGCACTGCTGGAAGAAGTCTTCCTGATCAAACGCATCCCCGCCTGGTCGAAGAACATCAGCAGCCGGGCCGTACACACCCCCAAGGTCACCTTTGTCGACTCGGGAGTGGCAGCGAACCTGCTGGGCGTCGACGCCCACAGCCTCCTCCGGCCCGGTTCCGCATTCGGGCCGCTGCTGGAGGGCTTCGTCCTGACGGAACTGGCCCGGCAGGTGACCTGGGCGGACACCTTGGTCGACCTGTACCACTACCGAACCAAGGACAAGGTGGAGGTGGACGCCGTCCTGGAGAGCCGCCAGGGCCGGGTTGTGGGCATCGAGGTCAAGGCCGCCTCCACCGTACGACCGGACGACTTCAAAGGACTCCGCCACCTTGCGGAACGGGTGGGCCCCGACTTCGTCGCCGGTCTGGTCCTGCACACCGGCACGCAGACATTCTCCTTCAGCGACCGAATGCTGGCCGTCCCGGTCAGCGCCCTGTGGGAGGCAACGGCCACGACCTAGCCGGCCGCCACTCGATATACCACCGGACCCCCACGAGCCCTGGAACATGTGGGCGGTACTGGGTTCGAACCAGTGACCCCTCGCTTGTAAGGCGAGTGCTCTACCGCTGAGCTAACCGCCCCTGATCGGCACTACACCTTACGACACCGCAGGCGCCGATCGCACATCCATTGTCCACCCTGTCCCCACCGAAGGCCGGCCTGCCGCGGTCCAGCCCAGCAAGGCGGCGCCCAGCATGCCCGCGTTCACGCCCAGCGACGCCGGTACCAGTGGGGGCGCGTCGCGGAAGGCGAGTCGTTTCACCAGCCTGGTGCGTACCGGGTCGAACAGGGCGGGACCCGCCTCGGCGAGGCCGCCGCCCAGGACGATGACCGAGGGGTCGAGCAGGAGCGTGTACGTGGCCAGCGCGAGGGAGAGCGCTTCCACGGCCTCGTCCCACACCTCTATGGCCAGCGGGTCGTCGGAGGCGACGACCTCCTCCGCCTTGACCCCCGGCACGCCTGAACGCTCGCTGTAGCGCCGTCCGACCGAGGCCGCGGACGCGTACGTCTCGAGGCAGCCGAACTGCCCGCAGGCGCAGGGCTCGCCGTCGGGGAAGACGGGGATGTGGCCGATCTCGCCGCCCCAGCCCTCCGCCCCGCCGTACGGCCGGCCGGAAAGAATCATGGCGCCGGCGATCCCGGTGCCGATGGGCAGGAATAGGAAGTCGGACACGCCGCGTCCCGCGCCGAGAACGCTCTCGGCGAGCCCGCCGGTGCGGACGTCGTGGCCGAGCATGACGGGGACGTCCATGTCGACGAAGGCCTGCGCGGGCACGTCGCGCCAGCCGAGGTTGGCGGCGTAGACGGCGCTGGTGGCCGTGACGAGCCCCGGTACGGCGAGGCCGACGCCCGCGAGGTCCGCCCCGCCGCGGGCGGCGAGGTCGGCGATGAACTCGCGGATGGCGGTGACGACGGCGTCAGGCCCCTCGGCGCGCGGCGTGGCGCGCCGGTCGGTGACCAGCACCTGACCGTTCTCGCTGACGAGGCCGCCCTTCATGGACGTGCCGCCGACATCGAGCGCGACAACGTAGGAACTCATAGCGGTCATCCTGGGAGGCGGGTGGCTGGTCAACGGCTATGAACGATAGCGCACCCTATTGTCGGGAAAGACCCAGCACTCTGTTGAGGGCCGCCTCGACCTCGTCGGCCAGGCCTGGGGGCGGCTCCGATCCGGCGGGCTGCGTGAGCCGCGCGAGCCGCACCGAGCCGCAGGCGCGGCACTCGACTTCGCCGAGCCGGCAGATGAGCGACGTGGAGCCGCAGGATTCGCAGAGGTCGAGTTCGAGGTCGTGGGCGCGCTGGCAGTCAGGGCAGATGAGCACCTGAACCTCGCTGTGTACCCCACGCCGCCATGGGCTCGCTCCGCGAACCGGGTCGGTCTGCCGGGCCCCGCACCGGTAGCAGGGCATGGTGTCCTCCGATACGACAGTCAGGACAATGCTTTGAGATAGTCGGCGACATCGCGCGCCGCGGAGATCGGGTTGACGACCGACCACCTGATCACGCCCTCGCCATCGATGAGGAAGGTCCCGCGCTTGGCGAGCCCTTTCGTCTCATCGAACACACCGTACGCCTCGGCGACCTGTCCATGTGGCCAGAAGTCGGATAGCAGGGGAAACTCGTACCCCTCCTGCTCCGCCCACGCGCGATGGGTGAACATCGAGTCGACGGAGACCGACAGCACCCGCACGTCGGCGGGCAGGCGTGGGATGAGCTCGTCGCGCACTTGGCCGAGCTCGCTGCGGCACACGCCGCTGAAGGCCAGCGGATAGAAGATCAACAGCACCCGCCCGCCCCGCAGGCTGGACAGCCTGACCGGGGTGCCGTGCTGGTCGGGCAGTTCGAAGTCGGGAGCCATACGATTCATCCTGCCGTACGACCTCCTCGGTCGTACGGCAGGCATCAACGTCTAGCTAGCGACGGCCCTTGGGCGCCACGAGCCTGGTCCCCGACCAATCGGGTGCTGCGGAGATGCTGCTGGTCTGCGAGAGGCCCGCGGTGGCGGCGTCCTCCCCGATGTCGCTCGGCTCCACGTGGCCGTCTCTCCCGGCCTTGGGAGTCAGGAGCCAGATCTGGCCCGCGTCGGCCAGACCTCTCATCGCATCGCTGAGAGCGTCGAAGAGGTCGCCATCGCCGTCGCGCCACCACAGCAGCACCACGTCGGCTACTTCGTCGGTTTCCTCGTCTAGAAGCTCGGTGCCGGTCAGGTTCTCGATGGACTCGCGAAGCTCTTCGTCGCTGTCCTCGTCCCAACCGATCTCCTGCACCACCTGACCCGGCTTGAGGCCGAGTCGTTCGGCCAGGCCGCGCTCGCCCTGCGCCTGACCCGCGGTCGCGCTCACTTGTATCCCTCCTGATATGCGGTCATCGCTTCGGGACAGTCCACACGCTGTGACCCTCAGTCGTCAACGGTCGCCACGATGACGGCCGTAGTCCACACGAATTAATCAGACAAAAACGACAGGCGAACCTGCCGTTCACGGTTGTCGACGTTCAGGTCGACGATGGCGATCGACTGCCACGTGCCCAGCTCCAGCCGCCCGCCCAGTACGGGAACGATGGCGTAGGGCGGAATCAGCGCAGGCATCACGTGAGACCTCCCGTGGCCACGCGAGCCGTGGGCGTGTCGCCATCTGTCGTCGGCGGGCAGCAGGTCGCCGAGCGTGGCCAGCAGGTCGTCGTCGCTGCCCGAGCCGAGCTCGATCAGCGCCACCCCGGCGGTCGCGTGCGGCACGAACACGTGCAGCAAGCCGTCGCCGCCGAGTGAGCGCACGAAAGCCTCGCACGCGCTCGTGATGTCGTGCACCGTCTCGCGCGACCCCGTGGTCACCGAGATGATCTGGGATTTCACATGGGAATCCTACGCATGTTCGACGACCGCGTCCGGGCCGGGAAACACCAGGCCGGTGTGGCCGTCGTCGAATCTGACCATGTACGGAGGCCCGCCGTCGGACCCGCGTACCTCGATGATCTCTCCGATCCGGTCCCTTTCTCCAACGGTGTTTCCGTGCACAAGGAGCCGGTCGCCTACCGTCGCGTTCATACCTCCACCTTCGTACGGCGGAGCCCATCCGAAAAGCCCCCCGACCCAGGTAGAAGGGCAAAAGATAATCGAAATGTTACGCTCCGCCCACCCGTCATCGCGGAGTGCCCGCGAGGTCCCGCGCGGTCAGCGCGCGAGGGCGCCGGGAGGGACGGGCGGGCGAGGTCAGGCGGGCGTTCCGCCCGTGCGGGTCTCGGCGACGAACTGCTCGATCGTGCGAGCGAGCAACGCTGGCTGGTCCTCGGGAATGAGGGTGTAGCTGTCCTCGATCTCCACCAGCCTGGCGTCCTCGAACAGCGCCGCCAGCCGGGGACCGTGCTCCCTGGGCATCAGCTTGTCCTCCACCGCCCACGCGACCAGGACGGGCCCCTTGAAGGACCGCAGGCGCTCCGCCCAGTCGAGCAGGACCCGCCGCGGCGGCACGGACACCGCGTACCTGGCCAGATCGCGCCTGATCGCCGCGCTGGTCCGCGCGGGCGCGAACCAGGCGTCCATCACCGCGTCGGGCACGGGCCGCTTGCTCATCCAGCCCCATCCGCCCGGCGCCCTGCGGAAGGACCTGAGCCCGAGCATCCGCATGGTGAGCCACAACCCGCCGGGAGTCTTGGCCGCGAGCTCGATCAGGCGGCCCGGCAGCCCAGGAGGATAGTTGTCGAAGGCCTCGCAGGAGGTGAGGACCAGCCTGGCGATCCGCTCGGCCCTTCCGAGCGGGACGAGCAGCTGCCCGCCGCCCCAGTCGTTCAGCACGAGCGTCACCTCGCGCAGGTCGAGCCGGTCGAGGAACTCCGCCACCAGCAGGGCCATGCCCTGAAGCGACAGGTCGGCGTCGCGCCGCATCGGGCGGCGGTGCGCTCCGAGGGGAAGCGTCGGGCACACGCATCGGTGGTCGCGGCGCAGGTCGGCCACCACCTGGCGCCACACGGAGCCGTCGATGGTGACCCCGTGCAGGAACACCAGGACGGGACCTTCGCCTCCGGTGTCCTCGTAGTCGATGGTGCCCGCTGACAGCTCGATCTCCGGCAAGGCCGCCTCCGATTTGATAGATCGCTCTAGCGAGACCCTAGGGTAGGGTCGGGGTGTGGGCAACACCAAGGAACGCATCCTGGACGCGAGCGCCGAGCTGTTCCGTCGCAACGGCTACACGGGCACCGGCCTGAAGCAGATCGTCACCGCCGCCAACGCGCCCTTCGGGTCGATCTACCACTTCTTCCCGGGCGGCAAGGAGCAGCTGGGCGAGGAGGTCGTCCGCTCGTCGGGGATGACCTACGTCCAGCTCTTCGACGCCCTCATCGCGCCCGCGCCGGACGTGGTCAGCGGCATCGAGACGTTCTTCACCGCCGCGGCCGACACGCTGGTCGAGACCGGCTACGCCGATGCCTGCCCCATCGCCACGGTGGCCCTCGAGGTGGCCAGCACGAACGAACCCCTGCGCAGGGCGACCGCCGACGTCTTCACCGCCTGGATCGCCGCGGGCACGGAGGGGTTCGCCAGGTTCGGACTGTCCCGTGAGGCGGCGCGCAGACTCACGATCTGCCTGGTGACCAGTCTGGAGGGGGCGTTCGTGCTGTGCAGGTCGCTGCGCGACACGGAGGCGCTGAAGGTCGCGGGCGACGTCGTCGCCGCTGCCGCCAGGGCCGAGCTCGCCGCGTCCTCCTGATCCCGGGGTCGACGACCCTTCTGCCCGCACGGCACGACGGCGTCGCGTGCCGTACACACGAGATGATCGCGAGCGGCCGCGGTCCCGCCGACCGGCGCGGGCGAGACCATTCCTATACTGCGTGGCGAGCGCCGCCCGGTGAGCCTGTCCCAGAGTCATAGCGGCGGGCGAAATTTCGTCTCTTTTCTAGTCTTGATAAATCTGGCGTGCACTGTAACCTTTGGTGGCGATTCGTCCTACCATCGGTGGTCTAGGCCACCATCAATGTCACTGCCAGCAGGGACGTTCTGGTTACCGGTCAGTAGAGATGCACTTTCCGGAGTTAGCGACCAGGATGGAAGGCGACCCAACCCAGACATCAGTCGATCCTCGGAAGGCGAGACCCAGTGGCTTCCGGACGCCAGCGTTTCTCGATCATCAGCGACGGCCTACCCAGCCAGCTGCCTGATGTCGACCCCAGCGAGACCAACGAGTGGCTCGAGTCCCTCGACAACGTCATCAAGACCGAGGGTCGTACGCGCGCCCGTTACTTGATGCTTCGCCTGCTGGAGCGGGCCCGCGAGCACCAGGTCGGCGTGCCCGGCCTGCGCAGCACCGACTACATCAACACCATCCCCCCGGAGCGCGAGCCCTGGTTCCCAGGTGACGAGCACGTCGAGCGTCGCATCAGGGCCTACATCAGGTGGAACGCCGCGGTGATGGTCTCGCGCGCCAACGCGCGCACCAACGTCGGCGGCCACATCGCCACCTACGCCTCCGCCGCCTCGCTGTACGAGGTCGGCTTCAACCACTTCTTCCGCGGCAAGGACCACGGCGAGTCGGGCGACCAGGTCTTCTTCCAGGGGCACGCCGCGCCGGGCATCTACGCCCGCGCCTTCCTCGAGGGCCGGCTCAACGAGGCCCAGCTCGACGCCTTCCGCCAGGAGCTGTCGCACGGCTTCCACGGCCTGCCCTCCTACCCCCACCCCCGGCTCATGCCGGACTTCTGGGAGTTCCCGACCGTCTCGATGGGCCTCGGCCCGATCAGCGCGATCTACCAGGCGCGGTTCAACCGCTACCTGCTGAGCCGCCAGATCAAGGACACCTCCAGAAGCCACGTCTGGGCCTTCCTCGGCGACGGCGAGATGGACGAGCCCGAGTCGCTCGGCGCGATCGGCCTGGCCGCCCGCGAGGAGCTCGACAACCTCACCTTCGTCATCAACTGCAACCTGCAGCGGCTCGACGGCCCGGTACGCGGCAACGGCAAGATCATCCAGGAGCTCGAGTCGTACTTCCGCGGCGCGGGCTGGAACGTCATCAAGGTCGTGTGGGGCCGCGACTGGGACCCGCTGCTGGCCGCCGACGTCGACGGCGTCCTGGTCAACCAGATGAACACCACGCCTGACGGCCAGTTCCAGACCTACTCGGTCGAGTCGGGCGCCTACATCCGCGACAACTTCTTCGGCAGCGACCCGCGCCTGCGCAAGATGGTCGAGCACCTGAACGACGACGACATCCGCAAGCTGTCGCGCGGCGGCCACGACTACCGCAAGGTCTACGCGGCCTTCAAGTCGGCCCGCGAGCACGTCGGCCAGCCGACGGTCATCCTCGCCCAGACCATCAAGGGCTGGACACTGGGCAAGGACTTCGAGGCGCGCAACGCGACGCACCAGATGAAGAAGATGACCAAGGCCGAGCTGAAGGAGTTCCGCGACCGGCTCTACCTGCCGATCCCCGACTCCGCGCTCGAGGGCGAGCTGCCGCCGTACTTCCACCCCGGCGAGAACGACGAAGAGATCGCCTACATGAAGGAGCGCCGCGCGGCGCTGGGCGGCGTGCTGCCCAGGCGCATGGTGCGCGCCAAGGCGGTCAAGCTGCCGGGCGACGATGTCTACAAGCAGTTCTCCAAGGGCTCGGGCAAGCAGCAGGTGGCCACCACGATGGCCTTCGTCCGCCTGCTCAAGGACCTCATGCGCGACAAGGAGATCGGCAAGCGGTTCGTGCCGATCATCCCCGACGAGGCGCGCACCTTCGGTCTCGACGCGATGTTCCCGACGGCGAAGATCTACAGCCCGCACGGCCAGACCTACGAGGCCGTCGACAGGGACCTGCTGCTGTCGTACAAGGAGTCGACCGAGGGCCAGATCCTGCACGAGGGCATCAACGAGGCGGGCTCCATGGCCTCGATGACCGCGGCAGGCACCGCGTACGCCACGCACGGCGAGCACATGATCCCGATCTACATCTTCTACTCGATGTTCGGGTGGCAGCGGACCGGCGACCAGATGTGGCAGCTCGGCGACCAGATGGGCAGGGGCTTCCTGATCGGCGCGACCGCCGGCCGTACGACGCTGAACGGCGAGGGCCTGCAGCACGAGGACGGGCACACCCCGCTGATCGCCTCGACGAACCCGGCGGCCGTCTCCTACGACCCTTCGTGGGCGTTCGAGACCGCCTACATCGTCAAGGACGGCCTCAGGAGGATGTACGGCGAGCAGCCGGAGAACGTCTTCTACTACCTGACCGTCTACAACGAGCCCTACGTACAGCCCGCCGAGCCCGCCGACCTCGATGTGGACGGCCTGCTCAAGGGTCTGTACAAGTTCGCCGACGCTCCGCAGACCCAGGGGCCGAAGGCCAACATCCTGTCCTCGGGCGTCGCGGGCCCGTGGGCGATGGAGGCCCAGCGCATGCTGGCGGAAGACTGGGGCGTCTCGGCCGACGTCTGGTCGGCGACGTCCTGGGCGGAGCTGCGCCGCGAGGCGCTGGCCTGCGACGAGCACAACCTGCTCAACCCCGACTCCGAGCAGCGCGTGCCGTACGTCACGCGGGCCCTTCAGGGCGCGCAGGGGCCGTTCGTGGGCGTCAGCGACTACATGAAGGCGGTGCAGGACCAGATCTCGCAGTGGGTGCCGGGTGACTGGAGCTCGCTGGGCACCGACGGGTTCGGCCTGTCCGACACCCGCTCGGCGCTGCGCCGTCACTTCCACGTCGACGCCGCGTCGATCACGCTGGCCGTGCTCACCCAGCTGGTCTACAGGGGCGAGCTCGACGGCGAGGTGCTGCGCGAGGCGATCGCCCGCTACCACCTGAAGAACGGGGTCACCGAGGCCGGTGGCGCCGAGAGCAACGACACCCAGTCCATGGGCGTCTGATCCGCTACTCCGAAAGAGCCCGCGCCCTGCCGGCGCGGGCTCTTTCCTTTCCCTGCCGGTTCCCGCGCGTTCCCTGCCGGTTCCCGCGAGGGCAGCCACCGGCCGGGCGAGAAAGCGCGGCGTGTGCGACGCCCAGGCCGGGCATGTGAAAGGATTTTCCCCGGTACTCGATATCGGGGGATATTCATGCGCCGCGCACTCACCACCGTCGCCCTGACGGCAGGGCTGACCATCTCGCTCGCCGCCTGCGGCACCTCCACCGGGACCTCCGGTGACCCCACACCCGGCAGCTCGGGCTCGACGCCCGCCGGCTCGGCGGCGTCCGACAAGATCGCCTGGGGTGCCTGCACCGACCTGGCCGTGCCTGAAGGCTCGACGGCCACTCCCGACGCCACCCTGCAGTGCGGCAAGCTGGCCGTCCCGCTCGACTACAACAAGCCGGACGGGGAGACCATCGACGTCGCGATGATCAGGATCCCGGCCAAGGGCCCCGGCCAGCGGATCGGGTCGCTGGTGTTCAACTTCGGCGGGCCAGGCGCGTCGGGCGTCGACACGATGGCGCGGGCCGTCAAGGCGTTCGGCACCCTCAACGCCCGCTACGACCTGGTCAGCTTCGACCCGCGCGGCGTCCAGCGCAGCCGCGGCGTCGTCTGCGGCACCGGCAAGGACATGGACACCTACGTCTCGCTCGACACGCTGCCCGCCAATGACAAGACCAGGGCCAAGGTCCGGGCGGCCACCGAGCAGTTCACGAGGTTGTGCGAGAAGGACTCCGGCCCGGTCCTGCCGTACGTCGGCACCGTCAACGCGGCCATGGACATGGACAGGATGCGCGACGCCCTCGGCGACCCCAAGCTCAACTACTTCGGCATGTCGTACGGCACGCAGCTCGGCGCCGTCTACGCCACCAAGTTCCCCAAGAACGTCGGCCGCACGGTCCTCGACGCGCCGCTCGACCCGAGCGTGACCCTCGAACAGCGCACGCTGGCCCAGACCAAAGGCTTCCAGCAGGCCTACATGAGCTTCCTGAAGGACTGCGTCACGCAGGGCTGCGAGCTGGGCGACAGCGTCGAGACGGCCGACAGGAAGATCGAGGACTTCATGAACAAGATGGTCGTCTCGCCGCTGCAGGTGGGCGACCGCCAGCTGACCCAGGGCCTGGCCAGCACCGCCGTCGCGGCCGCGCTCTACTCCCAGCTGAGCTGGCCGTTCCTGGAGAGCGCGCTGTCGTCGGGGTTCAAGGGCGACGGCGGCGCGCTGATGTACCTGGCCGACACCTACACGGGCCGCAGGTCGGATGGCAGCTACTCGACCGAGATGTCCAGCTTCCCTGCCATCACCTGCGTGGACACCGCCGAGCGGCCGGGCAGGGAGGAACTGCTGCGCACCGAGGAAGCGGCGCTGAAGATCTCTCCGCTGTTCGGCAACGCGGGCGCGGGCTCGATCTGCACGTTGTGGCCAGTGCCGGGCAGCAACGAGGCCAGGAAGGTGAACGCCAAGGGGTCGGGGCCGATCGTGGTGGTGGCGGGCAAGGGCGACCCCGCGACGCCGTACCAGTGGGGGCCGAGGCTGACGGCGCAGCTGAAGACCGCCACCCTGCTCACCTACGAGGGTGAGGGACACGGCGCCTACCTGTCGGGCAACAAGTGCATCCAGGGCGCGGTCAACGCCTACCTGATCGACGGCAAGATCCCCGCCAAGGACGCCTCCTGCCCAGCCTGACGCCTCGACCGGGGTCCCGGCCCTCTCTACGCCGGCGGGCATGACGGCGCACTCCCGCCGCCTCCCTCCGTCGCATGCCAGGAACCGGAGCAGCACGCGACCGGAGGGGGCACGCGACCCGAGCGGAGCGAACTGGGTCAGACGTGCGAATGCCCTGGGCGCGCCGCCGCTCGGCGGTTGGCGGCGTGCCCAGGGAGGGGTGGACCGCCCAGGAGGCGGTCGGTACGCGTCACGTCCGCGGCGGGGAAGGCGCCGGTCAGGGCGACGGGGGGAAAGACCCGACACCCTTCAGCGGACGGATGACGCGAGTCAGCCGGCCGGTGGCGTGAAGACGCCGAACAGGTTGTCCGACACGTCCTTCAGGTAGGCGAAGCTGGTGTCGTCGGCGCTGATGACCTTGTGGATCACCTTGCCGCCCAGGCTCTCGACCTTGGCGCACGTCGCCTCGACGTCCTCGACGAGCACGGAGAAGACGGCGTAGTTGGGGAACTCTCCCTTGCTCCCGTACACGCCCCCGGAGGGCTGGCCTCCTTCACCCTGGGTGATCAGCCGGTAGTCCATCGGCGCCTTCGGGTCGGTCGCGAACGTCCAGCCGAAAAGGTCGCCGTAGAACCGCTGTGCTCCGTCGGGGTCGTCGGTGCCGACCTCGAACCAGGCCACGGTGTTCAGCATGTGCGCTCCAAGTCGTCAAGTTTCTCGAACAAGACAACGATAAGACGTCCATGCGACAACCCTATGTCGGTGTTTTCGATTTCCTAATCGAGAACCGTGCCGTGAACGATCATGTCGGGGACGTCCGAGACGTACCCCTCCAGCGGCCGATCGGGGCAGCGCTCCTCGCTCACCGCGGCGCCCGCGATCCTGTCGAGCCTGAAGACGCGCACGTCGTCGCGCAGGCGGCACCAGGCGACGAGGTACCAGAACCCGCCGCGCCCGCCGAGGAACACGCCAGGCTCGACGTCGCGCGAGGTGAGGGCGCCTTTCCTGTCGGCGTACTCGAGGTGGAGGACGCGCCTGCGCAGCAGTGCGTCCTCGATCGTGCGGGAGACGCCCGCGCGGCCGAGCGGCTGGATCTCCTCGCCGGTCTCCACGGGGGCGACGAGCTGCACGCGGCTGGCCAGCTCCCTGGCCAGCTCGCCCTCCGAGCCCGGCATGGCGGCCACGACCTTGCGCAGCGCGCTGCGCGCCTGGCGGCCGAACGGCTGGTCACCCGCCCTGCTGAGCGCGATCGCGATGGCCACGGCCTCGGCGGGGGTGAAGTTGAGCGGAGGGAGGGAGTGTGTCTTGTCGATCGCGTAACCCCCGCTGCGGCCCGGCTCGGCGTAGATGGGCACGCCGGACTCCTGGAGGGCGGCGATGTCGCGCTCGATGGTCCTGGCGCTGACCTCGAAGCGTTTGGCGAGCTGGCGCGCTGACCGGCACCTGGGGGAGATCGCGCGCAGGTCCTCGACTAGCGCGTAGAGCCGATCGGTACGGTTCACAATCGGCACGGTACGCGCCGGTGCCGACAATTCCGCTTGTGTGGCGGGGGTTGGTGAGGAGAGTATCGCCCGATCGTCACTGTAGGTGGTCAGGTGGACCATGACGGCGGGGTTGGGAGCGGTGGGGCCCGCCGTACGCCCGGGGAAGGGGTGGGGTACGGCGGGCCGGGTGGCTACGCGGCGATCTTGACGGTCGCCGTCGTGCCCGCGCGTACGGGGACCTTGGCCACCGTGTACGTCACCCCGTCGATCACCCGCGGGAGCCCGGGGAACCGGTGTCCGTTGACCTCCAGCCACCGGTGCTGCCCGGCGAACCGCGCCTCCCAGGACACCGGCGACGACCCCTTGTTGGTGAACGTGCTGGAAACCGCTCCGTCATGCCGTACGGTGACCTTGCCCGAGCCGACCGGCACGTCGGCCACCTCCAGCCAGCCGATGTCCTCGGGCAGCCGCGACTGTGTGGCCACGGTCCTGCGGGGCGCGTCGGGCTGGATGCCCATGAGGCCTTCCACCGTCTGGCTGACCAGCGTGAACGGCACCTCCGGGTAGTCGCCGTTCAACCCCTGGCGGGAGTTGACGTGCTTGGCCTCACGCTTGTCGTACACGTCCTGCATCCACTTCCACGCCGTGTCGGCGCGGTTGTGCCTGAAGAACGTGTCAGGCAGGTAGGTGATCGCCTCGATGTTGCGCGGCCGCCCCGCCCCTGAGGCCTCGGCGTCGACGAAGTCGAGGTAGGCGTCGTTGCGCGGCCCTGCGTCGATGATGCCCTTCATCGGCATGAACCAGCTGTTCTCCTTGCCGAATCCGGTCAGCGGGGTCCCGTCCACGGTGTACGCCCTGACGAACTCCCCGGTGCCCTGCTTCACGCTCCACGTCTTGTTGAAGTAGTCCTTGACGGTGCGCGCCTGCTTCGCCTGGGTGCGGGCCAGCGCGTGGTCGCCCTTGTCGAGGGCGAGCGCGGCCAGGGCGCTGTGGGCCTGGTACTGCGACCCGATCGCGTCTCCGGCCTCGGCCAGCGGCTCGCCGCTGACCTCGTTGTAGCTGGCGGCGCCCTGGAAGATGCCCCTGCCGGTGCCCTCGGCGACGCCGTTGGGCAGTTGGCCGTCGTGCAGGGCGACGAACTCCTTGGTCGCGTGCCTGTAGTAGTCCCAGAAGACGGGGTCGTCGACGTAGGCGCGGTCTCCCGACCACCGGAAGGCCTGGTTGGCCTTCTCGACGAGTTCGAAGGTGGCGGGGACCTCGCGGACGAAGTTCGTGGGCGAGCGGTAGTCGATGGACAGGTAGGTGGTGGCGTCGAAGTTCAGCGCCCACACCGGGTAGAACTTGTGCTCCTCGGTCGCCGACTGGGCGAAGGAGCGCAGCATGTTCTTGTTCTCGGCGGCGAGCCCGAGGATGTGGGCTCCGGCGAGCTGGTGGGCGAAGTCGCGTGAGTAGTAGCCGCTGCGGTTGGCGTACCCGGCCCAGTAGGAGGGCGTGTAGACGCCCTCGCCGGTGCCGCCCGGCTGGCGCTCGTCCACGTTGAGCAGCCCGGGGACGCCGTCCTGGTGCACCCATGATCCCGCCTTGGCCTTCGCCCAGCCGAACATCTCGACGATCTTCGGGTTGGACGAGCTGACCGTGGGAGAGGCCTTGGCGCCGGGGGAGATCATGACGTCGTCGACGTTCACCCAGCCGGAACCGGATCCGAAGGCGATGCCGAGCTGGTCGCCCTCGGCCACCGCGACGTCGGAGATCGTGTAGCGGGAGTAGGTGGAGCGCGCGGGCAGCGTGAGCGTCTGGACGGGCGTGCCGCCGCGCAGGACGGTGAACGTGCCGCCCGCGCCGCCCGTCGCGATCCACGCCGACACCGAGTAGGTGCCGGCGGCGGGCACGGTGATCGTCTGGCTGACGCTCTTGCCGGGCCCCGCGTCGAGGTAGATGAGCTTGGCCCCGCCGTGGGGCATGTTGGTGGCCACGCCGGTGCCGGCGGTGAAGGTCCACCCCTCGGCGCCCTTCTCGAAGCCGGGGTTGACGACGACGGGCCCGGCGGCCAGGACGGAGCTGAGCAGGACAGGTAACATCCTCATGGATACTCCCGATCATCGGATGAATCTAATGGGCACAAATCCGGATAGCAGGACGATGGGTGTGCCTCAGCGCGGCGCCGCCGTGGACGAGCGCACGACCAGCTCGGGACCGAACATGAGCTCGCCCGCCGGCACGCCGCGTCCGCTGACCAGCGAGATGACGCTGCGCGCCACCTCCTTGGCCAGCCGGTCGATCGGCTGCCTGACGGTCGTCAGCGGCGGGTCGACGAACTCCATGATCATCGATCCGTCGTAGCCGACCACGGAGACATCGCCGGGCACCGTCAGGCCTTCACGCCTGATCGCCCTGATCGCTCCCAGCGCCATGAAGTCGCTGGCCGCCACGACGGCCGTGACCCCCCGTCCGAGCAGCACGGTCGTCGCCGACTGCCCGCCCTCGATCGTGTAGTACTGCCGCATCACCAGGGACTCGGGCTCCCCCACCCCGCGCCGTGCCATGGCGGCGAGGAACCCCTCCACCCTCCTGTCGGCCGGCCTGTTGCCGACGGGCCCCGAGGCGATGCCGATCCGGCGGTGGCCGAGCCGCCACAGGTGGTCGACGGCCAGCTCGGCCGCCATGACGTCGTCGGTGGACAGCACGGGCATCGAGTGCCCCTCGAACCCGCCGTTGACGCCGACGAACGGGATCCGCCGCGCCGCCAGGATGTTGCACGTCTCGGGGTCGGGGTCGTCGAGGGTGTTGCTGGCCGACAGGAACACCACCGCGGCCACGCCGTGCTCGGCCAGCGCGGAGACGAACTCGCGCTCCTGTATGCCGCCGGGCAGCGCGGGACACAGCACGCCCTTCAGTCCGTGCGGCGCGAGCGCGGCCTCGATCAGCTCGGCGACGTCGGCGAACCACGGGTTGGACAGCCACGGCGTTATCACCGCGACGATCTGGCCGCGGGTGGATCGCTCGTAGCCGAGCTCGGTCATGGCCCGCTCGACCGCCTCGCGGGTCTTGGCCGACACACCTGCCCGCCGGTTGATCACCCTGCTGACCGTGGCCTCGCTGACCTCCGCCCGCGCGGCGACCTCGGTGATGCCGATCTTCACCGTTCCTCCTCCAAGCCCGCCACACCCGAGACCGACGAGACCGGCGGACCAGGGGCGTCCAGGACCACCAGACCCGAGGCGGGTACGGCCAGCGAGACCAGCCCTGCCTCCAGCCGCCGTACCACCGGCTCGATCCTAGAGCCGTCAGCCCCGTGCAGGCGTGCCACGTCGGCGCCGGGCCCCGACACCTCCAGCACGAGCCGCCCCGCGCCCGTCCCGTTGACCAGCGTGATGGACCGGTAGGCCGCGCTGTCGACAGGCACCACCCGCTCCGCGCTCACCGTGATCACGCACTCGTCGCCGCGGGCTGCCTTCACCACCGGGTACAGCTCGTCCGGCCTGCCCGGCTCGACCTCGCCGTCGAGCAGGACGTGCCGCAGCCGCCGCCATTCCCCCAGCCAGAACGCCACCATCCGCCGCTGCTCCTCCGGCAGCCCCGCGAGGCGCGCCGAGATCTGCGGCACGGCGTGCAGCGACCCGATGAGCTGCCTGGCCGCGCTGTGGGCGCCCGCCCGCGGGTCCCACATCAGCATGTCGCCGTGCACGGTGCCCGCGACGGCGAGCAGGGCGATGTCGATGGTCCTGACCCTGTTCGCGGTCGCGTCGGCAGGGCAGTCGTCGGCCCGCAGCAGGTCGGCGAGCCCCGCCATCCCCGGCCCGACGTACGGCTGGCGGAACTCCAGCAGCGCCCGCTCCCCCACCGCCTGCCGCACCTCGGCGAGCAGCACCCGCATGGCCGTGCCGAGGTCGTGGATGTCGGCGCCGTGCGCGGGCCTGCCCGCGTAGACCATCGCCTGGTCGAGGAAGTCGATCTTGAGGCCGTCGATCCCGAGCTCCATCAGCCTGGCGCACAATGCGACGACGTGCCGTCTGACCTCGGGCCTTCGCGGGTCGAGCACCCTGGCTCCCGGCACTCCCGCCGAGGCGGGCGCGTGGGGCTCCAGTTCGTCGAAGCAGGCGGCGCCCGGCCCGAGCAGGAGCGGCGCCACCCACACGAGGTAGCGCAGTCCGAGCGCCCGCACCCGCGCCACATGCTCCGCGAAGTCGGGAAACTTCTGGCTGTCGGGCACCCAGTCGCCGACGCCCCCGTATCCACGCCCGTTCCCGAACTCCTGCCACCCGTCGTCGAGGATGAGCACGCCGCACCCGGCCGCCGCCGCCAGCGCCGCCTCCTCCTCGACGCCCTCCGCCGAGACGTCCTGCGTGAAGCCGTACCAGGTGGAGTAGACCGGCTCCCGAGCTCCCTCCGCGGGCTCGGTCGCGCCCTCCCCCAGCGCGCGCCGCAGCGCGCGCATCGCCGTCGCCACCGTGGGCGCGCTCCTGGCGAAGTGGATCCGGTACGGCCCCGCGGGCACGGACAGGTGCACGACGAAGGTCTTGGACTCCTCCGACACCCCGAACCGCATCGACACCTCGGGCACCGCGTCCTCGGCCGCGAAGGCGAGCAGCGTGCGGCCCCGGCTGTCGTACAGGCATCCGGCGGCCGCGCCGTGGACCAGCGAGATCCGCTGGTACCCGGCCCAGTCGGCGACGAGCGTGCGCTGCCAGTCGCAGGCCGGGTGCCAGAAGCCGACGGCGTCGCCGAGCGGCACCGACAGCCGGATCTCCAGCTCCTCGTGGGCACCGATCTCCAGCACGTCGCCGTGCAGCCGCCAGTCGGCCGTGCCTCCGCGCGTCAGCACGGCCAGCCGTACGTCGTCGAGCAGGTGCTCGGTCGGCGCGGGCGCGAGGCCCGCGGTCGTGACGCTCACTCTTTCACCGCTCCAGCGAGAAGTCCGGACACGAAGTGTCGTTGAAGGAGAAGGAACAGGACCGCCATCGGGAGCGCGGCGACGGCCGTGCCCGCGAGGATCTGGCCGTAGTCGGTCTCGGTGGCGCCCTGGAGTGCGGCGATCGCGAGCGGGATCGTGTAGGCGTCCCTGGTGCGGAGCGCGATCAACGGCCACACGAAGTCGTTCCACTGGTAGAGGAACAGGTAGATGCCGAGGGCGGCCAGCGCGGGCCTGATCGGCGGCAGCACCACCCGCACGAACAGCCGCAGCTCGCCGCAGCCGTCCACCCTGCCCGCCGACAGCAGTTCGGACGGCAGCGCCGACATCGACTGCCGCATGAGGAAGACGCCGAACGGCAGCGCCAGGTTGGGCAGGATGATCGCCTGGTAGGTGTTGAGCCACTCGAGCGCCAGCATCATCTTGAACAGCGGCACGAGCGTGACCTGGCTGGGGATGACCAGGCCCAGCATGAGCAGCCCGAACAGGAACTCCTTGCCGCGGAAGTCGTACTTGGCGAAGCCGTAGCCCGCCATCGTGCAGACCAGGCCGGCCAGCAGCGTGTAGACGGTGGCGATGAGCAGCGAGTTGCCGACGACGCGGCTGAAGCCGATGCCGGCCTCGAGGCTCGCCAGGTTGTCCAGCAGGTGGCCGCCGGGCAGCAGCGGCGGCGGGCTGCCGAAGACCTCGGTGTTGCTGTGGGTGGCGGCCACGACCAGCCAGTAGAACGGCACCAGCACCACGGCGACCGCGATCAGCAGCGTGGAGGTCAGCATGATCCGGCGGCTCACGGTTTGTCCCCCAGCACGCGGAACTGCACGATTCCGAGGATCCCGATGATGACGGCGAGCGCGTAGGCGATGGCCGAGGCGTAGCCGAAGTCGAGGTACTTGAAGCCGTTGTTGTACAGGTACAGGCCGACGGTGAGCGTGCTGTTGTCGGGGCCGCCGTTCGTCAGCACGTAAGGCTCGTCGAACAGCTGGAGCGTGCCGATCGTGGACATCACCAGCGTCAGCAGGATGACCGGCCGCAGTCCCGGCAGCGTCACATGCGCGAAGCGGTGCCAGGCGCCCGCGCCGTCCACGGACGCCGCGTCGTAGAGGTCCTTGGGCAGCGACTGCAGCCTGGACAGGAAGATCACCGCGTTGTAGCCCGTGTAGTGCCAGGTCAACGCCAGACCGAGGGCGATGCGGGCCCACAGCGTGTCGGTCAGCCAGGGCACCGGCGGGACGCCGACGAGGCCGAGCACCCAGTTGACCAGCCCGGACTGCGGGTTGAGCAGGACGGCGAACAGCAGGCCGTACGCCACCAGACCGGTGATCATCGGCAGGAAGAACCCGAGCCTGATGAGGCCCTTGAACCGCAGCAGCGGCGAGTTGAACGCCACCGCGAGCGCGACCGCGATGGCCAGCATCAGCGGCACCTGGACGACGAGGATCACCACGGTGTTGCGCAGCGCCGTCCAGAACAGCGGGTCGCCCGCCAGGCGCCGGTAGTTGGCGGCGCCCGCGAAGGTCTGCAGCGCGCCGTCGGTCTTGAACAGGCTGAGCCAGAACGACCAGGCGATCGGATACAGCTTGAAGATCGCGAACAGCGCGACGGCGGGGAGCACCCACAGGTAGGGGGCGGCCTTCATCGCGGGCAGCCGCCGCGCTCGTGTCGCCTTCGCGGCGGTGGCGCGCGATGCCAGCGCCGTCACCGCAGCACCTTCCTGCCGGTCTGCTGGGCTACGAGGTCGGCCGCCTCCTTGAGCACCGTGGCGGGGTCGGCGCCCTTGAGCAGGACCTTGCCCTGCGCGTCCGTCACCGCCTTGAGCGCCCGGGGGTAGTCGGCCGAGTAGTTGGTGACGTAGGAGGGCTGCTTGAGCGCGTCGAGGAAGATCTCGCCCTTCTTCTGCCCGCTGAAGAACTCCGATGGCTCGTGGAAGACGGGGTCGTCGTAGGCCTTCATGAGGGCGGGCGCGATGCCCTTGCCCTTGTAGATCGCGACCTGGTTCTCGGGCCTGGTCAGCACGAACTCGGCGAAGGCGTAGGCGGCGGCCTTGTCCTGGCTGGTGTTGGCGACGGCCAGGTGGGTGGAGTTGACGGTGGCGGAGACCTTGCCGCCCGCGGCGACGGCGGGCGGCAGCCGTACCTTCCACTTGCCCTTCTCGGCGGGCACGGTCTCCTCGATGATGCCGCCAAACCAGGTCGGCATGGCCTGGACCGCGACCGAGCCCTTCTTGATCGAGCTGATCATCGTGTTCCAGCCGCCCGCCATGTCGGCGACCAGGCCCGCGTCGTTGAGCTTCTTGATGACGGTGAGCGCGGTGACGGCCTGCGGGGTGTCGATCGTGATGTTGCCCTGCATGTCGAAGTAGAAGCTGTCCTGCAGCTGCAGCAGCATCTGGAAGAGGTTGGCCGAGTCGGCCTGGGTCGCGGGCTTGTCGATGCCGAGGAGCTGGACGCCGGTCTTCTCTTTGAGCTTGACTCCGGCCTCGATGACCTCGTCCCAGGTCTGCAGCGCCTCGACGTCGACGCCCGCCTTCTCGAACAGGTCGGCCCGGTAGTAGAAGCCCGCGGAGTTGGCCTCCCACGGCAGCGCGTAGACCTTGCCGTCGCGGCTGACGGTCTCCCACATGCCCTGGGCGAAGGCCGTCTTGTGCTTGCCGGCGCCGAGCGGCGACAGGTCGGCCAGCCCGTCGGGGAACTTCTCGACGTAGGCGGGCAGGTAGTCCACGCCGATGTGGAGCACGTCGCCGAGCCCCTGTCCGCCCGCGGCGAGCCCCGCGGTGATCTTGTCCCAGATGGCGGGGTTGCCGATGTCCTGGACATCGACCTTGATCGCGGGGAACTGCTTCTCGAAGGCGGGGACCAGCTGCTTCATCATCGCGGCCGGACCCTGCCAGCTCCACACCGTGATCTTCCCCGACCCTCCGGCGGAGGTCCCTGACGTGCCGCCGCCGCAGGCGCTCAGCGCGCCTCCCGCGGCGGCCAGCGCGCTGAGCTGAAGGAAACGGCGACGGTCGAGGTGGGCCATGGGGGTCTCCAGGGGGTGCAGAGCGTGGCCTGACGCGGCCAGACGTTACCTCCGTGTTTCCCGGACTTGCAATACTGCCGCGAAAACTTTCAAAAAATCGGGCAGGACGGCAGGGCATGCCGAAACCAGGACCCTTCGCTCGCCTTCGCTAGGCGGCCGTCCAGTCCAGCAGCCGCTCCAGCGGCCAGGTGTTGACGATCCGCTCGGCCTCCACCCCGCACAGCGCGGCCCGTTCGCAGCCGAACCGCTGCCAGTCCAGCTGTCCGGGCGCGTGGGCGTCGGAGTCGATGGAGAACACGCAGCCCGTCTCGTAGGCCAGCCGCAGCAGCCGTTTCGGCGGGTCGAGCCTGTCGGGCCTGGAGTTGATCTCCACGGCGACCCCGAACCTGCGGCACGCCTCGAACACCAGCTCGGCGTCGAAGTCGGACTCGGGCCGCAGGCCGCCCCGCCTGGTGCCGCCCTTCACGATCCTTCCCGTGCAGTGACCCAGCACGTCGACGTCCGGGTTCGCGATGGCGGTCACCATCCTGCGGGTCATCTCGTGGGTGTTCATGCGCAGCTGGGAGTGGACGCTCGCCACCACCACGTCCAGGCGGGCCAGCAGGTCGGGATCCTGGTCGAGGGTGCCGTCGAGGTTGATGTCCACCTCGATGCCGGTGAGGATCCTGAACGGCGCGAGCCGCTCGTTCAGCTCGGCCACCACGTCGAGCTGCCTGCGCAGCCGGGAGGCCGACAGGCCGTTGGCGATCGTCAGCCGCGGCGAGTGGTCGGTCAGCGCCCAGTACTCGTGTCCGAGCGCCTTCGCGGAGGCGGCCATCTCCTCGATCGGGGAGCCGCCGTCCGACCAGTCGGAGTGGCAGTGCAGGTCGCCCTTGAGCGCGGCCCGCAGCGCGGCGCTCTCCTCGTCGAGGTCGGCGCCCTCGGTGGCCTGGAGCCTGCGCAGGTAGGTCGGGGTCTTCCCGTCGAGCGCCTCGGTGATGGCCAGCGCGGTGACCTTGCCGATGCCCGGCAGGTCGGCCAAAGCGCCGGCCCTCGCCAGCCGTACGAGCTCCTCCCGCGGCAGCTCCTCGACCGCGGCGGCGGCCCGCCTGAACGCCCGCACCCGGTAGGTCGGCTCGCCCGCGCGCTCCAGAAGGAACGCGATGTCACGCAGTGCCTCGACCGGCTCCATGCCGACATACCTACCCATAGGGAACCCGGCTCCGCACGACCACGTTGTCCGAGGTATAAACCCCCGATAAGCTCTGGAGCCCCATGGCAGAAACCCGCTCCCGCAAATCGACCAAGGTGATCACGCTGACCGCGCTCGGTGTGATCTCGCTGATGGTGGTCGGGTTCTGCTCGGCGCAGGACGACTACGAAGAGGTCGCGGCCGACTGCGTCGACCTCAACACCCAGCTTCCCGACGGCTCCTACCAGGTCGTCGACGACGACTACTGCGACGACGACGGCGGCAGTGGCTACCACTCCTCCCACCACGCCTACGGCTGGTACTACGGCGGCGTCAGAACGGGCATGCGGGTGCTGAAGGGCACCACCGTGAAGCCCGCCGAGGCGCGCATCAGCAGCAGGAGCGGACACGTCGTCCAGCGCGGCGGGTTCGGCGGCAGGGGTGGAGGCGGCAGCTGATGGCGCGCAGGCTCTCCTCCCGCGCGGTGGCGCTCGGCGCCGTGGTGACCGTCTCGTCCGTCGTCCTGGCGGGCTGCGCCACGGGCGGCTCCACCTACGCGGGCTCCGAGCAGGTCGTGATGGACTCCTTCGAGGAGGGGGACACCTCCACCGACGAGGACCTCCTCGAGGAAGAAGAGGACGAGGACGAGGTCGTCGCCCGGTGCGTCAGGCGGGACAGCGAGGACGACGGCCGCTACGTGATCGTGGACGACGACCGCTGCGACAGCGCGGGAAGGCACGGCGCCTACCTCTGGTACTACGGCGGTACCAAGGTCAGGAACCGCGTCTCCAAGGGCACGACCTCCCGCCCGCGCGACTCGCTCGTCGTGACGAAGAGCGGCGACGAGATCACCCGCGCGGGGAAGATCTCCACGAACGGCTTCGGCAACCGCACCTCGACGGGATCCTGATGCGACGCGAGCACGCCACTCCCCGCGACGGCTGGGAGAAGATCGTCGAGGGTCACGGCCTGGCCTTCCACCGCTCCGTGCAGGCCGCGCACCTGCCCCGCCCCTACTGGGACGAGTCCGTCCACTACGTCTTCACCATGGACGAGGTGCTCGGCCTCGAAGCGCAGGTCGAGGAGCTCCACCTGATGTGCCTGGCCGCGGTCGAGCACGTCGTCGCCGAACGGCGCTTCGCCGACTTCGCGCTGCCCGAGTGGACGTGGCAGGAGATCGCCCGCTCGTGGGAACGGCGCGACCCGCACGTCTACGGCCGTTTCGACCTGCGCTACGACGGCGTCTCCCCGCCGAAGCTGCTGGAGTACAACGCCGACACTCCCACCTCGCTGGTGGAGTCGAGCGTCGTGCAGTGGTACTGGCTGCAGGACCGCTTCCCCGGCGACGACCAGTGGAACTCCATCCACGAGCGCCTCATCGACAGGTGGCGCGCGCTGGTCCTGCCGACGGGGCCGACCCACTTCGCCTGGACGAACATGGACGAGACAGGCGAGGAGGCGATGACCGTCGCCTACCTGCAGGAAACCGCCGATCAGGCGGGACTCGGCACGATCGCCATCGCGATGGAGGACATCGGCTGGGATCCCCTCAACAGGCGCTTCGTCGACACCCATGGCCGGGTGATCCGCTCGGCCTTCAAGCTGTACCCGTGGGAGTGGATGCTGGCCGACGGCTTCGGCGAGCACGCCGTACGGCACGCCGCCTCGACCACCTGGATCGAGCCGCTGTGGAAGGCGCTGCTGTCGAACAAGGCGCTGCTGGCGGTGCTGTGGGAGCTGTATCCGGGCCACCCCAACCTGCTGCCCGCCTACCTCGACGGCCCGCGCGACCTGACCTCCTACATCGTCAAGCCGCTGCTGGGCAGGGAGGGCGCCTCCATGCGGATCGTCACCCCCTCGGGCGTGGCGGAGACGCCCGGATCCTACGGCGCGGAGGGCTACGTCCACCAGGGCTTCGAGGCGCTGCCCTCGTTCGAGGGGCAGCGGCCCGTGCTCGGCGCCTGGATGGTCGCCGACGAGTCCGCGGGGCTCGGCATCCGCGAGACCGCGGGGCTGATCACCGACGACACCTCGTCCTTCGTCCCCCACAGGATCGAGCAGTGACCCCCTCCCCCTGTCCCCCCGATCCGCTGACCGCACCCCCCGCACCCGCCGTCGCCGAGGGTCTCGCCGACGTGAAGGCGGGTTGCGTCCCTCCCATCGGCGTAGAAAGAGGCACCTTGAACACCAACGGCGCAGACGTCACCGTGCCCCTCATCGACCACCTGGCCTCAGGCGCGCTGGCCATCGCCGCCTACGCCGTCCTCGGCATGATCCTGCTGATCGTCGGCTTCTACGTCATCGACCTGGCCACGCCCGGCAAGCTCAGCTCCGTCATCAAGCACGAGCGCAACCCCAACGCCACCCTGCTGGCCTCCTCGGGGCTGGCGGCCGTCGGCCTCATCGTCGCCGCCTCGATCTGGTCGTCGGGCGGCGCCCTGCACGAGGGCCTGCTGGCCACCGCCGTCTTCGGCCTGGTCGGCATCGCCGTACAGACGGTGGCCATGGTGGTCTTCGACCTGGTCGCGGGCATCTCGGTGCGTGAGCTGATCAAGGAGAGCGACCTGCAGCCCGGCGCCCGCCTGCTGGCCGTCACCCACCTGGCGATCGGCCTCATCACCGCCGTGGCCGTCATCTAGCCGCGGAGGCCAGCACCTCGCCGAGGACCGCCGCGACGTCCACCTCGCCGACGGCGGTGCGTTCGAGCACGCGCCGCCCCACCCTGAGCAGAATCCGCACCTCGTCGCGACCATCGCCGAGCTCCTGCGCACCACGCTCGAGCTGCCCGTCTGCGTCTTCTCCGAGGTGAACTTCACCGAGGGCGTCACCATCGGGTACGGCCGGCCCGAGACGGTCTTCACCGAGGACCTGATGACCGACGTCACCACCCGCAACGCGTGGGGGCACCCGATCGTCCGGTACTACGTCGGCTCGGGCGACCTCACGCCGCTGGACATCACCGACACGGTCAGCATCGCCGTACCCGACCGGATGTCCGCGGCCCGGTTCGGGCGAGACCGGCGCACTCTCGCGGACCTGGCACTCTAGAGGCGTGACAGACCACGAGGACCGGACGCGGGAGGACACCACCCGGCGTCTCGAGCGCAACATGGGCACCCTGGGCACCGCGGCCATGGCGCGCATGGACGAGCGGTTGCCGTGGTTCCGCGCCCTTTCGGCCGAGGACCGCTCATGGGTCGGCCTGGTCGCGCAGGCCGGCATCGCCGCCTTCGTCGAGTGGTTCGCCCACGCCGGCGAGGGCCGCCCCACCCCGAGCATCGAGTTCTTCGGCACCGCGCCGCGCGAGCTGAAGCGCTCCATCTCGCTGCAGCAGACGGTCGACATCGTCCGCATCGTCGTCGAGGTCGTCGAGACGATGACCGACGAGCTGGCCGCGCCAGGCGGTGGCGACCAGCTGGAGCAGGCGATGCTCCGCTACACCCGCGACGTCGCCTTCGCCGCCGCGCAGGTCTACGCCCGCGAGGCGGAGGCGCGCGGCGCCTGGGACGCCAGGCTGGAGGCCCTGATCGTCGACGCTCTGGTGCGCGGCGAGGTCGACGACGGCCTGCACTCGTGGGCCGCGGCGCTCGGCTGGACCTCCTCGCCCGTCGTGGTGCTCGCGGGTCACGCGCCGGACGACGACCCGCGCGCGGTCATCGACTCCCTGCGTGAGAAGGGCAGGCGCATCGGCATGGACCTGCTCGCCGGGGTCCAGGCCGATCGGCTGATCGTGATCGTGGGCGGCGCCCAGAGCGTGGACCAGGCCTCCAGGCAGGTCGTGCCGCGCTTCGGGCCAGGCCCGATCGTCATCGGGCCCGAGGTGCCCGACCTGCACGCGGCGGCCCGCTCCGCGCGGGCGGCGATCGCCGGGCTCAAGGCCTCCTCCGGCTGGCCCGACGCGCCCAGGCCCGTGCACGCGGAGGACCTGCTGGCCGAGCGGGCGCTCGACGGCGACGACGACGCCAGGGAGCAGCTGGTCGAGAACGTCTACCTGCCGCTGGCGGGCACCCCGCTGCTCGACACTCTGGCCACCTACCTGGAGCAGGGCACCTCGCTCGAGGCGACGGCCAGGCTGCTGTTCGTGCACCCCAACACCGTCAGGTACCGGCTGAAGAAGATCACCGAGCTGACCGGCTACCAGCCGACCGAGGGCAGATCGGCCTTCACCCTACAGGTGGGACTGATTTTGGGCAGGCTCTCCGAGAGCGCCGTAACCTGGCGCGCACTAACGTAACTCCACCGAAACCCCCACTGTAGGGTTCCTACAAAATGCCTGGGACAAAGTTCGTACGGATCTCTATCCGCGTGTCGGACTTCTACAGGGCATGGTGGAATCCGTGTTCGTACTCGTCGCCCCGGGCCAAGGCGCCCAGACCCCAGGCTTCCTGTCGCCATGGCTAGAGCTACCAGGCCTCGCGGACAGGCTTTCGGCATGGTCGGAGGTCGTCGGGCTCGACCTGATCGCCTACGGCACCACCGCTGACGCCGACGAGATCCGGGACACCGCCGTCGCCCAGCCGCTGCTCGTGGCCGCCTCGCTCGCCGCCGCCGAAGCGCTCGGCGCGACCCCCGACCTGCTGGCCGGGCACAGCGTCGGCGAGTTCGCCGCCGCGGCCCTGGCCGGAGTGCTGACCCCCGAGCAGTCACTGACGCTGATCCGCGAGCGCGGCCAGGCCATGGCCAAGGCCGCCGCGGTCACCAAGACCGGCATGACCGCGGTCCTCGGCGGCGTCGAGGCCGACGTGCTGGCCGCCATCGACAAGCACGGCCTGACCCCCGCCAACATCAACGGCGCGGGACAGATCGTCGCGGCGGGCACGCTGGAGCAGCTGGCCGCCTTCAAGGAGGAGCCGCCCGCCCGCGCCAGGCTCATCCCGCTGCCGGTCGCCGGAGCGTTCCACACCGTCCACATGGCCCCCGCCGTCGACCATCTCCGCGAGACGGCCTCCGGCATCACCCCCGGCGACCCGCACACCAAGCTGCTGTCCAACGCCCACGGCAAGGTCGTCGACAGCGGCGCGGAGTTCGTCGCCCTACTGGTCGACCAGGTCAGCAACCCCGTCCGCTGGGACTCCTGCATGGAGACCATGGCCTCGCTCGGCGTCACCAGGATGGTCGAGCTCCTGCCCGGCGGCACCCTGACCGGCCTGGCCAAGCGCGCCCTGCGCGGCGTGGAGAGCGTCGCGCTGAAGACCCCCGACGACCTCGACGCGGCCAGGGAGCTGATCAAGTGATGAGGATTCCCGACGTCGCCCCTGGGGCGAGGATCCTGGCCTTCGGCCACTACCAGCCGACCAACATCGTCACCAACGACGACCTGGCCAAGACCATCGACACCAACGACGAGTGGATCCAGTCCAGGGTCGGCATCAAGGAGCGCAGGGTCGCCCCCGCCGGCGAGTCCGAGATCGACATGGCCGTCCAGGCGGGCGGCAAGGCCCTGGCGGGCTCCGGTCTCGGCGCCTCCGACATCGACCTGGTGATCGTGGCCTCCTGCACGCTCGAGTCGCAGATCCCCAACGCCGCCGCGCGGGTGGCCAACCGCCTGGGCATCGAGGCCCCCGGCGCCTTCGACGTCAACGCCGCGTGCGCGGGCTTCTGCTACGCGCTCGGCACCGCCAGCGCCGCCGTACGGTCGGGGCAGGCCACCAACGTGCTGGTCGTCGGCACGGAGAAGCTGTCGCAGTGGGTCGACTGGACCGACAGGGCGACGGCGGTCATCTTCGCCGACGGCGCGGGCGCGGCCGTGGTCACGGCCTCCGACACGCCCGGCATCGGCCCCGTGGTGTGGGGCAGCGCGGGTGACAAGTACGACGCGATCATCATCAAGGACCGCGACTCCTTCCTGCACCAGGAAGGTCAGACCGTGTTCCGCTGGGCCACCACGGCGCTTCACCCCGTGGCCAAGGAGGCCTGCGAGCGTGCGGGGGTGGACCCCGCCGACCTGGCGGCGTTCGTGCCCCACCAGGCCAACCTGCGCATCATCGAGGCCATCGCCCGCAAGCTCGGCGCCGACAACGCCGTCATCGCGCGCGACATCGTGCTGGCGGGCAACACCTCCGCGGCGTCCATTCCACTGGCCCTGTCTCGCATGATCGAGCGGGGCGAGGTGCAGTCGGGCCAGCTGGCCCTCCTTCTCGGCTTCGGCGCCGGTCTGACCTACGCCGGCCAGGTCGTCGAGATCCCATAGCTTGTACGGCATGGCCGCCGCCGATGCGGCCGCCGTACAAAACCCAAGAAGAAACTCAAAGGAGAACTACCGACATGGCAGTCAGCGAGCAGGAGATCCTCGAGGGCCTCGGCAAGATCGTTAACGAGATCACCGGGATCCCGGCCACCGAGGTCACCCCGGAGAAGAGCTTCGTGGACGACCTCGACATCGACTCCCTGTCCATGGTCGAGATCGCCGTGGCCGCGCAGGACGAGTTCGGCGTCGAGATCCCCGACGACCAGCTCAAGAACCTGAAGACGGTCAAGGACGTCCTCAACTTCATCCAGGCCTGAACCCTTCCCTTCTGATCAGCAAGGAGCGTAACCACGTGAGTGCGAACCGGGCACGAGTCGTCGTCACCGGGTACGGCGCGACGACGCCCCTCGGTGGAGACGTCACCTCGACCTGGTCGGCGCTCCTCGCCGGTCAGTCTGGTGTGCGGCCTCTCACCGAGGACTGGGTCGACAGCGTCCCCGTGAAGTTCGCGGGCGTCGCGGCCGTCGACCCGTCCGAGGTGCTGCCACGGCCGGAGGCGCGTCGTCTCGACCGCAGCGAGCAGCTGGCCCTGGTCGCGGCGCGTGAGGCCTGGCAGCACGCGGGTGCGCCGCAGGTGGCGTCCGAGCGGCTCGGCGTGGTCGTCTCCAGCGGCATCGGCGGCATCACCACGACGCTGTCGGCCTACGACACGTTCAAGGAGAAGGGCTGGAGCCGCCTTTCGCCCTTCACCGTCCCGATGCTCATGCCCAACGGTCCCGCCGCGTGGATCGGGCTCGACCTGGGCGCGATGGCAGGTGTCCACGCGACCGTCTCCGCCTGCGCCTCCGGCGCGGAGGCGATCGGCTACGCGATGGACATGATCAGGTCAGGCCGCGCCGACGTCGTCGTGGCAGGCGGAACCGAAGCGGCCATCCACCCGCTCAACATCGCCGCGTTCGCGGCCGCGCGGGCCATGTCGACCCGCAACGACGACCCGCAGGGCGCCTCGCGTCCGTGGGACCGCGACCGCGACGGGTTCGTGCTCGGCGAGGGCGCGGGCATCGTCGTGCTGGAGTCGGAGGAGCACGCCAGGGCGCGCGGCGCGAAGATCTACGCCTACGCCTCCGGCGTCGGCTACTCCGCCGACTCCCACCACATCACGCAGCCCGAGCCCGAGGGCAGGGGCATCATCATGGCGATGACCCAGGCGCTCACCGACGCGGGCGTGACGGGTCAGGACATCAAGCACATCAACGCGCACGGTACCTCCACCCCGGCCGGTGACGTCATCGAGGTGCAGTCGGTGGCCAAGGCCATCGGCACCCATCCGCTGGTCACCTCCACCAAGTCCATGACGGGCCACCTGCTGGGTGGCGCCGGCGGCATCGAGTCGGTCTTCACGATCAAGGCTCTCGAGGACCGCATCGTGCCCGCGACCATCAACCTGGCCAACCCTGACGACGGCATCGAGGTGGATCTCGTCCACGGCGAGTCCCGCAAGCTGCCGCAGGGCGACATCGCCGCGGTGAACAACTCGTTCGGGTTCGGCGGTCACAACGTGACCGTCGTCTTCACCACGCACTGAGGGAGCCACAGATGACCGTGCTCGACAACGGGGTGGTGACCGGCGCCTCTGATGAGACGCCCGCCGATCCCCGCGATCCGTTCGTCCGCCTGACCGCGCTGCTCGACGAGGGCTCGCTGCGGCTGATCACTCCCCAGGACAAGAGCGGCGTCCTCGCCGCCATGGGCCGCGTCGAGGGTGTTCCCGTCGTCGCGTTCTGCAGTGACGCCCGCTTCCAGGGCGGCGCGATGGGCGGCGAAGGCTGCGAGCACATCGTGCACGCCTACGACGTGGCCGTCCGTGAGCGGGTGCCGGTCATCGGCGTCTGGCACTCCGGTGGTGCGCGACTCGCCGAAGGCGTCGAGTCGCTGCACGCCGTCGGCCGGGTCTTCGCCGCGATGACCAAGGCGTCCGGCATCGTGCCGCAGCTGTCCGTGGTCGTCGGCTCCGCCGCGGGCGGCGCCGCCTACGGCCCCGCCCTCACCGACATCGTGATCCTCGCCGACCAGGGCCGCATCTTCGTGACGGGCCCCGACGTGGTGCGCAGCGTCACCGGCGAAGACGTCACCAGCGCCGCCCTCGGCGGCCCCGAGCCGCACAGCAAGCGCAGCGGCGTGGTCCACGTCGTCACCAAGACCGAGGCCGAGGCGCTGCTCAAGGCGCGCCAGCTGGCCGTACTGCTCGGCCACCAGGGCAGGGTGCGCACCTCCTCGGTCGAGGAGATGGACTTCTCCACGCTCCTTCCCGAGTCGGCCAGGCGCGCCTACGACGTCAAGCCGCTCGTCAACGGCCTGCTCGACGAGAAGGGCATCGAGCTTCACCCCAAGTGGGCGCCCAACATCGTCACCACGCTCGGCCGCCTGGGCGGCAGGACCGTCGGCGTCATCGCCAACAACCCGATGCGGCTGGGCGGCTGCCTCGACGCCACGTCCGCCGAGAAGGCCGCTCGCTTCGTTCGTATGTGTGACGCGTTCGGCGTCCCGCTGGTTGTCCTCGTGGACGTTCCCGGTTACCTGCCGGGCGTCGGCCAGGAGCACGACGGCGTGGTCCGCCGCGGCGCCAAGCTCCTGCACGCCTTCGCCGAGGCCTCCGTGCCGCGCGTCACGCTCGTGACGAGGAAGGCGTACGGCGGGGCGTACATCGCGATGAACTCCCGCTCGCTCGGCGCGACCAAGGTCTTCGCGTGGCCGACGACCGAGGTCGCCGTCATGGGCGCCGTCGCGGCCGTCCGCATCCTCAAGCGGCGCGAGCTCGCGGCCGCTCCCGAGGAGGAGCGGGCCGAGCTGGAGCAGCGCCTGGCCGAGGAGCACGAGAAGCTCGCCGGCGGGCTGCAGAGGGCCCAGGAGCTCGGCGTGATCGACGAGGTCATCGACCCCGCGAGCACCCGCGGCGCCATCGCCAAGGTGCTGGCCACGGCGACGCCCGCAAGGGGCGCCCACGGCAACATCCCGCTGTAGCCGCTCGACGACCTGTGCCCCTCCACCCTCTAGAACTTGCACTCCGGGGTGGAGGGGCTTCGTCGTGCGGCCCTTCGGGGCTTGGCTCCTGCGATCTGCCCGTGCATCCTGAGATCGATAGGAACGTCTCGGTGTGACATTCCTTGACCGGCGATGTCACACCGCGCCGCTCGCCATGGCTTCCAGGATGGGCACGAACCGGCGTGGGAGCCCGGCGCGCGGGTATCCGGCCACACCCCAACCGGAGGTACGACGTGTTGCACGTGATCGGCGCGGGGTTGCCGCGCACCGGGACGAGCTCGATGAAGGCCGCGCTGGACCGGCTGGGTTTCGGCCCCTGCTACCACATGTTCGAGATCCTCTCCAAGCCCGACCATGTCGACAGGTGGCTGCCCGTCATCTCCGGCGAACCCGTGAACTGGGAAAAGGTCCTCGACGGCTACCGGTCCACCCAGGACTGGCCGGCCAGCCACTTCTGGCGCCAGCAGGCGGCGGGCTATCCTGACGCGAAGGTCATCCTGACCGTGCGGGATCCGCATCGCTGGTATCTCAGCATGCAGCAGCTGATCGCCAACGGGCCGGGCAGGCAGCTGCCCGCCGACCTGCCCGAGGCCGCCTCCGCGGTGTTCAGGTCGATGGCGCGGCTCGACCCCGTGATGGAGCGGATCGTCGGCGCCACCTTCGGCGAAGGGTGCAGCCTCAGAAAGGGCACGAGGAGGAGGTCGCCGTGGCGGCCTTCCACCGCCATGTGGCCGCCGTCAAGGAGAGCCTGCCCGCGGACCGGCTCCTCGTCTTCGACGTGCGCGAGGGCTGGGAGCCGTTGTGCCGGTTCCTGGACGTCGCCGTTCCGGCCGGCGAGCCCTTCCCGCACCTCAACGACTCCGAGGCGATCAAGAAGACGATGGAGCGCCTGATGCAGGGAGGCGACATCTCCACGCCCTTCGGCTCCGGTCCGGCCTGACGCGATCAGGCACGCAAAACAGCCCGTGAGCCTGGGAGCGGCTCACGGGCAGGCGGGAGAGGTGGGAGGTCAGACGGCGGCGTGCAGCCAGCGGACGGGGGCGCCGTCGCCCGCGTAGCGGAAGGGCTCGAGCTCCTCGTCCCACGGCTTGCCGAGCATCTTGTCGAGCTCGTCCTCCAGGACGCACCGCCCCTGGGAGGCCATGAGCATGACGGCGCGCAGGCGGTCCTCGGGGATCATGATGTCGCCCGCCGCCCCGACCACCGCGGTGAAGGCGCCGAGGGTCGGCGTGTAGGCGTGCCTCGACCCGTCGACGCCGGGCGAGCCGTCCTCGGTGATCTCGAAGCGGATGCGCTGCCAGCCCATGAGCGAGGAGGTGATGGCCGCGGCGATGCCAGGGCGTCCTTCCCACTCGGCCTGCGCGCGCACGACGTTCGGCGCGGCCGGTTGGGGCGTCCACGTCAGGTCTACGGGCACGCCAAGGACACCCGCGACTGCCCATTCGATATGAGGGCACAGCGCGGGCTGAGCCGAGTGGACGTACAGCACGCCACGAGCAGACACCGGACCTCCCGTTTCGGTACGAGGTGCGCCTTCCCCAACGGCCTCGTCCTGGGATGATCACAAGTGACTAGGGAGAGACTACCGTCGGTCGCCGCCGGGTGCTAGAGGGGGGCTATACCAAGATGTTGCGACTGAGGCATGTGACGCTTGGCCCGGCAGGGAAAGATAACGGGCCATGGACATCCAAGCCGTCGGCGCGGCGCTCATCCGGCCAGGTCAAATCCTCACCGAGCGCGGCGCCATGTCCGCGGCCGAGCAGTGGACGCAGGCGGTGGCCGAGGCCGAGGGCGTCTTCCGCATCAGGTTGACGCCGGGCGTCGATCCGTGCGAGATCGTGATGCGGCTGCGGGAGGAGGGCTACCGCGCCTCGCCGAACCACGTGCTGGTCGGGCAGCCGCTGTGGTTCGGCGGCCCCGCCTCCAGGCCCTTCCCCGCCGCGCCGGTGGACGCGCCCTCCGGCAAGGGCTCGCCCGTGACGGTCGGAGTCCTCGACACAGGCGTGGCCGCACACCCCTGGTGGGCCGAGAGCGACTGGTACCGCACGCTCGGCCCCGAGGCCGTCGACCGGCCCAACGACGAAGGCAACGGCACCGGCGGGCTCGACAGGCAGGCCGGTCACGGCACGTTCATCACCGGGCTGATCCAGCGCCGCGCTCCCACCAGCGTGCTGCGGGTGGGCAGGGTGCTGGGCGCGGACGGCGTGGGCGACGAGGCGGGCCTGCTGCGCGCGCTGAACCGGATGCGCGCCGACCCTCCGCAGGTCCTCAACCTCTCGCTCGGCTGCCACACCTTCGACGACCAGCCCTCCCACCTGGTGGCGGACGCGCTGGCCTCGCTGCCCGGCACGGTGACGGTGGCCTGCGCCGGCAACACCGCCTCCGACCGGCCCTTCTGGCCCGCCGCGCTGCCCGGGATCGTCGGGGTGGGCGGGCTCGACGCCGCCGAGGAACGCAGGGCGCCGTTCTCCGGCTTCGGCCCGTGGGTGGACGCGTGGGCCAGAGCCGACTGGCTCACCAGCGCGTTCCTCGAGTGGGGCGAGTTCGGCGGATACGCGCACTGGAGCGGCACGTCGTTCGCCGCCGCGCTGGTGTCGGGCGCCTTCGCCGCGTCGCCATCGACGCGAGAGCCGGCCGACCTCCCTGGTTCACGGGAAATTCCTCATCTGGGAGTTGCCGTCCCCGCGGGTCTGTAGAGTTTACGCTCAGTCCTCGTCTCATTACGAGGAGGTATCGTGAGCGACGCCCGTCTCCCGGAGGAGCTGCTGGAAGCGGCTGCCGACGGCGACCACTCCGCATGGACCGGCCTCGAGGACCGGTTCGGGCAGCGGATGTGGTCGGTCGCTCGCGCGTGTGGGTTGAACGAAGCCGACACCGCCGACGCCGTGCAGGGCGCATGGTTGCGGCTTCTTGAGCACCTTCACTCGATCAGGGATCCGGCGAGCGTCGGCGCCTGGCTGGCCACGGCCGCCAGGCGTGAGGCGCTCCAGATCATGAGGAAAGGGATGGGGAATCACCCTCACCTCTGCCTTCCCGAAGGCGGTCCCATCGATCCCGACCCGGCGTCGGCCGTCCTCGAGGCCGATGCGGGACGTCTGCTCTGGCAGGCGGTGTCTGATCTGCACGAACCATGCCGGACCCTGCTCCGCCTGATGGCCACCGTTCCCGAGGCGGGAACGCACCAGATGGCGGTTCGGCTGGGCGTGCCGGTCGGCAGCGTGGGCCCGACCCGCCTTCGCTGCCTGCAGAAGTTGCGCACCCGAATCTCACTAGAGGAAGCGGTGCCATGAGTGGCGACGAGTATCTCCTGGCCGCGCTCCGCATCGCCGCGGGGCACGACCCGATTCCCGCCCACGTCTCGGCCGCCGCCCGTGACGCGTACTCCCTCCGGCTGGCCCAGGTGGTCACCGCCGGGCCCGTGGAGTGCGTGGCCACGAGGGGCACTCGTGACGCGGACGGGCCGCGCATGGTCAGGTTCGCCACGGCGGACCTCTCCTTCGATCTGGAGGTGACCATCGGGGACGGTCTCATCGATGTGGCGGGGCGGGTGTCACCTCATCCTGGTGACGGGGCCACGATAGACATCCGCACACCACATCTCACTGTCTCTCGCGATCTGCGGGAGACCGGCCAGTTCGCGGCGACGGGATTGCCGCCGGGCTGGTTCAGCGTGGTCTGCCACCGGCCGGGGTTCACCCCAGTGGCCACCGGTTGGGTGCGGATCCGCCCGTGACGAACAGGCTGGTCGCGATGGCGGAGGACGCGATCCTCCAGTCCGGCGTCGACCCTGCGCGGGCACTCGCCAACGCCCGCGCCGTTCACGCCGCCGCCAAGGGGATGGGCGCCGTCGAACCAGCCGTCGTCGCTCTGCGCGCCATGGCGCTGGCCTCCAGGGAGCTCGGCGACCTGGAGGCCAGCGAACGACACCTTCGCCAGGCGATCGCCACGGGAGGCGCACCCGCTGATCGCCTGGCGCAGGCCAGGTTGTCCCTGGTGACCGTCCGCACCCAGCGCGGTCACCCGCTGCAGGCGCTCCGCATCGCCGCGATGGCCTGGGCCTACCTGTCCCCTCTCGACCGCGCCAAGCTCGACACGCAGCGGGCGGTGGCGCTGGCTCATCTGGGCCGCTACCAGGAGGCCGTGGCCTCGTGCGACCGCGCTGTCGCCGTCCTGGCCGAGGCGCCGGGCACCATCGACGACCAGCGCTTCCTGGCCGGCGGGCTACTCAACAGGGGCCTGGTGCACGCCTACCAGAGCCGGTGGGCGCAGGCCACCGCCGACATCGCCGCGTGCCTGCGGCTGTCCCAGAGCGCGGGGCTGGCTCACCTGACCCGCCTCGCCGCCGCCAACCTGCCCTTTCTCGCCGTACGGCAGGGCGACATCCCTGCGGCGTTCGCCCACTACCGGGCCTGCGAGGACACGTTGTTCGGCTTTCCCGAGCGGCTGGCCACGATGCGCGCCGACTTCGCCGGGGCGCTGCTGGCCGCCCAGCTGCCGGGCGAGGCGAGGGCGATGCTGAGCCTCGCCGTGCCCGAACTCGAAGCGGCGGGCGCGCAGGCGGCGCTGGCCGATGCCAGGCTGCTGCTGGCCCAGGTGGAGCTGCTGACCGGCGACGCCCGGCAGGCGCTGGCCGTGGCCCGCAGGGCGCAGTCCGAGCTGTGCGCCCACGGCCGCGAGAGCGCCGCGCCGCTGGCCGCCGAGGTCGCCCTGCGCGCCAGGCTCGTGCTCGAACCTGACTCCCCCGGCCTGCCGGCCGAGCTGCTGGCCTGCGCGCACGAGCTGGCCGCCTGCTCCTACGCGGCGGGCGCGGCCGCGCTGCGGCTGGCGGCGGCCGAGCTGGCGCTGGCCAGAGGCGACACGGCGACGGCCACGTCCCAGCTGGCCCTCCTCGACCCCCACTCCGCCGCCGCGGCCGAGGCCGCCGCGCGGGAGCCGCGCCGCCTCGCGCCCCTCCTCGACGCGCCCACGCTTGCCATGCGGCGGCTCACCAGGCTGGCCTCCGCGCAGCAGGCCGAGCACCTGGCCGATGACGACGACCTCGACGAGGTGCCCCCGCTGGTGCGCTGGCACGCGGCGGCGCTGCTGGCCGGGGTCAACGGCGACCACGCGGGCGCCTTCGGGGCGGTGCTGCGCGGCCTGTCCGACCTCGGCGCCGACGCCGAACGGTTCGACGATCCCTCGCTCAGGGCGCACAGAGTGCGGGCGGGCCTGCGCCTGGCCTCCTACGGGCTCGGCCTGGCGATCTCGGGGGGCGGTCCCGAGGCGGTGTTCGGGTGGGCCGAACGCTGGCGGGCCGTCTCCGGCGGCCGGCCCTCCGCACCGGCGATCGGCGCGGTCACGGCGGCGCTCGACGGGGCGGCGCTGGTGGAGTTCCTTTGCCACGAGGGCGCGCTGCTGGCCGTGGTGATCACCCCGTCGGGGTGCGAGCTGCGCCGCGTCGCCGGCGCCACGTACGTGGCCGAGGCGGTCATCAGGCTGCGCTACGGCCTGCGCCGCGCGAGCTTCGGCGACGGCGCGGGCGATCATCAGGCGCCGGTCGCGGCCGAGGCGTCCTCGCTGGAGCGGGTCCTTTTCGGGCCGATCGCCGACCTGGTCGAGTGCCGTCCGCTGGTGATCGTCCCCGCCGGGCCGCTGCACACGCTGCCGTGGTCGGCGCTGCCGCTCCTGCGCGGCCGCCCGCTGAGCGTCGTCCCGAGCGCCGCCGCCTGGCTGGCGGCCCTCGCCCGCCGCACCGCTCCACCCGCCCACCGAGAGCCGCTCGTGGTGGGCGCGGCCGGGCCGGGGCTGGAGCATGCCGAGGAGGAGGTGCGGCGGGTGCTGGCCGCGCACCGGCGGGCCGAGCGGGTGCCCGCCCGCACGGCCGAGGTGGCCGCCGCGCTCGGCAGGGCCGAGGTGCTCCACCTGGCCGCCCACGGCACCTTCCACTCCTCCAGCCCGCTGCTGTCGAGCATCGAGCTGGAGGACGGGCCGCTGATGGCCTACGACCTGCTGCCCCTGAGCATGCGGCCGGGCCTGGTGGTGCTGTCGGCGTGCGACTCGGGAATGGCGCGGGTGCCCGCCGAGGGGGCGCCGCTCGGTCTCGCCGGGACGTTCCTCTCGCAGGGCGCCTCCTGCGTGGTCGCGGGGCTGATCCCGGTGCCCGACGAGGAGGCGCTGGCGCTGATGACGGTCTTCCACGACCTGCTGGCCGCGGGCGGAGCTCCTTCGGCCGCGCTGGCGGAGGCCGCGAGCAAGACGGGGGTGCTCGGCTTCGCCTGCTTCGGCGCGGGCGAACACCCCGTCGTCGTCCGCGATGCCGCCGTGGACGCCCGGCGGTGAGGGTCAGCCGGTGGCGATGGGGCGGGCGGGGTCGCTGATCCAGTGGGACCACGAGCCGACGTAGAGCGCCGCGTGAACGCCCGCCAGCTCAAGCGCCAGCACCTCGTGCGCGGCAGTGACGCCCGACCCGCAGTAGGCGCCCACCTCGGCCCCCTCCACCGCGCCGAGGGCGGCGAAGCGGGCGCGCAGCGTGGCGGGGTCGAGGAAGCGGCCGTCGGGTCCGACGTTCTGGTCGGTGGGCGCGCTGACCGCGCCGGGGACGTGCCCCGCCACCGGGTCGATCGGCTCCACCTCGCCGCGGTAGCGCTCGGCCGCGCGGGCGTCCATCAGCACGCCGTGACCCGCGAGCTCGCCCGCCTGCCCGGCGCTCAGCGTGAGCATGCCGCCCGGCCTGGCGGTGAAGTCGCCCGACACGCTCGGCTCCTCCTTGGAGACCGGCTGCCCCGCCTCGATCCACGCGCGGAACCCGCCGTCCAGGACCCTGACGTCCTCGTGCCCGAAGTAGCGCAGCGTCCACCACGCCCTGGCCGCGGCCATGGAGTCGGCGTCGTCGTAGACGACCACGGGACGGGAGCCGCTCACGCCGAGCCTGCGCATCGAGGCCGTGAACGCCTCCGCCGAAGGCAGCGGATGACGGCCGCCGCCGTTCGGCGGCGCGGCGAGGTCCGCGTCGAGGTCGCAGTAGACGGCGCCTGGCACGTGCCCCTCGGCGTACGACTCGCGCCCTGAGGGGCCGCCCCGCCGGTAGCGCACGTCGAGCACGCTGGCTCCCTCCATCGCGGCCAGCTCCGCCGGGTTGATCAGGGTCATCGGGTGGATACCTCCAGTAGTGGGATGTGCTGCTCGGCGGCTGTGAGCGAACCGTGGTAGCCGGTGAAGGCCGCCTCGACCGGATGGGTCTCAGAGGCGAGGATGGCACAGTCGGCGTACGGCACGGCGACGACGTCGCCGATCCTGCCCAGCCATTCGCTTCGCACACCGGGGCCGAACCAGCCCGACTCGATCGCCTCCTGCCTGGACACGACCCACGCCTTGCCCTGCAGCAGCTCGCGCCAGGTCTCCAGCACGGCGGGGGCGGCGCCAGGCTCGGTGTAGAGGTGCCTTGCCCTCGCCTCCCCTCCGAACATGGCCACGCCCGCGCTCAGCTCCGGCGTGGCCTGGGCGTCGATCTTCTCCTCGGCGTTGACCATGCCGTGGTCGGCCGTGACGTACAGGGCCGAGCCCGACGGCAGCCCCTCGGCCAGCCGCTCCGCCATCCTGTCGACGATCTCCAGTTGGTCGAGCCACTGCGGTGTGCCCCAGCCCACCAGGTGGCCCGTGGCGTCGAGGTCGCCGTAGTAGACGGTGACGTGGGCTCGCGCGGAGCCGTTCAGCGCGGCCCGCACTCCCGCCACCCGCTCGTCGACGGAGTCGGCGGGCACGTAGCGGACGCCGCGGTAGACGGCGTCGGTCAGGCCCGTCCCCTCGAACGCGGCGGGAGCCACGTAGCTGGCCTCGATGCCTGCCCTGGCCGCGCGCTGGTAGACGGTCTCGGCCGGTTGCCAGGTGTGCGGGTCCATGGGCGGCATGCCCTTGGGCAGGCTCCAACGCAGGCAGTTGAACAGGTGGTTCCGTCCAGGAACGGCCAGTGTCAGGCCCAGCATGCCGTGCTCGCCAGGCGGCAGGCCTGTGCCGAGCGTGCACAGGCTGGTCACCGTGGTGGCCGGGAAGCCGGCGGTGAGGGCTCGCGCCCTGGTGGAGGCGAGGAAGGGGGCGCGGTCGGCGTGCGCGTCCAGGAGCCTGGCGCCGAGCCCGTCGACCACGAACACGCACACCCGGTCGGCGGGGTCGAGCCCCAGCACGTTGTCGTCGTCGGGGGCCGCGCCCAGGGCGGCCAGGAGGGAGCCAGGCAGGTCGGCGAGGGAGGCGCCGCCGTAGGCGGGGACCACGGGCGCGTGGTCGTACGGCGTGGCCCTGTCGCTGTCCATCAAGCACCTCGCTCGCCTCGCGTGGATGTCTGGAACCGTTCTAGCGGCCCCGCCCGCCCCGCGGTAGGGGGCGGGCTTCCCGATCCTGAACGGCTCGCCCTCGCGCCGGACTTCCCGGTGGCCGTCCGTGGGCCTCCGGAGGCGGGCAACGGCACGTCGGGTCCGCCGGATCGTGGAGGGGGCGGGGTTCGGGGGCCTGGGTCGAGGGGAGGTCGAGGGGGCGAGGGGCAAGGGGCGCGGGTGCGGTCAGGTGGCGGCGCGGGCCGTGGCCTCGGAGAGGGCCTTGGCGAAGGCGAGCACGTGCCCCACCGCCTCGGGACCGTCGGCGGCCTCGCTGACGCGCAGCGACAGGTCGTCGGCCGTGATCGCGCCGGTGTAGCCGTGGTCGGCCTCGCAGTTCTCGTCGCCGCAGGTGGCGGGTTCGAGGTCGACGTGGGAGATGGCGCCCCACCCGATGGTGAGCGTCACCTCGGTCGGCGGCACGCCGGGAACGTAGGACGCGGGATCGGGCACGACCCTGGTCACCGCGACCGACTGGACGCGGGCCAGCCGTACCGCCTCGGTGGTGGTGGAGGCGTGCGAGGCCGAGACGCCCTCGGCGGGCGGGTGCTCGTCGGTGTGGCAGACCAGCAGCCGGGTGCCCGTCAGGACCAGGACGGTGACGTGCCTGCGCACCTCCATGGCCGGGTCGAACGTGGCCTCGTGGTGCACCACGTAGGCGGTCACCGCGTCCTTGCCCAGCGCGGATTCGACCGCATCGGTGACGAGGTCGGGGTAGTAGCCGCTGCGCTCGATCGCTTCACGCAGGCCCGCGGCTGAGACTCGGGTTTCCCTCATGCATCCATCCTGCCAGCCCCCGGGCACCGCTCACACTCGTAGGACAAACCACGACATATCTGGATAATTACTTTTCATGCGATTTGAGGGGATGTTTTGAGGGAGAAAAGGGAATGCAATTGCCGCTATTGATTCGGCGGCAATGTGTTTCGTTCAGGCCAGGCGACGGGGACCGCCGTCGCGCCGCGGGCCTTCGGGACTCCTGAGTACGGCACGCGCACCCAGGACGAGCACCTCCGACTCCCCCACCAGCACGGGATCCAGGTCGAGCCTGGAGACCTCCGGCAGGTCGTTGGCCAGGCGGCCGACCCTGACGAGGAGTTCCTCCAGCGCGCCGACCGCGACGGGCGGGTAGCCGTACTCGCCGAACAGCAGCGGCGCCGCCCGCACCGAGCGCACCAGGCCCGCGGCGTCCTCGCCGGTCAGCGGGGCGAGCCGGAAACCGCGGTCGCGCAGCAGCCTGGCGGTCACCTCGCCGAGCCCGAAGGAGACGACGGGGCCGAACGCGGGGTCCTCCAGCACGTTCACCACGGTCGGGACCGCGGGTTGCGGCGCCATCCGCTGCACGGCGAGCACCACGTCGGCGCCCAGCTGGCCCGCGAGGTCGGCGTAGGCGTGGCGGACGGCGGCGGCCGAGGTGAGCCCCAGGCGTACGGTGCCCGCGCGCTTGGCGGCCTCGGGGTCGGCGGCCTTGAGCACGACGGGCCAGCCGAGACGTTCGGCGGCGGCGACGGCTTCGTCGGGGGTGGCGACGACCTCGGAGGGCCAGACGGTGAGGCCGTAGCAGGCGAGCAGCTCGGTCGCGTCGATCTCGACGGGCCCGGCGCCGGTCCTTTCGGGCGGACCGGTCCGCAGCCCGGCCGGCTCTTCGCCTTCGGCCTGGGGCTCCCGGGTGGCGGGGTCGACGGCGAGGGCGGTCTCGACGATGGCGCGGGCGGCTTCGGTGTCGAGGTGGTCGAGCTCGGGCGGCGCCCCCGGAGGCTGCTTCCTCCAGACGGCGTACCTGACCACGTGGGCCAGCGCCCTTACCGCCTCCTCCGGCGCCGCGTACGACGGGACGGACCCCCGCGCGGGCAGCGCGCCTGGGTCGGTGCGCAGCTCGGGCGGCATCCCGAGCTGCCCCTCGAACGTCGCGAGCACGGGCTTGCCCGCCTCTCGGGACACGCGCACCAGTTCGGCCGCCACCGACCTGCTGTCACCCGGGATGGGCGGCATGTAGATCACGACGGCCGCGTCCACGTCGGGGTCGGCCAGGACGCCCGCCAGAGCCGTGCCGAACTCGGCGGCCCCCGCCGTCGCGCCCAGGTTCACCGGCGGCCGCGGCTCCAGTTCGGCGCTGACGCAGGCGTCGACGGCCAGCAGCCCGAGCGCGTCGGAGTTGCTGACCAGCCCGACGCGCGGCCCCGCGGGCAGCGGCTGGCAGGCCAGGAGCTGGCCGACGTCGAACAGCTGGATGAGGTCGTCGACCCTGATCACCCCCGCCTGCTCGAACAGCGAGCTGAGCGCGCTGTCCTGCAGGCGCAGCGCGGAGGCCGAGTGGCCGATGGGCACGCCCTGGGTGGTGCCACCGCTCTTGACCACCACGATCGGCTTGCGGCGGGAGATGCGCCTGGCCAGGCGGGTGAACTTGCGCGGGTTACCCAGCGACTCCAGGTACAGCAGGATGACCTCGGTCGCCTCGTCCTCCTCCCAGTACTGCAGCAGGTCGTTGCCCGACACGTCGGCCCTGTTGCCCGCGGAGACGAAGCTGGAGATGCCGATGCCGCGCTGGGCCACCCGCTGGAGCAGGGCGGTGCCGAGCGCGCCCGACTGGCTGAAGAAGCCGACCCTGCCCCTGCCGGGGACGGTCGCCGCGAGCGTGGCGTTCAGCCGTACGGAAGGATCGGTGTTGGCGATGCCGAGGCAGTTGGGCCCGACCACGCGCAGCCCGTAGGCGCGGGCGATGCGGGCCAGCTCGTCCTGGCGCGCCCGCCCCTCCTGCCCCGTCTCGCCGAACCCCGACGAGACCACGACCAGCCCGCGCACGCCCTTCTCCGCGCACTCCTTGACGACGTCGATGACGCTGTCCGCCGGTACGGCGAGCACCGCGAGATCGACCTCGCCGTCGATGTCCTTGACGCTCGGGTAGGCCCGCACGCCCGCCACCGCCCGCACCTCGCGGTGGACGGGGTAGACCGGTCCTGTGAAGTCGGCGGCCAGCAGGTTGCGCAGCACGGTCTGGCCGACGCCGCCCGGCTCGCGTGAGGCGCCGATGACCGCGACCGAGCCGGGCGTCAGCAGCCTGGCGATCGAGCGGGCCTCCGCGCGGTGCTCGCGCGAGGCGGTGACCTCGGCCGAGGTCTCGGTGGGGGTGAGGTCGAGGGTCATGCGGACCACGCCGTCGGCGAAGCGGCTCTGCGCGGTGTAGCCGACCTGGCGCAGGACGCCCATCATCCGCATGTTGGCGGGCAGCACGTCGGCGATGAAGGTCTCGATGCCGCGCTCGCGGGCGGTGGCGGCCAGGTGTTCCAGCATGACGGAGGCCACACCCCTGCCCTGGTGGGCGTCCTCGACGAGGAAGGCGACCTCCGCCTCGGCCGGGTCGACCCTGTCGTAGCGGACGACGGCCACCATCTCGGTGCCGATGGTGGCGATGAGGGCGACCCTGTCGACGTAGTCGACGTTGGTGAAGAAGGCCACTTCCCTGTCCGACAGCTTGGGCCGCGGCCCGAAGTAGCGGAAGTAGATCGACTCGGCCGACAGCCTGGAGTAGAACGCGCGGAGCCGGTCGGCGTCGGCGGGCCTGATCGGGCGCACGTGCGCGGTACCCCCGTCGGCCAGGACGACGTCCGCCTCCCAATGGGCGGGATACTGGGTTGCCTCCACAGTCCCGAGCGTAGACCTGCGCCTCACGTGCGGTGCCCGTTGGGCAACGCTTGTGCATCGACTATGAACGCGTGTCCGGTGTATGCCCCACGAGCAGGCCTGAAGCTGTTAAGTTTTTCGGCGTCAGGCGCGAAGGATTGCAGCAAGGCGGTGACATCATGACGCGGGTCGTGGTGGTGGGCGATCTCATGACCGATGCGGTCGCGCGCGCTCGCTACGCGCTGGCCAGGGCGAGCGACACTCCGGCGATCGTCACCATGCACGGTGGCGGTTCCGGGGCCAACATCGCCTCGTGGCTTGCCGTCGAGGGTGCGGAGGTCGCGTTCATCGGCCGCCGTGGCGCCGACATCACTGGGCGTAACCGCGACATGGAGCTCATGGGCTATGGCGTGGACGCCAGGCTCGTGATGGACCCCGAGCGTCCCACGGGCACCTGCGTGGTGCTCGTCACGCACAAGGGCGAGCGCACGATGCTGTCCGATCCCGGCGCCAACGCCGCGCTGTCCCCCGAGGACCTGCCACGTGACCTGTTCAACTCGGGCGGTCATCTCCACCTGTCCGGCTACACGCTGATCAACGAGGGTTCCCGCGAGGCGGGGCTCGCCGCTCTCGAGATGGCCCGCAGGTCCGGCATGTCGATCTCGGTCGACTGCTCCTCCTCCGCGCCGCTGGAGCGCACGGGCGCCGAGCCGTTCCTCGAGTGGACCAACGGCGCCAAGCTGCTGTTCGCCAACGCCGACCAGGCCAAGGTGCTGACCGGGCGCGACGACCCCGAGGCCGCTGTCAAGGTGCTGACCGCGTGGTTCCCGCAGGTCGTCATCAAGATGAACGTCGACGGCGCCCTCTGGTACACCAACGGCAGGCCGGAGCCCGTCAGGGTCGCCGCCGAGCCCGTGGACCGGGTGGTCGACGGCACCGGCGCGGGCGACGCGTTCGCCGCGGGCTTCCTGCCCGAGTGGCTGGCGGGAAAGCCGCCCGCCGAGGCGCTGGCGGCAGGCTGCCGCCTGGCCTCGAAGGCGATCTCTCACCTCGGGGCTCGCCCCCGCCTCTAGCGCACTTTACGGTTGATACTCCCCGATGTCGTGACATGGGAGTGAAGGCCCCGCGTGCGTCCGTTACGGCCAGGCGACCCGCAGACGGCCGGCGCCGCCCGCCGGTCAGGAGGTGGTGGCCAGGGCGAGCGGCAGGACGGCGGGCGCGCCCGCGTGCCGGATCAGGGCCGCGGCCAGCGTCATCGTCCACCCGGTGTCGACCCGGTCGTCGATGAGCAGCACGGGGCCGCCGCACTGCGCGATCGCCGCTCCCAGCTCCTTGGGCATCGCCAGCGTCCCCCTGATCGCCTGCACCCGCTTGGCGCTGTTGAACTGCTGCCCCGGCGAGCCCGCCCGATAGCCCAGCTCGCCGAGGTAGGTCAGCCTGCCCACCTGGGCCAGCCGTTCGGCGAACCCCCTGACGAGCAAGGGACGCGACCCCGACGGCACGTTGACCACGGCGACGGGCCGCTGCTTCCACTCCCAGGCGGCCAGCACCTGAATGACCGCCTTGAACATGTCGTCGGCCATCGGCGCGTCTGGAGCGTTGAACAGCTCTCGCAGCCGGTTGCCCCACCCGATGTCGGTCAGCCTGCCGAGCGCCCTGCCCGGTTCGGCGCCCAGCTCGGGCTTGATCCGCCCGGACAGGTCGGCCAAGCCGGTCGGCCACTGCCTGCGCGCGTCCACCTCGACGCCCGGCCTGGTCAGCATCTGCCTGGCACTCTCCACCGCGACCGCCGCGATCTCCGGCGAACGGTGCGTGCCCGTGCAGTTGTCGCACCGCCCGCACGGCGCCGCCGCCTCGTCGTCGAGCCGCTTGCGCAGGTATTCCTCCCTGCACGCGGTCGTGGTCAGGTAGCCGAGCATGGACTCCTGCTCGGACCTGCGTTCGGCGGCGATACGGGCGTAGCGCTCGGCGTCGTAGGCCCACTCCTCGCCGGTCGCCGTCCAGCCGCCCTTGACCCTGCGGACCGCGCCGTCGACGTCGAGGACCTTGAGCATCATCTCCAGGCGGCTGCGGCTCAGGTCGACGACCGTCTCGAGGGCCTGGGTGGACATCACGCCGCCCTGCTCCAGCGCCTGGAGCGTGGTCCGCACGACCGGCTCGGGCGGGAAGGCGAGCGAGGTGAAGTACGCCCAGATGTCGCGGTCCTCCGTGCCGGGCAGCAGGATGACCTCGGCCCGCTCCACCCCGCGGCCGGCGCGGCCGACCTGCTGGTAGTAGGCGACGGGTGACTGCGGCGCGCCGACGTGGATGACGAAGCCCAGGTCGGGCTTGTCGAAGCCCATCCCGAGCGCGCTGGTCGCCACCAGCGCCTTGATCTTGTTGTTGAGCAGGGCCTCCTCTGCGGCCAGGCGCTCGGCGGGCTCGGTCTGACCCGAGTAGGCGGCCACCTCGTGACCCTGTTCCCGCAGGTAGCCGGCGATCTCGTGGGCCGCGGCGACCGTGAGCGTGTAGACGATGCCGGAGCCGGGCAGCTCGTTGAGCGTCTGGGCGAGCCAGGCGAGACGCTGCTCGGCGGTCGCCAGCCGTACGACGGACAGGTGGAGGCTGTCGCGCTCGAGCGGCCCGCGCAGGACCAGGGCGTCGTCACCGCCCAGCTGCTCGGCCACGTCGCGGGTGACGCGCGCGTTGGCGGTGGCGGTCGTGGCCAGCACGGGGATGCCGGGCGGCAGCTCCTCGAACAGGGTCGCCAGCCTGCGGTAGTCGGGGCGGAAGTCGTGGCCCCAGTCGGAGATGCAGTGGGCCTCGTCGACGACCACGAGCCCCGCGCTCTCGGCCAGCTCGGGCAGGACGTTGTCGCGGAAGTCGGGGTTGTTGAGCCGCTCGGGGCTGACCAGCAGCACGTCGACCATGCCCTCGGCGACGCGCCCGTAGATCTCCTCCCACTCCTCGGGGTTGGCGGAGTTGATGGTGACGGCGCGGATGCCGGCGCGCTCGGCGGCGGCGATCTGGTTGCGCATCAGCGCCAGCAGCGGGGAGACGATGACGGTCGGGCCCTCGCCCAGCTCCCTCAGCAGGGCGGTGGCGACGAAGTAGACGGCCGACTTGCCCCAGCCGGTGCGCTGCACGACCAGGACCCTGCGCCGGTCGACGACGAGCGCCTCGATCGCCGACCACTGGTCGTCACGCAGCCGCGCGTGCTCGCCCGCAAGAGCCCGCAGGTGGGCTTCGGCTTCTTCCCGCATCATCGCGACCGCTTCAGTCATGTGCTCCTTGTTACCAGGTCCCGCCGACGAATTCTCCCGCGTGCGGTGCTCTTGGATGAGACTGTTGCCCTCCGGGCCGCGCCCGCCCACGGCCCGGCGAGGCGGATCAGGCGGGGTCGGCGTGCTCGGGGAAGGCGTTGACGGTGACGCGGTGCATGCGACGCCGCTCGGTGTAGTCGGCGACGGCGTAGTGCTGGGTGGAGCGGTTGTCCCAGAAGGCGAGCGTGCCCGGACGCCAGTTCAGCCGCACCTGGTACTCGGCCGAGCGGATGTGGTCGATCAGCAGGGGCAGCAGCGCCTCGTTCTCCCTGTCGGTGAGGCCGACCAGGCGGGTCGTGGACGCGCGGTTGACGAACAGCGCCTTGCGTCCCGTCTCTGCGTGGGTACGGACCACGGGACGCACCAGCGGCGGCCACTTGGCCTGGACTTCGGCCAGGTCGAAGGGGTGCCCCTTGGAGATGGCCTTCTTCATGGAGGCCGTGATGTCGTGCACGGCCTCCAACTCGTCGCACAGGCGCTGCAAGGGCGGCGAGAGGGTCTCGTAGGCGAGGTAGGTGTTGGCCCAGAGCGTGTCGCCGCCGACGCTCGGCAGTTGGACGCAGCGCAGCAGGGAGCCCATCGGCGGGGTCGGCTCGAAGGTGTTGTCGCTGTGCCACTCGTCGCCGCCCTCGCCCTTGGGGTCGGTCTGGTCGAGCACGTGGATGGGGCTGGCGCCGTCCTTCTTGAAGGCGGGGTGGTTGAGGGTGCCGAAGTTCAGCGCGAACTGCAGGTGCTGCTCGTCGTCGATGTGCTGGTCGCGGAAGAAGAGCACGAGGTGGTCGAGCCAGCCTTGCCTGATGGTGGCGACCTCCTCAGGCGAGAGCGGTTTGCGCAGGTCGACGCCGGTCACCTCGGCGCCGATGTGCTTGGTCACCGGACGGAACTCGATCATGACGCCTCCAGGGGATCTCCTCTTCGGGACCGTACTTGCCAAGCAATTGCTTGGTCAAGACGACGACGGGTGAGGGATATCAGACCGTGGTCTGATGTGTGGGAACCCCGGGATTCGGCAGCGTGTCCGCCATGATCACACGTGCCGTTCTGACCCTCGCGTTGCTGGCCCCCGCTGCCCCCGCCGCCCTCGATCCTGCCCCTGCGCCCACCGCCCCCGCCGAGCGGATGGAGAGCCTGGAGGTCACCGTCCCCGTCGACTGGTCCAAGCCCGAAGGGCGCAAGCTCACCCTCAAGGTCGGCAGGCTGCGCGCCACGGGAGAGTCGGCAGGGTCGGTCCTCATCGCGTACGGCGGGCCCGGCGCGCCGGGGATCAAGCTGACCGAGTCCATGCCACAGCTGTGGAGCGACCTGCGCAAGCGGATGGACATCGTCACCTGGGACACCCGCGGCTACGGCGAGCAGTTCCAGGGCACCAGCACGGGACTGCCGTGCGTATGGACGCGCGTCCCCGTCCCCGCCTTCCCGCGCGACGACGCCGAGTTCGCCAGGATGTCCGACACCAACCGCGGCATCGCGGAGGCCTGCCGTAACCGCGACCCCGAGCTGTTCGCGAACATGAGCTCGGCCGACCACGCCAGGGACATGGAGGCGATCAGGAAGGCGCTCGGCGAACCCAAGCTCACCTTCTACGGCGCCTCCTACGCCGGCTTCTACGGCCAGGCCTACGCCGGATTGTTCCCCGGCAAGGTGCGGGCGATGGTCCTGGACGGCACGTGGAACCACAGCACCGCCGACTGGGTCAAGGAACTGGAGGACACCGCGCGGCAGAACGAGCAGGCCATGGGCCGCTACTTCGCCTCGTGCGAGGCGCAGGAGTGCAAGCCGTCCTTCTGGCGAAGGCTGGTCGCCAGGGCTGATCGCTCCCCCGTCCCGGCCGGGACCGGCGTCGCCTACGACGGCCGTGACCTGCAGGGTCTCGCCATGGGGTTCGTCCGGCAGGGGCCGGAGGGCTGGAAGAGGCTCGCGGCGGCGATCGGGAAGGCCGCGCGCGGCGACGCGTCAGGTTTCGTGCCCCCACGCGGCCTGCGCTACCCGGACGTCGCGACGGGCGTCACCGAGTGCGTGGACTGGCCGCGGTTCGGCACTCGCGAGGAGATGGCCGCGACGGTGGCCAGGCTGAACCGGATCGCGCCGGACACCGGCACCGCGAACACGCTGGCGACGGCGACGCTCACGTGCGTGGGATGGCCGGTCAAGGTGACCAATCCGCCGAGCCCGCTGCCGAAGGGCCTGCCGCCGCTGGTCGGCGCGGGCGCGTGGGGCGAGTCGGACGCCGTGGCACGGGTGCTCGCCCAGGTGCCGGGCAGCGGCCTTGTACGGCACGAGGGGCCGGGCCACACGCTCTACCTGACCAACGCGTGCGCCAGGGGCCACCTCGACCGCTACCTGACGGACCTGGTCGTCCCCGCCAAGGGGACCACGTGCTGAAATATCGGGCGTGGATGTCATCACCTCGTATCTCGAACAGCGCTCGCCCGACGCGCTGATCCCCGCCAAACCGCCTCGGCTGCCGGTCGAGGTGGTGCGGGCGGAGGTCGCCTCGCCCGAGTTCAGCCGGTTCCTCTACACGGCGGTCGGCGGCGACTGGCAGTGGACGGGGCGGCTCACCTGGACCTACGACGAGTGGATGGAGTACCTGACCAGGCCCGGCATCGAGACCTGGGTCGCCTGGCACAGGGGCACCCCAGCCGGTTACGTCGAGTTGGAGCCGCAGCCAGGGGCGCAGGTGGAGATCGCCTACTTCGGGCTGCTGCCGTTCGCGATGGGCGGGGGCGTGGGCGGCCACCTGCTCTCGGTCGGTACGGCACGCGCGTGGGACCTGGCCTCGCGCTGGCCGGGCCTGCCCGCCACCGAACGCGTGTGGCTGCACACCTGCTCGCTCGACGGGCCCGCCGCGCTGGCGAACTACCTGGCTCGGGGCTTCCAGGTGTACGACGAGCGGCTGAACGAGCCCGGTGACGTGGACGAGGGCGAGACCCCTGGACCGTGGCCCGGCGCCCGCCGCCCGTCCTGAGGAGCCCGGACAAACCGGGAACCGCCGGGGCGACTTCCCCCTTCATGCCGGGCAAACACGTGGCTGAGTCGCGGGCACCCGAGATTCTTCGGCACAATGTTCGACATGGCCCGACGGACGACCACACCCCCACCTGACGAGGACTTCGAGGAGCGGATCGTCGACATCGACGTTTCCGCTGAGATGCGCACGAGTTTCCTCGAGTACGCCTACTCGGTGATCTACCAGCGCGCGCTGCCCGACGCGCGCGACGGGCTCAAGCCCGTCCAGCGGCGCATCCTCTACTCGATGAGCGAGATGGGCCTGCGCCCCGACCGCGGGCACGTGAAGTCCTCACGCGTCGTCGGCGACGTCATGGGCAAGCTCCATCCCCATGGCGACAGCGCCATCTACGACGCGCTGGTGCGCTGCGCCCAGCCGTTCTCGATGCGCATCCCGCTGGTCGACGGCCACGGCAACTTCGGCTCGCCCGACGACCTGCCGGCCGCCATGCGTTACACCGAGGCCAGGCTGACCCCCGCGGCCATGCTGATGGTGCAGTCGATCGACGAGGACACCGTCGACTTCAAGCCCAACTACGACGGCCAGGAGACCGAGCCGACGGTTCTGCCGTCGGCTTTCCCCAACCTGCTGGTCAACGGCACGACCGGCATCGCGGTCGGCATGGCGACCAACATGGCGCCGCACAACCTCGTCGAGGTCGTCGCGGCCGCCCGCCACCTGATCAAGAAGCCCGACGCGACGCTCGACGAGCTGATGAAGTTCGTGCCCGGGCCCGACCTGCCGACGGGCGGCTCGATCATCGGGCTGCAGGGGGTGCGCGACGCCTATGAGAGCGGGCGCGGCACCTTCCGGATGCGCGCCAAGTGCGCGGTCGAGCAGACCACCCCCCGCCGCAAGGGCATCGTCGTCACCGAGCTTCCGTTCAACGTCGGCCCCGAGCGGGTGATCGGCAAGATCAAGGAGCTGGTCAACGCCAAGAAGCTCCAGGGCATCGCCGACCTGAAGGACCTCACTGACCGGCACAAGGGCCTGCGCCTGGTCATCGAGATCAAGAACGGCTTCATCCCCGAGGCCGTGCTGGAGGAGCTCTACCGGCTCACGCCGATGGAGGAGACCTTCGGCATCAACAACGTCGCGCTGGTCGACGGCGAGCCCCGCACGCTGGGCCTGCGCGAGCTGCTGAAGGTCTACGTCGAGCACCGGCTCGAGGTCGTGCGGCGCCGCTCCGAGTATCGCAAGCGCAAGCGCGAGGAGCGCTTGCACCTGGTCGACGGCCTGATCATCGCGCTGCTCAACATCGACGAGGTCATCCAGGTCATCCGTTCCAGCGACGACTCCGCGCAGGCGCGTGCCCGCCTGATGGAGGTCTTCGAGCTGTCGGAGATCCAGGCCGCCTACATCCTCGACACGCCGCTGCGCCGCCTGACCCGCTTCGACAAGCTGGAGCTCGACAGGGAGAAGGAGACGCTGTCGGAGGAGATCGCCGACCTCAGCGACATCCTGTCCTCCGACGCGCGGCTGCGCCAGGTGGTCTCGGGCGAGCTGGCCGACGTGGCCAAGAAGTACGGCACGCCCCGCCGTACCGTGCTGCTGGAGTCGTCGGGCGTGGCGCGCAGCGCCGCGGTGACCTTGGAGGTTCCCGACGACCCGTGCCTGGTGCTGCTGTCGTCGACGGGGCTGCTGGCGCGCACCAGCGACGCCTCGCCGCTGGCCGGTGGCGACGAGCGCTCGGCCCACGACGTGCTGATCTCGGCGGTGCGCAGTTCCGTCAGGGGCGACGTGGGCGTGGTGACCTCCCACGGGCGCATGATCCGCGTCAACGTGGTCGACCTGCCGACGCTGCCGCCCTCGGCGAATCCGCCCTCGCTGTCAGGGGGCCACCCGATCGCCGAGTACGTCTCGCTCAACCCCGACGAGGTCGTGGTCGGCCTGGGCTCGCTCGATCCCGACGGTCCAGGGCTCGCGCTGGGCACCGCGCAGGGCGTGGTGAAGCGGGTGGTGCCCGACTATCCGGGCAACCGTGACGACTTCGAGGTCATCGGGTTGAAGGACGGCGACACGGTCGTCGGCGCGGTGGAGCTGGATTCGGAGGAGCACGACCTGGTGTTCATCACCTCCGACGCGCAGCTGCTGCGCTACCAGGCCTCGGTGGTGCGCCCGCAGGGCCGTCCCGCGGGCGGCATGGCGGGCGTCAGGCTCGACGACGGGGCCACCGTCATCTGGTTCGGCGCGGTCGATCCCGCCCAGCCCTCGCAGGTGGTGACGATCGCGGGATCGGCCACGGCGCTGCCCGGCACGCAGGTGGGCGGCGGCAAGGTGTCCGACTACGCGGAGTTCCCGCCGAAGGGCAGGGCGACGGGAGGCGTACGGGCGCAGCGTTTCCTCAAGGGTGAGGACGTGCTGTTGCTGGCGTGGGCGGGGCCAGGGCCGGCGAAGGCGGTGTCGGCGGTGGGCAAGCCGGTGCCGTTGCCGGAGGAGATCAGCAGGCGCGACGGGTCGGGGCTGCGCCTGACCCACACGATCGCCGCCATCGGCGGGGCGTTGCGGGCGGGCCAGGAAGAGGAGCCACCGGCCGCGCCCGAGGAGCCCCAGCCCGCCTGACCCTCTCTCCCGGACCCCGCCGTCGAGGTGGGGTCCGGAAGTACCGGGGCTGCGACGGGCTTCATGCGGGGTCAGAGCGAGAAGAGGTCTCCCGCCTCGGCCGCAGCCGAACGCGCGTCCCCGAAGGCGACGGCGGCGGGCACGGCCGAGTCGAGGAAGGTGTTGACCCCCTTGACCAGGTGATCGTCGAGCCGTCCTGCGGCCAGCCTGACCACGGCCGCGCCGCCGCGGCAGGTGACGACCTTCAGCGTGCCGCCCTCCACCGCCACCTCGATCGGCTCGTCGTTGTCACTGTGGGCCAGGACCGTGAGGTAGCGGACGTCGCTCGACGGGTGCGTCCTGAGGTAGGCGTCCGCCCGCCCGCGCACCACCCGTGCGGCCGGAGCGGGCAGCTGCGGAGCCTCGACGGACAGCGCGTCGGCGAGCACCGCGCACGGCCGCGCGTCCTCGTCTCGCGCGGGGAGCTCGCCGTCGACCAGCACTCGCCCGCCACCCGCGACGTGATCTGCCAGCAGCCGCTGGACGGCCCTGTCCATGCGCGGCCCGCCCGGCACGGTCACCGTCGCGTGCGCCGCCAGCCGCTCGGCCGTCGTGTGCTGCAGGTCGAGCAGCGCGTAGTCCAGCCCTGCCGCGCGCATCCTGTCGTGGTAGGCGCGCAGCGCGGCCCCGCACGCGCCGGTCCCCGCATACGGCAGGTAGAGCCCGAAGGCGCCGCCCGTCACCGGCGCGCACTCCAGGAACTCCGCCCCGTGCCGGCCGAAGAACGCCGCCAGGGCCTTGACCACCGGCGCCTTCACCGTCGCCGTCCCGTCAGCGGCGATGGGGGCGCAGTCCGGGTACGGCGGAGCGTGCCTGGCGTCCAGCGCCTCGGTCCACCACGAGGTGTTCACGCCGGTGTAGATGTTGAACCCGGTGGCCCCGGCCGCCATCGCCAGCAGCGTCTGGTGGAAACTCGTCGTCGCGTCGGCGTAGGCGCGGTCGTAGAGCTCGGAGAAGCCCCAGTTCTCCTCCAGGTTCGGGCCGGGGGCGAGCTTGGCGGCGATCACGTAGCGGGCGTGCGCGTCCGGGTCGGCGGAGACCACGCCCATCCAGTTGGTGAAGCCGTAGTGGATGTCGTCCCAGGTGGCGGGCCGTACTCTGGCCAGCCAGTCGTCCAGGTGCTCGACCGTCGGCGGGTTGAGGTTGACGACCACGGGCACGCGGCAGCCGACCGCGTCGGCCCATCGCCGGTAGACCTCGGCCAGGTAGTCGGCGTGGAAGCGGCCCCAGTCGGCGCCGGTGGGGGCGACCTGCTCCCACGAGGTGATGGCGGCGTCGTGCAGGCGGTTGTACTCCTGCGGCGTGCCGTACCACTGCTGGAGCCTGGATCTGAAGAACGCCAGCCCCGAGTCGCTGTAGTCGTAGGAGGTCAGGGGCAGGGCGCCGTTGGTGTAGAGACCCTCGTTGGCGATCTGCATCATGATCACGGGACCGTCGGGGTAGGTGGCGGCGTCCAGCACCTCCTTGCCGACCGCCGCCAGCCACTGCGCGGTCCTGTCGAAGAAGGCGGCGCCCAGCGGCGCGGGCAGCGGCAGGCCGCCCCAGCGCAACGGCTCGCCCGTGGAGTCCACCACGGGTTCGTAGGAGGCGACCCAGTCGGGCAGCCCGCCGTAGTTGGTCTCTGCGTGGATGAAGGGGCCTGGCTTGGCGATCACCTTCAGCCCCAGCTCGTGGCAGAGCCCGAAGAAGGCGATCACGTCGGTGAAGTCGGGAGCCGCATCGGGGTCGGGCTGGTGGTGCCGCCACGGGATGTAGCTGGTGATCACTTCGACGCCCAGATCGTCGCGGAGCGCCCGCAACCTGTCGGCCCAGTCAGCGGGCCGGTCCCTGTAGTAGGGGTAGTCGGCGGTCACCAGCACTTTGGGCACGCCGTCGACCATGACGACGCCTTCGCGAACCTCGATGCTCATGTCGGCACTTATTTCACATCTCACAGTAACTCGCTACACCCTACGTCTGACTTAATTCACATCGTGACCTAAGATGGCCGCAGCGATCGGGGAGGATGGCGGCCATGATGTCGGGACCACAGCGCAGGACCGTCAGAGACCTCAGGCGGGGCAACAGGGCGGTGCTGCTGCGCGCGCTCTACTTCGGCGGGCCCGCCTCCCGGCAGGAGCTGACGGGCTCGACGGGCCTCAGCGCGGCCACGGTCAGCAACGTGACGGGCGACCTGCTGGCCGAGGGCGTGATCGTGGAGGCGGGCCAGGTGGAGTCCGACGGCGGCCGCCCCCGCGTGCTGCTGCGGGTCAACCCCGAGCACGGCTACGCCATCGGCGTGGACGTCGGCGAGACCCACGTGCGGGTCGAGCTGTTCGACCTGGCGATGACCGAGCGCGCCAAGGCCGACTACGCGCTGCGCCCGGCCAGGCACGAGGCGGAGCTGGTGGCCAGGCACATCCTGGCCGGCATCGACGTCGTGCTCGCCGAGGCCGGCGTGGGAAGCGAGCGCATGCTCGGCGTCGGCATCGGGGTGCCGGGCATCGTCGAGCAGGGCCCCGGGCCTGTCATCCACGCCCAGACCTTCGGCTGGGAGTCGGTCCCGCTGGAAGCGCTCCTGCGACAGGGCACGGACCTGCCGCTGTTCATCGACAACGGGGCCAAGACCATGGGCCAGGCCGAGCTGTGGTTCGGCGCGGGCAGGGGCGCCAGGCACGCCGTCGTCGCGCTGGTGGGCTCGGGCGTGGGCGCCAACATCGTCACCGACTCCGACACCTACAGGGGCGCGACGGGCAGCGCCGGCGAGTGGGGCCACACGACCGTGGCCGTCGGCGGGCGCAGGTGCAGGTGCGGGTCGCTCGGCTGCCTGGAGGCCTACGTCGGCGCCGAGGGCGTGCTCGGCCGCTACGCCGAGGCGGGCGGCACGGTGGCCTCGGACGACGAGCAGACCGCGCTGGCCGCGCTACTGGAGGACGACTCCCCCGCGGCCAGGCGGGTGGTCGAGGAGACGGTCACCTTCCTGGGGGCGGGCCTGGGCAACCTGATCAACCTGTTCAACCCCGAGCGGATCGTCGTGGGCGGGTGGGCGGGGCTGCTGCTGGGCCGCAGGCACCTGGCCGCGCTGCGCGAGGCGGCGAGGCGGCACGCGCTCGCCCTGCCGTACGGGCAGACCACGATCGAGCTGGGCGAGCTCGGGCCCGACGCGGTGGCGCTCGGCGCGGCGACGCTGGTGGTGGAGAGCTTCCTGCGCTGACGACCGGGTGGTTGTTACAGCAGTGTTACTCGACTTTTTTTACGTCTTATATTGAAGTCCGATCTAAGCCGCCGTATGGTCTGGGCAATTTCCCCCCGACTTCGGAGGTGCTGCGCGATGCGTGGAATGATCGCTCCAGCCGTCACCGCCTTGCTCGTCGCCACCCTCGCCGCCTGTGGCGGCGGCGGTGGTGGTTCCGCCACCAGCCAGGGAACCGCCAAGACCAAGCTCGTGGTGGCCACGTTCGGCGAGTTCGGCTACCAGAGCCTGTACCAGGAGTACGAGAAGCTTCACCCGGACATCGACATCGTCGAGCGCGTCACCGCGGCCGAGGACCACCACCGGCGCATCGCCACCAACCTGGCGACGGGCAAGGGCGCGGCCGACATCGAGGCGATCGAGGAGGGCTGGATCGGCCAGTTCAAGGCCCAGCCCGACAAGTTCGCCAACCTCCTCGACCTGGGCGCCGACAAGCTCAAGAGCCGCTGGCCCGACTGGAAGTGGCAGACCTCGCTCTCCAAGGACGGCAAGCAGATCGGGCTCGGCACCGACGTGGGCGGCATGGCCATGTGCTACCGCACCGACCTGTTCAAGCAGGCGGGCCTGCCGACCGACCGCGACGAGGTCTCCGCGCTGTGGCCGACATGGGACGGCTACATCGAGACCGGCAAGAAGTTCGCCGCGGCCAAGCTGCCCAAGACCGCCTTCTTCGACGGTCCGGTCGTGATGTACCGCTCGATCCTCGGCCAGGCCGACGTCGGCCTGTACGACACCAACGACACCGTGGTCGTCGAGACCAACCCCGCGGTGCGGGCCGCCTACGACAAGACGATCGAGGCCATCAACGCCGGCCTGTCCGCGAAGATCGCCGCGTGGTCGGCCAATTGGAACGCCGGCTTCCAGCGCGGCTCGTTCGCCACCATCGCCTGCCCGTCGTGGATGATGGGGTTCATCCAGGAGCAGGCCAAGAACGCCGCGGGCAAGTGGGACATCGCCAAGATCCCCGGCGGCACCGGCAACTGGGGCGGGTCATTCCTGGCCCTTCCGAAGCAGGGCAAGAACCAGCAGAAGGCGTTCGAGCTGGCGACCTGGCTGACCGCGCCCGAGCAGCAGGCGAAGGTCTTCAGGAACAAGGGCAACTTCCCCTCCACCACCGCGCTCTACAACGACCCGGTCATCACCGACTTCAAGAACCCGTTCTTCAACAACGCGCCGGTCGGCAAGATCTTCGCCGAGTCGGTGGCGACGATGAAGGCGCAGTACCTCGGGCCGAAGGCCGGTGACATCAACACGGCGATCAACAACGCGCTGGGGCGGGTCGAGCAGGGCAAGCAGTCGCCCGACGACGCCTGGAACCAGGCGATGGTGGAAGTCAAGAAGATCCTCTAGCGCCGCCCGACGGGTGTGTCCCGCGTCAGGGGACACACCCGGCTCCGCCCTGTCCCCTCGCAAGACACCCGACTACGGCGGCCCGCGTGAGGCCGCCCGAGTTTGGGAGGAAATTTCGTGATCCGATCGTGGTTGTACCGGATGGATGTCAAGGCGTCCCCCTACGCCTACATCCTGCCGTTCTTCGTGCTCTTCGCCGCCCTCGGCGCCTTCCCCATCCTCTACACCGGCTGGGTCTCGCTGCACGACTGGAGCCTGCTGGAGGACCAGCACACCTTCCTCGGCCTCGAGAACTACCTCACCCTCCTCAGCGACTCCTACTTCTGGAACGCGCTGTTCAACACCGTCTCCATCCTCATCCTGTCCACCGTGCCGCAGCTGCTCATGGCACTGGTCCTGGCCCACGTGCTGAACGGCAGGCTGCGCGGCCAGACGTTCTGGCGGGTCGGCATGCTGCTGCCCAACATCACCAGTGTGGTAGCCGTCGCGATCATCTTCGGCCAGCTGTTCGGCCGTGACTACGGCGTCGTCAACTGGATCCTCGGCCTGTTCGGCGTGGGCCAGATCGACTGGGCCGCCGGGACCGCGACCTCGCACATCGCCATCGCGACCATGGTCATCTGGCGCTGGACCGGCTACAACGCGCTGATCTACCTGGCGGCGATGCAGGCCGTACCGCAGTCGCTGCACGAGGCGGCGATCATCGACGGGGCCACCTCGATGCAGCGCCTCAGGAAGATCACCATCCCGGCGATCAGGTCGACGATCATCTTCACCGTCATCGTCTCGACGATCGGCGGCATGCAGATGCTTGCCGAGCCGTTGCTGTTCGGCGGCGGCATGCCGACAGGCGGCAACGATCACCAGTTCCAGACGCTGACCCTCTACCTGTTCGAGGCGGGGTTCGGCAGGTTCGACTTCGGCTACGCCTCGGCGACCGCCTGGCTGATGTTCATCGTGATCGTCATCGCGGCCGGGATCAACTACCTGTTCGTCCGCAGGATCCGGAGCAGCTGATGGCGACACTCACCCAGACCCTCGTCCAGGTCAAGCGCAGGGGCCTGCCCAGGCCCGGCCGCCTGACCTATCTGACGCTGATCGCCATCGCGTTCTTCTCCGCCTTCCCGCTCTACTACAGCGCGGTGGTCGGCTCGCTGGACAACTCGGCGCTCGGCCAGGTGCCTCCGCCGTTCCTGCCGGGCGGCAACCTGATCACCAACATCGAGCGGGTCTTCACGACGGTCCCCTTCGCCACCGCGCTCCTCAACTCCGCGATCGTCGCCTCGTCGATCACGGTGAGCGTGGTGCTGCTGTCGACGCTGGCCGGGTTCGCGTTCGCCAAGCTGCGCTTCCGCGGACGCAACGGGCTCTACCTGGCGGTCGTGGCGACCATGATGGTGCCGACGCAGCTCGGGATCATCCCCCTGTACATGCTCATGGCCAACGTCGGCTGGATCGACACCCTGTACGCGGTCATCGCGCCCAACCTGATCAGCGCGTTCGGCGTGTTCTTCATGGCGCAGTACCTGTCGGCCGCCATCCCGACCGAGCTGCTGGAGGCGGGCAGGGTGGACGGCTGCACGACGTTCGGCCTGTTCTGGCGGGTCGTGCTGCCGCTGGCCCGGCCCGCGGCCGCGGTCCTCGGCATGTTGACCTTCATGAACGCGTGGAACGACTTCTTCTGGCCCCTGGTGGTCCTCACCCCCGAGAACCCGACCGTCCAGGTGAGCCTGTCGTCGATCTCCAGCGGCTACTCCGTCGACTACTCCTTCACCCTGGCGGCCACGACCGTCGCCACGATCCCGCTGCTCATCGTGGCGGCGCTGTTCGGCAAGCAGATCATCGCAGGAATCATGCAAGGAGCCCTCAAGGGATGACCCAGGAACTGCGCTTTCCCGACGGCTTCCGGTGGGGGGCCGCCACCGCGGCCTACCAGATCGAGGGAGCCGCCACGGAGGACGGCCGCGCCCCCTCCATCTGGGACGCCTTCGCCCGCACCCCTGGCCGCGTCCGCCTCGGCCACACCGGCGACGTCGCCTGCGACCACTACCACCGCTACCGCGAGGACGTCGCGCTGATGGCCGAGCTCGGCCTGCCGACCTACCGCTTCTCGATCTCGTGGCCGCGGATCAAGCCGGACGGCGGCGGCCCCGTCAACCCGCGCGGCCTGGACTTCTACGACCGGCTCGTCGACGAGCTGCTGGCCTCCGGCGTGGAGCCGATGGTCACGCTCTACCACTGGGACCTGCCGCAGACGCTGGAGGAGCTGGGCGGCTGGACGCAGCGCGACACCGCCTTCCACTTCGCCGACCTGGCCTCGGCCGTGCACGCCCGCCTCGGCGACAGGGTCAGGACGTGGACGACGCTGAACGAGCCGTGGTGCTCGGCCTTCCTCGGCTACGCCGGCGGCGCGCACGCGCCCGGCCGTACCGAGCCTGGAGCGGCGTTCGTGGCCGCGCACCACCTGCTGCTGGCGCACGGCCTCGCCGTTCAGGCGCTGCGGGAGGCGGGCGCGAGGGAGCTGTCGATCACGCTCAACCTCTCGCCCGTCGTGGGCGAGGGCGAGGCGGCCCGCAGGATCGACGGCCTGCACAACCGGCTGTTCCTCGACCCGATCCTGCGCGGCTCCTACCCCGAGGACCTGCTGCCGGTGATCGACAGGTTCTCGGGCCTCGAGCACGTACGGCAGGGCGACCCCGCCGTCATCGCCGCGCCCATCGACCTGCTCGGCGTGAACTACTACCGTCCGACCTGGGTGAACACCACGATCGGCCAGCCGCCCAACCCCGCCTTCCCCGGCAGCGAGGGCGTGGGCTTCGCCGAGCCCGACCTGCCGCGCACCGCCATGGACTGGGCGATCGCCCCCGAGGGACTGACCGACCTGCTGGTCAGGTTGCACCGCGATTATCCGGGCACGCCCCTGATGATCACCGAGAACGGCGCCGCGTTCGAGGACGACGCCGACCGGCTGGTCTTCCTGCGCGACCACCTGGCCGCCGCGCACGCGGCGATCGCCCAGGGCGCTCCGCTGACCGGCTACCTGGTGTGGTCGTTCCTGGACAACTTCGAGTGGGCGTGGGGCTACGCGCCCAGGTTCGGCATCGTGCACGTGGACTACGCGACGCAGCGCCGTACCCCGAAGGAGAGCGCGCTCTGGTTGCGTGACGTGATCCGGAAGAACGCCTTGACGTGAAGTTCCCTCACCCCTTGAATTCAGGATGGTGCGCTCAAGAGAGCGCTCTCTTAGGCCAGGAGGCGCAGTGACCCCCCGACGCATCGGCGCCCTCAGCGCGATCGCGCTGCTCTTATCCACCTGTCTCGCCCCCGCCGCGCACGCGGCCGCCCCGCTGACCGTGACCGACTTCGAGAGCGACACGCTGCCGCCCGGCGTCGTCGCCTGGGGCAACGACGGCGCGTCCACGCCCACGCTGACCATCGAGACCGACACCAGCCGCGCGCTGAAGACGGTCTACAACGTCAGCCAGTGGGGCGGCTGGTCGCACGACCTTCCCGCCGGTCAGGACTGGACACCCTACGAGGGCTTCGCGTTCTCGGTGAAGGGAACCGGATCGGGCCAGAAGATCTTCTTCGAGATCAAGGACGGCGGTGGCGGGCCCGGCAGCTCGGAGCTGTTCGAGTCGTCGTTCACCGACACCGAGGCGGGCTGGCGGCGGATCGAGGTGAAGTTCGCCGACTTCGTCAGGCGCGGCGACTACCAGCCGGGCGGCGCCCCCACCGACGGGCAGCTCGACCTGGAGACGATGTGGGGCTACTCGATGCGCCTGCCGTCCGGCTCCTCGGGCACCCTGCTCTGGGACGATGTCCAGGTGTACGGCACCGCGCCACCCCGGCCCGTGCGCCTGACCACGACCGCGCCCGTCTACCCGGTCAAGGAGAAGGGCTCCGCCCAGGTCGGCGTCGCCATCTCCGCCGTCCCGCCGGCCGACCTGACCGTCCACTACGCGACCGGATCGGGTACGGCGACCGCCGGCTCCGACTACACGCCCGCCGAGGGGACGCTGGTGTTTCCCGCCGGCTCGCCCGCCGGGACGGTGAGGACCTTCACCGTCACCACCAAGGGCGACCCCGAGGCCGAGGTCGCCGAGACCATCCCGATCGTGCTGTCCGGCGAGGGCGTCACCGCGCCCGCCGACGACGCGGTCGTGGTGATCGACGCGCACGGCCTGCCGTACCTCGACGCAGGCAAGCCCGTGAAGCAGCGGGTCGCCGACCTGGTGGGGCGCATGACGCCGGCCGAGAAGGTCGGCCAGATGACGCAGGCCGAGCGTGGCGCGCTGGCCAAGCAGGACGACATCGCCACCTACCTGCTCGGCTCGCTGCTGTCGGGCGGCGGCTCCGCGCCCGCCGCCAACACGCCCAAGGGCTGGGCGGACATGGTCGACGGCTACCAACTGCGCGCCCAGCAGACCAGGCTGCAGATCCCGCTGATCTACGGCGTCGACGCCGTCCACGGCCACAACAACGTGGTCGGCGCGACGATCTTCCCGCACAACGTCGGCCTGGGCGCCACCCGTGACCCCGCGCTCGTCGAACAGGCGGGCAGGACCACGGCCAAGGAGGTGAAGGCGACCGGCATCCCATGGGACTTCGCGCCGTGCCTGTGCGTCTCCCGCGACGACCGCTGGGGCAGGGCCTACGAGTCCTTCAGCGAGGACCCCGCGCTGGTCTCGCGCATGGCCACCATCGTGACCGGCCTGCAGAAGAACGGCGTGCTGGCCACGGCCAAGCACTACGTGGCCGACGGCGGCACCGCCTACGGCTCGTCGACCACCGGCGACTACACCATCGACCAGGGCGTCTTCACCGGCGACAGGGCCGAGCTCGAGGCCGTCCACCTCGCGCCGTTCGTCGAGGCGGTCAAGCGCGGCGTCGGCACCGTCATGCCGTCCTTCTCCAGCGTCGGCGACACCAAGATGCACGCCCACCAGGAGCTGATCACCGGCGTGCTCAAGGAACGGCTCGGCTTCAAGGGCTTCGTGATCAGCGACTGGCAGGCCATCGACCAGATCCCCGGCGACTACGCGAGCGACGTGCGCACCTCGATCAACGCCGGCCTCGACATGATCATGGTGCCCTACGCCTACACGGGCTTCATCGAGGCGCTGACCGCCGAGGTCGGCGCCGGCCGGGTGGCGCAGTCGCGGATCGACGACGCCGTCGCGCGCATCCTCACCCAGAAGTTCGCCCTCGGCCTGTTCGAGCACCCCTTCGCCGACAGGGGCGACCTGCCCGACGTCGGCTCGGCGGCGCACCGCGCCGTGGCCCGCACCGCCGCCGCCAAGTCGCAGGTGCTGCTCAAGAACGACGGCGGGTTGCTTCCACTGCGCCCCTCGGCGAAGGTCTACGTCGCAGGCTCGAACGCCGACGACCTCGGCAACCAGCTGGGCGGCTGGACGATCAGCTGGCAGGGCTCGCCAGGGCCCATCACCCAGGGCACCACGATCCTGCAGGGCATCCGCTCCCGCGCCGCCTCCGTCACCCACTCCGCCGACGCGTCCGCGCCGCTGGCCGGGCACGACGTGGGCGTGGTCGTCGTGGGCGAGCGCCCATACGCCGAGGGGTTCGGCGACGTCGGCCGCCAGGGCCGCACGCTCGACCTCTCAGCCGCCGACCGCGCGGCCGTCGACAGGGTGTGCGGGGCGCTCAAGTGCGTCGTGCTCGTCGTGTCGGGACGTCCGCTCTCGCTCGGCGACCTGTCCGGCGTGGACGCGGTCGTCGCCTCGTGGCTGCCGGGCTCCGAGGGGGCGGGCGTGAGCGACCCGCTCTTCGGTGCCGTGCCGTACACGGGAAGGCTGCCCTTCACCTGGTTCCGTACGGCGGAGCAGCTGCCGATCAACGTCGGTGACGCCGCCTACGACCCGCTCTTCCCCTACGGCTGGGGACTGCGCACCGAGCAGTCCAGGTCCAGGCTGAAGGCGGCACGTGACTCGCTGGCCAAGGGTGACCCGGTCTCCCGGGCGGCCGCGGCGGCGCTCGGCGTGGCGCTGGTCTCGCGCAACTGGAACGCCGACGGGACGGTACGCGACTCCCGGGTGGTGCTGACGGCGCTCGGGGTGTCGGCGGCGCTGCTCGAACGGTCGAACAGTGACACGTTCGCGCAGGACGACGTGGTGGTGTCGGTGGCCAGGGACGTGGCTCAGGCCGGCGGCCGCCGTAAGGACCTGCAGGCGCTGGCCGATCACGAGCTGGCGTCGGGGCACCTCAGGAAGGCGGTGGACCTGCTGACCCAGGCCACCCGCTGACCAGCACCCCGAGGTAGGTCGGCCCCGTTGTCTCGTTCAGTCCGTCTGCGCGGCGTGGATCGCGGCGAAGGCCAGGAGAGGTGCGGCGGTCCGCGGCGGATCCTCGAGGTTGGGTGAGTGTCCAAGGCCGGGCAGCAACTCGACTTTCGCGCCCGGAACGGTGCGGTAGCCGGCGGCGGATGAGGATCGCCATCTGCGGTCGTCCTCGCCGAAGATCACCAATAGCGGCTTGCCAAGGGGCGTCAGCCGATCCGGGAGCGCCTGCTGCTCCAGGTAGTCGCGGGACGCCTTCATGGTCATGGTGAGCGTGTGGTAGGTCATACTGCGCACTTCGTCCAGGAGCTCTTGGGGGATCTGGTAGCCCGCGCGGCTGAAACCGGTGCTCGCGAACTGGCGGATCTGCTCATCGGTCGGCGGCCACTGCGAGGGTCCGATGGCGGCGGACTCCGATGCGATGAAGGCGTCCAGGCTGGGTCCGGTGTTGATGAGCGCGAGCGCGGTCACCAGGTCGGGTCGTTGCTCGGCGAGGGCCGTGGCGCTGTAGCCGCCGGAGGAATGGCCGACCACGATGGCATGCTTGACGCCGAGCCGGTCCAGTGCCACGCCGACCCGGTTTCCCTGGTCGGGGATCTCGTAGCTGCGGTCGGCCGGTTTGGCTGACCGGCCGTGCCCGAGCAGGTCGATCCGGATGACGCGATGGGATCTGGTCAGCATCGGAACCAGCGGGTCCCACGAGCGGGTCGAGGAGGCGGACCCGTGGATGAGCAGGAGTGCGGGAGCGTCGCGGGGGCCGTCCTGGCACACGTAGATGGTGCCGTCGTCCAGGGACAGGGTCGAGCTCTCGGTGGCCTCGGGGCTGCCGTTCACGTGCGGTCCGCCGTCAGAAATGGTCATGAGGCCACTGTCGCCGCCGGTGCGCGCCGGTGGATTGGACGAATGTTCCCCTCGATCGGCCCGCGTAGCATGGGGCGGTGCGGACATTCGTGCACGGCGCGGCTGTGTGGGGCGTGGCATGCCCGCAGCGGCCCAGCCGGGTGGCCGGTGTCACCATGGCCGGGTTCCGGGTCCGTGAGCTGGACGCGCTCCGGATGGTCCCGCACCCGGCCGTGACGGTGCTCCTGGAGTTCGGCGCTGGTTCGCCCGTCATGGACTATGCCGCCGGGCGGCAGCAGCGGGGAAGTATCGTCGCCGGGCTCGGGCTCGGCTCCGGCGGCTCGGTCCGGGCGCGGGGTGAGAACGTCGAGTGCGTGCAGGTGCGCCTGTCCCCGGCGATCGCCCGCGCGGTTCTGGGCGTCTCCCCCGCCGACCTCGACGGCGCCGTGGTGGCCCTGGGCGACCTGTGGGGCCGGGAGGCGTCACGGATCCGTGAGCAACTGGGCGATGTCTCCTCGTGGCAGGATCGCTTCGCGTTGACGGACGCGCTGCTCGCCCGCCGGCATGAGGCGGGGCCGCCGGTGGACCCGGAGGTGGCCTGGGCCTGGCAGCGGATCGTCGCCAGCCGCGGCCTGGTACGGGTCGACGGACTGGCGGCCGAACTCGGATGGAGCCGTAAGCGCCTGTGGTCCCGGTTCCGGTCGCAGATCGGCCTGCCGCCCAAGCGCGCCGTGAAGCTGGTCCGCTTCGACCATGCCGCCCACCGCCTGGTCGCGGGACAAGACGCAGCCCGAGTCGCGGCCGACGGCGGCTACGCCGACCAGTCCCACCTGCATCGAGACGTCGTGGCGTTCACCGGAGTCACCCCCGCGACCGTGGCCGGCGAGCCATTTCTGGCGGTTGACGACATTGCATGGACCAGCCACGAAACACCCGCCAAGACCCACGCCTCTGGCGTCCTGCGCCGGTAGTTCGTCGTCAGGCCGTGTTCCGTGGATCATGGGACGGGATCGCGGAGCCAGATCTTGATGGACGCGACGTCGATCGTGCCCTGGTGTCCATCCGGTTCGCCCGCGAACCGGCCAAATACCAGGGCCAGCCGGGTCGCTAGGAAAACCGCGACTCCTTGGGCGCCGGGTCATCGGTCCAGCCCAGCCGCTTGACCACGTACGCGGCGAACGCCTTGCCCTTGTCAGACAGCTCCTCTTGTACGGCCAGCAGCTCGCCGCTGGCCCGGTCGATGATGATCTCCTGACGTGTGGGTGCGTTGCCGTACGTCAGTGCGATCCCGGTGCGGCCGTCGATGTCGGTGACGTTGTCCTCCACCCGGACGCCCGGCAGGTCGGCGAGCACGCGGTAGAGCGCGGCCCTGGTGCCCGGAGTGGTTTCGAGGTCGAGGAGGAGCCATTGGCTCGCGCCCCAGAGCCACGCCTCCGGGTTGTCGTCGGTGTTGGCCCGCAGCATCTCGGCCTTGAGCGCCTCGGGATCGGTGGGCAGCTCCGTCGCGGGCTTGTGCGTCAGCTTCAGCGGGGTGAAGTAGGTCTTGCCCATCTGGCAGCCATCGCAGAGGTCGGGCGAGCCGGCTTTCTTCCATGCCTGCTCGTCGGCGGGGGTGAGCGGTTTGGCGAAGATGGGTCCGCGCTGCGTCCGGTACCCGTGCTCCGGGCTCGCCCACAGCACGTCCTTGACCCGCTTCTCGACGGTGTAGACCGGGGTTTTGACCCGCGACACCTGCTCCATTTCCCGCCGCCACCAGGCGCCCGTGCCCAGGGGGCGCGCGGCCAGCCGGTCGGCCGCCGCGTCGAGCACCGCGCGCGGATCGGGCATCGCGGCCGTCTCGACGCCCGTTCCGCGCAGCAGGGGCACCGCCACGAAGCCGCCGACCATCACCACGCTGACCGCCACCGCTGCGAGCACCATCTTGGGCCAGGCCGGTCGGCGCGGCCGCGGGGCGCCGCCCGGCATCCTGGCGCGGGCCGCCGCCATCCTGGCGTGGTCGGCGGGCGGCACACCCGGCATCACCTCGTCGATGAGCTGGAACTCCTTCATCACACCTCAACTCCCAACGCGTCACGCAGCTTGGTCCTGGCCCGGCTCAGCCGGGAGGCGACGGTGCCGTAGGCGACGCCGAGCGCCGCGGCCACCTCGTCGTAGGTCAGCTCGCCGTACGCGACGAGCAGCACCACGTCACGCTCCCCGCGCGACAGCCCGGCCAGCGCGGCCGAGAGTTTCTGTACGGTCACCCGCGCGGCGACCCGATCCACCACCCGCTGGTCGTGGCCGTCGTCGGCAGGTGGCCCCGATCTGGCCAGTGCCCTGTATCGCCGCATCTCGGCCCGCCGGTGCCTGCCGATGAGGTTGGTGGCGATGCCGTACAACCACGCTCTGATGCCGCCCTTGGCGGCGTCGAAGTTGTCACGCTGACGGAAGGCGATCAGGAAGGTCTCGGCGGCGAGGTCCTCGGCGATGTCGAGGTCGAGGCGGCGGCCGATATAGCGGCGTATCTCCTCGTAGTGGGCATCGAAGAGGACGGAGAATCGCTCGGGATCGGCGACAGCTCCGTCGAGGAACGTTGTCATGCAGGGGTCTCTCTCACCGGGGACGGTAGACACCAGTGATTGCCCGTTCCCGACCAACCCTTCCATTCGATCTCAGCGCCTTCTGCTCGATCTCAGCGCCTTCTGACGACATCCTGGTACCCGATTCCGGCACACGAGCAAGATCAATAGGATACGTGGCCATCGACCAGGATTTCCGCGTCCGCCTACCAGGACCGATGACCATTTCTGCGAATCACACACCGTCATCACCGCCACACAGAGCTACCTTGCACTCGGTGATGTGGACCCGAGTGGGGGCCAGGGTGCCTGGTGATCTTGCGGCGTGATCCCGCTTGACCTTGACACAGTGACAAGGTCTTCACTGTTGCCAAGGAGGTGGTCCCGATGACCATGCAGAAACAAGACGTGGATACGATTCGAGCTTTCCAGGGGCTGGAGGACAGCCGCTCGTCAGTGCGGCTGCGGGCGGCGATGGCGGTCGGTACGACCCCTGACCCGCAGTTCATCGACAAGCTCATCGAACGATGCGCGATCGAACCCGAATTCTATGTGCGCGATATGCTGACGTGGGCACTCACCCGCCACTCAGCATCCATGACGGTTCCAGAGCTTCTCAAGGAACTCCGCTCGGAGTGTGCGCAGGCACGAAGCCAGGCGCTGCACACGCTGTCCAAGATCGGGGATCGGCAAGCGTGGCCGGCGATCACACGGGCGCTTCTGTCCGACGCCGACGATGAGGTGGCGCGGAGCGCTTGGCGGGCAGCGGTCGTGCTCGTGCCCGAAGGTGAAGAGCCCGAGTTGGCCGCAGTGTTGTCGACACAGCTCGGGCGCGGCGAACGTGAGATGCAGCTGAGCCTCAGCCGGGCGCTGATCGCGCTCGGTGAGGTGATTGTGCCCACGCTGAGCGCTGCGATGACAGATCTCGACCCGCGCGTGCGCGCCCACGCGATCGCCACGGAACGGCTGTTGCGCGACCCGGATGCCGGATTCGAGTTCGCGATCGAGGAGGCCAAGCGCGTCGTAGCCCTCGGCAGCACCAGCAAGGAGGAGTGATGGGCAGTGTTGATCGGTGATGTGGCACGACGGTCCGGGGTCAGTGCCCGCATGCTCAGGCATTACGACTCGCTCGGCCTGGTGCGGCCAACGGGTCGTACCGACGCAGGCTATCGAGAGTACTCCAGCGAGGACATCCGGCGGATCTTCCAAATCGAGAGCCTGCGGTCATTGGGGCTGTCGCTGCGTGAAGTCAGGCGCGCGCTCGATGATCCCGACTTCACGCCCTCAGAGCTCGTCGACGACCTCATCCGCCAGACGCGAGAACGCATTGCGGCTGAGACGGAGCTGCTCACGCGACTGCGTCGGATCGACGCCGTGGAACCCGCCGGCTGGGAGGACGTCCTCCAGATCGTCGCACTCCTGCAGGCGTTGGGGTCAAAGAGCGCCGATAAGCGCCAGCGCGCGGCCTTGTCCTCAGTCGAAGAGGCTCCGATGCCAGTGGAAGCACTGGTCGAGGCAGCGCTGAGCGAGACGGACCCGAACGTCGCCGGAGCCCTTCGATGGGCTTTGGCGCAATCGGGCGATGACGGATTTGCGCTGCTGGCGGAGGGCCTCGGCTCACCAGTAGCCGAGGTGCGCAAACGTGCCGTCCAGTCCATCGCCGAGATTCCGAACGGTGAGGCGACCACACTGCTGCAGGACGCCCTCACGAACCCCGACATCGTGGTCCGCAGGTATGCAGCTCTGGCACTCGGGGCACGTGGAGTAGCCGACGCGATCCCGACGCTCATCGATATCGTCGTCGAGGGGACGAATGACGTCGATGCAGCCGACGCCCTGAGCGCGCTGGCGAGTCGTCCCGCGTTGGCGGATCAGATCGCTGACAGGCTCGTTGATCGCCTCGCCCACGGCACCGTTGAATCGTCTGCACGTCGACGGCTGACACAGGCGCTCGCGGACATCCCGGGCACCACAGCGTCACGAGCCCTCGCAGATCTGTCTCATGACGAAGACCGTGCCGTTGCGCTTACCGCGACATACATTCTCGGGATACGCGACGCACGATGACGGATCTTTCCTGGCGTGCCGTGTGCGGCGCCGGAACGCCTCAGTCCGTCACTCGCGGGAGACATTGTGAGCGCGGAAGGGACGTCACTGGATGCGCGGACTTGATCGGATAGCTCGCGCGGATTAGATGTCAGTCCATGGAGCCGCGCGCCAGTGCCTCCGGCAACCGGCTTCGAACGGGAGCAGCGCCCTGAATGCCCGCCATGACAGGGCCCTGGTTGGCGTCGGTCAGCCGTCCTCGCCGACGCACAGGCAGAACGTGTGCCCGGCCGGGTCCAGGAAAACGCGGAAGTCGTCCTCCTCGCTCGGCTGGAACTCGTGCTTCGTCGCCCCCAGTGCGAGGACCTGGGCCTCGGCCTTGTCCATGTCGTCCACGGTGACATCGAGATGGAACTGCTGCGGCATCTCGGCACTTGGCCATACCGGCGGCCGGTAGTCTTCCACCTGCTGAAAGGCGAGCCGAGGGAAGCGTCCGCCGTCGCTGACGACGACCCAGTCGCCGTCGTCCGAGGAGATCTCCCAGCCGACCAGCTCGGCGTAGAACCTGGCCAGGGTCTGGGGGTCGGCGCAGTCAATGACCGTCGAGCGCATCCGCGCGATTCCTGCCATGACGCTTCCCTTCCCACGCGTACGACCGTCATGCGAGGGGCTTTCAGGACCAACCAACGACCCGGAGCCGGACCCAAGCCCGAGGAAAGGCCCAGAGACCCTTCCTCAACACCGGCCTTCATCCACGCGGGCCGCCCGCTCTCCCGAGACCAGTCTCAGGGGAGAGCCATCGGGGGCAGCCCGCTGCAGAGTGCATTCCGGACTGCGGTGAAAGGCCCGGAGCTGAGGGCGGACGGCATGGACGTGAAGGAGGGGTGCCCGTGCCGACCCGTGCGGGGTGAACCGCGACCCTCAGCCCCGGGTGTCAGGCGGACGCCGCGACGGCGGGAAGGGCGAGAAGGAGCTCGTGCGGCTCACTGCCCACCCACTCACGGATGAAGCGAGCAGCCTCCTCGCCAGGAGAGAACTCGTCGAACCCGAGTGGCCCGAAACATCCCGCCTGCTCCAGCATCTCGACGATCGGATCGTCCTCGGCGAGGCTCTCGGCGTAGGCCGCGGCGTCGAGCAACGCCAGCGCGCACCGGGCGTTGCGCCCGTCATCGGACACCTCGACCCGGTCCAACCGGCGGCGCCCCTGAGCGCGCAGGTACGCGCCGAGTGATTCGGTCCTACTCACGTCATCCTCTTTGATCACACACGTTGGGCTACAACATCATCACGCAAAGTGAGCGAGGATGGTGGGGCGTTCGCAAACTTGCTCGCCAACCCGCCCCCGGAAACCATCATGAAACGGTCATGCGGAATCATCGAGGCATGACTGCGTTCGACGACCTGCTCTCCGCCAACGAGATATACGCGCGGACGTTCGCCTACTCCGGCCTCACCGGTAAGGCGGCGCGCGGCCTGGCCGTAGTGACGTGCATGGACTCCCGTATCGACCCACTGGGGTTGCTCGGCCTGCGCGCGGGTGACGCCAAGATCCTTCGCAACGCCGGCGCGAGGGTCACCGACGACGTCCTGCGGACACTCGTGCTGGCCGTGTACCTGCTGGGCGTGGAGCGCGTGCTCGTCATGCCGCACACCGACTGCGGCATGGCGAAGGTCACCGACGCCGACGTGCACGCGCTGACCCAGGCACGCGGCGTGGACACCAGGAGCCTGGAGTTCCACACGGTGCCCGACCAGGACGCGGCACTACGTCACGACCTGACCCGGATTCGGACGAGCCCCTTCCTGCCGCCCGACATGCCGATCGGGGGCGCGATCTACGACGTCCACACCGGCAAGCTGATGCCGGTCGAAGTCCCCTGACCCCCGTACGGCGGAGCTCACAGCACCCCCACGGCTCCCGTCAACCCCCAATCCTCCGCAAACGCCCACGTCGCGACCACCCGTGATGATCGCGACGGCATCAAGGTGAGCATCGAGGCCACGCCCACCGCCAGGAAGGCACCAGATCCGGTGAGGAGCCCAGTGTGATCATCATCTCCGGGAAGCTCTACGTGGACGCCGACGCGCGCGACGCCTACCTGGCGGGATGCAGGGAGGTCCTGAAGCTCGCCAGAGCCGCCACCGGCTGTCTCGACTTCGCGCTCTCGGCCGACCTCCTCGAACCGGACAGGATCAACGTGTACGAGCGCTGGGAGACGGACGAGGACCTCGAACGCTTCCGCGGCGAGGGCCCTTCCGGCGAGCGAACAACCCAGATCCGCGACGCCGAGGTGAGCAGGTACCGGATCTCGGGAGTCGAACCCGCCTAGCTCGGACCGGTAGCGCGTGGCATCTCACCGAGGCCGAGCCCCTCCACGCACGACACCCCACGGTGAGTCTCGCGGTTGGTCCAGCCGCGCCGACTGCGCGCCACCGGCACGACGACGCAGCGTGGGGAAGTCAGGGCTCCCCCACGGGCAGGACGGAGCCGCTTGACAGCTCCTAACAGAATGACCTCTGCCCGCCAACTCTTCCTGATCTGGTGGATCCGGGATCTTCGGGGCCACAGGCTGGCATCATGCCCATGTCAGCAGTTTGACCAGTGGAGGCGGGTTATGGAGGCTTTCACCTCGTACGAGCGATTGCACTTGGACTCCTTTGAGGAGATCCGACGGAGCCAGCACTTCGAGGTCTACAGCGTGGGGCTGGACGAGCAGCTACGCCCGGCGATCGGTGATGATCTGGCTGAGTACCTCCCCGAATGGGAGAACGTGTCCATGGCCGGGGGGCTCGTGTCTCACCAGCTCAGGTTCTCGGAGTTCTTCATCGCATGGAAGACGACCGGGCCGCTCCCCCTCGTCCACGGCGAGATCGATGTGTTTCCCCTACTGGACGTGGTCGAACAGGGCGAGGGTCCACCCATTCGCTACCCGACCACAGAGTTCCAACGCCGCTTTCTTTCTCAGCTGCGGTGCATCGCGGGCTCTCGGGGTTCGGGGAACGGCCACTTGACCCACTTGCGCGTGCAGCCAGATGCCAGTCCGGTCGAGATCTGGTTCGACGACGAGCATGCCGACACCGAGCTGTACCCCAGTCACCCGTACCCCTGCACCCACGTAAAGCTCGACCTCACCTACGGTGAGTACGTGGACGCCCTGCTCGCCACCAAGGGGACTCGCGGCTGGGAGTTCCTGTTCACCGACATTGAGCTGGGGAAACCCTACTTCCATGACATCGTGACGAATCTGCGTAACATGCTGGAGGTATTCCCCAGACTGTTCCCTGCCTGCGATTACACCCCATTCCGGGAACGTCTCGCAGCACGGCTGTAGGGAGGCCCGCCTCGGATCACGCTGGTCGGAGGCGTCGCCAGCAGACGATCGCGAGAGCGAGATCCATGAAGGCTTCATGGATCTCGTCGCCGATCTCCCAGCGGATGCGTATCCCGCACAGCAGCCTACGGTCGTCGAGCCGCTCGCGCCCGGGGTGCCGATAGTGGCGATCCCCCTTCGACATCAACGGCTCGACCCGCTCCCACAGCTCATCCGAAACGATCCAGGGGCGCTTTTCACAACGCGTACACGACAGAATTCATTCTGTCAGGGCATCTACGGCGGAAGCCTGCCTTACGCGTCGATGTGATCCCGGTCGACCTCGGCCGCGCTGCTCACGATGAACTCCCTGCGCGGTGCCACGTCGCTGCCCATCAGCAGGTCGAAGATGCGCTCGCCCGCCTCGGCGTCCTCGATGCGGACACGGCGCAGGATGCGGTGGCGGGGGTCCATCGTGGTCTCGGCCAGCTGATCGGCGTCCATCTCGCCCAGACCCTTGTAGCGCTGCACCGGGTCCTTCCAGCGCTTGCCGCGCCGTTCGAGATCCCGCAGCACCTTGTGCAGCTCGGCGTCGGAGTAGCAGTAGATGTACTTCTCCTGCCCCCGCCCGGGGTTGGTCAGCTCGATGCGGTGCAGCGGCGGCACGGCCGCGAAGACGCGCCCCGCCTCGACCATCGGCCGCATGTAGCGGTGGAAGAGGGTCAGCAGCAGGCAGCGGATGTGCGCGCCGTCGACGTCGGCGTCGGCCATCAGGATGATCTTGCCGTAGCGGGCCGCGTCGATGTCGAAGCTGCGCCCCGAGCCCGCGCCCACCACCTGGATGATCGCGGCGCACTCGGCGTTCTTCAGCATGTCGGCCACGGAGGCCTTCTGTACGTTGAGGATCTTGCCTCTGATCGGCAGCAGCGCCTGGAACTCCGAGTCGCGGGCGAGCTTGGCGGTGCCGAGCGCGGAGTCTCCCTCGACGATGAACAGCTCGCTGCGGTCGACGTCGTCGCTGCGGCAGTCGACGAGCTTGGCGGGCAGCGCGGAGTTCTCCAGCGCGCTCTTGCGCCGCTGGTTGTCACGGTGCTCGCGGGCCGCGATGCGCGCCTTGGCGGCCGCGACGATCTTCTCGAGCGCGGCGCGCTGCTGCTGCTTCAACCCGCGCGGCGGGTTGGTGAACAGCTCCCTGAGCTCGCGTGAGACGACGTGGGAGACGATGCGGGTGGCCGCCGAGGTGCCGAGGACCTCCTTGGTCTGGCCCTCGAACTGCGGCTCCGGCACCCGGACGGTCACCACGCCCGTCAGGCCCTCGAGGATGTCCTCCTTGGTGACGGGATCGTCGCCGTTCTTCAGCAGCCTGGTCTCGCGCAGCAGCTCGTTGAGCGTGCGGACCAGGCCGCGCTCGAACCCCGTGACGTGGGTGCCGCCCTTGGGGGTGGCGATGACGTTGACGAAGGAGCGGACGGTCGAGTCGTAGCCCTTGCCCCAGCGGATCGCCACGTCGACGGTGAGCTCGCGCTGCACCTCCGTGGGCGTCATGTGGCCCTGGTCGTCGAGGACGGGCACGGTCTCGTGGAAGTGGCCGACGCCCTGCATGCGCAGGACCTCGCAGACCGCCTCGTCGCGGGCCAGGAACTCGGTGAACTCGGAGATGCCGCCGTCGAAGCGGAACTCCTCGGTCTTGCCCTCGTGGATGAGGGCGAGCGTCAGCCCAGGCACGAGGAAGGCCGTCTGGCGCAGCCGTACGTGGATCTCGTCGATCGAGACCTCGGCGTCGGGCAGGAAGATCTGCTTGTCGGCCCAGAACCTGACGCGGGTGCCCGTGACGTTCTTGCGCAGCTTGCCGCCGTCGCGCAGGCCGGACTTCTTCTTGAACTTGGCCGTGGGGCCCTCGCCGTCGAACACGCCGGGCACGCCGCGCCTGAAGCTGATCAGGTGGATCTGGCCGTCGCGGTCGACCTCAACGTCGAGGCGGGAGGACAGCGCGTTGACCACGGAGGCGCCGACGCCGTGGAGGCCGCCGGAGGCCGCGTAGGAGCCGCCGCCGAACTTTCCGCCCGCGTGGAGCTTGGTGTAGACGAGCTCCACGCCCGGCAGGCCGGACTTGGGCTCGATGTCGACCGGGATGCCACGGCCGTCGTCGCGCACCTCGATCGAGCCGTCGGCGTGGAGCTCGACCTCGATGCGGCTGCAGTGGCCTGCCAGCGCCTCGTCGACGCCGTTGTCCACGATCTCCCAGAGGCAATGCATGAGCCCGCGGCTGTCGGTGGACCCGATGTACATCCCGGGGCGCTTGCGGACCGCCTCGAGGCCCTCAAGCACCGACAGGTGACGAGCTGTGTAACCCGCCTCCACTACCGTCACTCCAGCTCCTCTGGTCAAGCATCGAACACGTGTGCGTAGCTTACCGTTCTTCCCGTCCGCGCGCGTACAAGCTTGCCATCAGGTCACGTTTGACGTTACCAACGGCGCGTCCAGCGTTACCTTCGGCCATATTCCGCTCTGGGCGTAGCGAGGTGGTGATTGGGAACGTCCAGGTCCGGTTAGATGTTGTCTCAAGTGACTGACGCCAGATCCTCGCTTCGGCGGGGGTGACCCGAAAGGCGATACGTGACTGGAGCTCTCGCCCCCGTTAAGCCGCTGACGGCCCTCGACCGTTGCGACCGTTGCGGCGCCCAGGCCTACATTCGCGCGACCCTGCCCGTTGGCGGGGAGCTGCTGTTCTGCGCCCACCATGGGCGTCAGCACGTGGCCGTGTTGCGCGAGAAGGGCGCCGAAATCCTGGACGAGTCGGCTCGGCTCAGCGAAACCCCTTCAACCGCACGAACCGACGAGCGCTGATGAGGCGTTCGTCTTGATGACATAACCCCATATGGCATGAAGCGCAGGCGGCGGCCCGGTGTTCCGGGTTCGCCGCCTTCGTTGTCATGCGACCCGGTAGTGGTAGCCGCCGGCATCGGCGAACCCCTCACTGCGGTAGAACTCCGCGGCCGCCGGGTCGTCGGCCTTCATCACGAGATAGGCCGAGGCCAGGCCCGCGTGCCGGACCAGCGCTCGCAGGACGCTGCGCGCCAGGCCGCGGCGGCGCGCCCTCGGTAGCGTCGCCATGCAGTAGATGCCCAGCGTGTCGCCCTGGGGCACGCCCCTGCCGACGGCCAGCGCCACGCCGTCCTCCTCCACCGCGGCGTACCAGGCGGGCACGCCGGTGCAGATCTTGGCGGCCACCTCGATGCCGTCGCCGTAGCGGCCGTCGACCGCCCACCACGACTCCAGCCAGCCCTGCCAGGGCGCGTCCTCGACGCGCACCTCGTGGGCGGCAGGGGCGGGGTTCGAGGGCGCCACCATGGCCAGCACGGGGTCGACCAGGCGGTAGCCGCGCTCCTCCAGCACGGGGTCGAGAGCCGCGGCGCGGGATCCCAGGGAGAAGACGGCGGGCAGACCCCTGGCCGCGTAGAACGCCTCCGCTGCCTCGATGGCGCCGCCGAGATCGGCCGGCGCGCCCGTGACCCGCACCGAGTTGGCCCGCTTGGTCACCCCTTCGGCGTGGCGAAGCGTCCATCCGTCCAGCTCGACGCGTTCGAGCGCCGGCCAGGCCTCGTCCACCAGGAGGTCGAAATCCATCCGTGCAGCCTAGCGTTCCGACCATCCGGTACGGCACGCACAGCCGAGCCCCCCGTGGTCACCGCCACCGGCCCGTCCAAGCACGCCATTCCAGCGCGACTCCGGTTGAGCCCCGCAACGTCGCACGTCAGCCGCCCAGGTGGTAAACCCGTACCCGTGCTCATTCTGCTCCCGCCGTCCGAAGGCAAGGCCGCCCACGGCACCGGTCAGGCCGTCGGCGACCTGTCCTTCCCCACCCTCGCCAGGCCGCGCACCCGCGTGGTGAACGCCCTCGTCAGAGCCTCCAAGCGCCGCGACGCCCTCGACGTGCTCGGCCTCAGCCAGGGCCAGTCCGCCGAGCTGGACAAGAACCTGGCGCTCAAGACGGCCGCCACGCTACCCGCCGCCGAGCTCTACACCGGCGTCCTCTACGACAACCTCGGCCTGGCCACGCTGGACGACAAGGCCAGGACCAGGGCCGAGGAGTCCGTCGTGATCTTCTCGGGGCTGTGGGGCGTGCTGCGGATCACCGACCGCGTGCCGCCGTACCGGCTGTCCATGGGGGTCAACCTGCCGGCGCTGGGCGGTCTGGCGGCGTTCTGGCGGCCGCTGGTGACCAAGGAGATGGACCGGATGCCCGGGCTGGCCGTCGACATGCGCTCGTCCACGTACGCGGGCGCGTGGAAGGCGGGTGCGCGCGGGGTGGCGGTGCGGGTGCTGAAGGACGGCAAGGTCGTCAGCCACATGGCCAAGGCGACCCGTGGCGAGATCGCCAGAAGGCTGCTGGAGAGCGCCGCCGATCCCGCGACGCCCGACGAGCTGGTGAAGGTCCTGGACGACCTGGGCTACGCCGTACGGCTCGCTCCCGGCCGGATCGACGTGGACGTCACCTGAGAGCCCCTGAGGCCTCCCACGCCCCGGAGGGAGGCAGGGAGCAGCGCCTGCCCATGTCCGATCCGGCGGAGAGTCACCCGGACAAAGAAACAGGGGTGCGGTCCATGCGGACCGCACCCCTGTTCCGTCGCGACACCTAGTCGAGGTAGTCGCGCAGAACCTGAGAGCGTGACGGGTGCCGAAGCTTGGACATCGTCTTCGACTCGATCTGCCGGATGCGCTCACGCGTCACCCCGTAGACCTTGCCGATCTCGTCCAGCGTCTTCGGCTGCCCGTCGGTGAGGCCGAACCGCATCGACACGACGCCCGCTTCCCGCTCCGACAACGTGTCGAGAACGGAGTGGAGCTGCTCCTGGAGCAGCGTGAAGCTGACGGCGTCGGCCGGAACGATGGCCTCGGAGTCCTCGATGAGGTCGCCGAACTCGCTGTCGCCCTCCTCACCGAGGGGGGTGTGCAGCGAGATGGGCTCTCGGCCGTACTTCTGGACCTCGACGACCTTCTCGGGCGTCATGTCCAGCTCGCGGGCCAGCTCCTCGGGCGTGGGCTCGCGGCCGAGGTCCTGCAGCATCTGCCGCTGAACCCTGGCCAGCTTGTTGATCACTTCGACCATGTGGACGGGGATGCGGATGGTCCTCGCCTGGTCCGCCATGGCGCGGGTGATCGCCTGGCGGATCCACCACGTGGCGTAGGTGGAGAACTTGTAGCCCTTGGTGTAGTCGAACTTCTCCACGGCGCGGATCAGGCCGAGGTTGCCCTCCTGGATCAGGTCCAGGAACAGCATGCCGCGCCCGGTGTAGCGCTTGGCCAGCGAGACCACCAGTCGGAGGTTGGCCTCCAGCAGGTGGTTCTTGGCCCTGCGCCCGTCTTCGGCGATCCACTCGAGCTCGGCCCTGACGTCGACGGGCAGCTTGTCGACCTCGCCGCCGCCGAGCTGCTCCTCTGCGAACAGGCCCGCCTCGATGCGCTTGGCCAGCTCGACCTCCTGCTCGGCGTTGAGCAGGGGGACCTTGCCGATCTGCTTGAGGTAGTCCTTGACCGGGTCGGCGGTGGCGCCCGCGGCGGCGACCTGCGCCACGGGGGCGTCATCGTCGTCGTCGGAAAGGATCAGCACCTCGTCGTCGCTGGTGACGACGACTTCGGGCTTGGGCTCCTCGTCGGGCTCCTCCTCGGTCTCGGTCTCGGTCTCGGCTTCCGCCTCGACCTCGACCTCGACCTCTTCCAGGTCGTCCAGATCCTCGAGCTCGACATCGCCCTCAAGGTCGATGTCGTCCTCGTCGACGCCCTCGGCCGCCTTCGGCTTGGCCGATGCGGGCCCGTTGGCGGGAGACTCGGGCTTGGCTTCCTTCTTGGCAGGCGCTGCCGCCTTCTTGGCCGCAGGAGCGGCCTTCTTGGCGGGCTCGGCCTTCTTCGCGGCGGGCCCCTCTGCGGAGGCTGCCTCAGCGGCTACGACCGCGGTTACGGTCTCCGGCTGCTGCTCCTTTGCGGCCGCTGCGGTTCTCGTCTTGACGGGGGCAGCGGTACGGCGCTTTGCTGGACCACGAGACTTCTTCGGAGCCGCCGAGTCAGCGGCGGTCAGCCGGACGACGACGCCCTCTTTGCTGAGCGTCCGCAGGACCCCCGCGGCTTGCGACATGGGGATGTCCGCCTCCTCAAAGGCCTGACGGACATCCTCGGACTCGAGGAACCCCTGCGAGCGCCCACGCTCGAGCAGTCGCTGAATGACGGGCTCGTTCAGCTCTGATGGCTTCGAGCGAGTCGAACTTGCAGGCGACACGAACACCTCTCGAACGAACGCGTGGCGACAATGGACCCAGATGCCCGCTGGGGGGCTATGCCTCTCTAGGAGATCTGTGCGGCCGTGCGGAGCGCAAACGGACCAACCAGCATTCTGGCACGACCCGGCACTCCATACGGCCACCTCCCGGCGGTTGACCTCCACCCTAGGCCGACCGGAACAGTAGTGCGTACGGAAGCGGTGCACTGATACCCGAAAGCAACCCTTATGACTGTTTCATTCAGTCACTCTTCGTGGCCGCGGGAACGTGAATCGCGAGCGCGGTGACGTCATCGTCCTGCTCATAACCGGACAACATGCGATCTACGAGGAAATCTAGGAGCATGTGCGGATTGTTTACGACCTCAGGTGGCGCTTCGGTCACAACCGCGCAAAGTTCCGCGAGTCCCGCGTCCAGCCCCCGCTTGCGGTTCTCCACCATGCCGTCGGAGTAGAGCACGGCGGTGTGTCCTGGCGGCACCACGAACCTGAACTGCCGGCGCGAGGTCGGCCAGCCGAGCGGCGTGCCGGGCTCGGCGTCGCACAGGATCGCCGTGCCCTGCGGCGAGACGAGCACGGGTGGCGGGTGCCCGGCCAGGGCCAGCGTGCCCTCGCCGGTGCCGGGCTCCACGACCATGTACGCCAGCGTGGTGACCTGCTCCTCCTCCTCGGTGGCGTCGAAGACCCTGTCGAGTCCCGTCAGCACGGCCGCGGGCGGCGGATTGGTCAGCGCGAGGGCGCGCATGGCGTTGCGGATGCGGCCCATTCCCGCCGCGGCCTTGACGCCCTTGCCCATGACGTCGCCGACGACCGCGGCGACCCTGCCGTCCTGCAGCACGAACGCGTCGTACCAGTCGCCGCCGACCTGCACGTGGCGGCTGCCCGAACGAAAGCGCTGAGCCAGCACCAGGCCCTTGACGACGGGCAGCCGGTCGGGCAGCAGGCTGCGCTGGAGCGTCTCGGCGGTGCGGTGCTCGCGCTCGAAGAGGGTGGCCCGCTCGACGGCCAGCGCGCACTGTCCGGCCAGTGCCTCCAGGAAGACGCCGTCCTCCTGCGAGATCTTCTGCGGCCTGGTGAAGGAGAAGCGCAGCGCGCCGAGCGCGCGCCCAGCGGCCAGCAGGGGCAGCCCCACCCAGGCCCGCTCGTCGCTGTGGGCCAGGAAGGCCGTCAGCACGTCCTCGTCGCCTCCGGCGTCGAGCAGCTGGGCCTTGAGGCTCTCGGGCGACTCGGCGAAGACGGGGCGGCGGCTGTTGACCGCCATGGTGAGGACGCTGGAGTGCGACAGCGGCACCTCTTCGCCCGTGGCGCCCGGCGCCTCGGGCACGCCGCCGCCGTTGACCAGCTTGAGCACGGCCCTGTCGAGGTCGAGCAGCGCGACCGCCGAGCGGTCGGCGGCCAGTGCCGTACGGCCGACGTCGATGATGACCTGCACCACCTGCTCGACCGTCAGTGCCTCGGCGAGCATCGCGGTGGCGCCCTGGAGTCTGGCCGTGCGCAGCGCGGCCGCGCCGAGCTGGTCGGTCAGCCTGCCGCGCATCTCCTCGGCCTCGCGCTGCGGAGTGACGTCGGTGTTGGCGCCGACCCACTCGACCACGCGCCCGTGCCTGATGATCGGCACTGCCCGCACCTCGAAGTGGCGGAAGCCGCTGGCCCTGGTGCGGACGCGGTAGTTCCACTCGAACATGGTGCGCCCGCGCAGCGCCTCCTTCCACACCTCCTCGGTGTGCTGGCGCTCGTCGGGGTGGACGGCCTCGAGCCAGCCGTGGGCGAGGTACTCCTCCAGGCCCTGGCCGGTGATGGCGCGCCACTGCGGCGCATCCTCGACGACCGCGCCCGTGGGCGAGGTGATCCACACCAGCTGCGACTGCGCCTCGACGAGCGAGCGGTAGCGCTCCTCGCTGCGCCGCAGGTCCTCCTCCGTCTGACGGCTCTCGGTGACGTCCGCGCCGACGAGCGCGACGGCGCACAGCTCGCCCTGCTCGTCGTGGACGGGCGAGAACGACAGCGACCAGTGCCTGGTGTCGCCCTCGGTCGTGCGCACCCGCACGCGGCCCTCGGTGACGGGGCCGTCGCTCTCCACGACGCCCTGGACGGCGTGCGTGATCAGCTGGCTGAGGTCCGCGGTGAGGGTCTCGGCAGGGGTACGGCCGGCCAGCCGGTCCGCGGGCACGCCGACGACATCGCTGAACACCTCGTTGGCCCGCTCGAAGCGACCCTCGGGGTCGAAGAAGGCGAAGGCGAACTCCGCCTCCGACATCAGGCCCTTGAACAGGCCGGAGTCTGAGATGTCCACACCCGACTCCCGGGGACGGGGCACGGAGGTCTCGGCGCTCATGGTCGGCACCTCCGTCGCGTGCCAGGGTCTCCCACGCGGCACATCTCCATAACTGTGTATCGGTGTAGCGCAGCTCCGGGCGACCGGATTCTGCTGTACATCATCGGCGATGGGCATGCACGGACGGAAGCCCCGGCCGCCATACGGTCAACGCATCCTGTCAAAATCGCTCCACTGTGCGCAGCAAGATCAGGCTACTTGCCCTTGGCCGCCTTTTTGGCCTCCTGTTTGGTGGCCCGCACCTTCTCCAGACTCTCGGCGTCGACGACGTCGGCCACGGAGCGGAACGACCCCTCCTCACCGTAGGGTCCCGCCGCCTCGCGCCATCCATCGGGCTGGACGCCGAGCTGCTTGCCCAGCAGGGCCAGGAAGATCTGGGCCTTCTGCTTGCCGTACCCAGGCAGGTCCTGCAGCCGCCTGAGCAGCTCCCTGCCGTCGGTGACGCCCTCCCACACCTGCTCGGGCCTGCCGTCGTGGTGTTCGACGAGGTAGGCGGCCAGCTGCTGCACCCGCTCCGCCATGGACTTGGGGTAGCGGTGAACGGCCGGCTTCTCGGCGAGCAACGCCGCGAACGCCTCCGGATCATAGGCCGCCACCTCCTCGGCCGTCAGGTCATGGCCCAATCTCTCAGAGATGGTCTGGGGCCCCGCGAAGGCCCACTCCATCGGGATCTGCTGATCGAGCAGCATGCCGACGAGCAGGGCGAGCGGACTGCGGCCGAGCAGCTCGTCGGCCTCCGTCCGCTGGGCGAGCTGGATGCGCATGAGACCAGCTTCGCACGAATGGCCCTTCCAAGAAGCGAACACAGACGGCTCGGAGGCTTGACAGTTGCCCGAGAACCGATGGAATGGGAACGCACTCCCCAGCTTGACCGTTCTTGGGGTTTTGCCCCGTGGCTTCAGAGGAATCTCACTCCTATGCTCGCACTGGCCACTCGACTCATACGGGAACCGGTGAGCCTACGCCTGGCCTCCGAATTCCTGACCATCCCGATCGAGACCGTCGACCGTTGCGTGGCCGACGCCCTCGCCTGCGCCGAGCATCTCGGCATCGAGGCGACGCCCGACATCGTCGAGCGCATCGCCCGCGAGCACCTGCTCGCCATCGTCAACTCCGCGCCGCCGCCGCGTTCTCCCCGATAACATCGGGACAGCGGTCCACCTTCGTCTGGCGGGGCGGCGGCCGGTCAGGCACGGTTTCTCATTGGTAAACGCACCGTTTCCGCCTGGAATGCGAGAGAGTGGAGGGCGTGCGCCGACACCGACGAGACCCAAGGGAGAACACTCCGCCGGACGACGTGTTCGCCGAGATGGTGCAGGCGGCCCGCGAGCTGCTGGCTGTACGCAGTCCCCTCGACGCCGAGCTGATGGTCTCCGACATGGTCGGCGCCTGGTGGGGGCGCAGGGTGCGAGGCGGTGACGTCGAACAGGTCCTGGGCGAGGGGCTGGTCGACTACGCGGCGAAGGCGGGCACGCCCGCCTCCCTGACGCTGCTGATCTGCCTGGCCTATCTGGGCACCGCCCGCCAGGGCGCCAAGGCGGAGGGCGCGGCGCTGGCGATGATGGAGTCGGGCGTCGCCAGGCCGGGATGGGCCGACAGGGTCGGCGCGGTGAAGCCGACGGGCTGCTACGTCTCGCGCGACGCCTACGGCGACCAGGACACGGTGATCTGCACCTTCGGCTACCGGTGGAGCGAGGAGCGCTCCGAGGGCGCCCACGCCGCGACCCCGGGCGCCCAGGACAGGCACGCGTTGGTCATGGTGGTCGACTACAACATGTCGGGCATGGCGCGCGACGCCTGGGTCTCCTCCCACGTCGACAAGCTGATCGAGGAGGCCCGCGCGGAGGCGGAGGCCAACCCGATGCTGCTGTTCGAGGAGGTCGAGCCGCAGCAGGCCAGGGCGCTGCTGGAGTCGGCGATGCGGGCCACCCGCGAGCCGAAGAACCCGCCGCCCGTGAGCGACAGCTACAGCGCCTACCACGCCTTCGCCAGGTCCAGGCTGAAGGCGCTGCCGCCCGGGCGCAAGCGGCCCGCGCCGCTGCACAGCGAGGCGCCCTACAGCAGGGAGCGCAGGGCGATGCTGGCCGCCGAGTTCCTCTCCTCCGACGCGGCCGAGCACCTGTCCGATCCCTCGGCGGCCTCGCGGTGCGCCGACCACATCATCGACTACGGCTGCGAGCAGGACTTCGACCGGCCGCTGCGGGTCAGCCCCACCAAGTGCGAGACGTTCCTGCTCGAGTGGCTGCCGCGCAAGGTCATGCTGAGTCACGCCGAGCAGGAGGCGATGCCGCACGTGCTGGCGGCGTGGGTGCGCTTCGCCGCCCGCCGTACCGGGTTGCCCGAGCAGGGGATCACGGCCACCCTCGACGGGGTGTGGGAGGCCACGGCCCGCTTCCCCGAGGCCTACCGCGACCCGGCCTCCTTCGGTCTCGACATGGCGCTGATGGAGCGGCTGCTGCCGGACGGCGACCTGTCGGCGCTGGCCAGGCGGGTGTTCGCGTTCCCGTTCCTGCAGGGCAGGCACGGCGACGTCGACCTCGACACGCTCAACCCCGCCGACGAGGCCGACCGGCGCATCCTGCTGGAGATCGACCATGTCGGCGAGATCGACGAGCAGCACCTGGCCTGGCACGAGGAGATCGCCACGAGGTTGTGGGAGGGCGATCCGCCGCAGCTGTGGGAGGCGGCGCAGCGGCTGCTCGACCTGGGCCACGACCGGCACGAGGTGCTCCATGTGCTCATCGAGATCGTCGAGCGCATCGGCGCCGATCCCGAGGAGCTGGCGTCGGCGCTGGATGACATCGCGGACATCCCCGACGGGCTGTAGCGTCATGACCTATGGTGATCGACCTCAACGCTGACCTCGGAGAAGGCTTCGGGATCTGGCGGCTCGGCGACGACCTCGCGCTGCTCGACATCGTCACCTCCGCCAACGTCGCGTGCGGATTCCACGCGGGCGACCCCGTGACGATCAGGCGCACCTGCGCCGCCGCCGTCGACAGGGGCGTGACGATCGGGGCCCAGGTGTCCTACAGGGACCTGGCCGGTTTCGGGCGCAGGGAGATGGACGTCGAGCCCGAGGAGCTGTGCGCCGAAGTGCTCTACCAGATGGCCGCCGTCGACGGCATCGCGCGGGCGATGGGCGGCAGGGTCTCCTACGTCAAGCCGCACGGCGCCCTGTACAACCGGGTGGTGCGCGACCCCGTGCAGGCGGCGGCGCTCATCGACGCGGTGCTCGACTACGACGCCACGCTGCCCGTGCTGACGCTGCCTGGCTCGGCGGTCCACGCCGCGGCGGCCGAGGCGGGGATCTCCACGGTCACCGAGGCGTTCGCCGACCGCGCCTACACCCCGTCGGGGACGCTGGTGTCGCGGCGGGAGGAGGGCGCGGTCATCCACGACCCCGACCTGGTGGCCGCGCGGGCGGTGCGCATGGCCGTGGAGGGCACGGTGACCGCGGTTGACGGGTCGCGGGTCTCCGTCGCGGCCAGGTCGATGTGCGTCCACGGCGACACCCCCGACGCGGTACGGCTGGCCCGCGCCGTACGCGACGGGTTGCTGGAGGCCGGGGTGGCCATCCAGTCCTTCGCATGAGCGTGATCAGGGACGCGGGAGAGCACGGACTGCTGGTGGAGACGGGGTCGCTGGCGGCCTCCCACCGGCTGGACGCGCTGCTCAGGGCCGAGCGGCCCGCAGGGGTCGAGGAGATCGTGCCAGGGCCGGAGACGGTGCTGGTGGTGACGGGAGGCGGCGACCGGCCGCGGCTGCGGGCGCACCTGGCGGCGCTGGCCGATCTGGCGTCGGCGGCCGACGATGCCCCCGCGCTCGCGGAGGAGCTCGTGACGATTCCCGTCGTCTATGACGGGGCGGATCTGGCCTCGGTCGCCGACGAGGCGGGGATGACGGTGCCCGAGGTGATCGCCAGGCACACGGGCAGGGAGCTGGTGGTGGGCTGGCTGGGGTTCGCGCCCGGCTTCGCCTACCTCACGGGGCTGGACCCCGCGCTGCGCGTGCCGCGCCTGACCACGCCGCGCACCTCGGTGCCCGCGGGCTCGGTCGCGGTCGCCGGGCCGTACGCGGCGGTCTACCCGACGGCCTCGCCCGGCGGGTGGCGACTGCTGGGGCGCACGTCGCTGCGGGTGTGGGACGTCCGGGCCGACCCGCCGTCGCTGCTGCCGCCCGGCACCCGCGTCCGCTTCGAGGCGACATGATCGAAGTGCTCGCCCCCGGTCCCTACGCGACGGTTCAGGACCTGGGTCGTCCCGGCTACGCGCATCTGGGCGTGCCGCGCTCGGGGGCCGCCGACGCCGCGGGCCTCCGCCTGGCCAACCGCCTGGTCGGCAATCACGAGGGCAGCGCGGGACTGGAGCTGACGTTCGGCGGCGCGAGGCTGCGCTTCGTGACGGGCGCGTGGATCGCGATCACCGGGGCGCCCTGCCCGCTGACGGCCTCCGAGACGTGCGCGCACGGCATGCGGGTGCCCTTCTGGATGCCGCCCGGCGCCGAACTGGGGATCGGCACGCCCGCTTCGGGCCTGCGCACCTACGTGGCGGTACGCGGCGGAATCGACGTGGAGCCCGTGCTCGGCAGCCGCTCGACCGACTCGCTGTCGGGGCTCGGGCCCGCTCCCCTGCGGGCGGGCACGACGCTGCCCGTGGGGGACACGGGATCGCTCGCCGCGATCTGCGTGGACCAGGTCCCTCCGCCCCCGCCGTCGCCGCCGGTGCTGCGGGTGCTGCGGGGGCCGCGCGACGACTGGTTCGCCGGTGACGCGCCGGCCGGGTTGTGCGCGCGGCCGTACGAGGTCAGCCAGGACAGCAACAGGGTCGGCGTACGGCTGCGCGGCACCACGCTGACGTGGGCGCGTCAGGGCGAGCTGCCGAGCGAGGGCGTGGTGACGGGCGCCGTGCAGGTGCCGCCCAGCGGGCAGCCGATCGTCTTCCTCGCCGACCACCCGCCGACCGGCGGCTACCCGGTGATCGGCGTGGTGCTCGCCGCCGACCTGCCGATCGCCGCCCAGGCCCGCCCTGGCGACGGCCTGTCCTTCAGACTTGTCGGCCACTGACGCGCGCCCAGGCGCGTCAGTCAGCGTCAGTCCGCGTCAGTCCGCGGCCTCCAGCGTGGTCGCGGCCCGCAGCCTGGCCACGGCGTCGGCGAGCGGCTGCTCGGGGACGGGCTCGAAGAGCTCCAGAGCGGGCTCGCCGTTCTTGCCCTCCCACACGCCCGCCACGCGGCCCTCGTAGATCACCACGGGCGAGATCCAGCCGGCGGCCCTGCTCACCTTCGCCTTGACCGCGGAGGGGATGAGCGGCTCCAGGTTGCGGGGAGCGCCCAGGATGTACTGATCGAAACCGGGCAGCAGGTGGACGTCACGCGATGGCTCGGTGGCGGCGAGGTCGTCGAGGTGCTCGGTGAGGGCCAGCAGCGTGGCGCCGTCCACGTGGACCTCGGTGAGCTCAGGGGCCAGGTCGCGGAACCAGCCCTTGAGCACGGCCTTCTTCACCACGCCGCCGAACAGCCAGGTGTCGAACGCCTCGGGCGTGGAGGGGCCGTGGGCGGCGAGGAAGGCGCGCGCCAGCCGTACCCCGGCCTCCTCGTAGGGCGGGAGCTCGGCGGGCCACGACTGCAGCCACGCGCGGGGGGAGGTGAAGGTCACCCTGCGCTCCCGCGGCGGACCGTAGCAGAGCTCGCCGAGGCGGGCCAGCGGCTTGAGCAGCGCGCCCCAGCCCGAGGTGAGGGCCTGTCTGAGGTGGTCGTCCCCGGTGAACTCGACGACGGCCTCGACCAGTTCCTCGCGCGTCAGGTGCGCGCCTTCGAGGATTTTGGGGACGGCGTCGATGATCGCCTCGGTCTCGGCGGCGGTGACGCCGTGACCGCGCTGCCACGAGCCCTTCTCCCAGAAGCGCAGCGTGCCCAGCGCCGCGCAGTAGTCGGCCAGTTCCTCGGATGGGAGGAGGTGGAGGGTGCCGCGCATGACCCACGTCTTGACCAGCGTGCGGTCCTGCCAGAGGGCGCGGTCGAGCTCGCCTGGCCGGGGGGTGGCGCTGCGGACGGCGACGGCCTGCCTGGTGGAGGAGGCGACCTGGTTCTGCAGGCCGCAGAGTCTGCGGGCGATCTCCACCGCGCCGGGGCCGTCGGCGGCGGCGACGAACTGGCGGCGCAGTCGCCAGGCGAGGACGTGGGGCCAGGTCAGATTCACGGATCCACTTCTACACCGCGCCACCGACACCACGCCCGCGGGTACCGGGTCGGTGTTCCTGGGAGACGAGGGCGCCCCCGGGGTGGCCGGGGGCGCCGGGCGGTCAGCCGGTGAAGCCGATGTCCTGGTATCGCAGGTCGTAGAACCCGCGTGCCCCCAGGTTGGCCAGCGTCGCCTTCGCCGCGACGTTCTGCGGCCGCTGGTAGAGGGGCAGGACGTTCACCACGTCCCAGATCAGCCGGTCGGCGACGTTGGTCGCCTGGCGCGCCTTGGCGACGTCCAGTTCCGAGGTCGCCCGCTGCATCGCCTGGTCGATCTCGGGCGATCCGATGCGGCCCAGGTTCGCGTTCCACTGCCGCGTGCCCTTGGAGTCGGTCGTCGCGTCGGCGTAGATGCCGTACCCACTCGAAACCGGATAGGGGGTACCGACATATGAGAATGCCGTTAGGTCGTAGTTGCCGGGAATGATGTACTTCGTGAAGAAGTCGTCGACAGGCACCGCCTGCAGCGTCACCTTCACCCCGAGCTGGATCAGCATGTTCTGCACCAGCGCCCCCTCTGACTTGCTCAGCTGGAGCCCCGACGGCATGACGAACCGCAGGTTCATCTCCTTGCCGTTCTTGGCGCGGGTCTGCCCGCTGAGCTTCCAGCCCGCCGCGTCGAGGGTCGCCTTGGCCCGCTCCAGGTCGTAGGAGCCCAGCGCGCCCGCGTTGGCCTGGTAGCCCTCCTGGGTGTTCATGAAGAAGTGGTTGTCCAGCAGCGTGATCGGCCAGTCGAGACCCTGCAGGTCCGACTGGGCTATCGCCTGCCTGTTGATCGCCATGGCCAGCGCCTTGCGCACGTTGACGTCCGAGAGGAAGGCGCTCTCGCCGTTCATCGTGATGTGCCGGAAGTCGGGGCCGGCCGCCTGCCGTACGACGGCTCCCTGGGTGGCCTTCGACCTGGCGTAGTCGGGCGCGGAGGGGCCGATGTCGAAGGTGTCGATCTCACCGTTGCTGAAGGCGCCGACGAGCGAGTCGCTGTCCATCGCGCGGAAGATGATCTGGTCGAGCTTGGCGGGCTCGCCCCACCACGCGGGGTTGCGCACGAGGGTGACGGTCTTGGCGGTCTGGTCGAAGGCCTGGAATCTGAACGGCCCGGCGCTGACCGGGATCTTGTTCAGCCACACGCTGTTGAACGCCGCCGCCGAGTCGTTGGTGGACTTGGGATACAGCGGGGCGAACAGCGACTGCCAGTCGCCGAAGTGGTTCTTGAAGGTGATGACCACCTCGTAGTCGTCCTTGCCCCTGGCGACGGACTCGATGTCCTGGTAGCCGATGGTGGAGGCGACGCGGAAGTCGGTGTTCTTGCCGTTCATCGCCTTCCACTGGGCCTCGTAGTCCTGCCAGGTGACGGCCCTGCGGTCCGACCATTCGGCCTTCGGGTTGAGCGTCAGCGTCACGACCTGCTTGGGGTCCGTGGCGGTGACCTTGCCCTCGAGGAGGTAGGCGGGGTTGGCGCTGATGACCGCCTTCTCGTCGCTGCGGAACGGCGAGGGCAGGAGGGCGTCGACGACGCTCTTGACGTTGGCGAGGTTGCCGTCGACGTGGTTGAGGTTCCACTGGGTCGGATACTGGTTGATCCCCCAGCGCAGCGTGCCGCCGTCCTTGATCTTGGCGCGGCCGGCGGAGTTGATGTCGAAGGCCTTGACCGCGGCCCCCTGCGACTGTGGCGCGCTGTTGGCGGCTCCTTGGCCGCCGCCTCCGCAGCCCGTCAGGGCCAGCGCACCTGCCACGGCCATGACCGCGACGAGCCTGGGTGTTCTCACGTGTTCCTCCTAGTCGGGTTGGTCGGCGTAGTGGCAGGCCACGCCATGGTCCTCGCCGAGCCGCCTGATCTCGGGCTCGACCGTCACGCAAAGGACGCGTTCGTCCTCGGTGAGGGTCATGAACAGGGGGCACCGGGTGCGGAAGCGGCATCCCGACGGCGGGTCGGCCGGGCTCGGCAGGTCGCCTTCGAGCAGGATCCGCCGCCTGGAACGTTCCTTCACGGGGTCGGGCAGCGGGACGGCCGACAGCAGAGCCTGGGTGTAGGGGTGCAGGGGCGTCCCGTAGACCTGCTCGACGCCGCCTATCTCGGCGATCCTGCCGAGGTACATCACGGCCACCCGGTCGGCGATGTGCCGTACGACGGCCAGGTCGTGAGCGACGAACAGGTAGGAGAGGCCGAGTCTGCGCCTGAGGTCGCGCAGCAGGTTGATCACGCCCGCCTGGATCGACACGTCCAGCGCGGAGACGGGCTCGTCGAGCACGACGAGCCTGGGTTCGAGCGCCAGCGCCCTGGCGACGCCGATGCGCTGGCGCTGCCCGCCGGAGAAGTCCTGCGGGTAGCGGGCCGCGTGGGTGGGGTCGAGGCCGACGAGGTCGAGCAGCTCGCGCACGCGCCGCCCCTGGTCGCGCACGCCGTGGGTGCGCAGTGGCTCGGCGAGGATGTCGTAGACGGTCATCCTGGGGTCGAGCGAGGCCAGCGGGTCCTGAAAGACGACCTGCAGGTGGCGCCGCATCGCGGCCCGTTCGCGGGCGCCGATGTCCGCCACGTCGCGGCCGAGCACGACGATCCGGCCGCCCTGCGGCCTCGCGAGCTCCAGGATCTGCATGAGCGCGGTCGTCTTGCCCGAGCCCGACTCCCCCACCAGGCCGAGCGTCTCGCCTTCGCGCAGGTCGAAGGTGATGCCGTCGACCGCGTGGACGGTGCCGACCCTGCGCCTGAACACCGCCCCCTTCATCACCGGGTAGTGCCTGACCATGCCGTCGACCGCGAGCACCACGTCACGGCTCTCGCGCGGCGGGGGCGGAGGCGGAGGCGGAGGTGGGGGCGGAGGTGAGGGCGCGGCGGCGGCGGAAAGCTCCCTCGCCCTGATGCAGGCCGCCAGGTGTCCTGGCCTGTCGACGGGCTCGAGCGCGGGCTCCGCGTCCGAGCACGCCGCGATCGCGTGCGGGCAGCGCGGCTCGAACGGGCAGCCCGGCGGGAGCGCGGCCGGCGAGGGCGGCTGCCCCTCGATCGGCACCAGCGCCCGCCGCCCGCCCTCGTCGAGGCGGGGGATGGAGGCGAGCAGCCCCATCGTGTACGGCATGCGCGTGCGGTAGTAGATGTCGTCGACCGCGCCCACCTCGACGGCCCGCCCCGCGTACATCACCAGCACCCGGTCGGCGAGCCCCGCCACCACCCCCAGATCGTGGGTGATCATGATGATCGCCGCGCCGGTCTCCCTCCGCGCGGTCTTCAGCACGTCGAGCACCTGCGCCTGGATGGTGACGTCTAGCGCGGTCGTCGGCTCGTCGCAGATGATGACGTCGGGGTCGTTGGCGATGGCCATCGCGATCACCACGCGCTGCCGCATGCCGCCCGAGAACTCGTGCGGGAAGGCCCTGGCCCGCTGCCTGGGGCTGGGTATGCCGACCAGGTCGAGCAGCTCGACGGCCCTGGCCGCGGCCTGCTCCCTGGTGACCTTCTGATGGATCCTGACCGCCTCGGCGATCTGGTCGCCCACCCGGTAGACGGGGGTGAGGGCCGACAGCGGGTCCTGGAAGACCATGGAGATCGTCCCGCCGCGCAGGCGGGTGAGCGTCCGTTCCCTGGCGCCCAGGAGCTCGGCGCCGTGCACCTTGACGGACCCCGTGACCCGCGCGTGCGGCGGCAACAGGCCCATCACGGCCAGCGAGGTCACCGACTTGCCCGAACCCGACTCGCCGACGATGCCGAGCACCTCGCCCTTGTTCACCTCGAATCCGACGCCGCGTACGGCGTGCAGGTCGCCGAAGCGCACGTGCAGGTCGCCGACCTGCAGCACGGGTGAGGTCATGAGGCCCTCGCGGCGGTGGGGTCGTAGGCGTCGCGCAGCGAGTCGCCGATGAGGTTGACCGCCAGGACGGTGACCATCAGCAGGCCCGCGGCGAACCAGAACGTCCACGGCGCGAACACGGCCGTCTTGGAGCCGTCGGCGATCAGGCTGCCGAGGGAGACGTCGGGCGGCTGGATGCCGAAGCCGAAGTAGGACAGCGTGGTCTCGGTGAGGATGGCCGCGCTCACGTTGAGCGTGGCGTCGACGATCAGCAGCGACGACAGGTTGGGGATGATGTGCCGGAAGATGATCGTCGGCGCGGGCACCCCCATGAACCTGGCCGCGCTGACGAACTCGCGTTCCTTGAGCGACACCGTCATCCCGCGCACGACCTTCGCGGTGATCATCCAGAGGAAGAGCGCGAGCATGATGACGAACAGCAGCCACGCGCCGCCCGCGAACAGCGGCGACATGATCGCCAGGATGAGGAAGCCCGGCAGGACGAGCAGCAGGTCGACCGCCCACATCAACACCCTGTCCGTCCAGCCGAGGAAGTAACCGGCGAACGCGCCGACGACCGCGGCCAGCGCGGTGGCGATGACCGCCACCAGCAGGCCGACGATCAGTGACTTCTGCATGCCGCGCAGGGTCACGGCGAAGACGTCGGCGCCGGTCTGCAGCGTGCCCCAGTAGTGGCGGGCCGACGGCGGCTGGAGGAAGGCGGTGAAGTCCTGGTCGGTGTAGGTCCAGTGGGTCAGGTGGGGCCCCGCGAAGGCCAGCACGAACATCAGCGCGAGCAGCGCGAAGCCGAGCCGCCCCTGCCGCATCCGGAAGAAGCGCCCCGCCACGACCCTGCCCCTGGAGGTCGACCTGATCCTGGCGACCTGCTCGGCCTGCTCCTCGTCCGCGATGCTCACCGTCAGGCCACCCTCACGCGCGGGTCGAGCGCCGCGGTCAGCACGTCGGACATGAGCGAGGCGGCCAGCACCGACAGCGCGGTCAGGCACGCGATGGCGGCGACGGTGTTGACGTCGCTCCTGTTGATGGAGTCGATGAGCTGCTCGCCGAGACCGTGCCAGCCGAAGATCTTCTCCGTGATCGTGGCGCCCACCAGCAGCGAGCCGAAGGTGAAGGCGAAGTAGGTGGCGGCGGGGATGAGGGCGGTGCGCAGCGCGTGCCTGGTGAGCGCGGCCCTCCTGGACAGGCCCTTGGCCATCGCGGTGCGGACGAAGTCGGCGCCCAGCACGTCGAGCATCATGTTGCGCTGGTAGCGGCTGAAGGTGGCGATGAGCGGCAGCGCCAGCGAGATCGTCGGCAGCAGCAGGTGCTTCAGCCTGTCGGTGACCTGGTCGAGGAAGTCGCCGTCCAGTCCAGGGGTGAACTCGCCGCTCACCTCGAAGACGCGCACGACCGCGTCGTTGAACGACACGCCCGCCAGGATCAGGATGTTGGCCAGCACGACGACCGGCACGGCCAGCACGACGAACGCCAACGTGGTGGTGATCCTGTCGAACCAGCCGTACTGCTTGACGGCCGCGTAGGCGCCCACGGCCACGCCGAGCAGGCTGCCGAACACGACGCCCAGGATGATGAGCCGGAACGTGACGCCCGCGCGCCGTCCGAGATCCCGGTTGACCGAGTCGCCGTCGACGGTCTTGCCGAAGTCGCCGTGGAGGACGTCACCGGCCCAGGTGACGTAGCGCTCGAACAGCGGCCTGTCGGGGTTGAGGTTGAGCTCGTCGAGCCTGGCGTCGATGACGGCGGGCGGCAGCGGCGGGTTGCGGCCCTCGTAGTTGGCGCGCGGGTCGAGGGCGCCGGCCGCCAGCATGTAGGCCAGGCTGGTGGCGACCACGACGAGCACCACGTAGTTGAGCAGCCTGCGCAGCAGGAACAGCGCCATCGTCCCCCTCTCGACGCCCACCGATCGTAGCCATATTGCTACACCATGTGATCGGCCGGTGGCCGCGAAGCGTCAAAGAGAGGTCTGCTCAGCGTCCCGAAAGCTCGTCCACGGCGGCGCGGACGTCGTCGCTGGTGATAGTGGTCAGCTCCGACTCGCTGGCTGTGTCGCCCAGCGCGGCTAGCCGTACGTCCCTGCGCATGGCCGCCCGCTCGAACAGGGATCGGGCGAAGCGCCCGTTGCCCAGGCCGTCGATGAGGCGCTCGCCGCAGACCCAGGTGAAGACCTCGTCCAGGTCGGTGCGTGCGGCCTCGTCGAAGCGGTCGCCCGAGCGCTCGGCCAGCAAAACCGCGATCTCGGCCAGCTCGCGCGGAGCGTAGCTGGGGAAGGCGACCCTCTGGTTGAAGCGGCTGGCCAGGCCGGGGTTGGTGGACAGGAACCTGTCCATCTCCCGCTCGTATCCGGCCAGGATGACGACGAGCCTGTCGCGGTCGTCCTCGGCCCGCTTGAGCAGCGTCTGCACGGCCTCGGCGCCGAAGGCGTCGCCGCCCGCGTAGCCGGGATTGACCAGGCTGTACGCCTCGTCGACGAACAGCACGCCGCCGAGCGCCCTGTCGACCAGCTCGTTGGTCTTGATCGCCGTCGCGCCGAGGTGCTGGCCGACCAGGTCTGCGCGCTGCGCCTCGACCACGTCGGGCCTGGCCAGCAGACCGAGGGCGGCGAAGATGCGGCCGATGACGCGGGCGACGGTCGTCTTGCCGGTGCCGGGCGGGCCGACGAAGACGAAGTGCCGCATCTGCGGTGGCGTGGGCAGCCCTCGCTCCTGCCGCATGCGGGCCACCTGGAGCTGGGCGGCGATGGCGTGGACCTGCCGCTTGACGGGTTCGAGCCCCGCCATGCGGTCGAGGTCGGCCAGCGCCTCCTCCAGCGTGGGTGTGGCCGCGTAGCCGCGGAAGCGGGCGGTCAGCTCGTTGAAGGCCTTGGTGACGTCGGCGACCGTCGTGGTCGTGAGGTCCTCGGTCGTCGGCGTGCCGCCCGCCCCCACCACGCGCACGTCGCGAGCCTGCGCGGCGGCCTCCACCAGGCTGCGCACGAAGCGGGCGTTGCCGAGCTCGTCGACCAGTCCGCGGCGCTGGACGTCCTCGAACAGCCCGAGCAGCGCGGGCCTGGCCTCGGGGGCGAGCCGGTCGCCGCGCCGCTTCTGCAGCAGGTCGGTGATCTCCAGCAGCTCGGCAGGCGAGTAGCTGGGGAAGCGCACCCTGGTGGCGAACCTCGACGACAGCCCGGGGTTGGAGGCCAGGAAGGTGGTCATCTCCTGCTCGTAGCCCGCCAGGATGATGATCAGGTGCTCGCGGTCGTCCTCCGCCCGCTTCAGCAGCGTCTGCACGGCTTCCGCACCGAACCTGTCGGGCTGCCCCTCGGAGGAGTTGATGAGGCTGTAGGCCTCGTCGATGAACAGCACGCCGCCCAGCGCCCTGTCGACCAGCTCGTTGGTCTTGATCGCGGTCGCGCCGAGGAACTCTCCCACCAGGTCGGCCCGCTGCGCCTCGACCACGTAGGGCGTCTCGAGGAGGCCGAACGCGTAGAAGATCTTGGCCAAGGACCGGGCGACGCTGGTCTTGCCGGTGCCGGGCGGGCCGACGAAGACGAAGTGCCTGGTCGGCCGGTCGGCGGGGTATCCGGCCTCGGCGCGCAGCCTGGAGGCCTCGATGGAGGCCGCGATGGAGCGGACCTGCTCCTTCACCGGAGCCAGGCCGATCATGCTCTCCAGCTCGGCGAGCGCGTCCTCGACCGAGATCGGCGGCGGCGCGGTCCTGTCGACCTGCTGCGGATGGCCCGGCTGGAACTCGCGCGCGCGCACCCTGACGGGCTCCTCCACCAGGTCGGCGCGGGCCCTGCGGGCCTGGACGAAGCGGTAGACGAGGATGGCGGCGGCCGCGCCGTAGGCCGCCCACACGGCGGTGCCCTCGGAGACGGGTGACAGCGCGGCGGCCAGCGCCCCGGCGGGGACCAGCGCCATCAGCGTGGTCACCCAGGGCGGCACCCAGCGGATCAGGTGCGCGCCGGCGGCGACGGGCAGCGCGAGCACCATCAGGAAGGTGGGCGCCATCGACCGCTCGACGAACAGCGCCATGAACACCGGCAGCAGGCACGCCCACCCCAGCAGCACGAGCGCGGTGGCGGCGGCGCGGGGGAAGCGCAGGGTGAGCGCGACGAAGCCGAGCAGGACGAGCGTGATCAGGAAGGTCTTGAACAGGTCCCAGCCCATCGCGGCGGCCAGTCCGACGGCGCCGACCAGGACGCCTGCGTGCATCACCCTGCGCACGGCGGGGGGAAGGTGGAAATAGCGCAGCCGTACCTGTTCAAACAGATCCCGCGCCGCGGCCCGCCCCGCAGAGCGAGTCCTGTCGGAGTCCCGCATCACGCCTCCCCGGTTCGACCCCGGTTATACCGCACGGGCGCGGGCGACGCGCTATACGGCGCGCGCGAATGCGGCGATTGGGAGAGTCGCTATCGGCGCTGGTGCCGCCCGGGGAACTCACCCACCAGGACCTGTTTGGGCGTCACGCGCAGCACGTCGGTCTCGGGGTCGGGCAGCGCCACGCCGCGCACCTCCGCCCAGAAGCGGCGGTGGAGCGGGTCGGCGGCGAACAGGGCGACGCGCGGGTCGCGCTCGGCTGCCTCCCACGCCTCGGCTCCGGCGATCAGGCGCAGCTCGCCCGAGGGGGTGACGGAGGTGACGGCGCCGACGGCCAGCGCCCTGGGGCCGCGAGCGTCGGCGCAGGCGAGCACGACCTCCCGGGAGAAGGTGAAGGCCCTCAACACCTCCGGGGTGAGCGTCACCGGCTCCCGCGCCCCCTCCATGACCGGCTCGGCCATGATCAGGGAGGTCCGCCACGGGCCAGGCGCGCCGCGCCACCAGGCCCTGAGGGCGCGCAGCACGAAGACGACGGCCACCGCGGCGAGCGCGGCCAAGGCGACCCGCCATGCCCACGTTCCCACCTGCTCGGCGCCGCGCACGAACGCCGTCATCAGGCTCGCCACCGCCGCGGCGACGCAGGCCAGCGCGGCCGTGAGCGCGAGCGCGACGGCCGCGGCCAGCCACCTGTCGGCGCGCAGCGCGCCGAGGCCCGCGAGCGCTCCCCTGTCCCGGACCCTCACCAGCAGGTACGGCACGACGAGCGCGGCCAGCCCTGCAGCGGGGTGCGCCACGACGGCGGTCGCCGCGAGCGCCGCCAGGGCCGACCACGCCCTCACCAGCACGATCCAGAGCGTGACGCCGAGGTCGCGGCGGGCGGCGCGCTCGCCGTACGCCGTCGACAGCTGGGCCAGCGCGAGCACCGGCCTGCCGCGCCATGCCTCCGACAGGACGCGGAGGGCGGCCAGCGCGGGGGCGTTGAGCAGTACGATGCCCGCGAGCCCCGCCCAGAGCGGGTCGGTGAGGGGGACGAGCAGGGAAGCGGTGTAGGCCACGACGGCGATGCCCGCCGTCGCGACCGACAGCCCGAGCCACCTGTCGCGGCCGAGCATGACGGGGACGGTGGACCAGATCCGCACCCTGCGCGCCTGGCGGACCGTCAGCGCGCCCACCAGGACGAGGGCGATGACCCCCGCCAGGCCGAGCGGCACGTCGGGGACGGGACCCGTGACCACGAGCGCGCCCGAGACCGCGGTGGCGACGGCGGGAAGCAGGCGGGCCTGGCGCGACCAGACCTCGAGGGCGCGCCGCGCCCTTCCCGTCTCGCGCGGGTCGATGCTCCAGGCGGGGTCGTGGTGGGCCCGCGGAGGGTCCCATCGCAGCAGGGCCAGCCCGTAGTTGACGCGTGCGAGCGTGTGCTCGCCGTTCCTGCGCAGGGCGGCCAGGTAGGCGGCCTCCGCTCGCCGGTGCTCGCCGCGCAGCAGCGCCAGGTCGCCCGCCATGGCGTGCGGCTCGGGCTCCTCGGGGGCGAACCTGGCCGCCGCCGCGATGCTGTCCGCGGCCTCGCGCCAGCGTCCAGGGACGCGGCGCAGCGCGACGCCGAGCCGCAGCCGGGCGTGCCACGAGCCGGGAGCAAGGCGCGCGGCCTCCTCCGCCTCCCGTACGGCCTCGGCGTCGTTGCCGAGCCGTTCGAGCGCGAGGCTGGCCAGGCGGTGGGCCCACTCGTGGGCTGGATCGAGAGTGACGGCCCGGCGGGCGGCGGTCAGCGCGGCCTCGGGCCGGTCGGCGGACAGATGGGCGAGAGCGACGGCGCGCAACCCGGCAGCGGAATCCGGGTCCTCGCCGTCGCTCCCCACCGCTCCATGATCCGTTCGCCCACGTTATCGCGATAGATCAGGACATATTGCTGTATCTCTCTAGAGAGGTGCATGCACGCCACGTGATCAGTCGATACGGGTGTGCGACGTACCGGACATCGCCTAAGCTGCCACGCATGTTCCATGACCGAGCCGAACCCGTCATGGACGCCGCATGACGATCCTGCAGAGCGCACCAGGTGTGCGGCGGGCCGAGGGTATGCGCGTGGCCAACCGTTGGTCGATCCTTGTCCTGCTCTGTCTCAGCCTGCTCCTCATCACCGTCGACGCAACGGTCCTGCACATCGCCGTCCCCGCGCTGACGGCGGCGCTGGAGCCGTCCTCCGTCGAGCTGCTGTGGATCATAGACGCCTATTCGCTGGTCGTCGCACCTCTCCTGATCATGTTCGGCACGCTCGGCGACCGCCACGGCCGCAAGCGCCTGGTCCTGTGGGGATACGCGGTGTTCGGCCTGGCCTCGGCGGCCGCCGCGTTCGCGCCGACGCCGCTGACGCTGATCCTGGCCAGGGGCCTGCTCGGCGTGGGCGGCGCGATGATCATGCCGGCCACGCTGTCCATCATCCGCCAGGTCTTCACCGACCGGCGCGAGCGGGCGATCGCGCTGGGGGTCTGGAGCGCGGTGGCCGCCGCGGGCGCGGCCGTCGGCCCGCTCCTCGGCGGGCTGCTGGTCGAGCACTTCTGGTGGGGCGCGGTCTTCCTCATCAACGTGCCCATCCTGCTGGCGCTGCTCCCCGCCGCCCGGCGCCTGCTGCCCGAGTCGAGGGAGCGGACGAGCCGTCCATGGGACGCGACCAGCGCCGTCCTGTCCGTGCTCGGCATCCTGGCCGTCGCCTTCGGCCTCAAAGAGGCGGGTTCGGGCCACCTGGGCGCCCTGGTCGTCCTGCTGTCGGGCGCGGGCCTGCTCTTCTGGTTCGTACGGCGGCAGCGGCGCCTGCCCCATCCCCTGCTCGACGTCGGCCTCTTCAAGGACAGGGCGTTCGCCACCGGCGTGGCAGGCGTGCTGTTCGGCGTCTTCTCCCTGGTCGGGCTGCAGCTCATGCTCGCCCAGTACCTCCAGCTCGTCCTCGGCGACAGCCCGCTGGGCGCCGCGCTCAGGATGCTTCCCCTGGTCCTGTCGGCGATCGCCGGAGGTCTCGCCGCCGCGGCGGTGCTGCGCAGGATCGGCATGCGCGCCACGATGAGCGGCGGCCTCGCGCTGGTGGCGGTGTCACTGACGCCGACGCTGGCGTGGGGGGTGGAGCCTCACTCGTTCCTGCTGGCGATCTGCTTCGTCGGCGTCGGCTTCGGGCTGCAGGTGGCGCTGCTCGCCGCCTCCGACACGATCATGTCGGCCGCGCCGGAATCCAGAGCCGGCGGCGCGGCCGCGATCGAGGAGACCGCCTACGAGCTCGGCGCGGGCCTCGGGGTCGCGGTCCTCGGCACGATCACCGCGGTCGTCTACGCGCCGGGCGTGCCCGTCGTCAACGGGGTGCCCGCGCAGGGGATGGAGCAGGCGCGGCAGTCGATGGCCGCCGCCGCGCACGTGGCGCGGCAGACGGGCGGCGACGCCGGGGCCACGTTGCTCGAGGCCGCGCGGTGGGCGTTCGTCCACGCGCTGCACACGACGATCATCGTCAGCGTCGTGCTGCTCGCAGCCACCGCGGCCGCCGTGGCCCTGCTCATCCGACGCGACTGAGGTTTGGAATGACCCGATCAGGTCACAGGAATACCGTGAGACGGACCCTCCACGATCTCGCCACGCTCGCCGCCCGCGTAGGGGTCGGCGGCCTCTTCTTCGCCAACGGCTGGCACAAGCTCGAAGTGGGCCTCACCGCCACCGGCACCCAGTTCGCCGCACAGGGCGCGCCGGCGCCCGGCGCGTGGGCCGCGGTCACCATGCTCACCGAGCTGATCGGTGGCGCGCTGCTGGTGGCCGGGCTGTTCACGCCCGTGATGGGGCTGGTGCTGTTCGCGGAGACGCTGGCCGTGTTCCTGATCGCCAGGCCGCTGAACCCGATCGACACCAACCTGATCGTGGCGCTGGGCGCGGCCTCGGTGCTGCTGGCCGTGACCGGCGCGGGACGGATCTCGGTGGACCACATGGTGGTGATCAGGCGCAGGGACGCGCAGGCGGCCGACGAGTTCGCCGCGGACAACGAGGCCGACGACGTCATCGCCTCGCTCCGCGACCCCGAGGCCTTCCGCGATCCCGAGGCCCACCGCGAACCCGAGACCTTCCACGAGCCCGGCACGGGCGAACCTGACCCTCCCCCGCCGCCGCCGCGCAAGCCCGGCTCCGGCGCTCCGCCATCGGGGAAGCCCGACCCCGGCGCCCCGCCATCGGGGAAGGACCAGGACGGCGGGCCCGGTGAGGACACGGCGCCACATCCGCGGCCGCCGGCCCCGGGGCCCGAGCCCTCGGAGCCGCCGCTGCCGGGCGACACGCTCGTGGCGGGCAGGAAGACCACGAGCACCGCCAGGGGCGGGCGCGGCAGGTCGAGAAAGGCCGCCGACCCGGCAGAGTGAACCAGGCCGGCGCGGACCGCGCCCCCTGTCAGGTTCTGATGGGTTCGCCCTCGGCGACGGGGGCCGAAGGGGCGCGGCTCAGGCGGACCAGGCCCTGGGTCATCGCGATGGCGAGCAGGATCACCAGCGCGCCCACCGGCTGGTTCCACGTGATGCTCTCCCCCAGCACGACCACACCCGAGGCGGCGGCGACCACCGGCAGCAGGTAGGTCACCGTCGAGGTGGTGGTCACGCCCGCCCGTGCCTGCACGCCGTACAGCAGCAGGTAGGCGATGCCGGTGCCGAGACCGCCGAGGCCGAGCATGCTCCACCAGACGGCGGGCGGCGCGGAGAGGTCGACCAGCGCCACCCCCGCCAGTGAGGTGATCACCGCGAGCTGGAGCGTGCCGCTCAGCAGCTGCCCCGCGGCGAGGACGACGGGCGCCTCCGTGCGGCGGCCCGTGACGAAGCGGCCGAGATAGGAGCCGCCGATGCCGTAGCAGAGCGCCGCGCCGAAGCAGGCCAGGCTGCCGCCGAACTGGCCGCCGTCCATCGGCTGCCATACCCCGAGCACCACCATCACGCCCGCGAACCCGAGACCGAGCCCCGCCATCCTGCCGGCGTTCGGCTTCTCCGCCCGCAGCAGCAGCGTGAAGGCGAGCGTGCACAGCGGGGTGGTGGCGTTCCAGATCGCGGCCACGACCGACGAGACGTACTGCTCGCCGTACGCGAAGAGGGTGAAGGGCAGCGTGGTGAGCACCACGGAGGCCACCTGGAAATGGCCCCAGAGGCGGGGGTCGCGCGGCAGCGACCTGCGACTGACGGCCAGCGCGACCAGCAGGGTCAGCGCGCCGATGGCCATCCGGCCGAACGAGACCTGGAGGGGATGCAGTACGCCGACGGCCACCTTGATGAAAAAGAAGCTGTTGCCCCAGATGAGGGCGAGGAGGAGGAAAGCGGGCAGCCAGCGGCCCACGGGGGTGCTCTTCACGAGGTCAGGAGCGTACTCGTGAGCCTCGCGAGGGACGTAGGGATATATCCCTATTTGTCCGCAGCGGCCGCCGCGACCACGCAGGCGTCGCGCTCGTCGCCACCGCCGGCCAGGTAGTGGGCGGTGACGCGCTGGAGCATGTCGCGGAAGCGCTGACGCTCGTCGGCGTCGAGCGAGCCGAGCACGTGGTCGTCGACCTGGCGCAGCATCTGGGTCGCCTCACCCAGCCTGGCCCTGCCCTGGTCGGTGGCGACGATGATCCTGCTGCGCCTGTCATTGGGGTCCGGCATGCGCTCGACCAGGCCCGCGGCCACGAGCTGGTCGACCAGGTAGACCATCACCGTGCGGTCGAGGCCGAGCTGCTTGGCCATGTCGATCTGGTTGCGGGCGCAGCCGTTGACGGCCGCGTTGACCACCATGTAGCCGCGCTGCGTGCCGGGGAAATCGGCGAGCGCCCGCTGTGAGCACGTCAGATGGGCGTGGAAGACCTGACCGATGAGCCATCCCATCGTCTCGTCGAGTCCGGCGGGAAGCTCGCGATCAGTCTTCATGGTCGGATTCTACGTCACTTGACAGATAAGCTGTTGGACAGACAATCTGTTCTACAGATTATCTTGCCAACCGATGAAAGGGTCAGCCATGACTCACCTGCTGCACATCGACGCGTCCGCCGTAGCCAGCGGATCGGTCTCGCGGGACGTGGCCGAAACGTTCAGGGACGCGTGGGAGGGCACCGTCACCTACCGCGACCTGGGCGCGCGGCCGATCCCGCACCTCACGGCCGCCGGCATCAGCGCCCGCTTCGCGCCCGCCGCGGACCACGACGCCGAGCAGGCGACGGCCGCCTTCCTGCAGGACGGGCTCGCCAGGGAGCTGGAGGAGGCCGACACCTACCTGTTCGCGGTGCCGATGTACAACTACGGCGCGCCCTCGACGTTCAAGGCGTGGCTGGACCAGGTCATGATCCCCGGCAGGACCTTCGGGATGACGCCGGCCGACAGCCCCGTCGCGGGGCGGCCCGCGACGCTCGTCCTGTCGCGCGGCGGCGCGTACGGCCCCGGCACGCCGAAGGAGGGCTGGGACTTCGTCGACCCCTACCTGCGCAAGATCCTGACCGAGGTGTTCGGTCTCGACCTGCGCGTCATCACCGCCGAGCTGACGCTGGCAGACTCCAACCCCGCGATGGCACCGTTGCGCGAGGCCGCGGCCGCCTCACAGGCCGCCGCGCACACCGCCGCCAGGGACCACGCCAGGAAGCTCAGCGCGAGAGCCCTCGTCTGACCGCACGGGCCTCCGCCGGGCGCCGTGCGCCTCGGGGTTCAGGGAGCCCGAGGCGCACAGCGCCGTGGCTCCGCGGGTCGGCCCTCACCCGCCGCGCCGGACCACTCCCCCGTCCCGGTCTCAGGCGAAGGCGCTGAACGTCGCCTCGGCACGGTCGCGTGCCGAGTACAGCTCCCAGGCGGTGTCGGCGATGGCGTCCGGGTCGAGGGACTTGTCGCCCACGTCGCCGAACCGTTCCGGCTGGGACTTGACCAGCTGGTAGATGTCCCCGCGCTCGATGAGCCCGCCGATGGTCAGGGTTCCGGCATAGATCCCCATCTCGGCCAGCCCGGCGTTGAGGGTCAGGGCGTAGTTGCGCAGCGCCGCCGAGGAGACCGCCAGGTTGCCGAGGAAGGGCATCGGCACGACAGCGCTGAGCCCGCTCGCGAACAGCAGGCCGCCCACGCCCCGCTCGATCATGCCGGGCAGCACCTTGCCCACCACGTCGATGGCCGGGTACACCCAGCTCATCGCCTCCTGGACGGCGGCGGTGTCCGTCTGGATGATCGGCTTGGGATGGGAATCCGGATCGGTCGCGCCAGGACCGTAGTAGACCAGGTCGATGCTTCCGTAGCGCTCGGCGACGGCGTCCAGCACGGACAGCAGCTGGTCGCGGTCGCGCACGTCGGCGGTGAAGGAGCCGGCCTGGATCCCCTCCTCGGCCAGGGACGAGACGTATGCGGCGTGCCGGGTGTCGCTGCGGGAGACCAGGGCCACGGTGTAGCCCTCGCGGCCGAAGCGATGGGCGATGGACATGCCGAGCCCGGGGCCGACCCCGATGACGACGGCGGTCTTGCGCGTGGAAATGGACACAGTGCTGCCTTCCGAGTCGCGTTCCAAAGTAACTTGAGGTGACCCTCAAGTTGTGTCGACGGTATCATGAATTTGAGGGTGCCCTCGAGTTCGGTGGATGGAGCCATGGCGACTGGAGCGAGACCACTGCGGGCCGACGCCGCGCGCAATCGGGACAAGCTGCTGGTCACCGCCACCCAGCTGTTCGGCGAGCGAGGCCTTGACGTACCCCTGGAAGAGATCGCCCGCGGAGCCGGAGTGAGCATCGGCACGCTCTACAACCACTTCCCCACGCGGCAGGCGTTCTTCGACGCGATCTTCCCCGAGCGGCTGGCGGCCCTGGACCGGATCGCCGCCGCGGCGCTGGCCGACCCCGACCCCTGGGACGGATTCGTCGGCTTCCTCGAAGGGCTCTTCGCCCTGCAGGCCGAGGATCACGGGCTCAACGACGCGCTGGCCAGGCGGTTCCCGGTGACCGCCGAGGTGAGCGACGCCTGCCACCGCGGATTCCAGCACGTTGATCAGATCGTCAGGCGCGCGAAGGACGGCGGGCGGCTGCGCGCCGACTTCGAGCCGCAGGACGTGGCCACCCTGGTGTGGGCGATGTCGCAGGTGATCAGGGAGTCGATGGCGGTGGCGCCGCAGGCGTGGCGGCGGTGCCTGGCGTTCTTCCTGGACGGGCTGCGGGCCGACGCCGCTCACCCCATCACGGTGCCGGTGCTGACGCAGGGGCAGCTGGACGAGGTCATCCAGGCCTCGGCGAACCGGGTTTGAGGTCTGCTCCGCGGCTGCGGTGCCGTCGGTTCGCCGCCGCCAGGCGGGTGGGCTTGAGTCTCCATCAGGGGGAGACGCGAGAGTGAGCGGCATGGAAGGCGACACGCTCTACTCGATCGGTGACCTGGCCCGACGGACCGGGCTGACGGTCAAGACCATTCGGTTCTACTCCGACCGCGGGATCGTGCCGCCGATCGGCCGCAGCCCGGCCGGCTACCGCCTCTACGGCATCGACGCCGTCGCACGCCTGGACCTCGTGCGGACGCTGCGCGACCTGGGACTGGACCTTCCCACGATCCGGAAGGTCGTGGACAGGGAGGTCTCGCTTCCCGAGGTCGCCGCGGCGCACGCCGAGGCACTGGCGGTGCAGATCCGCACGCTGCGCCTGCGGCGCGCGGTGCTGACGGCGGTGGCCAGGCGCGGGTCCACCCCTGAGGAGATGGAGCTCATGCACAAGCTGGCCAAGCTTTCCGAGGACGAACGCCGACGTCTGATCGGCGATTTCCTCGACACCGCCTTCGGCGGCCCCGACGCCGACGCCGCCTTCGCGGGGATCAGGCGCTCGATGACCCCCGAACTGCCCGACAACCCCGAGCCCGAGCAGGTCGAGGCGTGGGTGGAGTTGGCGGAACTGTCCCAGGACCCGGATTTCCGCGCCAGTGTGCGGCGCATGGCCGAGCACCATGCGGCCGAGCGCGCCCAGGGCGACACCACGCTGCTGCGCCGCGATTCCGCCGCGATGGTCCGCGACCACGCCGGCCCCGCCCTGGCGGCCGGCGTCGACCCGGCCTCGCCGCAGGCCGATCCGGTCGTCGCGGCGGTCACGGCGCAGTACGCGCACGTCTTCGGCCGCCCCGACGACCTCGGCCTTCGGCGCCGGCTGTTGACCCGGCTGGAGAGCGCGAACGACCCGCGCAGGGAGCAGTACCTGCGGCTGCTCGCGGTGATCAACGGCTGGCCGGCCCCCGAGAGCCTGGCACCGGTCTTCGACTGGTTCATCCAGGCCTTGCGCGCCCGCATACCGGGGTAGCCGGTCCCGCTCGAGCGAAGGGCCCCGTCAGCGGAGGTAGCCGCCCATCGTCTTGAAGATCTCGGTGGCGGGCAGGTCGAGGTCGTCGTCGGTGCGGACCCGCTCGATCACCAGGCCGTGGCCGCGACCGCGGCGGGCGTCGGCGCCTGCGACGATGACCACGCCGTCGCCCTCGCGGATGAACACCCTGCCGGGCGTGCCGCCGTACCTGCCCGTGGAGACCGACGCCTTCACCACTCTGAGCCGCGCGCCGTTGTAGTGGGTGAACGCGTTGGGGTAGGGGTCGGACTGGGCGCGGACCAGCCTGGCGATCTCTTCGGCGGTCCAGGTCCAGTCGATCCGGCTGTCCTCTATCGCGCGCTTGTGGAAGAAGCTGGCCTTGGTCCTGTCCTGGGGCGTCCAGTCCGTGCGCCCCGAGGCGATCAGTTCGAGCGACTCGGCGACGATGGGCCCGATCAGGTCGACGGTGCGGTGGAACAGGTCGGTGGCGGTGTCGTCGGGCCCGACGGGTACGGCTCGCTGGAGCACGATGTCGCCCGCGTCGAGTTCGGCGTCCATCATGTGCGCGGTGACGCCGACCTCCTTCTCGCCGTTGATGAGCGCCCAGATGATCGGCGAGAACCCGGCGTAGGCGGGCAGCAGCGAGTCGTGCACGTTGAGGGTGCCGTGGCGGGGCAGCGCGAAGATCTCCGGCGGGATCCAGGTGCGCCAGTTGTTGGCGACGATGAGGTCGGGGTCGGCCTCCTTGAGCTTGACCATCAGTTCGTCGTCGTCGGGCCTGTTGCGCAACAGCACGGGGACACCGTGCTCCTCGGCGAGCTCGGCGACCGAATCACTCCAGATCCGTTCGTACGCGTGCTCGCTCTTGGGATGCGTCACGACGAGGGCGACCTCGTGGCCCGAGTCCAGCAGCGCTCGTAGCGTGCGGTGGCCCCAGGTCTGGTAGCCGAACATCACGACCCGCATGGCGTCTCCTTGTAGGGGGGATCGGAACGAGTTAGGCTCCCCTTAATTAGGTCAGGCTAACCTAACTACGAAAGGTCATCAATGCCCCCGTCGGAGCAGCGCGTCCACGATCTCGTGGGCATCGGTTTCGGTCCCTCCAACCTCTCTCTGGCGATCGCATTACGCGAACACGCTCCGGTCGACGCCGTGTTCTTCGAGAAGCAGCCGGCCTTCGGGTGGCATCGCGGCATGCTGATGGAAGGCACGACGATGCAGGTGTCCTTCCTGAAGGACCTGGTCACCATGCGGAATCCGGCCAGCGAGTTCAGCTTCCTGAGCTACCTGCGCGAGAAGGACCGGCTCGTCGACTTCATCAACCACAAGACGATGTTCCCCTCGCGGCTGGAGTTCCACGACTACCTGGAGTGGGCGGCGGCCCCCTTCGCCGACCAGGTGGAGTACCGCTCCGAGGTCGTCGCGCTCACCCCGGTGACCGTCGACGGCATGGTCGAGTACCTCGACGTGGTCGTACGGCAGGGCGGCTGCTCCGACGAGCTGACGACCAGGAGGACCAGGAACGTGGTGATCGCCGCGGGCCTGGAACCGGTCCTGCCGCCCGGCGTGGTGAGCGGCGAGCGCGTCTGGCACAGCGAGGAACTCCTCGACCGGCTGCCGTCGCTGCGCGACCCGCGGCGGGTGGTCGTGGTCGGCGCGGGGCAGAGCGCGGCCGAGGTGACCGACCACCTGCACAGCACCTTCCCCGACGCGGAGGTGTGCGCGGTCTTCGCCAAGTACGGCTACACCCCGGCCGACGACAGCTCGTTCGCCAACCGGATCTTCGACCCCGCCGCCGTCGACCACTTCTACACCGCCCCCGACGCCGTGAAGCGGCGGCTGCTGGACTACCACGCGTCCACCAACTACTCGGTGGTCGACCTGGAGCTCATCGACGAGCTCTACCGGCGGCACTACCAGGAGAAGGTGCGCGGCGTGGAGCGGCTGCGGATCTTCAACGCCTCCCGTGTGGCCGAGGTCGCGGAGGGGCCCCGGGTCACGGTGGAGTTCCTGCCGACGGGAGAGCGCACGGTCCTGGACGCCGACCTCCTGGTCTACGCGACCGGCTATCGGCCCGGCGATCCGCTGACGCTGCTGGGCGAGGCGGGCGAGCACTGCGTGCGGCTGCCAGGGGGCGGCCTGCGCATCGAGCGTGACTACCGCGTCGCCACCACGGAGGCGATGCGCTGCGGCATCTATGTGCAGGGCGCCACCGAGCACACGCACGGCATCACCTCCACGCTGCTGTCGAACACCGCGGTGCGGGTGGGCGAGATCGTGAGCTCGATCACCCGCGAGCGCTCGTACGCGGGCCGGAGCTGACGACGCCGGCGTGGTGGCGGCCGATCGGGATGATCAGCGGGGTTCCGCTGACCGGGTCGGCCGCCACCTGGCAGCGCAGGCCGAAGACGTGCTCGACCAGCTCGGCGTCCATCACCTCGGCGGGCGGCCCCTCGGCGACGATCTGACCCGCCTTCATCACGATCACCTGGTCGGCGTACCTGCACGCCTGGTTGAGGTCGTGCAGGACCATGACGACGGTGCGGCTCTGGTCGCGGTTGAGGTCGACGACCAGATCCAGCACGTCGATCTGGTGCGCCAGGTCGAGGAACGTGGTCGGCTCGTCGAGCAGCAGCACGGGCGTGCCCTGGGCGACCGCCATGGCGATCCAGGCCCGCTGCCGCTGGCCGCCGGACAGCTCGTCGAGCGGCCGGTCGGCGTGTTCGAGCATTCCCGTGGCCACCAGGGCCTGGGTGACCGCGTCCTGGTCGGCCGACGACCACTGCCGCCACCAGGTCTGGTGCGGCGACCTGCCCTGCCCGACGAGGTCGGTGACGGTCAGCCCCTCGGGGGCGACGGGCGACTGCGGCAGGATGCCCAGCCGCTGGGCGACCTGGCGGGTCGGCATGGTGTGGATGGCGCGGCCGTCGAGGTGCACGGCGCCTTCGCGCGGGGACAGGAGCCTGGCCAGGGCGCGCAGCAGCGTGGACTTGCCGCAGGCGTTCGCGCCGATGATGGCGCTGATCTTCCCCGGTGGCACCTCCAGGTCCAGGCCGTCGACGACGACGCGGTCGTCATAGGCGAGCTTCAGCCCGCTGGCCCGCAGCGACGGGTGTGTCACGTGTTCATCCTCCAGTGCCCATGCGGTTGGCCCGGGCGAGTTGCCACAACAGGAACGGCGCGCCGAGCACTCCCGTCACCACCCCGACGGGCAGGACGGAGTCGGCCATGAGCCGCTGGCTGATCAGGTCGCCGGCCAGGACGATCGTCGCTCCGGCGAGGGCGGCGGCGGTGGCGGGCGGGGCGGCGGCGCGGGACATGCGCTGGGCGATCTGGGGCGCGGCCAGCGCGACGAACAGGATCGGTCCCGCGGCGGCGGTGGCGAAGGCGGCCAAGGCGGCGCCGCACAGCAGGAGGGCCAGGCGGGTGCGCTGCACGGGGGTGCCGAGCCCTCCCGCCACCTCGTCGCCCAGGCGCAGCGTCCGCTGCAGCCGTACGAGCAGGAGCACCACGGGGAGCAGGACGGCCAGCGCCGCGGCGAGCGGCCCGGCCTGCGCCCATCCCCTGTCGTTCAGGTTGCCGACCAGCCAGCCCAGGACCTTGTGCGCCTGGTGGAGCTCGGCCCTGCTCAGCAGGTAGGAGGTGAGGCTGCCGCACATCCAGCTGATGCCGATGCCCACCAGCACGATCCGGTAGCCGGTGGTGCCGCGCTTCCAGGCCAGCAGGTAGATCAGCAGCCCGGTGGCGACGGCGCCGGCGAGCCCGAGCCCCTGCAGTCCGAGGCCCGTGCCCAGGCCGAGCACGATGCCCGCGGCGACGGCGGCGCCGGCCCCCTGGGTGATGCCGAGCATGTCGGGGCTGGCCAGGGGGTTGCGGGTGACGGCCTGGAAGATGGCGCCGGACAGTCCGAAGGCGGCGCCCGCCAGCAGGCCCACGACCGCCCTCGGCAGGCGCAGCTCCCGGACGACGAACCGGTCGGCGCGCTCGCCCTCTCCCCACAGGGCGCGCACGACGGCGGCGGGCGAGATGGAGTAGTCGCCCGCGCCCACGCTCACGGTCAGGCAGAGGGCGGCGAACACGACGAGGGCGAGCACGAGCCAGGTCAGCACGAGCCGGGGACGCAGCACGCCGGAGACCGCGGGCTTGCCGGCGCGGAAGGCCAGGCGTCCGCGGGAGCGGGTCAGGTGGAGTCCGGACATCGGCTACAGCTCCGCGAGCCTGCGGCGGCGGACCATGGCGATGAAGAACGGGGCACCGAGGAAGGCTGCCATCAGGCTCACGTCGAGCTCGGTGGGACGCACGACGACGCGGCCGAGGATGTCGGCCACGAGCAGCAGGCACGGCGCGAGCAGCATGGAGGCGGGCAGCAGCCGGCGGTGGTCGGGGCCTGTGATCATTCTCACCACGTGCGGGACGACGAGCCCGACGAAGACGATCGGCCCCGTGACGGCCACCGTCGCCCCGGTCAGCACGGTGACGGCGAGCGCGCCGCGCAGCCGTACCAGGACGAGCTTGCGGCCCAACGCGGCGGCGACGTCGTCGCCGAGGGAGAGGCTGTTGAGCGCGGGCGCGGTGCTCAGCGCCAGCAGCGTGCCGAAGGCGAGGAACGGCAGGACCATCAGCAGCGTCCGGCCGTCGTGGCCGGTCAGCGAGCCCGCCGACCAGTACCTGTAGCGGTCCAGGGCCTCGGCGTCGGTCAGCGCGATGCCGCCGGTCAGAGAGTCGAGCAGGTAGGTCACGGCCACGCCGGCCAGCGCGAGCTTGACCGGGGTGGCGCCGCCCCTGCCCCTGCTGCCCAGCAGGTAGACCGCGACGCTCGCGACCGCGGCGCCGCCGAAGGCGAACCAGATCGAGGACGGCAGCCCGCTCACGCCGAGCGCGGCCGCGGCGAGCACGATGCCGAACGCGGCGCCCGCGCTCACGCCGAGCAGCCCGGGGTCGGCCAGCGGGTTGCGGGTCAGGCCCTGCATGAGCGCTCCCGCGAGGCCGAGGGCCGCGCCGGCCAGGACGGCGACCAGGGTGCGGATCAGCCTGGTCCCGGCGACTATGGCCGTGACCTCGGGGTCGACGCCTTCGGGGTCGACGAGGGCCGTCCAGACCTGGTCCAGTGAGATCGCCCTGCTGCCGATGGCCAGGGACAGCGTGCAGAGCACGAGCAGGACGCCCGCGCTCGCCGCGATCAGGAGCGGACGCTGCGCCGCGGTTTTCTGCTGTGTCACGAAGATCCGTTCTAGCCGTCTTTTTAGGTTAGGCATACCTCACTAAAGCCGCCTGCGCAAGACTTTTCAGGCGTTTGAAGATAGGTAAGGCTTACCTTAGTCTGCGTGCCGGTGACACTCCAGATCCGGAAGAGGAAAACCATGTCCAAGCGTCTCTCGACGGTGCTCGCCGCACTGGCGCTGACCGTCGCCGCCGGCTGCGGCACCTCCAGCCCCCCAGCCAGTACGGCGGCGCCCGCGCCCGCTCCGTCCGCCCCGCCGTCCGGAGCGGCCTTCCCTGTGAAGGTCGAGCACCTCTACGGCACGACCGAGATCGCCAAGAGACCCGAGCGGATCGTCACCATCGGTCTCAGCGACCACGAGCCCGTCCTCGCGCTGGGCTTCAAGCCGGTCGGCGTCGTGGACTGGTTCCAGCGCAGCCCGTTCTCCGACTGGCCGTGGGCCAAGGAGAAGTGGGGCGGCACCGAGCCCACCGTGCTCGGCCTGCGCGAGGACGGCGTCAAGTTCGAGAAGCTGGTCGCGCTCAAGCCCGACCTGATCTTCGCTATGTACTCGGGCATCCAGAAGGAGCACTACGACAAGCTGTCGCAGATCGCTCCCGTCGTCGCCCAGCCGAAGGGCTACGACCCCTACGCCGCCCCGTGGCAGGAGATGACGCTGCTGGCGGGCCGCGCGCTGGGCGAGGAGGCCAGGGCCAAGGAGCTCATCATCGGCATCGCCAACACGTTCGCGAAGGTCCGCGCGGACCACCCGCAGTGGAAGGGGCAGACGGCGGTGGCCGCCGACAGCTTCAAGGCGGGGCAGTACTCGGCCTTCCAGAAGGGCGATCCCAAGTCGGCGTTCCTGGCCGAGCTCGGCTTCACCATCCCCGAGCGGATCACCGAGCGGGCGGGCAAGTCCAACGTGGCCGAGTTCGGCTCCGAGGGCCTGAACCTGCTGGAGGTCGACCGCCTCGTCTGGCTCACCACAGGCAAGGAGCCGTGGGAGCGGATCAGGAACGACAGCGTCTACAAGGAGCTGAAGGTCGCCAAGCAGGGCCGCGACCTCTTCCTGACCTACCAGGACCCGCCGATCGGCGCGGCGCTGTCCTTCAACACGGTGCTCAGCATCCCCTACGCCATCGACCAGGTCGTCCCGCTTCTCGAGAAGTGACGTGAAAGGCAGCCAGATGTCCGTACTTCCTTTGACCGGAGCCCAGACCGGAATCTGGCTGGCCCAGCAGATAGAGCCGGACAGCCCGGCCTACACCATCGGCTGCTACGTGGAGCTCTCCGCCGACGCGCCTCGGCTCGCCGTCGCGATCAGACGGGCCGTGACCGAGGCGGAGAGCCTGCACGTGGTGTTCGCCCAGGACGAGGGACGTCCCGTCCAGATCACCGGGTCCGCGGGCGAGTGGCCGCTTCCCCTGCTCGACCTGACGGAGGAGGCCGCCCGCGCGTGGATGGCGGCCGACCTGAAGCGGACCACCGACCTCGCCCGCCGCCCGATGTTCGCCCACGCGCTGCTCAGGCTCGGCGACGGCCGGGTGTGGTGGTACCAGCGTTACCACCACCTGGTCACCGACGGCGTCGGCGTGCTGCGCCTCATCCAGCGCGTGGCTCACCTGTACGGCGCGGGCCCCCACGCCGACGTCGACTGGTCGTATCCCACGCTGGTGGCGGCCGACGCGGACTACCGCGCCTCGGCCGAGCACGCGGCCGACGCCGGCTTCTGGCACGACAGGCTGAAGGGCCTGCCCGACGAGCCCGCCAGGCTGGTGGCGTGCCCGCCGGCCCAGGCGGTCAGCTCAGTGCGACGCACCGTGCACCTGTCGCCGGAGCGCTCCGACCGGTTGAGGGCGGCCGCGGCCACCCTGGGCACCCGCCTGTCGCGGATGGCCATCGCCGCCGTGGCCGCCTACCTGCACAGGGCGAGCGGCGAGCGCGACGTGGTCCTCGGCCTCCCCGTCACGGGCAGGCTCCGGGGCGAGGACTCCCCCGCGCTGATGTCCAACGTGCTGCCGCTCAGGCTCGCCGTTCGCCCGGGCACCACGGGGGCCGAGCTGGTCGCGGCGGTGGCCGGCGAGGTCGGGCAGGTGGCCGCGCACGCCCGCTACCGGGGCGAGGACCTGGCCAGGGAGCTCGGCAGGGTCGACGGGCTGCGCTCGCTCATCGGGCCCACCGTGAACGTCATGCCGTACCACGAGGGGATCAGGTTCGGCGACGGCGGCTGCTCCATCAGCTACCTCTCGCTCGGACCCGTCAGCGACCTGTCGGTGGCGGTCTACGACCGGCCCGCGGGGCAGGGGCTGCGGATCGACTTCGACGCGGACGCCGCGATCTGCGGTCCCGGCGAGCTCGCCGAGCACGAGCGGCGCTTCCTCCTGGTGCTGGAGGCGATCGCGGAGCGGCCCGACCTGCCGCTGGGCGTCATCGACCTGGCGCCGGTCCCGCCGTTCGCCGCGCTGCCCGATCTGCGGGAGGTCTCATGGACGGCGGCCTTCCGGCAGCGGGCGGCGCTCACGCCAGGCAAGGTCGCGGTGATCTGCGAGTCGGAGCGGCTGACCTACGCGGAGCTGAACGCCAGGTCCGACAGGCTCGCCCGCGCGCTGCGCGCCGAGGGTGTCGGCGCGGAGGACGTCGTCGCGGTGGCCGTGCCCCGCTCGGCGGACATGGTCGTCGCGCTGCTCGGCGTCATGAAGGCGGGCGCCGCCTACCTGCCGCTGGACGCCGACCATCCGGCCGACCGGCTCGTGTACATGGTGGAGGACGCGGGGGCGCGCCTGCTCGTCACGGTGACGGGCCACGCCGACGACCTGCCGCTGCCCCGGCTCCTCATGGACGACCTGCCGCATGCGCCGGAGGAGTGCGACCTGCCCGAAGGCGAGCTGGACAGGGCCGCCTACGTCATCTACACCTCCGGCTCGACGGGCCGGCCGAAGGGCGTCGTGGTCTCCCACGACGGCGTCGGCGCCCTCATCGCCACCGCCACCGAACGGCTGGGCGTCGACTCCTCCAGCAGGGTCGCCCAGTTCGCCTCCGTGGGCTTCGACGTGGCCGTGTGGGACCTGGTCATGTCGCTGTGCGTGGGCGGGACGGTCGTCGTCGTGCCGTCCGAGCGCCGGGTGGCGGGCGTGGAGCTGACCGGCTACCTCACCGAGCACAGGGTCACCCACATGATCCTGCCGCCGTCGCTGGTGGCGGCGCTGCCCGCCGAGTGCGAGCTGCCCGAGGGCGGTGTGCTCGTCGTGGGCACCGAGACCGTCCCCGCCGAGCTGATCGCCCGCTGGGGCGAGCGCATGCGGGTCGTGGTCGCCTACGGCCTGACCGAGGCGACGGTCAACTCCACGCTCTGGCTCGCCGAGCGTGACTGGGCGGGCCCGGTGCCGATCGGCGTGCCCGACCCCGGCACCCGCTGCCACATCCTCGACTCCGCGCTGCGCCCCGTCGCGCCGGGCGTCACCGGCGAGCTGTACGTCGGCGGCCGCGGCCTGGCCAGGGGCTACCTCGGCAGGCAGGCGCTGACCGCCGAGCGGTTCGTCGCCGACCCGTTCGGCGAGCCGGGCGACCGGATGTACCGCACGGGCGACAGGGCCAGGCGGCGTGCCGACGGCACCATCGACTTCCTCGGCCGCGAGGACGGCCAGCTCAAGATCCGCGGCTACCGGATCGAGCCGGGCGAGGTCGAGAGCGTCCTGATGAGCCACCCCTCGGTCGCGCAGGCGGCGGTCATCGCGGTGGAGGACCACAGGGGCGTCAAACGGCTGGTCGGCTACGTGACGGGCGGCGGCGACCTCGACCCCGCGCCGCTGCGGCGGCTGGCGGCGAGCTCGCTGCCCGAGTACATGGTGCCCGGCACGATCGTCGTGCTGGAGGGGCCGCTGCCGTTGACGCCGAACGGCAAGCTGGACAGGCGGGCGCTCCCCCTGCCCGAGTGGACGGCGCAGGCGGGCGGCGCCGCCCCCGCCACCCCCGCGGAGCGGACGCTCGCCGGGCTGTTCGCCGAGGTGCTCGGGCTGGCCTCGGTGGGCGTGCACGACAGCTTCTTCGAGCTCGGCGGCGACAGCATCGTCGCGATCCAGCTGGTCAACAAGGCCAGGCGGGCCGGTCTGGCGATCACGCCGCGCGAGGTCTTCCTGCACAGGACCGTGGCCGCGCTGGCGCAGGGGCGCGGCGAGGCCGTACCCGAGCAGACCCATGATCCCGGCGTCGGCCTCGTGGAGGAGACGCCGATCGTCGCGTGGCTGCGCGAGACGGGCGGGCCGATCGACGGCTTCCACCAGTCGGTGACGGTGCGCGTGCCCGCCGATGTCGACGAAGGCGTGCTCACCGGGGCGCTGCAGGCCGTCCTCGACCACCACGGCATGCTGCGCGCCAGGCTGCTGCGCGGCGAGGACGGCTGGCGCATGGAGGTGCCGCCGCCCGGCACCGTCCGGGCCGCCGACCTCCTGACCTCCGACGACGTCGAGGCGGCGGTCGCGCGGCTGGATCCCGCGGCGGGGGTGATGCTGCGGGCCGGGTGGTCGGCGGCCGAGCGGCGGCTGTCGCTAGTGGCCCACCACCTCGTCGTGGACGGCGTCTCCTGGCGCATCCTGCTGGCCGACCTGGCCCAGGCCGCCCGGGCGGTGGCCGCAGGCGAGCCGGTCGTGTTGCCGCCGGTCGCCACCTCGTTCGCGCGGTGGTCACGGCTGCTGGCCGAGGCAGGCTTTGCCCCCTCCGTCCAGGCCGAGCTGGAGGTGTGGCGGTCGACGCTCGCCGAGCCCGTGCCGTCCCTCGGGCTGCGGCCCCTCGACCCCTCGACCGACACGGCCGCGCGAGAGCGCAGGCTGACGGTCGGCCTGCCGGTCGACCAGACGGCTCCGCTGCTGACCGACGCCCCCGCCGCCTACCACGGCAACGTCAACGACGTCCTGCTGACCGCGCTCGCCGCCGCCTTCTCCCGCCGTCGTGGCGCCGGAGGGCTGCTGGTCGACCTGGAGGGACACGGCCGCGAGCAGGACCAGGTGGCGGGCGAGGCCGACGTGACCCGCACGGTCGGCTGGTTCACCAGCCTGTTCCCCGTCAGGATCGACGGCGGCGATCCGGCCTGGGAGGAGTTCCGCGCGGGCGGCCCAGGGGTCGGCGACGCGCTCAAGCGGGTCAAGGAGCAACTGCGCGCCGTCCCCTCGTCGGGCCTCGGCTTCGGCCTGCTGCGCGACGCGCTCGGGGACCTGCCCGCACCCGAGCTGCTCTTCAACTACCTCGGACGCTTCAGAGCGGGCGGCGACGCGGACTGGGAGCCCGTGGGCGCGGCCGACCCGCTGTCGGCCGGGCGCGACCCCGGCATGCCGCTGGCCCACCACCTGGAGATCAACGTCATCGTCCGCGACGGCGCGTCGGGGCCCGAGCTGAGCGCCACGTGGTCGTGGCCCGAAGGGGTCCTCGACCACGCCGACGTCGCCGAGCTGGCCGACGCGTGGCTGGAGGCGCTGCGCGGGATCGCCGCCCACGTGGCGGGGCCCTCCGCGGGCGGGCACACCCCGTCCGACTTCCCCATGGTCGCGCTCGACCAGGAGGAGATCGACGCGCTCCCGCGCGAGCTCGAGGACGTCCTGCCCGTGACGCCGCTCCAGCAGGGCCTGTTCTTCCACTCGCTGTCCGACCCGGACGTCTACACCGTCCAGCAGGTCGTCGAACTGGCGGGGCACGTCGACCCGGCCGCGCTGCGCGGCGCGGTTCAGCGCCTGGTGGACCGGCACGCTCCGCTGCGCGCGGGCTTCGTGCAGCGCGCCGACGGCAGGGTGGCGCAGCACGTCGTCCGCCGTGTCGCGGTCCCATGGGAGGAGGTCACGGCCGCCGACGTCGAGGAGGTCGCAGGACGCGAACGCGCGCGCCCCTTCGACCTGGCCACGCCGCCGCTGCTCAGAGCCGTGTTGGTCAACGGGCGCACGCTCGTCCTGACGCTGCACCACCTGGTCGCCGACGGCTGGTCGGTGCCGATCATGCTGCGCGAGCTGCTGGGCGAGCACCTCGGCGACGTCACCCCCTACCGGGACTACTTCGCCTGGCTGCTGAGCCGCGACGACGAGGCGGCGAGGCAGGCGTGGCGGCGGGCCATGGCGGGGCTCGACGAGCCGACGCTGCTCGGCACCCCGGGCGGAGCCGGGCGGGCGGGGCAGATCGCCTTCGAGGTGGACGCGGACCTGGCCGCATGGGCGCGGGCGCGCGGGCTGACGCTGAGCACGGTCGTCCAGGGCGCGTGGGGGCTGCTGCTCGGCAGGCTGACCGGACGGCACGACGTCGTCTTCGGCAGCACGGTCTCCGGCAGGCACGCAGACGTCGAGGGCGTCGAGTCGATGGTCGGCCTGCTGGTCAACACCGTCCCCGTACGCCTGGAGTGGCGTCCCGAGGACCGGCCTGCCGACCTGCTGTCCAGGCTCCAGGACGCGCAGGCGGACCTGCTCGACCACCAGCACCTCGGCCTGGCGGAGATCCAGCGGATCGCTGGGTTCACCACCCTGTTCGACACGCTGGTGGCGGTCGAGAACTATCCCGTCGAGGGCGACACGGGAGCGATCTCGGGGGTCGACGTCCGCGACGGCTCCCACTACCCTTTGTCGCTCACCGTCGTGCCGGGGCGGCGGATCGCGTTCAGGCTCGACCACGCCATCGGACAGACGGCCGCCGCCCGGCTGGCCGAAGGGCTGAAGCGCCTGCTGGAAGGGATGGTCGCCGACGCCGACCGCCCGGTGGGCCGCCTCGACCTGATGGACCTCGACGACGCGCGCCTGGTGGGAGGTCCGCGTGAGGCGCCGTCCACGACGCTGGCGAGCGCGTTCGCGGCGCAGGCGGCCAGGACGCCCGACGCGACGGCCGTGTTCTTCGGCGCGGAGGAGGTCTCCTACGCCGAGCTGGACCGCAGGGCGCGGGCCCTCGCCGTACGGCTGGCGGGCCGGGGGGTCGGCCCTGGGCAGTTCGTCGCGGTGGCGCTCCCCCGCTCGCCCGACCTGCTCGTCGCCATGCTCGGAGTGCTGCAGGCGGGCGCGGCCTACGTGCCGCTCGACCCCGACCATCCCGCGGAGCGGCTGGCGTACATGCTCGCCGACTGCGGCGCCCGCGTGGTCGTCACCGTGCCCTCCTTCGCCGGGCACGAGGGCGTGGAACGCGTCGTCGTCGGCGAGCCCGACGAGACCGCGGCAGAACCGCGGCCCGCCTCGCAGGGCGACCCCGCCTACCTGATCTACACCTCGGGCTCGACGGGCCTGCCCAAGGGCGTCGTCGTCACGCACCGGTCGATCGTCGGCCATCTGGCGTGGGCGCAGGACCTGTTCGCCATGGACGCGCGCGACAGGATGCTGCAGCAGGCCTCGGCGAGCTTCGACGCCTCCGTCTGGCAGATCTTCTGGCCGCTGTGCTCGGGCGCCGCCGTCGTGCTGGCCGAGCCCGGCGGGCACGTCGACCCCGCCTACCTGGCGGGGCTCATCAGGGACCGGCGGGTGAGCGTCCTCGACATCGTGCCCTCGATGATCAGGGCCTTCCTGGCCACCGACGAGGTCACGCGGGATCCAGGCTGGGCGGCGAGCCTGCGCAGGGTCTTCGGCGGCGCGGAGGCGCTGACCGGCGAGCTGGCCCGCCGCTGGCGGGAGCTGACCGGAGTGCCCGTCGACAACGCCTACGGGCCCACCGAGGCCACCGTCCAGGTCACCTGGTGGGACGGCGACGAGGACGGCGGCGAGACGGTGCCGATCGGCAGGCCGGTTTGGAACACCGGGCTCTACGTCCTGGACGTGTGCCTGCGACCCGCGGCGGAAGGCGAGCTCTACGTCTCCGGCGACCAGCTCGCCCTCGGCTACCACGGCAGGCTCCCCCTCACCGCCGAGCGGTTCGTCGCCGACCCGTTCGGCCCGCCTGGCACGCGCATGTACCGCACCGGCGACCTGGTACGGCTGAGCCACGACGGCGCGCTCGAGTACGTCGGCAGGACCGACCACCAGGTCAAGATCCACGGCAACCGCGTCGAGCTCGGCGAGGTCGAGGCGCGCCTCGCGGCCCTCGAAGGCGTCGCGGAGGCCGTGGTCGTCGCCCGCGACCACGGCGAGGCCACGCGCCTGATCGGCTACGCCGTCCCCGAGAGGGACGCGGTGATCGACGGCGCGCGGTTGCGCGCCGCGCTGGCGGCGGCGCTTCCCGCGCCGATGGTGCCGAGCGCCGTCGTGACGCTGGAGAAGCTGCCGCTGACCATCAACGGCAAGCTGGACCGCGAGGCGCTCCCCGTCCCGGAGGTCGCGCCGAGGAGCGTGCGCGCGCCGCGGACCGGGCGGGAGCGGCTGTTCCGCGACATCTTCGCCGAGGTGCTCGGCACCGAGGTCGGCGTGGACGACGACTTCTTCGCGCTCGGCGGCGACAGCATCGCCTCGATCGCCGTCTCGGGCCGCGCCCGCAAGGCGGGTCTGGCGGTCAGCCCCCGTGACGTCTTCGCCTGCCGTACGCCCGCGGCGCTGGCGGCGGCGACAGCGGAGGCCGTCGAGGAGGCGGCCCCGGCCGAGCTGATCACGCTGACCGGCGAGGAGAGCGAGAGCGTACGGCGTGCCGTCCCCGTCACCGTCGAGGACGTCTGGCCGCTCTCCCCTCTGCAGGAGGGGATCTACTTCCACGCCAGCTACGACGCCGACGCCATCGACGTCTACACCTCGCAGGACGTCTTCGAGTTCGAGCGGCCCGTCGACATCGACCGGCTGCGCGCGGCCTGCGCGGCGATGCTGGCGCGCAACCCGAGCATGAGGGCCGGTTTCACCGCCGAGGGGCTGCCGCGTCCCCTGCAGGTCATCGGCACCGAGGTGGAGGTGCCGCTGCGCGAGCTCGATCTGTCGGGGATGCCGCGGGACGAGCGCGACAGGGCGGTGGCCGACCTGCTGGCCGAGGACAGGACCACGCGGTTCGACCTGGCCGCACCGCCGCTCATGCGGCTGCTGCTGATCCGCCTCGGCGAGCGCGACCTGCTGGTGCTCAGCCACCACCTGATCCTGTGGGACGGCTGGTCGGGCTGGCTGGTGCTCGAACAGCTCCTCGGCGACGCCGCGCCGCCGTCACCCGGCACCTACCGCGACTACCTCGCGTGGCTGGCCGCGCAGCGGGACGGCGAGGCGCTCGGCGCGTGGCGCGCGGCCCTGTCGGGGCTGGACGAGCCGACGCTCGTACGACCGGCCGACGACGGCCTGCGGCCGGCGATCCCGGTCGGCCTGGACGTCGTGCTGCCCGCCGAGCTGGGCGACGGCCTGCGGGCGATGGCGCGCGAGACGGGGCTGACGCTCAACACGCTGCTCAACGCCGCGTGGGGGCTCGTGCTCACGGCCACGGTCGGCCGTGACGACGTGGTGTTCGGCGCGGCCGTGGCAGGAAGGCCGGTGGCGGTGCCCGACGTGGAGACCATCATCGGGATGTTCCTCAACACGGTGCCCGTGCGGATCGGCTTCGACCCTCGCGAGTCGGTGCTCGACCTGGCCAGGCGGGTGCAGGCCGAGCGCGTGGCGCTGATGCCGTACGAGCATCTGGGGCTGGGCGAGCTGCAGAGGGAGAGCGGCCACCGGCGGCTGTTCGACACCCTCTTCGTGCTGCGCGAGGCGGGCGGCGAGGAGCGGATGGGCGAGTTCACCGGCCGTCACGGCATCGTGAACGTGACGGCGGTCGACGCCACCCACTACCCGCTCACGCTCATCGTGACGCAGGGCGCCCGCCTGCGGGTGACGCTGTCGTACCGGCCCGACGTGTTCGGCGGCGACGAGGCGGGGCGCGTGCTCGACCGCTTCACCGCCGTCCTGGCCCGCATGGTGGCGGCGCCGCACGCCCTGGTCGGCACCGTGGACCTGCTGCTGGAGGGCGAGCGCGGGGACGCGGACCCGTCCAGGCCGCTGCCGCGGGCGACCGTCGCCGAGCTGCTCGCCGAGCAGGCGGCGCGCACTCCCTGCGAGGTGGCGCTGGTCTTCGGCGAGGAGCGGCTGACCTACGCCGAGCTCGACGCCCGCGTCAACAGGATGGCCAGGCTGCTGATCGAGCACGGCGCGGCGCCCGAGAGGGTGGTCGCCCTCGCGCTGCCCCGCTCGGCCGACATGGTCGCGGCGCTGTTCGCCGTGCTGCAGACCGGCGCCGCCTACCTGCCGCTGGACCTGGAGTACCCGGCGGAGCGGCTGGCGTTCATGATGGAGGACACCTCGCCGGCCTGCGTGGTGACCACAGGGTCCGTGGCCCTGCCCGAGACCGGCGTGCCGCGCGTCGTGCTCGACGATCCCGCCGTCGCCGCGCGGCTGGCCGAGCTGCCGCCGGGCGAGCTGGCCGACGCCGAACGGCCCGGCTTCGCCCGCGACCTGTCGCACCGGCTCGAGCACCCCGCCTACGTGATCTTCACCTCGGGGTCGACAGGCAGGCCGAAGGGTGTCGTCACGCCGTACAGGGGCCTGACGAACATGCAGTTCAACCATCGCGAGGCCATCTTCGAGCCGGCGATCGCCGCCGCCGGCGGGCGGCGGCTGCGCATCGCCCACACGGTCTCCTTCGCCTTCGACATGTCGTGGGAGGAGCTGCTGTGGCTGGTCGAGGGGCACGAGGTCCACGTCTGTGACGAGACCCTGCGGCGCGACGCCGAGGCACTGGTGGCCTACTGCGACAGGGAGCGCGTCGACGTCGTCAACGTGACGCCCACCTACGCCCACCACCTCATCGAGCAGGGCCTGCTCGAAGGGCACCGGCCGCCGCTGGTGCTGCTGGGCGGCGAGGCCGTCTCCGAGACGGTGTGGGCCGCGCTGCGCGACACCGACTCCACCTTCGGCTACAACCTCTACGGGCCGACCGAGTACACGATCAACACGCTGGGCGCATCCACGGACGACAGCGCGACGCCGACCGTGGGCAGGCCGATCTGGAACACCCGGGCGTACGTGCTCGACTCCGCGCTGCGCCCGGTGCCGCCCGGCACCCCCGGCGAGCTCCACATCGCGGGCGTCGGCCTGGCCCGCGGCTACCACCGCCGTCCCGCGCTGACCGCCGCCGCCTTCGTCGCCGACCCGTTCGGCCCGCCGGGCGCCAGGATGTACCGCACGGGCGACCTGGTACGGCAGCGCCCCGACGGCAACCTCGACTTCCTCGGCCGCACCGACGACCAGGTGAAGATCCGCGGTTACCGGGTCGAGCCGAGCGAGGTCGCGGCGGCGCTGGAGGAGCACCCGCACGTCTCCCACGCGGCGGTCGTCGCCGACGAGGGCAAGCGGCTGCTCGGCTACGTCGTCCTCCAGACCGAGGGCGGCGACCTGGCCGAGGTGCGCACGTCGCTGAAGGAGCGGCTGCCCGGCTACATGGTGCCCGCCGCGCTCGTCGCGGTGGACCGCCTGCCGCTCACGGTGAACGGCAAGCTGGACGTGCGGGCGCTGCCCAGGCCCGCCGTCAGCGGCGGCGGGGAGAGCCGCCCGCCCCGCTCGGCGCGCGAGCGCGTGCTGTGCGAGCTGTTCGGCGACCTGCTGGGCGTGGAGGGCGTCGGCGTCGACGACGACTTCTTCGACCTGGGCGGGCACTCCCTGCTGGCCACCCGCCTGGTCAGCAGGGCCCGCGCGGCGCTCGGCGCGGAGCTGGCGATCCGCGACCTGTTCGAGGCGCCGACGGTCGCCGAGCTGGCCGCCAGGCTGACGGAGCAGGACCCTCGTCCCGCGCTGACGGCCGTGACCGAGCGTCCCGCCGAGCCCCCGCTGTCGTTCGCGCAGCAGCGGCTGTGGGTGATCGAGCAGCTGGAGGGGCCTTCGGCGGTCTACAACTTCCCGCTGGTGATGCGGCTGCGCGGCGAGCTCGACGTCGAGGCGCTTCGGGCGGCGCTGGCCGACCTGACTGCCCGCCACGAGGCGCTGCGCACGCTGATCGTCGAGCGGGAGGGGCGTCCCTTCCAGCGCGTGGTGCCGGTGGGCCAGGCGATCCCCTCCGTGGAGCTGGTCGAGGCGGACGAGGCGTCGCTGGAGGCGATCGTCGCCAGGCCCTTCGACCTGGCGGCCGAGCTGCCGTTGCGGGCCACCGTCGTCAGGCTGGGTGAGCGCGATCACGTGCTGGCGCTGCTGCTGCACCACATCACGACCGACGAGTGGTCGGACGGCCCGTTCCTGCGCGACCTGTCGGCCGCCTACGCCGCCCGCCTCAGGGGGGCGGCTCCCGCCTGGGAGCCGCTGCCCGTGCAGTACGTCGACTACACGCTCTGGCAGCGCCGGCTGCTCGGCGACAGGTCCGACCCAGGGAGTCTGGCCGCCCGCCAGCTCGCGTTCTGGGCCGAGACGCTGCGCGGCGCGCCCGAGCGGCTCGAACTGCCGACCGACAGGCCCCACCCCGCCCGCCCGGCCGCGGCGGGGGGCGAGCTGCGGGTCGAGTTCGGCGTGGAGGACAGCGAGCGGCTGCGGCTGCTGGCCCAGCGGTCGGGCGTGAGCATGTTCATGGTCTGCCACGCGGCGGTCGCGGCGCTGCTGCACCGCCTCGGCGCCGGTGACGACCTCCCGCTCGGCGTGCCGGTCTCGGGCCGCGCCGACGAGGCCCTCGACGATCTGGTGGGGTTCTTCGTCAACACGCTCGTGCTGCGCGCCGACGTGTCGGGCGATCCGACGTTCGCCGAGCTGGTCGCGCGGGTCAGGGAACACGACCTGGCCGCCTTCTCCCACCAGGACGTGCCGTTCGAGGCGGTCGTGGAGGAGCTCAATCCGGTACGGTCACCCGGCCGCAACCCGCTGTTCCAGGTGATGGTCGGCTACCGCTACCGCGCGGCCGACGACTTCGCCCTGGAGGGCCTCGAGGTGCTGCCCGCGCCCGTGGACGCGAGCACCGCCACGTTCGACCTGGTGTTCGGCTTCGTCGAGGACGCCGCGATCTCCTGCGTGATCGAGTACCGCTCCGACCTGTTCGACAGGTCCACGGTCGCCACGATGGGCGCGCGGCTGGCGCGGCTCGTCGGCACCGTCGCCGCCGACCCGTCGGTCCAGGTCGGGGAGATCGACGTGCTGACGCCCGCCGAGCGGGAGCTGGTCGTGACCGGCTTCAACGCGACCGACCGCCAGGTGGCCGAGGAGACCATGCACGGGATGTTCCTGCGCAGGGTGGCCGAGCGCCCCGACGCCGTCGCGGTGGTCGAGGGGAGCCGTTCGGTCACCTACGCGGAGCTGGACGCCCTCTCCGACCGGATGGCGGGGATGCTCGCCCACCACGGTGTCCGGGAGGAGAGCGTGGTCGGCGTGGCGGTGCCGCGCTCGGTGGACATGGTCGCGGTGATGCTCGGCGCACTCAAGCTCGGCGCCGCGTTCCTCCCGCTCGACCTGGCCCATCCCGCGGACCGCCTGGCGTACATGGCCGGTGACTCGGGGGCGAAGGTGGTCGTGGCCACCCAGCCGGTCGAGGGACTGGACGTGCTGCTGCTCGGCGACGCCCTCGCCGGGGAGCGCCGGACGCCCGCCTACCCCGAGGTCGCGCTCGACCAGGCCGCCTACGTCATCTACACCTCGGGCTCGACGGGACGGCCGAAGGGCGTGCTCGTCACCCACGAGGGGATCGGCAGCCTGGTCGCCACAGCCGTCGACAGGATGGGGCTCACCCCCGACAGCAGGGTGCTGCACTTCGCCTCGATCGGGTTCGACGTCACCGCCTTCGAGCTGAGCATGGCGCTGTGCCACGGCGGCAGCCTGGTGCTCGTCCCCGACGCCGCAAGGGTGCCCGGCCCGGAGCTGACCGACTTCATGAACGAGCGCCGGATCACCCACGCGATCCTGCCCCCCTCCCTGGTGGCGGCGCTGCCCGCCGGCTGCGAGCTCCCGGAGGGCTGCACCGTGCTGGTCGGAACGGAGACGGTCCCGCCGGACGTGATCGAGCGATGGGCGGGCAGGCTGCGGCTGCTGGCCGCCTACGGGCTGACCGAGGCGACGGTGAACTCCACCTTGTGGGCGGCCGAGCCCGGCTGGGCAGGAGCGGTGCCGATCGGCGTCCCCGACCCCAACACCCGCGCCTACGTGCTCGACGAGCGCCTGCGGCCGATGCCTCCAGGAGTGGCGGGCGAGCTGTACATCGCCGGCCGCGGGCTCGCGCGCGGCTACCTCGGCAGGCACGGCCTCACCTCCGAGCGGTTCGTCGCCTGCCCGTTCGGCCCTCCAGGCGCCAGGATGTACCGCACGGGCGACAGGGCCCGCTGGCGGCCCGACGGCAACCTCGACTTCCTCGGCAGGGCGGACGACCAGATCAAGATCCGCGGTTTCAGGATCGAGCCAGGCGAGATCGCGGGCGCGATGACCAGGCACCCGTCGATCTCCCAGGCGGCCGTCGTCACCGACACCAGCGGGCCCGAGCCGCGCCTGGTCGGCTACGCCGTCTCGACGGCCGGCCCGCTCGACCCCGCGCGGGTGCGGGCGCACGTGGCGGCGCTGCTGCCGCCCGCCATGGTGCCGTCCGCGGTGGTGGTGCTCGAGCGGCCGCTGCCGCTGACGCCGAACGGCAAGCTGGACCGCGCCGCGCTGCCCGCGCCCGACTGGTCGGCGCTGACCGGCGCCGCCCGGCCGCGGACGGGGCGGCAGCACCGGCTCGCGGAGCTGTTCGCCGAGGTGCTCGGCCTGCCCGAGGTCGGCGTCCACGACAACTTCTTCGAGCTCGGCGGCCACTCGATGTCGGCCATGCGGCTGCTCGGCAGGATCCGCACGACGCTGGACGCCCGCCTCACGCTGCGGACCGTCTTCGACGCGCCCACCGTCGCCGCCCTGGCCGCCAGGCTCGACGAGGACGACCTCGGCGACCGGGCCAGGCTGCGGCGGCGGGACCTGCCCGCCGCGCCGCCCCAGGAGTGGCAGTGGTCCAGGCACGGGGACGGGTCGCCCTACGACATGGCGTTCGCGCTGCGCTCCCCTGACGTCGACGCCGCCGCCGCGGCGCTCGCCGACGTCACCGCCCGCCACGAGCCGCTCCGTACGGCCCTGGCCCGCCGCGACGGCAGGCTCGTCCAGGTGCCCGCCGCGCAGTGGCTGGAGCATGTCCAGGTGCGCGACCTCGACGAGGGGCTCCACGAACTGGCGACCGAGCCGGCCGACCTGGAGGGGCGTCCGCCGCTGCGGGCCAGGTTGCTCACCGACGAGTCGGGCGGGCGGGCGCTGCTGCTGACCATGCACTACCTCGCCGTCGACGAGTGGTCGGTGGTGCCGCTCGTGCGCGACTTCGCCGCCGCCTACGAGGCCAGGCTGCGGGGCGCCGCCCCCACGTGGGAGCCGCTGCCGGTCGGCTACGCCGACTACACGCGGTGGGCGCACGAGGTGGCCGACGACGGTCAGCTCGACCACTGGCGGCGGGCGCTGGACGGGATGCCGCGGGTGGTGGCGCTGCCGTACGACGGGGCGGGCGAGGGCGGGAAGGGCGGCCACGTCGGCGTCGCGCTCGACGCGGAGCTGCACAGGGGCATCGACAGGCTCGCCGCCGAGAGCGGCGCCAGCATGTTCATGGTGCTCCACGCCGCGTTCGCGACCCTGCTTACCCGGCGAGGGGCGGGCACCGACCTGCCGATCGCCTCGCTGGTGGCGGGCCGTACCGAGGAGGAGCTGACCGGCCTGGTCGGCTGCTTCTTCAACACCGTCGTCCTGCGCACCGACACCTCGGGGCGACCGTCCTTCCGCGAGCTGCTCGCGAGGGTACGGGAGACCGACCTGAGCGCGCTCGACCGGCAGGACGTGCCGTTCGACAGGGTGGCAGGGGCGCTGGGCCTGCGGGCCCCGCAGGTGATGATCGTCCACCACGAGCAGGCCGACACGGGCGAGCTCGCCTTCGAGCACGTCCCGACGGGGGCGCTCAACGCCGACCTGACGCTGAGCTTCTTCGAGCCGCGCGGCGACGGTCCAGTGGAGTGCCTGCTGGAGTACGCGACCGGCCTGTTCGACCGGGCCACGATCCAGTCCATGGCGGACGAGCTGGTCCGCATTCTGAACACCGAAGTGAGGAGCGAGGCATGAGCACGAACCCGTTCGAGGACAGGGACGGCCGTTTCCTGGTGCTGGTCAACGACGAGGGCCAGCACTCATTGTGGCCGTCGTTCGCCGAGGTGCCCGCGGGATGGCAGGTGATGTTCGGCGAGGAGACGCGCGAGGCCTGCCTTGAGTATGTGGAGACCCACTGGACCGACCTGCGACCCCGCAGCCTCGTCGAGGCCATGGGGCAGGACTGATCATCCCTCGCGGTGGCCGGACCAGGCCTCCCACAGGGCCGCGTAGCGGTCGCCGGCACGCACGAGCTCGTCGTGCGTGCCGGTCTCGGCCACCCTGCCCTCCTCCAGCAGCACGACACGGTCGGCGGACGCGGCCTGGGTGAGCCGGTGGGCGACCACCAGCGCGGTCCTGCCTTCCATCGCGGCGGCGGCCGACGCCTCCAGCGCCCTCGCGCCCGCGCTGCCCGCCTCCGCCGTGGCCTCGTCCAGCACCACCACCGGCGGGTCGGCCAGCACCAGCCTGGCCAGCGCCAGCTGCTGGGCCTGGGCGGCGGTGAGCCGGTGACCGCTCTCCCCCACCACGGTCTCGAGCCCCTCAGGCAGCGCCCGCGCCCACGCCAGCGCGCCGACGAGGTCGAGCGCGGCGACCAGTTCCTCGTCGTCGGCCTCGGGCTTGGCGAGCCTCAGGTCGTCCGCGAGCGGGCCGGTGAAGACGTGCACCTCCTGGGTGAGCAGCGCGACCTTCCTGTCACCGCCGCCGACGGTGACCGAGCCGCTGTCGACGGTGATCGAGCCGCTGTCGGGGGCGTGAATGCCCGCGATCAGCTTGGCCAGCGTGGTCTTGCCCGCTCCGCTGGCGCCCACCAGGGCGACCTTCTCCTTGGCCGCGATGTCCAGGCTCACGCCGCGCAGCACCGGATGGCCGCTCCTGTAGGCGTACCGGACATCTGAGACGCGGACGTCCACGGCGGGCGAGCCGGAGGCGGGCGGCGGGGCGGGGGCGGCCGCGGCGTCGACCACCCCGACCAGCCTGGCCAGGCCGGCCGCCGCGGCCTGGGCGTCGTCGACCAGGCCGAGGGCGATGTTGACGGGCGTGAACAGGCTGTGGAAGTAGAGGGCGGCGGCGCCTGCCGTACCGATGGTGACCCCTCCGCCGCGCACCAGCAGGAAGCCCGTTACCAGCACCGCCGACAGCCCGACCCACTCGGCCAGGTTGAGCCTGCCGTAGAACCTGGTGACGAGTCTGACGCCCGCCACCGCCAGGTCGACCGCGGCCCGTGAGCCTGTCCCCACCATGGACACGTGCCGGTCGGCGAGCCTGAACGCCCGCACGGTCGCCGCGCCGCCGACCGTGCCGAGCAGCAGTTGCTGCTGGACGCCGACGGCCACCCGCTGCGACGCGTACAGCGGGACGGCGCGGCGCACGTACCAGCGCAGCGTGTGCGCCTGGATGGGCACCGCGAGCAGCGCGACGAGCAGGAAGCGCCAGTCGAGGACCGCCATCCCCACCAGGGTGAGCGCGATGGTCAGGACCGAGCGGGCCAGCGCCGGCAGCGCGTCGCGGACCGCGTTGGTGATCACCGCCACGTCGCTCGTGACTCGGGCGGTCAGGTCGCCGGAACCGGCCCGCTCGACCTGGTCCAACGGCAGCCCCAGCGCCGTGTCCACGAAGCGTTCGCGCAGCGTGGCGAGCATCCCCTCGCCCAACCGCGCCACGAGCGAGACGCCGATCGCGGTCGCCACGCCGTAGCCGACGGCGATCGCCACCAGCCAGACGACCGGCTCGGTGATCGCCTCCGCCGGGCGCCCCCGGGTGACCAGGTCGATGATGTGCCCGAGCACCGGCGCGGTGAGCAGGCCGATCCCGGTCGCGACGACCAGGACGGCGAAGCCGCCCAGCGCCGCGAGCCCGTGGGGGCGGGCCAGCCGCCACACCGCCGCCCTGGTCTGTGCCGCGGTGGCGGTCGGCAGCAGCTCGCGTTCCTCGCTCGTCATCGGCCCTCTCCTCGTGGCGGTCGCATGCTCGTTCGTCTCCGCGGTCACGCCCTCGTCGCCTCCCTTGACGGTCACGTGCTCGTTTCCCTTGGCGGTCACGTGCTCGGTCGTGCCGGTGGTCGCGTGCTCGTCTTCCTTGGCGGTCAGGTCAGGACCGTCGCTCGGTAGGTCTCGTGGTCGTGGACGAGCTCGGCGTGGGTGCCGTGGGTGATCCGGCCGTCGCCGTCCATGAAGATCACCCTGTCGGCTCCCGCCAGCAGCGCGGGGCTGGTGACCACCATGATCGTGGTGCGCCCTTCCCTGGCGGTCCTGATCCCCTTGGCGATCCTGGCCTCGGTGGCCGCGTCGACCGCGGTGGTCGGGTCGTGCAGGACCAGCACCGGCGGCGCCGCGGCCAGCGCCCTTGCCAGGGCCACCCGCTGGCGCTGGCCGCCCGACAGCGACAGGCCCCGCTCGGTGAGCGGGGTGTCCATCCCGTACGGCAGCGCGGCCGCGACCTGGTCAGCCGCGGCCGCCGCCATCGCACGCCCGGCCGTCGCCATGGCGCGGAGGGCAGCCACGTCGCTCCCAGACCCGGCAGACACCTCCCACCCCGGCCCCGCAGTCACCGCCGTTCCGGGCTCGGCAGACGCCGCCGCGGCGGCGGCGCTGACGTTCTCCAGCAGCGTGCCCTCGAACAGGTCGGCGTCGTGCTCGGCCACCACGATCGCCCTGCGTACCTGCCCAGGCTCGATGCTCGACAACGACACCCCGTCCAGCTCGACCACACCCGACTCGGGATCGGCCGCCCTGCCGAGCACCTTCAGCAGCGCGATGGCGGCCGAGGGGTCCGTGGTGACGACGCCGAGCAGCTCGCCCGGCGCCACCTCGACGCTCACCTCGCGCAGGACGCCGTAGGAGACCCCCTTCAGCGCGAGCCCGCCACGCACGTCCGCCGGCAGATCGCCCTCGCCTCCCGCCACCGCGGGGGGCGAGGACAGCACCGACGCGATCCTGGCCGCCGACGCCCGGCCCTGGGCGAACTCTCCGTTGGCCCACGCCAGGATCGACAGCGGGGTGAGCAGGAACTGCGCCAGACCCACCGCGGCCACCAGCCCGCCCACGCTGATGTCGCCCTGCGCGGCCAACCGCCCGCCGACCAGCGCCACGACCGCGATGAAGACGCCGGTCAGGATCAGCATGCCGCCGTCGTGCCAGGCCTGCGCCTTGGCCGCCCGTACGGTCGCGGCGAGCGCGTCCCTGCTGGTCACGCGATACCTGTCGACCGCCGCCCGCTCGGCGCCGATCCCCTTGAGCACCCGCAGTCCCGCGATCAGGTCGGCGGCGACTCCCGAGGCCCTGGCGGCCCGCTCCTGCTCGGCGCCGCTGCGCCGTTCCAGCGGCCTGCCCAGCAGGTGCGCCAGCGCCAGCAGCGGCGGGACACCCAGCAGCACCAGCAGGCCGAGCGGCACGGACACCATCAGCAGCGCCACGCCTCCGGCCAGCAGGCCCGCGAGCGCTGCGACGCCGGAGGCCAGCGCGACGTTGACCGCACCCACCCGCTTGGCGTCGGAGGTGGCGATGGAGACCAGCTCGCCCGGTAACCGGCCCGTCTCCGCGCCCGCCCTGTGCTCCAGAACCCGGCCGGTCAACGCCAGGCGCAGCTCGTGGGCGGCCAGCTCGGCGGCCTTCTCCGCGGCGCGGGCGCTGAAACGATAACTGGAGGACAGTACGGCGAACACCAGCGCCAGGACGGCGATCCAGGTGACGAGGGCACGACCGTCGCCGCCCGAGATCGCCTGGTCGATCACCACGCCCACCACGACGGGGACCAGCGCCTCCCCTGTCTGATGGCTCGCGGCGAGCACGGCTCCGCCCGCGCTCTGTTTCCACTGTCCGGTGATGGCACGTCGCAGGACGTCACGGCCTTCGATGGGCACTGCTCCGGCTCCTCCGGTCATCACGCGCGGGATTCGCACTAAGGTGAGCCTAACCTAATTAGATCTCACACAGGAGGGCTGGTTCGCCCCAACACGCGCCCCCCACCGCCGGATCCGTCACCCCACGCCAGGCCGGGCCCGCATCCTCCGGCCCGCGCCAGGAACACCTCATCCCCTCACGCCAGGGGCCCGGTCCTCCCACCCACGCTGGGGGTGGCACTCTCACCTGGCCCTTCCACCTACGCCGGGCCTGGTCGTCAGACCCGCACCTGGGCCCGTCATCCCGCTCGCGTCGGAGCGCCCTCTCGTCGCACCTGGAGTTGGGCCGGGCGGAATATCCGGCCCCGGCCAGCGTCGGCGTCGGCGTCGGCGTCGGCGTCGGCGTCGGCGTCGGCGTCGATGGAATGTCCGGTCCAGCCGGCGTCGAGGTCGGAGGGAACGCCGGGGTCGGGGCGGTTGGGCTTCCGGGTCAGGGAATGGCCGGGTCGGGGTGGTTGGGCTTCGGGTCAGGAAGCGTGGAGCGAGGGGAGGCGGCCTGAGTCGACCGAGTCCAGGACGCGCGCCGCGCCGCCGAGGGCCGCGGCGCCGTACCCGAGGGTGGAGGCGACGATCTGGCAGCCGCCCAGGTCGGCCGCGATGGTCCGGCCCCTCGCCTCGGCGGCGGCCGCGGGCAGCAGCCATGGGGCGAGCGGGACGTAGTAGCCGCCCAGGATCACCGCCTCGGGGTTGAGGAGGTTCGTGGCGATCGCGATGCCCTTTCCGAGGTCGCGGCCGACCCTGGCGAGCAGGTCGAGGGTCGGCCGGTCGCCCGCCTTCGCCCTGCGGACGACCTCCTCGATCGCAGGCTCGACCTCCGCGGGGTCGGTGGCCGAGACGAACACGCCGATGCCCGCGACAGCCTCCAGGCACCCGGTACGGCCGCAGCGGCACGCGGGCCCGTCGGCGTCGATCTGGACGTGCCCGATCTCCCCGCTGAACCCCTGGCCGCCGCGCCGTAGCCGTCCGTCGAGGATGACTCCGGCGCCGACACCCACCTCGCCGGTCAGGTACACCAGGTTCGGTGTGCCGCCGAGCGGGCCGAACCGGTGCTCGGCCAGGACCGCGAGGTTGGCGTCGTTCTCCACCTGAATGGGGAAGCCGGGATCGCCGAGCGCCATGGCCAGGTCGCCCGCCAGGTCCACCTCGCGCCACCCGAGGTTGGGCGCCACCACGACCGTGCCGCTGAGGCCGATCAGGCCGGGAACGGCGACCGCCACGCCCAGCACCTGCCGCCGGTCTCTGGTCATGCGGCTGATGACGCGCCTGGTGAGTGCGGCGATCGCGGACACGGCCTGCGCGGGCGTGGCCGTCGCCCCGGGGAAGGAGCGCCGCCATGACAGCAGGCGCTCCCCCGCCAGGTCCACCGCGACCGCAGTCAGGTAGTCGACGTTGATCTCGAGGCCGATCGACGCGTACGGCGAGCCGTCCAGGACGAGCATCGTGGCGGGCCGTCCGACGCGGTTCTCCGTCAGGCCCACCTCGCGCACCAGCCGCCGGTCGATGAGATCGGCGACCAGGCTGGACACGGTCGCCTTGTTGAGCCCGGTGGAGGCGGCGATGTCGGCCCTCGAGCACGGCGCGTTGTCCCGCACGAACCTCAGGACGACGGCGAGGTTGGCCGCTCTGACGTCGGTGAAGTCCGCGGGCCGCGGACCCGCTGAGGAAGTGATCAAGGTCAGCCCCGTTCCCGACGATCGGCCAGGCTGCCCCATCATGCCGCACGACGGCGTCCGTCGACCAATCCTCGCGCCCCCTCCCACGTGGGAGCGATTCCACAGGAAGGGTTTGTTCGGACACTGGCCGAACCAATCAAGGAGGAGGCCGACAGCGGCCAGTCTTCGGCATGGTTCCCAAGTCAATCCACCAATCGGGAAAGTGATGAGCCGGACCGACCCGCTCAGCGCCACGTTCGCCGCGCTCGCCGACCCCACCAGGCGAGCGATCCTGGCGGCTGCTGCCGCGCCTGCTCAAGGGCCGCCCCCAGGACCGGAGCCGGAACGGCAGTGGCAGGTACGCCACCTGCGCCTCGCCGCCGCGGTCGGGGTGTGTCTGCCGACCTTCCTGGCAGGTCCGGCCAGGGGCGAGCCCACCGGTGACGATCAGCCCTGAACGCGGCTGCGCCGGCGGTCGGCGGCTGGACGTTTGTGCCCGGCACGCCATGGGGTTGAGGAACATCCTCGTATCCCGGTTGGACCTGATGAGGTGGAACTGAAACGGCACGCCGGGACTCGTCACCCAGCGAGCGCGCCCCGGAGGAACTCGAGGATCTCCTTCCGCGCGGCCTTCGCCTGCGGCACCACGCCGGGCATGCTGAGGAACGCGTGCGTCGCTCCGGGATGTTCGGCGAGCCTCGCGGGTGTCCCGGCCGCGCGCAGTCGTTCGGCGTAGCTGCGGCCGTGATCGGCCAGCGGGTCGATGGTCGGCACCACCACGAGCGCGGGGGCCAGCCCGCTCAGGTCGTCGGCATACAGCGGCGACATCGCACGAGGATCGGTTCCCGGCGGAACCGCGAACCGGCGGAGCAGCCGCATGTACGACATGGTGAGGGTCGGGCTGTTGGCGTGCTCGGTGAACGAGGCGTGGTCGTACATCGTCGAGGTCAGGTCGACAGCGGGGTTGACCAGCACCTGCGCCCGCAGGGGCAGGCCGGCTTCTCTGGCCCGGATCGCGACCAAGGCGGTGATCATCGAGCCGGTGCTCTCACCGAAGACGGCGGTGCGCGCCGGGTCGATCCCCCACTGCGCGGCGTGGCGTAGCAGGTGCCGGAGCACGTCCCAGCCGTCGTCGACGGCCGCCGACAGCGGAGTGTCCGGGTCGAGGAGGCGGTGCTCGACCGAGACGACGACCGCGGGCAGCCGCACGGCGAGGTGGCTGTTCACCCAGTCGCTCTGCGCCGCCGTGCCCACGAACCCGCCTCCGTGCACGTGGAGCACGAGCGGCAGGCCGGCCCGGCCGTCACGCCCGCCGTCGCGCCCGGGAGACGGCCGGTACACCCGGACCGGGAGCGTGAGGCCGGGCAGTGCCACCTCCTGCCACTGGATCGCGGCGCCGCGGTCCGGACACCCTGTGACCACCCGCCCCAGACGGGATGCCCGCTTCCGGTTCTCCGCGTCACGGTAGGCGACCAGCTCCTCGGCCGTCATCGCCAACCAGTCCGGATCCTTTCCCAGGGCACGCAGCAACCGGATGCCCAGCGGCGGCCGCTCCGCAACGGTGACCTCACTCATGTCCCCTCCACGGGTCAGATAGTTTCGCTACCAAAAGTATCGATACCGATAGTAGCGTAATAAGTTATCGTGTGGCCATGACCCAAGCGACCACATCCGGCAGACCACCTGGTCGCCCGCGATCCGGCGTCACCGACGTGGTCTTCGCCGCCACGCTGAGCACGGTCCACGAGCTCGGCTACGCGCGTGCCACCGTCGACCGCATCGCCGCCGCGGCCGGCATCGCGAAGACGACGATCTACCGTCGCTGGCCGTCGAAGGGCGCGCTGATCGTGGACTGCCTCCTTGACGCGTTCGGCCCGGTGCCGCTGGAGGGCGCCAGTCGAGCCGAGCTCATGTCCTCGGCCATCCGCTGGATCGCGGCGAAGATCGGCGAGCCCGGCGTAGGCGACGCGTTCGCGGGCGTGTTCAGCGACGCCGTCAGCGATCCCGCTCTGCGCGAGGTGCTGTCCGCTCGGTTGCAGGACCCGTACCGGCTCGCCCTCCAAGACGCGCTCGGCGAGCCGGAGAACCGGGTCCTGTTCTTCATCGACGTCGTCGTCGGAACCCTGCTCCACCGGATGGGCATGACCGGCGAGCCGATGGACGACGCCGACGTCGCCGCGCTGGTCGAGATGGTTCTGCCGCGCTTCGCCGACGGTGCCGGTCACACCTAGACCTGCCGCCGAACCGGCGATCGCCTCCGACAGCGACGACGCGGCCAGAGCTCTGCACTACGGCTCCTGGGATTCACCGCCAACCTGCCGATTGAAAATCATCTCGGTATCGGCGGCCGGACCTGAGAGTTGCCGGGCAGTCGCTCGGCGATCTCGGCCTAGGTGGCGTGCAACAGCTCGGCGCGCGCAGCCAGATGCTCATCGAGGCGGGGCGGTTTGGCGCGGGCTCCCGGCCTACCCACCGGTCTTGACTTATGTCGCGCGTGGGTCAGATATGCCCGCCGTACAAAGACACTCGTTCGTCCTTGTCGTGGTCCACCTCCCCTGCCAGGAACAGGTCGCGTCGCCATGGCTCGTGTGCGATGTTGACGGTCCATTGCTCGTAGTACCACTGGGTGCTGTAGCCGCTGAAGCGGAAGTTGGCCCGGTAACGCGCACGCTCACCTGGGTGGAGCAGGAATACCCGGCTGGGGTGACGGTTGGTCGGGTACGCGGCCCACACCGGGGTTCGCCCCACCTCGACCGCCGCTCCAGACAGCTGGAACCGCAGCCCGTTGAGCTGCGCTGGGAATGAACGACTGCCGACAGTGGCGGTGGGCACGTATCCGGTCCGTTCGTCGGCGAGAAGATCGTGGACGATCAGCGGCGCGTCGGGCGTCGGCGGCATCTCGAACGCAGAGGGAGTTTCGCCTCGACGCGTGGCCTCCTCGGCGCCCCGCGCTCGTTTGGTCCACCGGATCACGATCCGCTGCACGATTATCACGCCGCCCCCCATCGTGTCCGTCCAGCAATCACTCACCAAACCGCACTGAGCACACAATCTCGCAGAGATCGCCCTCAACCCCGAGACGAACGAGAGGCCGGGCGGCAGGTGGCGCATCGAGCCCGCCGTACCCGACGGCCCGGCCTACCCTTCGAGCGAGAGTATCTGGAGGTCGTGAAGGACGCGCCGTCACAGGCTCATGGGCTACGGCGGCTTCGTGTCGTGCCGGAGCCGAAACGGTCAGGAGCCGCCCGACCGGCGTGCGCGCCAGCCGTCCAGGAACTCCTCGACGTCGTAGGGCATCAGGTTGAGCGGTGGGCCCGACATCGCCTTCCTGTTGCCCTCGACGATCTTCCCGTTGATCTCGTCGAGGATGCGTCTGACCTCGTCCTCGGTCGCGGCCGTCCGGGCCTCGGCCAGGGCGGTCTCCGCCTCCTTGCGCAGGGCGAGCGAAGGCGGCAGCGGCATGGTGAGATTCTCCTCCGCGAGCTTGCGCTTCACCCACCAGAGCTCGTCGTTCATCTCGTTCCTGTTCGGCAGCGGCTTGCCCGCGCCGGGCAGATTGTCGAACTCGCCGCGCTCCTGCGCTTCACGGATCTGCCGGTCGATCAACGTCTCGATGCGATCGGTCATGGGCGCTCCTCCCGCGTATCAGGCGATGCTGCCATCCTGACACGCGGGAAGATCGGTCCCGTGGAGGGGGCGGCCCGGCCGGCTCGACGTGGTCCGCAGGGGGAGGTCTTCCACGGGCAGCGTCCGCGGCGAACCCATCGTCGGCGCCGGCCGACCCGACCAGCCCGAAACCGATCGAGGGGTGGTGCGGGAGACTTGGGGGGTGACCATCGAGAACGCCCGTCCGGGTCCGCCGGTGACCAGCCCTTCGATCGTGCTGCTCACGCTGGCGCACAGGATCGAGACCGAGCTCGGCGCCGCCCTCGCGCCGCTGGGACTGACGGTCAGCAGGCTCGGCCTGCTCGCGCACATCGCAGGCGTGCCCGGTGCGTCGTTCAGCGACTTGGCGCGCATGTCCGGGATCACCGTCCAGAGCGTGCACACGGCGGTGAAGGCGCTGTCCGGCGCCGGGCTCGTTCGTGACAACACCGCTCGCGCCGGGTCCGCCTCGGCCATCGAGATCACGTCCGAGGGCGAGCGCCTCATGCGGGAGGCGACGAAGGCCCTGGCCGGGGTCGACGAGCGGCTGTTCGGCCCGGACGCCGACCCGATCCAGCGTCAGATCGCCGACGCCGTGCGCGCCGCGTTCGAGGCTCGCCCCTGACGCGTGAGACCCCCACCTTCAGGCGAACTGAAGCGCCTGCTAAGCTTCAGGCTGTCTGAAGGTTGTTGGCCGGGAGGGGAACCCCGTGGATGCCGTGTTGCTGTCGATCCATGTGCTCGCGAGCATCGTGTTCGTGGGGGGCTCGGGCATCGCGACCAGCCTGTTCCCCCGCTACGCCCCGGTCGCCACGAGTGTCACGGCGAGCCGGGCCGCCGCGGGCTCGGGACCGGAGACCCAGAGAGATCACAACCGGGCCGTCGCGGGCGCGCCCACCGACCCTGAACCGGAGCCCCAGGGAGACCGCAACCGGGCCGTGGCCCTCGCGCTGCATCGCATCACCCGCGGCTACGGCGTCCTCGGCGTCGTCGTGCCCGTCGCGGGGATCACCCTGGCGCTCGTCCAGGGGCGGATGGGCGAGACCTGGATCACCATCTCCATGGTCCTCACCGCCGTGGCGGGCGGGCTGCTCGCGCTGCAGATCTATCCGCGTCAACGTGACGCCCTCGCCGCCCCGGACGACGGCAGGCGGCTACGCACCCTGAGCACGCTCGCCGGGATCTACAACCTTCTGTGGGCGATCGTCGTGGTCCTCATGATCGTCCGCCCGGGAGCCCCCACGTAGGCGCCATCGCGCGCCCCGGCGAGGACCACAGGCCGTCAGAGCTCGAACCGCGCCACCCGCCGCAGCTTGTTCATCGCGTCCAGCGCCGCCACCTTGTACGACTCCGCCAGCGTCGGGTAGTTGAACACCGCGTCCACCAGGTAGTCGATCGTGCCTCCGCAGCCCATCACCGCCTGGCCGATGTGCAGCAGCTCCGTCGCCCCCGTGCCGAACACGTGCACGCCGAGCAGCGAGCGGTCCTCGGGGGACACGAGCAGCTTGAGCATGCCGTACGTGTCGCCGATGATCTGGCCGCGGGCCAGCTCCCTGTAGCGGGAGATGCCCACCTCGAACGGCACGTGCGAGCGGGTCAGCTCGTCCTCCGTCTGCCCGATGAAGGAGATCTCGGGAATGGTGTAGATGCCGATCGGCTGCAGGGTCGACATACTGGGGAGCGGCTCGTCGCAGGCGTGGTGGGCGGCGATGCGGCCCTGCTCCATGGACGTCGCGGCCAGGGAGGGGAAGCCGATGACGTCGCCGACGGCGTAGATGTGCGGCACCGCCGTACGGTAGAAGGAGTCCACGGAGATGCGGCCGCGCTCGTCGGAGGTCAGGCCCGCGGCCTCGAGTCCGAGGTCGTCGGTCATGCCGTGGCGGCCCGCGGAGTACATGACGGTCGCGGCGGGGATCTTCTTGCCGCTCTCCAGCAGGGTGATGGCACCGCGGGCACGGCGTTCGACGGCGGCGACCGTCTCGCCGAAGCGGAAGGTGACGGCCAGGTCGCGCAGGTGGTACTTCAGGGCCTCGATGATCTCCAGGTCACAGAACTCGAGCATGCGTTCGCGCCGCTCGACGACGGTGACCTTGGTGCCGAGGGCGGCGAACATGCTGGCGTACTCGATGCCGATGACGCCCGCGCCGACGACGACCAGGGAGTCGGGCACCGCGGGCAGGTTGAGTATGCCGTCGGAGTCGATGATGGTTTCCTCGTCGAACTCGACGGAGCCTGGGCGCGCGGGCCTGGTGCCGACGGCCAGGACGATCTTGTCGGCGGTGACCTTGATGTCGCGGCCGTGCTCGTCGATGACGTCGACGGTGTGCGGGTCGACGAAGCGCGCCGACCCGGTGAGGACCGCGACGTGGTTGCGGGACAGCTGGCTGCGGATCACGTCGACCTCGCGGCCGATCACATGTTGCGTGCGGATGCCGAGGTCGGCCACGGTGACGTCGTCCTTGACGCGGTAGCTCTGGCCGTACATCTCCCGCTGGTTGAGACCGGTCAGGTAGAGCACGGCCTCACGCAGCGTCTTGGACGGGATGGTGCCGGTGTTGATGCAGACGCCGCCGATCATGTTGCGGCGCTCGACCACGGCCACGCGCTTCTCGAGTTTGGCGGCGGCTATGGCCGCCTTCTGCCCACCAGGGCCTGAGCCCACGACAAGTACGTCAAAGTCGGCCACAAGGCCAGTCTGCCCCTAAGCGGACGTCCCCGCCATCACCCTGTCGACGATCGCCGTCGCCCCCTCCTGGCGGGCGCAGTGGGCACAGCAGAACCAGCGGCGATCGGCCTGGACGCCGTGACCGATGATCTTCTGTTCGCAGTGTTCGCAGATGGGCGCCATCGCGTGGATGGCGCACTGGAAGGAGTCGAAGGTGTGCACCGCTCCCTGGGCGTGCACCTCGAAGCTCATGTCGTAGTCGTTGCCGCACACTTCACAGACGGCCATGTCGGTCCTCCGCTCTCGGGTCACTCCAGCGGAGATACCCAGAGGGAGGACCGCATTCATCGCCTGTGCCCACTCTTGGCCGATGATCTACGTCGCAGCAGGAAGAAGGCGCCTACCAGGCAGATCAGCCCGATGCCGGCCGCCACGCCGCCGATGACGAGGTACTCGGTATCGAGAGGCGCGTTTTTCGTGGTCTGGTCGGTGGGGCCCTGCCCGAAGTACTTCTTCCCCTTGTACGGCACGGCCTTGACGGCCTTCGCACCACCAGCGGCCTGGACAGCGGCCGCGGCGTCGATCACCCCGAACCCGAGAAAGGTCGTGTAGGTGGCGGTGGGCCGTTTGGCGGTCGTGACCAGGATGTCGCGCACCTGGCGCGGGGTGAGGTCGGGGTTGCGGGAGAGCATGAGCGCCACGGTCCCGGCCGCCAGCGCGCACGCGGGCGAGGTGCCGTTGCCGCTGTCGTAGGCGCCCTTGTTGTTGGCCGCCCAGATGTCGACCCCCGGCGCGGCGATCGTGGTGTAGGTGTGGACCTGGGAGAAGTCGGCGCGCCTGCCGGTGGGCCCTGAGGCCGCCACGCCGATCACGCCGGGGTAGGCCGCGGGGTAGGAGACGACGTTGTTGGCGTCGATGTCGTTCCTGTCGGTCGAGCCGCCGTTGCCCGCGCTGGCCAGGAGGATGACGCCCTTGCCGAGCGCGTAGTCGACGGCCGCTGCGGTGTCGTCCTCGTAGCCGCCCCAGCCCCACTCGTCGCTGCCCAGCGACATGGAGATGACCTTCGCGCCCTTGTCGACGGCGTAGTGGATGCCCTTGGCCAGCGCATTGCCTGGCTTGCCGACCTTCTCGGCCGACTTGAAGTCGTTGTCCTTGATGAACTCGTCGACCTTCTTGCGGGCGGGGTCGAGATGGTCCCAGATGACCCGCACCGACAGGACGCGGGACTGCGGCGCGACCTTCAACACGCTGGAGGTCATCGAGGTGCCGTGCTCGCCCCAGTAGGGCTGTCCTGGTCTGGCGCCGCCGCCGATGTAGTCGGGCCCGCTGGTGACGCGGCCTCTGAACTCGGGATGCCCGGCTACGACGCCGGTGTCGAGGACGGCGACCGTGACGCCCTTGCCCTGGGCCAGCCGTTGCGCGGCCGGTACCCGCATGGCCGTCTGCTCCCAGCCCTGCGGCGCCGGGGCCGAGGCCGCGGTCGCGGTCAGCGTGGGCCCCGCGATCAGGGCGGCGACGGTAACGATCTTGAGAAGGGTCACGCCCTGGCCTTCCTTCCCTCGTCGGCCAGCCTCCTGGCCAGCGCCTCAGCGACGCCCTTCGCCGTGTCCGCCCAGGGCGAGCGGTCCTGCTTCTGCGGGATCGCCCTGCGGCCCCACGGCTCGGGCAGCCGCCCAGGCCTGCGCCCGTCGGCGGGGCCCGCGCTGACCACCACGAAGTACGGCAAGCCGATGTCGATCGCCTCCCTGCCGCCGCTGCCCGCGCGGGCGGCGTCCTTCCACTGCAGGCCCTGCGCGGCCAGCGCGCGCACGGCGTGGTCGGACTTCTCCTGCTCGTCGTGGACGATCTGCTCCAGGTCGCGGGTGTCGTCCTCGTCGCGGAAGGCGAGGATGGCGGCGGTGGCCGCGGTGCCGCCCGACCCGTCGAGGTAGGTGGCGCGCAGGGCGGCCACGCAGCCGCGTTCCTGTGCCTCCTTGGCGATCGCGCCCGACAGGGCGGACTTGCACGAAGTGTCCTGGGAGACGGCGACCCTGGTCCAGCCCAGGTCGCCGGTGATCTCACCGTCGGGGTCGGGGCGGCCGATCGTGGCGGGGAACAGCGTCTCGACGGGGACGTTGTGCCAGAGGTTGGTCAGATACCGCTCGTTGGGGATCATCTGGCGGCTGTTGCCGTAGGCCTGGGCGATGACGCCGCCACCGCCGAGCACGGCCAGCACGCCGAACCCGGCGACCAGCACCCCGAGGACGATCCGCCCTGCACCGCGCTTGGGCGGCCCCTCGGCCCTGTGCCCCCCTGGCCCGGGCGGCGCCTGTCCTGGAGGCGCGCCGACAGGCGGGTGGCCGGGATGACCCGGCTGCGGCGGCCCCCATGGATCCCCTGGAGGCGGAAAGCCGGGAGCAGGCGGATGACCGGGAGGGGGAGTCTGCCCCTGCGCGGGCGGATAGCCGGAAGCGGGCGGATAACCGGGGGCGGGGGGATAGCCGGGGGCGGGGGGATAGCCGGGGGCGGGGGGAGCGCCCCACGAGGCGTCGGCGGGGTACGGCGGTGCCGGCGGCCACTGGCCCGGCGGAGGGGGCTGCTCAGAGTGGGGTCCCGTCCAGGGTCCGGGCGCGCCCGGCTGACCGGTGGGCGGGGGATACGTCATCGTCACTCCTGTCGCACGGCCGTCGAGCGCGTCCGACCCTATCTCCCCCCGCCGACAGAACGATCAGTGGTCTCAGACGGACGCCCCGCCGTCTACCACCAGGTCGGTGCCCACCGTGAAGCCTGCCTCGGGCGACGCCAGGTACAGCACGGCACCCGCGATCTCTTGCAGCCTGCCCACCCTGCCGAGCGGCAGCGCCGACTTCATCCGCTCGTCCCTGTCCGCCTCGTTCTCGCCCGGCCGCAGCGACATCGCCGTCTCCGAAGGCCCCGGGCTGACGGCGTTGATACGGATGCCCTCCCCGATGTACTCCAGCGCCGCCGCCCTGGTCAGCGCGCTCACCGCGGCCTTGGAGGTGATATAGGCGGCCATCCCGCTGTAGCGCTTGTGCGCCCCCAGGTTGGACGCGGTGTTGACGATGACGCCGCCCCCGTTGCGGCGCATGTGCTCGATCTCGTACTTCATCGACAGCCACACGCCCGTCACGTTGACGTCCATGACCCGCGCCCACGTCTGCTCGTCGAGGTCGGTGACCGCGCCACCGGCGAAGACGCCCGCGTTGTTGAAGGCGACGTCGAGCCTGCCGTACCGCGCCACCACCTCGGCCACCATCGCCTCCGCGTCGGCGGCGCTCGCCACGTCGGCCGGCACGTGGCTCGCCGTGCCGCCGGACTCCGTGATGAGCTTCACCGTCTGCTCCAGCGGCCCGGCGCTCCGGCCGGCCACCACCACCGTCGCCCCCTCGTCGGCGAACGCCTGCGCGCTCGCCCTCCCGATGCCGGATCCGCCACCGGTCACGAGCACGACCTTGCCACTGAATCGCATGACCACTCCTCCGTCAAAAATCCAGAACGAACGGTCTCGAATATGCCCTATCGAGAACGATCGGTCAAATATCCGCCGAGGAGCGGTACGGCAAGCAGCCCGAGCAGCGCCAGCGCCACCGGCAGTGAAAAGGCCGCCGACAGCGCCGCGACCAGCAACGGGCTGATGACGAACCCGGCGTAGGAGATCGTTGAGACCGCGGACACCAGCGTGCCGTCCTCGTCGCCCACCGCGGCCTTGCTGAGCATGGCGGGCACCAGCGGCCCCAGCGCCAGCCCGGTCAGCCCGAACCCGACCAGCGACAGCCACGCCGCGGGAGCGAGCCCCGCCAGCGCGATCCCTCCCCCGCCGCCGAACCCCGCCAGCAGGTAGAGGGTGCGCAGGCCCAGCCGCGGCAGCGCCTGCGCGGTCAGGCGGCCGACGGTGAGCGCGCCCATGTAGACGGCGGGCGCGGCGCTGGCCAGCAGGGTGGGCGCGGCCCGATGGTCCTCGAGAAGCAGGACCGACCACTGCTCGACGGAGTTCTCGATGACGAGCGCGCCCGCGGCCAGCGCGCCGAGGACGACGGCGTGCCGCCAGGCGCCCTTCGGCTTGGCCTCGCCGACCGGCTGGACGCCCCTGCCCAGCGAGAGGCCGAGCGCGAACACCGCGCAGGCCAGCACGAGGACCGCGGTGACGGCCAGCACCTGCGCCGGGCCGTACCCGAGGGAGCGGGCCAGCCCCGTGGCAGGCGCGGCGACGATCACGGCGACGGGGAAGGAGGCGTGAACCGGCTGGAAGAGCCTGCGCCCCGACTCTCGCTCGGCCCTGCCGGTCGCGGTGTTGAGCGCGATGTCGAGGGCCCCGCTGGTCGCCCCCAGCCCCACGAGCGCCAGGCCCAGCGTGAGCGGGCTCGTGACGAAGCCGATGCCCGCCACCGCGACGGCGAACAGCGCGGTGGAGGCGGCGAGCGCCGTGCGTTCCCTGCCCCTGACCAGCCGGCCGGTGAGCGCCATCGCGGGGATCGCCCCGACGGGCACGCCCGCCAGCGCCAGCCCGAGATCGGCGGTGGTGGCTCCGATCTGGGTCTGTACGGCGGGCAGCAGCGCCGACCACGACCCCCAGAACACGCCCCAGACCGAGCAGACGGCGAGGAGCCTGGCCAGCGTCATGCGAACGTGACGTCGTGGGGAGTGATCCGCGTCATGGCCGTAGCGTATGTGGGCGCACCGCCGGGCGCAGGTGCTTTCACCCCGGGCAGACCTCCCTGTACGGCAGGCCTGGCACGTACTCCGCCCACTCCTCCGCGCTGAGCGACCGCCCCGCCTTCGCGCACACCTTCGCCGCCACCAGGGCCGGATCCAGCGGATACCCGACCAGCTTCCCTTCGACGATCGCCAGCAACCCGCCCGCGGAGAACGCGACCTGAGCCACGTCCGACTCCTTGATGGTGGCGACCTCGGCCCCGGACGCGACGTCGTACACCCTCACCCCTGCGTCGACGGTCGCGACAAGGGAGCCGTCGGCCGAGAACACCGGCTCCATCTCCGCGGGCAGGTCGCGCAGCGGGGCCGAGGATGGCGCCGCCATCCCCTGTCGCCAGTACGCCAGCCGGGTCGAGCCGTCGGGCCGGCCGAAGAAGGCGCCCTCGGTGGAGAACCCCAGGCCGCGCACCCCCTTGCCGAGTGGCTGCGGGGTGGCGGAATGCCCGGTCGCCGCGTCCAGGAAGCTCTCGTCGGTGGCGAGGTAGCGCCCGTCAGGCGTGAAGGCGAGACGGCTGACGAGATCGGAGCGTCTCCGCCACACCTGCCTGTCGCCGGCGAGGTCGACCACGCTCAGGTAGGTCTGCGTCGAGACGGCCAGGCGCGTGCCATCCGGGCTGAAGGCCAGGCCCTGGGCCGACTCTCCGCGCAAGGGCAGCTCGGCGGTCCGCCTGCCCGTCGTCGTGTCGTGGACGAAGACGGAGGACTCGCCTGTCGTGGCGATCGCGGCGCCGTTCCTGCTGAAGACGTGGGAGGAGGGGTCAGCCGGCAGGGTGATCGCCGCGCCCGTGGCGAGGGTGCGGACCTGGCGGCCGGACAGCAGGCGAGCGCCGTCGGGGCTGAGCAGTGTGGCCTTCGGGCCCTTGGGCGGCTCGAGGTCGAGTTCCACGCTGATCACGGTGTCTCTCGCGAGGTAGCGCAGCGTGTGACCGTCAGGGTCGAACGCGAGGCTCATGGCGCCGGGCGCGACCGGTTCGTCGAGCACCGGGGTGACCTCGCCGACCTGCCATACCTGCAGTCCACTGGTGCCCAGCGAGGCGATGAGCCTGCCGTCGCCGCTCCATGAGACGGTGCCGCCGTTCCACGGGCTCAGGTTTTCTGTCCGCGTGTCCTTGCCCGTGCGGGCGTCGCGCAGGACCAGGTCCTGTTCCCGTCCGGGGACGGCCAGTGTCCTTCCGTCTCGGCTCAGCGCGAACCCGTTGCACTGTTCGCAGCCGCGCCACAGCGTCCGGGACTCGCCGCTGGGCAGCGGCTGCCGGAATCCCTTTCCCATCAACGCGCGGACGACCGCCGTGCCGTCGGCCGGCACCTCCATCGGACCGCCGAGCGTGGCCGCGTTCGACCTGGCACCCGTCCTCGTGTTCCAGAACGTCACCCCCTGCCCTGCGACGACCACCACGACGTCCTCCGACCAGCTGTAGGACACGTTGAAGTCGCCCACATCGGTGTAGACCTCGAGCCGCGGCCTGAGGGCCGCGCCCGTCACCGCGTTCCAGAGCCGGAGGCCGCCCTTGTCCGTGGCGACCGCGAGCGTGCGGCCCGAAGGGCTGGCCGCCATGCGCAGGACCTTTCCTGCCTGGTGGCGGAAGGCCGCTGTCTTGCGGCCCGTGACCATGTCCCACACCCTCACCTCGCCGTCGGACGCGCTGAACAGACGGCGGCCATCCCGGCTCAACGCTCTTTCGGCCACGGCGGCGGGGTCGGTGAAGGACCTGGTGGCCGCGGAGGTGAGACCGCGGTACATCGCCGCCCGGGCCTGCGGCGTGCCGGCCACCCGGTGGGCGGCGACGCCGAGCAGCATGCCCAGCACCGGGTCCTTGGCGCGGACGGAGTCGGCCAGCGCCGCCAGCCGCCCCGACTCGGCCACGTCCCGCTGCGCGGCCACCTGCCTGCTCTGCTGTACGGCGAAGCCGCCTGCGGCCAGCGCCAGCACCAGGAGCACGGCCAGCGCGACCGAGATCACCCTGAACCTGCGCCCCCTTCGCCTGACCAGCGCCGCTCCTGCCTCCAGGAAGTCACGCTCGTCGGGGGTGAGCGTGATGTTCCTGCGGCCGGCCGCGGCCCAGCGCTGAGCGTCGTCGAGGGTGCTGCCGTGGAACAGGTCTGCTTCCCTCCGCCCGCCGGAGGCCCAGTTGCCGGCGGCGGTCGCGATGCGCCTGTGCACGGCCAGGCCGTCCTTCTCGGCCTGGATCCACGCGCGCAGCCTCGGCCAGGCCAGCGGGAGGGCCGGGCGCAGCAGCCTGACGGGGTCGCCGCCGGACACCAGGTAGGCGAACCTGTCGAGGACGGTGTCGATGCCGGCGGGGAGCTCGGCGCGGGCGGCCTGCCGTACGGAGAGGTCGCCGTGGTCGGTGACGGTCACCAGGCGGAGGAACAGCTCGGGCACCAGGTCCCGCTCGGCAGGGCCGAGCGCGGCGTAGGCGTCCTCGGCGAGGGTGCCGAGCGCGGGGTCGTGCGGGGCGCCGTGGGCTCCCATCGCGGAGGCCGAGCCCGCGCCCTGGGCGAGCAGCCTGGCGGTGTCGAGGCCGTCGCCGCTGACAAGCGCGAGCAGCAACTCCCTGGAGGTGGGCCGCTGCCTGGGGTCCTTGGCCAGTGCGGCGGCCACGAGCGAGCGCACCGGGTCGGGCAGCGCCGACAGGTCGGGCTCGTGGGAGAGCACGCGGTGCATGACCGCGCCGAGCGAGTCGGCTCTGAACGGGTCCTGGCCGCTCGCGGCGAACAGCGCGGTCGCGCCCCACGCGAACACGTCGGCGGGCATGCCCACCCGCTCGCCGGAGAACGCCTCAGGCGCCATGTAGCCGGGCGTGCCCGCGAGCAGCTGCGCCGAGGTGAGCGACATCTCCAGGGTGCGGGCCACCCCGAAGTCGATGACGCGCGGCCCGTCTGGGCCGAGCAGCACGTTGTCAGGCTTGAGGTCGCGATGGACGACGCCGGCGTCGTGGATGGCGGTCAGCGCCGTGGCGATGGCGGTGGCGAGCCGGTGCAGCTCGTCGCCGCGGAACAGCCTGGCCGCCTGCCGCAGGCTGGGCCCTTCGACGTATTCGGAGACGATGTAGGGCCTCGGGCCCTCCAGGTCGGCGTCGAGCACCCTGGCGGTGCAGAAGGCCGGGACGCGGCGGGCCGCGGCGGCCTCCTTGGCCAGGCGCGGCTGGGTCGAGGGGTCGCCGCGCAGCACCTTGATCGCCACCCGCTCGCCCTGGGCGTCGTAACCCTCGTAGACGACTCCCTGACCACCCTCTCCGACCCTGCCCGCGAGCCAGTAGCCGCCCAGCCGCTGCGGGTCCCCGTCGATCAACGCATCACCCATGGCGGGTTGGATGCTCTCAGAAGCCGCAAAGTTGGCGATAGGGCACTTGATCGAAATATTCCCGCCATTCCGGCTCGGTCAGCTCGCGTCCCGCCCTCTCGCAGACGAGTGCCGCCATCCTGGCCGGGTCCACCACGAACTCGTGGATCAGGCCGTCGTGCTCGGCGACGTAGAGCACTCCCCCGCCCGGGCCGAAGGCGAGACCTCCCTCGCCGGGCAGGCCGTCGGCGTACGCGCTGACCGGGCCGCCGAGCCGCCGGCGGGCCGGCACGTCCCACAGCTGCAGCGTGCCGGGTTCGTCGCCCACGGTGGCCAGCAGGTCGCCTCCCGGCGAGAACGCCAGGTACGCGATCCGCTCGCTCACGCCCCTGAGCATGGGCGTGGACGTGGCCTGGCCGTGGAGCGTGCGCAGCGCGATCCTGCCCGCGCGGTCGCCGCTGACGGCCATCACCGACCGGTCGCTGACGGCCAGGACGCCGGAGCCGAACCCGGCTCCGACTGGCCTGCCGGTGGCCAGGTCGTAGAACCTGCCGTCGACGGAGGCCATGCGCCTCCCGTCGGGGGTGAGTACGCCACCGGGGCTGCGGATGGTCGACGTGCCGAGCACCGCGCCCGTCCCCGCGTCGAGGCGGGTCAGCCTGGAGCCGGTCGGGGTCTCCGTCAGCGAGGTGGTGAGGACCAGCGCGCGGCCGTCGCGGGTGAACTCGGCCTGGACCGCCGGCATGCCGAACGGCACGGGCGCCGACCAGCGCCGCCGGCGGGTCCTGAGGTCCCAGAGCGTCATCTCGCCGCTGTCGGGGATGGTGACCAGCCGCTCGCCCTGCCGGTCGAAGACCGTCCGGCCGGGCGCGCGCATGGTCCAGACCTGTCGCCGGGCGGCCAGGTCCCACAGCGCCATCGTGTTCTCGTCCGGTCTGACGATGGCCCACCTGCCGTCGGGGCTCAGCTCGGTGCCCCACCGCGCGCGGGTGGCCCGGAAGTCGGTGACGCGCGGTGCCAGATCGAGGGTGACGACGGTGTCGTCGAGGAGGTAGCGCAGGACGTGGCCGTCGAACCTGACGTCGGTCAGCTCGCCCTCGGCCTGGTAGGCGAGGACCTGTCGCTGGTCGGCGACCTGCCAGACGCGCAGCGACCTGTCGGCGAACATGGCCAGGTAGCGGCCGTCCCGGCTGAAGCGCAGGCCCGTGGCGGCCGCGTCGCACAGCTCGCAGGACGGCGCCGCGGGCCAGAACTGATGGTCTCTGCCCGGCAGCGGCAGCTTCCGGCCCGTGGCGGGGTCGACGAGCTGGATCTCCTTTCCCGCGCAGGCCAGCGTCCTGCCGTCGGGGCTGAAAGCCGCCGCGTACGGCTGGCCCTCGCACGCCGCGCTCAGCCTGTCGTCCTTGGTCCACGCGGGCAGGCGGCGGACGTAGAAGCGCGGATCGCCTGGAACGACGAGCAACCGCCCCGTCCTGTCGATGAGCGGGTGCTGCGACGCGGCATACCCCTCGTCGAGGACTCCGCCGAACGTGCGGCCCTTCTCGTGATCCCACAGGTGGATCAGCTCGTCGGTGAGGCTGACGGCCAGCGTGGACTCGCTGTCGCCGTAGTCGGCGCCGCGCCCGCCCGATCCTTCGGGCATCGCCTTCTCGGCCACCAGCCTGCCCGTCGCGACGTCCCACACGGTGATCTTCTTCTCGGTCGTCACGGCGACGCGCCGCCCGCTGCCGTTGACCGACACGTCGAAGAGGTACTCGCTGCCCAGCCCCGGTACGGCCCAGCTGCGGGTCTTCCGCCTCGAGCGCACGTCGTAGATCGCCACGCCGCGCTCGCTCACACTGACCAGGGAGCGTCCGTCGTGGGTGAGCGTGCGCAGCGCCACCCCTTCGACCGGCGGATCGTGGAAGGCGGCCCGCTCGCTCTGCTGGTAGGAGGACACGAGCGCGGAACGGGTGTCGGCGTCGGGCGAGATCCGCCAGGCGGCGACGGTCAGCAGCATCGCCTTGACGGGATCGCCTGCCCGCAGCGACGCCGCCTCGACCGCGACGTTGCGCGCGGTGGCCGCGTCGCGCTGGCCGTCCGCGCGCCTGGCCTGCCAGACCGCGAGCCCTCCGGCGACCAGCGCGGCCACGAGCAGCCCCGCCAGCGCCGCCGTGGTCATCCTGCGCCTGCGTGCGCGCCTCCTGGTCAGCTCGGTGCCCGCGCGCAGGTAGTCGCGTTCCGTCGGGGTGAGCGTGACGTGCTTGCGGCCCGTGGCCGCCCAGCTCAGCACGCTCTCCAGGCGGCTGCCCTGGAGCAGGTCGCCGTCGCGGCGGCCGTGGTCGGCCCACTGCCTGGCGGCGCTGCTGAGCCGGGTGAGGACGGCGAGCCCTTCCTTCTCGGCGTCCACCCACCTCCGCAGCCTGGGCCAGGCCCGCAGCAGGGCGGGGCGGGAGAGCGCGACCATGCCGTCCTTCTCGGTGACGAGATAGGAGAAGGCGCGCAGGATCCGCTCGACCGACTCGCTCCTGCTCCCGTCGAGCAGCTCCGACCTGGGCGTCCACCTGCCCGCCTCCTGGCCGTCCTCGTCCACGGCGACCAAGCGGAGGAACACCTCGGGGGCCAGCTCGCGCTCCTGCGGGCCGAGTGCCCCGTAGGCGTCCTCGGCGATCGTGCCGAGCGCGGGGTCGGCCGTGTCCCCCACGTGCACGCCCATGGCCGAGCGGCTGCCCGCGGCCAGCAGTCCCCTGGTGTCGCTCGCCGCGCCGCTGACCAGCGCGAGCAGCAGGTCCCTCGCGGGGGGCCTGGCGGCGGGATCCTTGTCCATCGCCGCGGCCACCAGCATGGCCAGCCGTTCGGGCAGCACGCTCAGGTCGGGCTGCGCGGACAGCACCCTGTGCATGACGCCGCCCAGGTGGTCGGCGCGGAAGGGGTCCTCGCCCGTCGCGGCGAACAGCACGACCGCGCCCCACGCGAACACGTCGACCGCGGGCGTCGCTCGCTGGCCGGTGAAGATCTCCGGCGCCATGTAGCTGGGGGTGCCCGCGACCTCGCCGCTCCTGGTCAGCGACATGTCCGCGGTCCTGGCGATGCCGAAGTCGATGACCCGCGGGCCGTCGGGGCTGAGCAGCACGTTGTCGGGTTTGAGGTCACGGTGGATCACACCGGCCTCGTGGATGGCGGTCAGCGCCGTGGCGACGGCGGTCGCGAGACGGTGGAGGTCGTCGCCGGCGAAGACACGTCCCGCCTTGCGCAGGTTCGGCCCTTCGACGTACTCGGAGACGATGTGCGGCCGCGGCCCCTCGGTCTCGACGTGCAGGACGCGGGCGGTGCAGAACGAGGCGACCCGCTGGGCCGCGGTCGCCTCTCTGGCCAGCCGTCCCGCGTCGGCGGTGTGCAGCACCTTGACCGCCACCCTGCGGCCATCGCCGTCATAGGCCTCGTAGACGACTCCCTGGCCGCCCTCGCCGAGCCGCCCCGCCAGCCAGGAGTCCCCGATGCGCTCCGGATCCGCCACGGCGGATTAGACGCCCGTCAAGGCCGAGAAGTTGCGCGGGCCGAGGCGACGGGAGCGGTCAAAATCCGTTGAGCGCCGGTAAGCGAGCCCGTTAGCTTGACGCGAAGGCGGACCGCAAGCGCACGCCAAGCGCCTGTCAAGCGGCCGGGTCCATGGTTGAGGCAGTCGAAGGGGGCAGACCATGAAGAGCATCAGGATCGTCAAGACACCGTCCAAGCGCCAGCCGTCCCGGCCTCAGGACCTGGATATGCGCTCGCCGTCCGGGCGAAAGCTTCCGTACTGACGCCATCTTTACATGGTGCTTATGGGGCAATCTGTAAGTAATGGGATGTAACGAAAACATTACGCCGGGGGGCTCAGTGAGGACGAGGCTTGAGGTGGTGCCACCGCGTGTGGCTCGGCACAAGATCCGCGACATCAGGGAGGCCGGCCGCCGTAAGCCGGCCCAGACCGACAGCACTGTCGTCGATCTGAGCGCCTACAGCGGCCGCAACGTCATTCGGCTGCCGTCGGGGCCCACGCCCGCCGCTTAGGCCTTGTACAGCTTCTCCTTGTAGGAGTCTCCGTAGTAGCGCTCCAGCTCTTCGAGGGACTCCTCCACTTTCTGCAGGCTCTTGACGATCGTCGCGTGCGACGGCATCGCGCCGGGGTTCCACGTCTCCAGCTCCCACAGCTTCGAGCGCAGGAACGCCTTGGCGCAGTGGAAGAAGATCTGCTCGATCTCCACGACCAGCGCCAGCCTGGGCCGGTGGCCCTTGACGATCATCTCGTCGAAGAACGGCGCCTCCTTGACCAGCCTGGCCCTGCCGTTGATGCGCAGCGTCTCGCCCCGCCCAGGGATCACGTAGAGCAGGCCGACATGGGGGTTGACCAGGACGTTGTGGAACCCGTCCGCCCTGCGGTTGCCCGGGCGGTCGGGAATGGCGATCGTCGTGTCGTCGATGACGTGGGTGAAGCCCGCGGGGTCGCCCTTGGGCGAGACGTCGCAGCTGCCGTCGGCGCCCGCGGTGGAGATCAGGCAGAACGGCGAGTTGGCCAGCCATTCCCTGTCGCGTTCGTGGAGCGCGACCCGCTCCTTGGTCACAGCTCTGGGCATCACCTCGCCCAGCAGGTCGCGCAGTTCTTCCTCGGACGTGATCTCATCCCAGTCCATGGGATCCTCTCTGCCGGATTCAGCCGCTTTGCCCATTCTTGACCATGTCCATGACTCGACCGCTACCGGGTCGCGTTCGTCCCGGTCAGCGCGATGCTCTCGGGAATGGCGGCGAAGGCCGCGTCGAGGCGCCGCTGCAGGCCCGCGAGTCCTCCCGGGCCGCCGTCGGCCGTCCAGCTGAGGGCCGCGTGCCGCCAGGCCGCGATCGCGACCTCGATCACCAGCTTCAGCCGGACGTCGCCGGCGTCGAACCCCGTCCTCGCGCCCATCCGCGCGAAGGCCGCCTGCGTGGTCTGGTCGCAGTAGCGCAGGCTGTGCGCCTCGACCGCGGGAGTCACGGCGCACAGCGCCCTGGTGGCGAGGAACCTGGGGCCCCACCCCTCGTCCATCCTTGCGAGGCTCACCCGCAGCGCCGACCTGAAGGCGTCGAGCACCAGCCCTGACACCTCCATCGCGTCGACCTCCGCCAGGAACGTTGACCACAGCTCGGTGTCGGCGGCCAGCGCCACGTCCTCCTTGCTGGGGAAGTTGCGGAAGAAGGTGCGCTTGGAGACCTCCACCGCGTCGACGAGCTCGTCGAGCGTCGTGTGGTCGAACCCCTTCTCGGTGAACAGCCGCAGCGCCGTCTCGGTCAGGGCCTGCCTCGTGCGGGCCTTCTTGCGTTCCCTGAGCGGCAGCTCGCGCAGATCCATGCGATCACCCTACCGCAAAGTGCCAATTGACAGCTAAGGCCACTCGGTGGCATTTTCTGCTGAGTGGCAACCAGAACACGAACTCAGCGCCCCGCCCTGACCATGGCCGTGGTCCTGCTGGGCTTCCTCGTCGTCCCCATGTCCATCTCCGGCGCCGCCGTCGCGCTGCCGGCCATCGGCGCCGACCTGCACGCGGCCGGCGCCCCGCTGCAGTGGGTGATGAACGCCTACAACCTCACCTTCGCCTCCTTCACCCTGGTCGCGGGGTCGCTGGCCGACCTGTTCGGGCGACGCGCGGTGTTCGCGGCAGGCGCCGCGATCTTCGCGGCGGGCTCGGTGGTCGCCGCCCTGTCGGGCGGCATCTGGCTGCTGGACGTGGCCAGGGCGCTGTCAGGTGTGGGCGCCGCGGGTGTGATGGCCAGCGGCGCGGCGATCCTGGCGACCACATTCGACGGCCCGGCCAGGACCAGGGCGTTCGCGCTGCTCGGCACCGTCGCGGGGGTCGGGCTCGCGCTCGGCCCGACGATCTCGGGCTGGCTGGCCGGCGGGCTCGGCTGGCGGGCGATCTTCCTGTCCAACGCGCTGATCCTGGTGCTCTCGCTGGCCGCCATCCCGTTCGTCGGCGAGTCCCGCGCGGAGCGACGGCCGAGGGTCGATGTGAAGGGCGCGGTGACGTTCGTCGCGGGGCTCGCCCTGCTGACGGTCGCGGTGGTTCAGGGGCCGCAGGCGGGCTGGGACAGCCCCGGCGTGCTCGTCCTGCTGGTCGCGGCCGTGGCGCTGCTGATCGCGTTCGCGCGGGTCGAGCGGCGCAGTCCCCACCCCGTGCTCGACCTCACCCTGGTGCGCAACCGGCGCTTCCTCGCGCTGAGTCTCGTGCCCGTCGCGACAAGTTTCGGCATGGTGACGCTGCTGACCTACCTGCCCACCTACTTCTCCGGCGTCCACGGCGCCTCGCCGCAGCAGGCGGGCCTGTGGATGCTGGTGATGACCGCGCCCGTGCTGATCGCCCCGCCCGCCGGCGGCTGGCTGCTGAACCGCGGCGTGCCGGCCAGGACGCTGGTGACCGTGGCGGTGCTGCTGTTCGGGGTGGGCAACGCGTGGCTGGCGATGACGGAGGCGGCGCTGCCCGCCGTGCCGATGCTGCTGGTCGGCGTGGGCGCGGGTCTGGGCTTCGGCGTCGGCGACGGGCTGGCGATGAGCATGGTGGAGCCCGAGCGGGCCGGGATGGCCGCGGGCTTCGTCAACACGCTGCGCATCGGCAGCGAGGCGATCGTCATCGCGGTGTACGGCTCCGCCCTGGTCAGCCTCGTCCAGGGCGAAGTGGGCGACGCTGAACTGGCCGGCAGGATCGCGGCGGGCGGTGCGGGCCATGGGGAGCAGTTCACCGGCGCCTTCCACCTCGTCCTGTGGGCGGTCGCCGTGATCGCCCTGGCGATGGCGGCGGGCATCCACGCGATGCTGCGCCCGTCCGCGCCGGGCCGGCCCACGTCGGGCCCCTCCGCTTCGGGTCAGCCCGCTGCGGGTCAGTCCGCGTAGCCGAGGATGTGCTCGCGGACCAGCCGGCCGACGTCGGGATCCCTCCTCCTGAAGGCCTCGACGATCGGCTCGTGGTCCGCGGCGTTCTCGTGGAGCTCGGCCCGGAACAGGCGGATCGACACGTGGGTCCAGACCTCGATGCCCAGCGACTCCCACACCGACAGCAGGAGCCCGTTGCCCGAGGCGGCGACGATCTCGCGGTGGAAGGCGACGCCGTGCCGTACCTGGTCGTCGAGGGAGCCCGCGGCGGCGGCCTCGTGCAGGAGCGCGGTGTGCCGCTCCAGCGCCTCCAGGTCGGGGGCGCCGAGGCGGGCGGCGGTCTCCTCAAGACCGGCCCGCACCTGGTAGACCTCGCTCAGGTCGGCCCGGGTGAACGCGCGGACCCTCGCGCCCCTGTTGGGCGAGGACTCGACCAGCCGGAGCGCCTCCAGCTCGCGCAGCGCCTCGCGGACGGGCGCCTGACTCACCTCGAGCTCGGCGGCGATGCGCCGCTCTACCAGGCGGTCGCCTGGCGCCCATCGGCCGCTGACCAGCCCTTCGAGCACCAGCTGACGGATCTGGTCGCGCAACGGCGACCGCATGACGGGCCTCATTCACCCAATGATCGATCATAGGGTGTTTAATGGCAACATGCAGATGGATCTGGACCCCCAGGAGACCGCGGAGTGGCTGGAGTCGCTCGAGGCGGTCATCAGGGCCAAGGGGCATGAGCGCGCGGACTACCTGGTCAGGCGGCTATCCACGAGCTCCCGATACGTCAACACCGTGCCCACCGCCGAGGAGCCGCCCTACCCGGGCGATCTGGAGCTGGAGGAGCGCATCGCCGCCTACGACCGGTGGAACGCGGCCGCCATGGTCACCAGAGGCAGCAAGCTGGGCCTGGGCGGCCACATGGCCACCTACGCCTCGGCCGCCTGGCTGTACGAGGTCGGGTTCAACCACTTCTTCCACGGCGCCGACGACCAGGTCTACTTCCAGGGGCACGCCTCGCCGGGCGTCTACGCGCGCGCCTTCCTCGAAGGCCGGTTGAGCGAGGAGCGGCTCGACAACTTCCGCAGGGAGACCCTCGGCGGGCTGTCGTCCTACCCGCACCCTCGCGCGATGCCCGACTTCTGGCAGTTCCCCACGGTGTCGATGGGCCTCGGCCCGCTGAACGCCGTCTACCAGGCGAGGTTCAACCGCTACCTGCACAACCGCGGCATCAAGGACACCTCGTCCGGCCACGTGTGGGCCTTCCTCGGCGACGGCGAGATGGACGAGCCAGAGGCGACCGCCGCCCTCACGCTGGCCGCCAGGGAGGGGCTCGACAACCTGACCTTCGTGATCAATTGCAACCTCCAGCGGCTCGACGGCCCGGTGCGCGGCAACACCCGCATCGTGCGGGAGCTGGAGAGCGTCTTCAGCGGCGCGGGCTGGAACGTCGTCAAGGCGCTGTGGGGCGCCGAGTGGGATCCGCTGCTGGAGTCCGACGAGCTCGTGGCCAGGCTGGACGCGGTACCCGACGGGCAGTTCCAGACGTTCGCCGCCTCCGACGGCGCCTACATCAGGCAGCACCTGTTCGAGGGCATCGAGACGAGCCTCACCGACGAGGAACTGCGCCGCGTCGTCGGCGGTTCGCGGGCGGGCCACGAGCCGCGCAAGGTGTACGCCGCCTACCGCAGGGCGCTCGACACCAAGGGCGTGCCCACGGTCGTCCTCGTGCAGACCGTGAAGGGCTGGACGCTGGGAGCGGGCGTCGAGGCCCGCAACGCCAACCACCAGATGAAGAAGCTGACCCAGGAGGAGTTCAGGGTGATGGGCGAGCGGCTCGGGCTGCCCGTGCCCTCCCTGGACGGCGAGCTCCCGCCCTACCTGCACCCGGGGCCCGACTCGCCCGAGGTCCGCTACCTGGCCGCGCGCCGGGCCGAGCTGGGCGGGCCGATCCCGCGGCGCACCGTGACGCCGAGCGGCCTGGATGTCCCCTCCGCGCCGTTCGCCGCCCTCGCCAAGGGCTCCAAGCAGCCCGTCGCCACGACGATGGCCTTCGTCAGACTGGTCAAGGACCTGATGAAGGATCCGGCGACCGGCAGGCGGTGGGTGCCGATCGTGCCCGACGAGGCCAGGACGTTCGGCATGGAGTCGCTCTTCCCCACCGCGAAGATCTACTCCCCGCACGGCCAGCGCTACGACGCCGTCGACAGGGACCTCCTGCTCGCCTACAGGGAGGCGGCCGACGGGCAGATCCTCATCGAGGGGATCACCGAGGCCGGCTCGATGTCCTCCTTCACCGCCGCGGCGACCAGCTACGCCACGCACGGCGAGCCCATGATCCCCTTCTACATCTTCTACTCGATGTTCGGCTGGCAGCGCACCGGCGACCAGATGTGGGCGCTGGCCGACCAGCTAGGGCGCGGGTTCCTCATCGGCGCGACCGCGGGCCGTACCACCATGACGGGCGAGGGGCTGCAGCACGCCGACGGCCACTCCCAGCTGCTCGCCTCGGCCAACCCCGCGTGTCTCAGCTACGACCCCGCCTTCGCCTACGAGGTCGGCGTCATCGTGCGCGAGGGTCTGCGGAGGATGTACGGCCAGGCGGGCGAGGACGTCTTCTACTACCTCACCGTCTACAACGAGCCGCTGCCCCAGCCCGCCATGCCGGAAGGCGTGGAGGAGGGGATCGTCAGGGGCATGTACCGCTTCTCCGAGGGCGGAGGGGAGGCCCACCTGCTGGCCAGCGGCACCGCGATCCACTGGGCGCTGGAGGCTCAGCGCCTGCTGGCCGAGGAGCACGGCGTCGGAGTGGACGTCTGGTCGGTCACCTCGTGGAGCGAGCTGCGCCGCGACGCGATGTCGACGGGCGGCGTGCCGTACGTGAAGCAGGCTCTTGCGGGCACGCACGGGCCGATCGTGGCGGTGAGCGACTGGATGAGGGCCGTTCCCGACCAGATCAGCCCGTGGATCGAGCGGCCGTGGACCTCACTGGGCACCGACGGGTTCGGCCTGTCGGACACCCGCGAGGCCGTCCGCGAGCACTTCGGCGTCGACCCCCGCTCGATCGTCGAGGCGGTGCTCAAGGCCGGTAAGTAGGCGTCAACCGTCCGTCTATCGGAGGGGGCCACCGTGAGAGCGTGACAAGTGTGACACGCCCGGCGGTGCTCTATCCGCGACCAAGCAAATCGCTCATCATCGGCCTCGTGGTCTCCAGCATCTGCGCCCTGCTGGTGCTGGCCTCGATGCTCCTGTCCAACGAACCCTCCGGCTTCGGCCTGGCGGCGCTCATGGCCGTGGCGCCCCTCCCCATCCTGCTTGCCGCCGTGCTGGCGCTCGACAGGCTGGAGCCGGAGCCCAAGCTCAACCTCGCCTTCGCCTTCGTCTGGGGCGCGGGCGTCGCCGTGTTGCTGGCCGTCGTGCTGAGCATGGCCGGACAGGCGCTGGTCCTGCGCGCCGGGTACGGCCAGGCGGTGGCAGGCAACATCGGCGTCGTCGTCCTGGCCCCCGTCATCGAGGAAGGTCTGAAGGGCGCGGCGCTCCTGTTGCTCCTGCGCAGGCGCAAGGAGATCGACGGGCTGACCGACGGCATCATCTACGCCGCCATGGCGGGCCTCGGGTTCGCGCTCGTGGAGAACGTCGGCTACTACCTCGTCGCCTTCGTCCAGGGTGGGGCGGACGACGCGGTGGGAGTGTTCGTGCTGCGCGGCGTCATCTCGCCGCTCGGCCACCCCGTCTACACCTCGATGATCGGGCTCGGCGTCGCCTACGCCGCCACGAGGCGCCACCCTGCCAGGTGGCTGGCGATCCCCCTCGGCTACCTGGGCGCGATCCTGCTGCACGGCGCATGGAACGGCGCGGCGACGCTGGGCAGCCTTCCGGCACTGGGCGGCGCCTACCTGCTGGAGCTCGCGGTGATCGTCGTGCTCGTGGTGGTGACCGTGATGGAGCGCAGGAGGGTGCTCGGCAAGATCGGCGGGGTCCTGCCGGGTTACCAGCCCACCGGCGTCGTCACCCAGCAGGACGTCGGGATGCTGAGCTCGCTCAAGGCGCGCAGGCACGCCCGCAAGTGGGCCAAGAGGACGGGACTGTCCAAGGCCATGTCCGACTACCAGCACGCGGCGACGGAGCTGGCGATGCTCCACCTCCGCGCCGAGCGGGAGGGCATGGCGCCCGCCGAGTTCACCGGGCAGCGCGAGGCGCTGCTGCACGTCATGGGCGCCGCCCGGCGCTGGTGACTACACCTTCAGGAAGTCGCGCAGGTGGGACAGCACGACGTCCGGGCGCTCCTCCGCCAGGAAGTGGCCGCAGTCGGGGATCTCCGCGCCCCGCACGTCGCGGGCGTAGTCACGCCACACCTCCTCGACGCCGACGCGGGCGGGCAGGCCCGCCGACCCCCACAGCGTGAGCACCGGCATCTCCAGCCGCTTGCCCGCGTCGTGGTCGGCGTCGTCGTGCGCCGCGTCGTCGGGGAAGGAGGCACGGTAGTCGTCGAACCCGGCCCTGAGCGCCCCCGGCTGCGAGAAAGCCCGGTAGTACTCCTCCACGTCGAGCGCGGCCCGCTGGACGGTCCACTTCTCGAAGAAGTAACCGAGGTAACCCCGCACGTCGGCGCCCGCGAGCCGCTCGGGCAGGTCGGGCTGCAGGTGGAAGGTCCAGTGCCAGGTGCCCAGTGCGACGCCCGAGGTCATGTCGAAGCGCCGCCACATCTCCCTGGTGGGGATGATGTCCATGACGACCAGGCGTTCCACCTCGCCGGGGTGGTCGAGGGCGTAGCGGTGGGCGACTCGCCCTCCCCTGTCGTGGCCGACCAGCGTGACCCGCTCGTGGCCGAGCCGCCTTGCCAGTTCGCGAACGTCGGCGGCCATCGTGCGCTTGTCGAACCCCGTGCGCGGCTTGTCGGTCAGCCCGTATCCGCGCAGGTCGGGCGCCACGACCGTGAAGTGCTCGGCGAGCGGGGAGATGAGGTGACGCCAGCAGTGGCTGGTCTGCGGCCACCCGTGCAGCAGCATCAGCAGCGGTCCCTCGCCCTCGATCAGGTAGTGCATGCGCAGGTCTCCGACCTGGGCCATCCGTGACTCCACCATCATGTAACTCCATCGTATGGTTACAGGGTTAACCCCATCATATGGTTAGAGGTATGCGAACGCGAGACTGGGCGTGGGACGGCGGGCGTCCTTCGCTGGATTTCGTCAACACCTACCGAGACCGCAAGATCGGCGGCAGGGAACTGCTGCGCGAGCCGGAGGACCTGCTGGCCTGGCTCGGACTACCCGAGGACCTGCCGCTCTGCCCGAGCCCTCAGGAGTCATCGGTGGCGGGGGTGACGCTGCTGGCGCAGGCCCGAGAGCTGAGGGAGGCCATCTGCCGGTGCGTCGACGCGGCCGTCGCGGGCGAGAACGGCTTCCCCGAGCCGATCAACCGCTGGGCCGCGCGCCGGCAGCCCTCGCTGGTCGCGCTCGGTCCCGACCTGTCCGTCGTACGGCTCCCGCCCGCCGACCCCGTGGTGGCGGCGCTGGCGGAGATCGCCAGCGACGCCGTCGAGCTGATCGGCGGACCCGACCTGCGCCAGGTGCGGGTGTGCGCCTCGCCCACGTGCGGGCTGCGCTTCGCCGACAGGTCAAACGCGGGGACCAGGCAGTGGTGCTCGATGAAGCGGTGCGGGAACCGCGAGAAGGTGCGCCTGCACCGCGCCCGCCGTACCGAGCAGTAGAACGATGCAGGCGATCAGGGTCAGCAGCGTGCCCGTCTGCACACCCTGCGCGCCGATCAGGGCGGCCATGGCCGCCGCGCCGAGCGACGAGCCGATGTAGCGGGCGGTGTTGTTCGCGCCCGAGCCCATGCTGACGCGGTGCTGCGGCACGCTCTCGATCGCCAGGTGGGTGAGCGAGGAGTTGATCAGGCCGCTGCCGACTCCGCTGACGACCAGTCCCGCGAGGGTCAGCGGGAGCGAGAAGTGCGTGACCACCCCGAGCAGCCCCGCGAACCCGACGGCGCTCAGCAGCAGGCCGAGCGACAGGCGCGAGCTCGCGCCGAGCCGGATCCTGCTCGCCGCGAGGGAGGACACGAACGACATGCCGGACCAGGTGCCGAACAGCAGCGCGGTGGTCAGCGGGGTCATCCCGTGGGCGGCCTGGAGCACGCTGGGCAGGTAGCTGAGCAGGCCGATGACCGCGGCGCCGACGACCAGCGCGCCACCGGTGGCGACCAGGAACCGCGGCCGCCCGAACAGCGCCAGGTCCAGCAGCGGCTCGCGACGGCGGCGCTCGGCCACCGCGAAGGCCACCAGCAGAAGCGCGGAGGCGGCGAAGGCGAAGGCGACGACCGGCCGCGTCCAGCCCATGCGCCCCTCGGTCACCCCCGCGACCAGCGCGGCGACGCCGAGGGTCAGCAGGATCACGCCGGGCAGGTCGATCCTGCGCCGCTCGGCGGCCCGCGACTCCTCCAACGTCACGGCCGCCGCGACCGTCAGAGCGAGCGCGGAGACGGCCACCACCCAGTAGACCGCCCGCCAGTTCGTCAGGACTGCCAGCACACCTGACAGCAGCGGCCCGACGGCGGTGCCCAGGCCCATCATCGCGCCGTAGACGGCCGTGGCCCGCAGCCGCGGAGCTCCGGAGGGAAAGGCGTGGCCGACGATGCCGAGGCTGGCGGCCAGCATGGCCGCGCTGGCCGCGCCCTGCGCCAGCCGCGCGGCCACGAACACCGGCACGGTCGGCGCGGCCGCGGCCACCACGCTCGCCACGGCGAGGACGGCCGTGCCCGCGACCAGCGTCCGCTTCCTCCCGTAGTCGTCGGCCAGACCACCGGCGACGAGCAACAGTGACGACAGGCCCAGCGCGATGGCACTGAGGATCCACACCGGCCCCGTCGGTCCCGCGCCCAGCGCCGTCGCCGTGTCGGGCAGGGTGACCATCGGGGCCGTGTAGTTCGTGAGCACGAGCAGCGGCGCCGAGGCCGCCACGGACAGTCGGTTCATTCATTGAACCTAGCATGGTTCAATGAATGAACTAAACTGGGGCCATGGCACTGGGCAAGAACTACGAGGCGCAGGACTGCTCGCTGGCCAAGGCGCTCGAACTGGTCGGGGAGCGCTGGACCCTGCTGGTGATCAGGGACGCGATGTACGGCGTGCGCCGCTACGGCGACTTCCTCGCCCATCTCGACATCCCGAGGGCGGTGCTGTCACAGCGCCTGGGCGCGCTGGTCGAGGCGGGGCTCCTGGACAAGCGGCGCTACCAGGACAACCCGCCGCGGGAGGAGTACGTGCTGACGGAGGTGGGCAGGGAGCTGTGGCTGCCGGTGCTGGCGCTGGCGCAGTGGGGCGAGCGCCATCTGACCTCGACCGGGGCGCGGCGGCTGTTCTTCCACGCCACCTGCGGGACCCGCCTGGACCAGGCGGCGCACTGCTCGGCGTGCGGGGTGCGGGTGGACCTCGAGGAGACAGAGGTACGGCCGGGGCCGGGACTGGAGACCTCCAGGGTGGACCCGGTGAGCGTGGCGCTCCGCGGGCCGCACCGCATGCTCGAACCCCTTCCCTGACGGCCGCCCCCGTCAAGTCCGCCAGCCCTCACCCCACGGCACCCGGCAGTTTTGCGGAGATGCCGGATTGTGCGGAGACGTCGGATCCGGAGGACCGGCACATCCGAGCGTCCATAACCCCGGACGGGAGGGCCCGGAGACCTGGAGATCGGGATCATGCGGCCCCGCCCTCCTCGCGTCCGGGGCGATCCGGCGGCGCCGGCGACCTGGACACGGCCACGGGGCCCTGGGGTTGCGCCGGAGAGCCCTGCCCCCAGGCCTCGCGCGATCTCAGGACTCGCGGTAGTACGGGTCGGCGACCGTGCCCTCCCCCGTGTCGGTCGAGTAGGAGTACACCTCCCGCCCGTCCACGAACACCCGCAGCGCCCTGCTCATGACGTCCAGCGGGTCGCCGGACCAGATGACCACGTCACCGTCCAGCCCCGGCGTCAACGAGCCGACCCTGTCGTCAAGGCCCATGATCTTCGCGGGGTTCACGGTGATCGACCGGAGCGCCGCGTCACGGTCGAGCCCCTCCTTCACCGCCAGCGTCGCCTGGTGCACCAGGAAGTGGATCGGCACCACCGGGTGGTCGGTGGTGATCGCCAGCTCCACGCCCGCGCGCGCCAGGATGCCGGGGTTGCGCAGCGAGCGGTTGCGCAGCTCCACCTTCGACCTGCTGGTGAACAGGGGGCCGATGATCACCGGGATCTGCCGCTCGGCCAGCAGGTCGGCGATCAGATGACCCTCGGTGCCGTGGTTGATGATCACGCGATAGCCGAACTCGTCGGCCAGACGCAGCGCCGTGGCGATGTCGTCGGCCCTGTGCGTGTGCTGGCACCAGGGCAGCTCCCCGTCCAGGACCTTCACCAGGACCTCGAGCGTGCCGTCGCGGTCGAACGCCTTGCCCTCGTCCTCGGCCTGGTCGCGCTTGGCCCGGTAGTCCTGCGCCTTGCGGAAGGCGTCACGGATCACCGCGGCCACACCCTGCCTCGTGGAAGGCAGCTTCTTCTGGTCACCGTAGACACGCTTGGGGTTCTCCCCGAGCGCGCTCTTCACGCTGACGGGCTCGCGGACCAGCATCTCCTCGACCGTGCGTCCCCAGCACTTGACCGCCACAGTCTGGCCGCCGATCGGGTTGCCCGAGCCCGGCTTGATGACCGCCGTGGTGACGCCGCCGGACAGCGCGTCGCCGAAGCCGAGGTCGCCGGGGTTGATGGCATCGAGCGCGCGCAGCCTGGCTCCGTTGGGGTCGGTCATCTCGTTGGTGTCCTGGCCGGCCCAGCCGTCGGCCTCCTCGTGGACGCCCAGGTGACCGTGCGCCTCGACGAAGCCGGGCAACACCCAGCCGCCCGCCGCGTCGACGGTCCGCACGCCATCGGGGATGACGACGTCCCGCCCAACGGCCACGATCTTGCCGTCCTGGATGAGCACGGTGCCGCCGTCAATGGGATCGCCGTCGACAGGAACCACATATCCGCTGGTAATCGCAATATCCATGCATGCAACCTAGCGGAACTGACCAGCCTGTTTTCCTGATTCCTCCCTCACTGTCAGGAGATGTCCGGCATGATGATCCGCAGTCTGACGAAAGGAAACGGAGCGTGCTCAAGTCTGCTCTCGCGGCTGCGGTGATCATCGGTGGGGTCCTGGCGGTCCCCGCGTCCGCCAACGCCGCCGGATACACCCCCGAAGGGATCTGCGGCAACGGCTTCGCCGTCGTCAACCGGGCCCCGGTGGATTCACTGGGTACCGTCTACCTGCTCTACAACCGCAGGAACGGGCTCAACTGCGCGGTCACCATCAAGTCGAAGCTCCAGGGTCTCAGCACCCGCACCACGGTCGAACTGCAGGTCAAGCGCGGCCCCGGCAACCGCATCGAGAGTGACTCCGACACCGGCAACTTCAAGTACTACGCCGGGCCTGTGAAGCTCGAGGGCAAGAACAGGTGCGTGCAGTTCATCGGCACGATGTCCGACGGTTACCGCAAGTCGAAGATCTTCAGCGGCGGCAACCGCGCGTTCACCAACTGCGGCGGCTGATCCCCTCATCCCTTGGTGGCCCCGCTGGTCAATCCCTTGACGAAGTGCTTCTGCAGGGCGAGGTAGAACACCAGGATCGGTAGCGTGGCCAGGAACATCAACCCGAACACGGTGCCGAAGTCGACCTGGTACTGCCCGACCGCCCGATAGATGCCGGTCGTCACCGTCGTTCCCTGGCTGGGGCCGAGGATGATCAGCGGGTTGAGGAAGTCGTTCCATATCCACACCGCGAAGAAGATGATCGCGCTGGCCGAGGCCGGGCGCAGCAGCGGGAACACCACCCGCCAGAAGGTGGCCAGGCGGCCCGCCCCGTCGATGGCGGCCGCCTGTTCCATCTCGATCGGGATCGTGCGGACGAATCCCGAGAAGACGAACACGCCGAACGGCACGTAGTAGCCGACGTTGAACAGCACCAGCCCCTGCACAGTCGTCATCAGGTCGAACAGCTGGAGCACCCGTACCACGGGCAGCAGGATGACCTGCGGCGGGATCATCAGCCCGCACAGCAGCAGCAGCGTGGCCGCCCTCCCCCACCGCGACGGCGTGCGCGCCAGGTAGTGCCCGAGCATCGCCGACAGGATCGTCAGCACCGCCACCGACAGCGCCGTCACGATGAGGCTGTTGCCGAGGCTCGCCCAGAACAGCCGGTCGGGCCGCGACACCACCGCCGCGAGGTTGTCCAGCGTCGGCGGGAGCGGCGGCCCGAACGGGTCGGGCGCGATGTCGGGGCCGTCCTTGAAGGCGTTGGCCAGCACCACGTACAGCGGTACCGCGAACAGCGCCCCGACCACGGTCGTCACCAGGGCCCTCATAGATCCACCTCCCGTCGCCGCAGCAGCCTCAGCGCCACCGCCGACGCGGCCGCGATGATCACCAGCATCACGATGGCCATCGCCGAGGCGTAGCCCTGCCTGTTGGCCACGAACCCGGTCTGCAGCACCACGAACGCGATCGTGGCCGTCGACCCCGCCCCGGGCCCGCCGTTCGTGATGACCTGGATGTGGTCATAGGCCTTGAACGCCGTGATCAGCATGACGACGGTGTTGATGGTGAGCGCGGGAGCCAGCATCGGCCAGGTCACCTTGCGGAAACGGGCGACGGGCCCCGCGCCGTCGATGGCCGCCGCCTCCTGCAGTTCGTGCGGTACGGCCTGCAGCCCCGCGAGGTAGACGACGACGCAGAAGCCCAGCATCTGCCACGACATGATGCCGCCGAGCGAGTAGAGCGCGAGGTCGGGATCGGACAGCCAGCCGATGTGGGTGCCGAGCACCAGGTTGACGATGCCGTCGTCGGCGAGCATGCGGGTCCAGACCACGCTGACCACGACCGAGCTGAGCACGACGGGCACGAAGAACGTGGCCCGCCACGCGTTGTAGAACCAGCCGTTGCGGTCGAGGAGGACCGCGATGGCCAGGCCCACGACGTTGGGCACGATGACGATGATCGCCGTGAGGATCACCGTCACCTTCAGCGCGGTCAGGAACTCCTCGTCGGTGAGGAGCGACTGGTAGTTGCGCAGGCCGACGAACCTGCTCGGCGGATTGAACGGGTTGTAGTTGGTGAGGCTGTAACCGAAGCTCACCGCGATCGGCGCGAGCACGAAGCACAGGTAGACGAGCATGCCGGGTGCGGCGAACACGCCGAAGTGCGCGAGTCTCCTCAAGAGGCCTTGTCCCATTCCGTGTCGAGATAGGCGGCGGCCTCGGCGGGCTTCTTCCTGCCCAGGATGACGTCCTGGACCGCGGCGTAGACCTTCGGCGTCATACCGGAGATCAGCGAGTCGCCGCCGGTCTCCCATGAGAAGGCCTTCACCACGGCGTTCGCCTGGACGTTCTGCGACCACAGGTCGTAGGTGGCCTTGAAGACGGGTCCGGTGTCGGCGGGCGGGGTGTAGCCCTTGATCGCGGGGAAGAGCGCGTCGGACTTCACGGAGTTGTCCAGGTTGCTCTTGTCGAGCTGGAAGGCCAGGGCGAACTTCTTGGCCGCGTCCAGGTGCTTGGAGTTGGCGCTGACCTCGAGCCCGCCTCCGGTGTAGCCGGGAAGGAGCGGCGCGCCGTCGGCCGTCGGCCAGGCGAAGACGCCGAGGTCGTCCTTGATGTCGCTCTTGTCGCCCGAGGCGGCGAACCAGGAGCCCATCGGGTACATCGCGCCCTTGCCCTTGAGGAAGGCCTGCTCGGTGGCGGCGTAGTCGAGGGAGAGCATGCCCTTGTCGATGTAGCCCTTGCCGGCCAGGTCGCCGACGAGGGTGAGGGCCTGGACGAAGTCGGGGTCGGCGAACTGCACCGAGCCCGCCCTCCTGGCGGTCATCCAGTCGGGCCTCTTCCTGTACACCTCCGTCGCCACCGTCGCGGTGAGCGGGAGGACGCTCGGGAAGGCCTCCTTACCGCCGCCGACCACGAACGGCGTCATGCCCTTGGCCTTCAGCTTCGCGCCGGCCTCCAGCAGTTCGGCGTAGGTCTTGGGCGGGGCGGTGACGCCCGCCTTCTCGAACATCGACTTGCGGTAGTAGACGTTGGGGATCGTCTGGGTGTTGGCGGGCAGCTGGTAGACCTTGCCGTCGATCGCGCCGCCGTCCGGCACCAGGAAGTCGCCGAGCTCCTCCGGCTTCCACGCGTAGAGGTTCTGGGCGGCGCCGATGTCGGCGGGAGAGACGGCCAGCATCACGTCGGGGAACTGGCCGGAGGTCAGCAGCTGCTTGGCGTAGCCGGTGCGGTCGACGGTCGGCGCGACCAGCTTCTTCACCTTGATGTCCGGGTACTTGTCGGTGACGCGCTTGATGGCCGAGTCCCAGTACTCCGGGGTCAGGTTGGGCGTCTCGAAGGTCAGGAAGCTGATCTCCTGCTGCTGCGCGGGAGCGCTGCCGCTGCCACTGCCGGTGGGGGCGGACTGGGCCGTCTCCCCCACGGTGCACGCGGTCGTGGTGACCGCGATCGCCACGAGCGCCAGGACTGCTCTGCGGTGGTGGGACATGGCGGAACTACCTCCGTCTGGGGGCGAACGTCGGAGCTGTCCGTGAGCGTTCACGTGAACGCTCACGAGCAGCCTCCGGCGTGACGACGGTGATGTCAAGGGGTGGTTGACAGTGGCGTGCGACGGACCGATGATCGGCCCGTGAGCGTTCACGTGAGCGCTCCCGCTCATGCCTTCCCCCCCTCCAGGTGGCGGGGTGGGCACTGCCAGAGGAGGCTAAAGTCTCAGTCGTGCCAGGGACGAAGAAGTCGCGCAGGGTCACCATCGACGACGTGGCACGGTCCGCCGGCGTCTCCCGCCAGACGGTGTCGCGGGCCATCAACGACAAGGCCGAGATCGACCCCGAGACCAGGCGGCGCGTGCTCCAGGTCGCTCAGGAGATGGGCTACCGGCCGAGCAGGTTCGCCCGCGGCATGGTGCGCCAGGACGTCACCACGCTCGGGCTGATCATCGCCGACGTGCTCAACCCCTTCTTCCCCGAGGTGGTCTCCGGCGTGCTGGAGGCGGCCGACCAGCGCGGCTGGCAGGTCGTCGTGTACGCCACGGGCTCGGAGGTGGACAAGGAGCTCGCGGTCGCCGAGAGCGTGCCCAACCACGTGGACGCGTGCGTCGGCTTCCTGCTCGACACCGGCGCCATCGACAGGATCGCCGCTTCGGGGATCCCCTTCGTGCTGCTCGACCGGCGCGGCCGCACACCCGGGGTGGCGGGCGTGGACATCGACTTCGCCAGCGGCATCAGGCAGGGGCTCGACCATCTCATGGCGCAGGGGCACCGGCGCATCGCGATGATCGACGACCACGCCCACGCCCGGCCTGGCACGCACAACGCGCGCAGGGAGCTCTACCTCGCCTTCGCCGCCGAACGGGAGCTGCCGGTCGACGAGACGTGGATCCAGCCCGCGGTCAACTCCATGGACGGCGGCGCGGCGGCGATGGACGAGCTGCTCGCGGCGCATCCCGACGTCACCGCGGTCTTCGCCTACAACGACTACATCGCCATCGGGGCGATGCGGAGAGCCATGCGGCTCGGCCTGGCCGTACCGGGGAACTGCGCCTTTCTCGGCTTCGACGGGCTGGCGATCGGGGAACTGGTCGACCCTCCGTTGACCACGATCCACATCGACAAGCGCAGGCTCGGTCACCTGGCGGTGGAACAGGTCGCGGCGGTCATGGCCGCGCCCCAGGGCACGAGCGTCGCGGCGATGACGATCGACCCCAAGCTCGTCGTGCGCCTGTCGACCTGAACCCCCGGTCAGGGCTCCAGCAGACGGCGGGGCCCAGGACCCTGCTCACCGAGCGTGTCCCCGGGGTTGACCAGCGCGCACTGCTCGAACGACAGGCAGCCACAGCCGATGCACTCGGTGAACCTGTCGCGCATCCGCTCCATCTTCTCGATCCTGGCGTTGATCTCCTCGCTCCAGCACTCCGAGGCCCTCAGCCAGAACTCCCGCGTGGGTGACACGCCCTCCGGCAGGAAGCTCAGCACCCCGCCGATCACCGACAGCGGCATGCCGACGCTCTGCGAGGCTCGGATGAACGCGACCCTGCGCAGGGTGCTGCGATGGTAGCGGCGCTGGTTGCCCGTGGTGCGGCGGCTGCCGATGAGGCCTTCCCGCTCGTAGAAGCGCAACGCGGAGGCGGGCACGCCGCTGCGCTGCGACAGCTCACCGATGGTGAGCTCCTTGGTGATCGCTGCGGGCTCCGGCACGCCGTCCACCCTAGCTTGACTTCAACCTTGGTTTAGCTATGAGCCTGGTCTCCTCGAAGACCGAGGTCCGGTCGGATCGACAGCCGCGCCCACGCCATGGTCTCGCGCGCCCCTCTCACCCCGCTCACCGACCTGGTGGACGACGCGTTGGTCGTCGACCTCGGCGCCCCACCCCGCCAAGCCCGCAGCCCCGCCGTCCTGGCCTTCGGAGACTGTGGTATTCGGCGTCACCGAGTGGGCCCCGCTGCGCAATGCGAGTGCGGTGCGGGCGTCAGCGGGGAAGTAAGCCTCGATCGCGATCTCTTCGAGCGTGACGTCGAAAGCGGCACCGAACGTCGTGATCGTATTGATGAAGCTCAACTCCACCCCTCGATGCCGGATCCGGATGGGCATCGCGATGTCAGCGGGATCCGGCGGCAGCATCTGGTCGGGAGCACCATAGGAGACGAGTTCCGAGTAGAGGTCGGTCAACTGCGGATCCCCGGTCTGTTGCACCTGTCGTGCCAGGCGTGGCAGCAGGAATCCACGAACCTGACCCAGATTGAGCAGGCGAGGCGCGAACCCGGCGGGATGCAGGCCCAGCCGCATCATGTTGACCGGCGGTTCTAGCAGGGCAGATGCGACACCGTCCAGGAACACACCGGCGGCGGAGTTGGCAAGTACCAGGTTCCAACGGCGGTCCACCACCAGCGCGGGGTTCGGCTCATGCCCCCGCAAGATCTGACGGAGGGCTTCGCCCGCCGCTGTCAGATCCGGGTCGTCCAGCGGACGTTCTTGATAGACAGGCGCGTATCCCGCGGCGACCAGGAGCCGGTTTCGGTCGCGCAGCGGAACCTGCAGGTGTTCGGCCAGACGCAAGACCATCGGACGGCTGGGAACCGTGCGGCCGGTCTCGACGAAGCTGACATGGCGGCTGGAGACCTCTGCCTGGATGGCCAGATCGAGCTGGCTCAGCCGCCGACGACGGCGCCACTCGCGCAGGAGTTCACCGACAGGCCGATCTCGTGACATGGGCTCGGTTCTATCGTGACCTCGCACCCATCGCCATTACATGGGATGTAATCGACGGCGCGGTCCCGGCGCTGCCACCGTTACCTGCATGCCAGAAATCACTAAGACGGAACGCAACAGGAAGCTCGTGCTCGAGGGCTTCGCGGAGTTCGCCAGAGGCAACATCGACATCCTTCGCACTCTGCTGGCGGAGGATTTCGTCGAACACAGCCCAGGCAACCCCTCCGGCCGAGACGCGTTCATCGACTTCATCGCGCACGCTCCGGTGGCAGGTGCCCAACTGGAGCTCAAGCGCGCCATTGCCGACGAACAGTACGTGGTCATGCACTACCTCATGACCCCGCAGGGGGAGGAGCGCGGCACCGCGGTCGTCGATATCTGGCGGCTGGAGGACGGACTGATCGTCGAGCACTGGGACGTCGTCCAGCCTGTGCCAGAGCCTGCGGAAATCCCCAACGGGATGTTCTGAGCGCCGGCTAGGCGCGTACCTTCCTTGAACGCTCCGGCGGGGTGCCGGGTCTCTCCGGCACCCCGCCTGAACAGGTCGTTCACGCCTGACGGCGCTCCGAATCAGCTGCAGCCGCTGGTGGAGCCGCAGCCCTCGCAGACGTAGCAGCTACCCGCGGGACGCATCTTCGTGCCGCAGGTCATGCAGAGCGGCGCGTCGGCGGTGAAGCGCTGGTGGCTCTCCAGCGTCAGCTCCTTCGTCTCCCGCGCCGGGGCGGGAGCGGCGGGCTCGACAGCCTTGGCCTCGATCGGCGCCGACTGCGCGAGCTCCTCCCTGTCGACCGCCGGGTCCTCGCCTCGCTGCTGAGCCGTACGCTCGGCGGCGGAGAAGATGCCGAGCGCGGCCCGCTCGTCGAAGGGCAGGTGGTCGAGCGCCAGGCGACGGAAGATGTAGTCCATCACCGAGGTCGCCATCCGCACGTCGGGATCGTCGGTCATCCCGGCGGGCTCGAAGCGCATGTTGACGAACTTGCTGACGTACGTCTCCAGCGGCACGCCGTACTGCAGGCCGATGGACATCGCCACGGAGAAGGCGTCCATGACGCCGGCCAGCGTCGAACCCTGCTTGGACATCTTGAGGAAGACCTCGCCGAGCCCGTCATCGGGGTAGGACGAGGCGGTCATGTAGCCCTTGGCGCCGCCCACGGTGAAGCGGGTGGTGGTGCTGGGACGCTGGTTCGGCATCCGGCGCCGGGTCGGCCTGTTGACCTCGATGACCTTGACCTCGGGCTCCTGCGCCGTGGCGGCAGGGGTCTCCTTCTTGCCCGCGGCCGACAGCGGCTGGCCGACCTTGCAGTTGTCGCGGTAGACGGCCAGGGCCTTCAGTCCCAGCCGCCAGCCCTCCATGTAGACCTGCTCGATGTCCTCGATCGTCGCCGACTCAGGGAGGTTGACGGTCTTGGAGATCGCGCCGGACAGGAACGGCTGCGCGGCGGCCATCATGCGGACGTGGCCCATGGGGGCGATCGCCCGCTCGCCCATGGCGCAGTCGAACACCTCGTAGTGCTCGCGCTTCAGCCCGGGGGCGTCGACGACGTGGCCGTGCTCGCCGATGTACTCGACGATGGCCTCGATCTGCTCCTGCTGGTAGCCGAGCTGCTTGAGCGCCCGCGGGATCGTCTGGTTGACGATCTGCATGGAACCGCCGCCGACGAGCTTCTTGAACTTCACCAGCGCCAGGTCGGGCTCGATGCCGGTGGTGTCGCAGTCCATCATCAGGCCGATGGTGCCGGTCGGCGCGAGCAGGGAGGCCTGCGCGTTGCGGTAGCCGTTCTTCTCGCCCAGCCTGAGGCAGTCGGACCACTGCTTGGACGCCTCGGTGTGGATCTTGCCGTCCATCGTGCCGATGGTGCGCAGGCTGTCGTTGGCGCCCGCGTGCTTGCGCATGACGCGCTTGTGCGCGTCGGCGTTCCTGGCATAGCCGTCGTACGGCCCGACCACCGCGGCCAGCTCGGCGCTGCGTCGGTAGGACACGCCGGTCATGAGCGAGGTGATCGCCCCGGCCACCGCGCGGCCGCCGTCGGAATCGTAGGCGTGGCCCGTCGCCATGAGCAGCGCGCCCAGGTTGGCGTAGCCGATGCCCAGCTGACGGTAGGCGCGGGTGGTCTCGCCGATCTTCTCGGTCGGGAAGTCGGCGAACGTGATCGACACGTCCATCGCCGTGATGATCAGCTCGGTGAGCTTGACGAAGTTGGCGATGTCGAAGGAGTTGTCGTCCTTCAGGAACTTCATCAGGTTGATGCTGGCCAGGTTGCACGAGGAGTTGTCCAGGTGCAGGTACTCCGAGCACGGGTTGGACGCGGTGATGCGGCCGGTCTCGGGGCTGGTGTGCCAGTCGTTGATCGTGTCGTCGTACTGCACGCCGGGGTCGGCGCACTCCCACGCGGCCTTGGCCATCTTGCGGAAGAGGTCCTTGGCGTCGATCTGCTCGATGACCTCGCCCGTCAGGCGGCCGCGCAGGCTGAACTTGTCGCCCTTGTCGACCGCGCGCATGAACTCGTCGGAGACGCGGACGGAGTTGTTGGCGTTCTGGTACTGGACCGAGACGATGTCCTTGCCGCCCAGGTCCATGTCGAACCCGGCGTCGCGGAGGGCGCGGATCTTGTCCTCTTCGCGAGCCTTCGTCTCGATGAACTCCTCGATGTCGGGGTGGTCGACGTCGAGGACGACCATCTTGGCGGCCCTGCGGGTCGCGCCGCCCGACTTGATCGTGCCCGCGGAGGCGTCGGCGCCGCGCATGAAGCTGACGGGGCCGCTGGCCGTACCGCCGCTCGACAGCAGCTCCTTGGAAGAGCGGATGCGGGACAGGTTGACGCCCGAGCCCGAACCGCCCTTGAAGATCACACCCTCTTCCTTGTACCAGTCGAGGATCGACTCCATGGTGTCGTCGACGGCCAAGATGAAACAGGCGCTGACCTGCTGCGGGCTCTGCGTGCCCACGTTGAACCAGACCGGCGAGTTGAAGGCGAACACCTGGTTGACCAGCGCGTGCTTCAGCTCGTGGTCGAAGATCTCGGCGTCCTCGTCCGTGGCGAAGTAGCCGTTCTCGACCGCGGTCCTGGTGTACATCCCGACCACGCGGTCGACGAGCTGCTTCAGGCTCCACTCGCGCTGCGGGGTGCCGACCGCGCCACGGAAGTACTTGGTCGTCACGATGTTGGCCGCGTTGACCGACCACGACTCGGGAAACTCCACGCCCCGCTGCTCGAAGTTGATCGAGCCATCGCGCCAATTGGTCATGACAACGTCACGGCGCTCCCACGTGATCTCGTCATAGGGATGCACGCCGGGCTTGGTGAAGATCCTCTTCATCTTCAACCCCTTGCGCTTGCCCCCACGCGTCACTGACCCGCTGACCGTCTCCGTCATGACTCCCCCTTCTCGGCTTTAAGTTGCTTGATCTCGGCCTCGAAGTCCGCCAGGCTCTCGAAACCGCGATATACCGATGCGAACCGCAGGTACGCCACCTCGTCCAGCTCACGCAGCGGCCCGAGGATCGCCAGGCCGACCTCGTTGGAGGGGATCTCGGCCGCGCCTCTGGCCCTGATGGCCTCCTCCACCCGCTGCCCCAGCTGAGCGAGCGAGTCCTCGGTGACAGGCCGCCCCTGGCACGCTCTGCGTACCCCCGCGACCACCTTGTCCCTCGAGAACGGCTCCGTCACTCCGCTGCGCTTGCTCACCATCAGCAGGACCGTCTCCTGCGTGGTGAACCTGCGCCCGCATTCAGGGCAGGTACGGCGACGCCTGATGGCGCCCCCGTCGTCCGTGGAGCGGCTGTCGATGACCCTCGTGTCCGGGTGACGACAGAACGGACAGTGCACGTTTCGCCTCCTCGACACGCCACCTGGCTCACCACTCGTAAAATGCTCGTCGGCAGATGCTCGCGCCCACTCCACGGGCTGCCATGGAGCGGTCACGGAAACACAATTTGTGGTGAACTACATCGGTGTAACTACTAGATGTTGTGGTCCAACCGTAGAAGCGAGCGACCATGAACGCAAGTTGGCCGGGCCCGACGAATCGAAGTCGCTGATCAGCCACACAGGGCCGGGCGTGTCGCACCCGAGTGACGCGCGCATGCTCCTGTGACTCACCGCCCGACCGCCCACGGGGCCGCTCGGGGACGTCGCGCTCGCGCCGCTTCTCAACGACCGGAGCGGACGCCGAGCATCGACTCGAAGACCGACCCACGCCGCCGGAGCCGCCCCCAGCCGGCACGCGGTCCCCTCGCCGCACTCGCCGGCGTCTCCTGGATCGAGGAGCGCACGACCGGGTCCGCCTCCGCCGAGATCAGCAGCACGACCGGCCCAACGCCTCTCGAGACCGCAGGACGACCGGGTCCGCCTTCGCAGAGGTCAGCAGCGACCGCGGCCGGACGACGCCGTCACGCTCGTCGAGCTCGCCGTAGGTCTTGATCCGCATCGACGCCGAGGCCGCTCGCGCAGCCACCCGAGGTCGCTCGTGGCGCCACGGGGCTCCTAGACGAGGCCGCCCGCGGTCCGCCAGCCGTCGGCCACCAGGAGGAACGCGCGTAACGACGGCGGGAGCGCGCACCCGAGCCGCGTCTCGGCCGCGTCCGGTTCCTCCTCCGAGCCGGGCCAGAAGCCCAGCCGCCCGGCCATGACCGGCTCCTCGAACGCCGACCGAGGCACCATCGCGTGAATGGAGAACCACTCCTCGCTCCAGCACTTCAGGAACGGCCACCACGTGTCGATCTTCATGCCGCCCCTCCTTCACCTCGCCGACATGGAATCCATCCCATCAGACGCCACCGACATTTTCGGGCCGGCCGACGCGCGCGCCCTGTGCGGGTGAGCCCGAGACGGATGACGCCCACCCGACGCGTCACCGGGGTGCTGTCGACGGCCGTCACCGTCGACATGACGACCGCTCCAGGGCACGCTGCCGAACCGCCCGCCCACCGAGCGCGAGCCCCCGAGGCGCGTCGATCAGGGTGAACGGTCGGGGAGATAGAGCCGACCGCCTGGACGGACGAGCGAGCTGTCCAGCCCGTTGAGCCGCATGATCTCCCCTGCCACTGCAGACGGGTCGTCTCCGGGAGAGACCGCCGCCGCGATGGTCCACAGCGTGTCGCCCTTCTCCACGACCACCCACGGCAGCCCCTCGTGACCCGTACCGGTCGTCTCCTGCGCGATGGCCCAGCTGGTGGCCTTGGCGCCGAGCACGAACCCACCCAGGGACAGCACGGCGAACAACCCCACGAGCACGACCCTCCCCCGCCTGGTCAGCCTCATGGGAGGGTGCGTGACCGGCTCCTCGCGCGCCCCCACCCCGCCCCCGGCCGGAACCACCCGAAGCCCACCCCGCTCCCGGACCGCGCCCGACCGCATCCGCCGCGCCCGGCGCGTCCTCGCCTCCACTCGATCCGCAGCCGAACAAGCCTCCCGAGGTCCGTTCGCAGCCGACCACCCCTCCTGTGGTCGACTCGCGGCGGACCGCACCTCCTGAGGTCGACTCGGAGCCGAACGCACCTTCTGAGGTCGGTCCGCACCCGATCGAACCACCAGGGGTCGAGGCACACCCGATCGGGCGTCCTGAGGTCGGTCCGCACCCGATCGAGGCCCTTGCCCCTGGGTTGGGTCCAGCGTGGAGTCGCCGTCCCTCGCGCTCCTCCGCCGCCATGTCCCCCGGCCCCGGCCCATGGTCTTTCCGCGCAGCCTGCCGGCCTTGTCTCGCGGGCGCCCCTTGCGGGCCTCCCGCCCTGCGCGCGGCCCCTCGCCGCGGCCGTTCCTTCCTGATCGGTCGCCTCGAGCGACCTCCTGGTCCCGCATGCCGTACATTTCCGCCCCCGGTTCTTCTGCTCTGCCCCCAGGCCCGCCGGCGCCCTCCCGCGCGCCCGGACCCGGAACCCCCCGGTCGCGGACGACCCGCAACCACCCGCCTCCTGCCGCGTGTGGCCCCGTGGATCGTCCGCCCGATGCCCCTCGTGACCCGGCAGACCGCCCACCTCCGGCCTCGCGTGGCCCCGCGGGCCGTCCGCCGACCTGCTTGCCCTGACCCCCGCCATCGGTCGTCAGAGCCCCCCGATCGTCCGCCCCCGCGGACGTCCCCCTCGGACCGCGCCCCTTCGCCGTGCGAGGCGCCGTGCCGTGCCCTGCCGTACCGCGAGGTGGGGGAACCAGGCGGAGGTGACCTCCAGGAGCGGGAGGGCGCCCGCGCTCCTCTCTCGTGATGTCCGCGATCAAGGTGAGTTGCTCGTCATTGCCGGTCGAATCTGTCGTTGTGGTCGCCCGCACTGATGACCTCCCGCCACCGTCGACCCAAGGAAAAGGTCAAACAAAGATCAGCGAATCGAACACGGTGTCGATCGAACTCCCGTACGATGTTGTACACCACGTCACCGACGAATTCGAGGAAGACTCGAACAATTGTTTGAAGTTGATCTTCATCGGCGGTACGGTCGCTGTGTGCGACATGAAGACCACGGACCGGAAGGCGGGCCGGTGAGGCATGCCGCCGGGCGAGGAGGAGAGCATGAGCGAGCCGAGTGACGGCAATGGCGTCAGCGACCTTGCGGTCCGCCGTCGCGACGCACTGGGCCTGACGCCCAGGCAACGCAAGATCCTTGAGGTGATTCGCGACTCGGTGCAACAGCGCGGCTATCCGCCGTCCATGCGCGAGATCGGGGAGGCCGTGCAGCTGACCAGCACGTCCAGCGTGTCGCACCAGCTGACCGCGTTGCAGCGCAAGGGCTACCTGAGGCGTGACCCGCACCGCCCCCGTGCTCTTGAGGTCCGGCTCCCGGGCGAGCCGGTGCTGTGGGTGGACCCCGACGGCAGCGAGGACGAGTCGCCGGTCAGCAGGCCGACGGCCGCCTACGTGCCGCTGGTCGGCCGCATCGCCGCCGGTGGTCCGATCCTGGCCGAGGAGAGCGTCGAGGACGTCTTCGCGCTGCCCAAGCAACTCGTCGGCGAGGGCACTCTCTTCCTTCTCCAGGTCGCCGGTGACTCGATGATCGAGGCGGCGATCGCCGACGGCGACTGGGTGGTCGTACGGCAGCAGCCGGTGGCCGAGAGTGGTGACATCGTGGCCGCCATGATCGATGGCGAGGCGACGGTGAAGACGTTCAAGCGCAAGGACGGCCACATCTGGCTGGTCCCGCACAACGCCAACTACGACCCGATCCCCGGCGACGAGGCCAGCGTCCTGGGCAAGGTCGTCGCGGTCCTCCGCCGCCTCTAGCCGTATCTCGCCGCTCGATCGGCCCTCACCTTTCCCGAGGGTCGATCGAGTCGGCGTACACCTTCACGGCCTCGGAGTGAGACCTTCATGACGCACGCCCGCGGCGGGTTTCCCCGGGCGGTCCAGAGCCGGCCTCCTTGTGGGTTTCTCGAGCGGGCGACTATCGCCATCCGGGCCTATCGGGCATTTGGCGCGTCCTGGGTGACACTGATCGGGTGGACGACACTTTCCCCCGGCCCGCTAAAGACGGCCTGAAGTGGGCGAACGCGGGTCCTGACGTCATCGCCTGCTGGATCGCCGACATGGACTTCCCCACCGCCCCCGCGATCGTCGAGGTACTCCAGCGACGTGCCCGCGGCGACCTGGGCTACCCCGCGTGGGCGGCCGAACCGCAGGCGGGCCCGCTGGCCGAGGCGTTCGCCGAACGCATGCTCGTCCGGTACGGCTGGGCAGCCGACCCGTCGGCCGTCCGCGCCTTCTCCGACCTCAACCAGGCGCTCCAGGTCATGCTCCACGTCGCCACCGAGCCGGGCGACACGATCGCGATGCACGCCCCGGCCTATCCGCCGTTCCTCGGCACACTCGAGGAGATGGGTCGCGTGCTGCGCACAGATCTGTCTGATCTGGCCGGTTGCCGCGCGCTCATTCTCGTCAACCCGCACAACCCGACGGGCAAGGTCTTCACCAGGTCCGAGCTATTCGCCTTGGCCGAGCAGGCCGAACGGTACGACCTGCTGGTCATCTCCGACGAGGTCCACGCCGACCTGGTGTACTCGCCTGCCGAGCACATCCCGTTCGCCTCGATCCTCCCCGAGCGCACGATCACCCTCACGTCGGCGACCAAGGCCTACAACCTCGGCGGCGTCCGCTGCGCGCTGGCCCACCTCGGCCCGCCGCGGGTCAGCGAGGCGCTCGGGTCTCCTCCCTCCTTCCTGTACGGCGGGGCGAACGTGTTCGGCGTCGAGGCCACGGTGGCCGCCTGGAAGCACGCCGACGGGTGGCTGCGCGACACCATGGCCGTCCTGGACCGCAACCGGCGCCTGATCGCCTCGCGGGTGCCTCGGTACGTGGTGCCTGAGGCGACCTATCTGGCGTGGCTGGACCTGGGCCGCCCCGGGATGGCGGAGGTGCTGGAGCGGGAGGCGCGGATCCTGGTGAGCGACGGCGCTGCTTTCGGGCCAGGCGGGGAGACGTTCGTCCGGGTCAACTTCGCGACCTCGACGGCGATCCTCACCGAAGTCCTGGACCGCCTGACTCGCGTGTGCTCCATGCCGGGAGCAACCCAACCTCAGCCAGAGCCACGCCGCGCCCACCTCCCCTAACCCCTGCGTGCCCCACCGCAGGAGCGGCCCAACCTCAGGCTCAGCCACCCCGCGCCCACCTCCCCAACCTCCCGCGTGCTCCACTCCAGCACCGACTGTCGCCTGCCTCCTACGGCGGGCGACACCGATGTCGCCTACTTCGTGGGGCGGCATCGACGCCGATGATGCAGAGCAGGCCGGTGGAATCGGCGCCGGTTCGTGAGAGGCGGGCAGGTGGGTAGACGACGGGCTGGCGATGCGAAGGCGGGCAGGTGGCCTGTGGTCAGTACGGCTAGTGGATGGCGGGGGGCAGGGCGGGGGGTGTGGCGGCGGGGTGCTCGTTCAGGGCGGCCAACGCCAGTTCGACCGCCTTCTCCAACTGCGGGTCACGCCCGGCCACGCGGTCCTGAGGTGTGATGACTACCTCGATGTCCGGGTCGACGCCGTAGTTCTCCACCGTCCATCCCTCGCCGTCCAGCCAGAACGAGTACCGGGGCTGGGTGACGATCGTGCCGTCCACCAGCTGGTAGCGTCCGTCGATCCCGATCACCCCGCCCCACGTGCGGGTGCCGACGAGCGGTCCGATGCGGCGGTTCTTGATCCCCGCGCTGACGATGTCCCCGTCGGAGCCCGCGAACTCGTCGGTGACCGCGACGATCGGGCCGCGCGGCGAGTCCTCCGGGTAGCGCATGGGCTCATACCCTCGCGAGATCGCCCACCCCGACACCTTGCGCGACAGCTTCTCGAGGATCAGCTCGGACGTGTGCCCACCGCTGTTGCCGCGCACGTCCACGATCAGCCCTTCCTGCGGCATCTCGGTGCGCAGGTCGCGGTGGAACTGGGCCCAGCCGCTGGCCACCATGTCGGGCACGTGCAGGTACCCGAGCCGGCCGCCGGAGGCCTGCCTGACGTAGGCGCGGCGGTTCTCCACCCAGTCGTGGTAGCGGAGCGCGGTCTCGTCGGCCAGCGGCGTCACGACCACGCGCCTGGTGTCGCCACCTGAGGCGGGCCTGATCGTCAGATCGACGGGGTGCTCCGCCGTACCGGCGAGGAGGGCTTGGGGGCCGCGCACCGGGTCGACGGGCCGGCCGCCGACGGCGACGATCGCGTCGCCCTCGCGGACGGCGACGCCGGGGGCCAGCAGCGGCGAGCGGGCCGCGTGGTCGGAGGACTCGCCGGGCAGGATCCTGGCGACCACCCAGGAGCCGTCTCGGAGCTCGAGGTCGGCGCCCAGCAACCCCTGACGCCGCTTGGGGTCGACGGCGGCGCCGTTGGGGCGGGCGTAGGCGTGGGAGGTGGCCAGCTCGCCCTGCACCTCCCACAGCAGGTCGATCAGCTCGGAGTGGGAGCCGATCCGTTCGACCAGCGGCGCGTAGCGGGCCAGGGTGCCGGCCCAGTCGACGCCGTTCATGTCCTCGCGCCAGTAGTGGTCGCGCATGAGGCGTCCCGCCTCGTGGTAGGACTGCCGCCACTCGGCGACCGGGTCGATGGTGACGGTGATCCGGTCGAGGTCGATGGTGATGACCTCGTCGCCCTCGCTCGCCGAGCGGGTCTGCAGGCCGTTCTTGCCGTTGGTGACCAGGCGGGCGCCGTCGCCGCTGACCTCGAAGGCGCGCACCTCCTTGCCGAGCTCGGACTTGGCGCGCTTCTTGAGGTCGTAGCGCTCGAGCACGACCTCCTCGCGGTCGCTGCCGTCGCCGAGTTCACCGGCCAGCGGGTGGCGCAGCCACAGGAGCGCGTCCTTGGCGGTGCGCAGGTTGGTGTAGCGGCCGGCGGGGACGGGGACGGCCACGACACGGGCGGGCAGCCCCTCGGCGTCCACCTCGGTGACGGGTTTGGCGTCCTTCTTGCCCTTGCCGTCATCGGAGGAGTCGGCGGACTCCGCGCCGTTGAAGCTGCGGCCCTCGAGCGAGGGCGCGAACGGCGAGGGCGTCGCCGCCTGCAGCGGCACCAGGTACGGCTTGGCCCCGGCGGGGAACGACAGGTCGAACACGTGCGCGTCGTAGACGGGGTCGAACGTCCTGATCGACAGGAACGCCAGGTGCTTGCCGTCCTTGGTGAACACGGGCGCGTAGTCGCTGAAGCGCTGCGAGGTCACCTCGATGGTGGAGGTGCCGTCGACGCGGCCCATCTTGATCTGGCGCAGCGGCTCGTGGTGCGGGTGCGACCAGGCCAGCCAGGCGGAGTCGGGCGAGAATGTGATGCCGTTGATGTCGCCGTTGGCGGTCCTGTCGAGCTCCCTGATCGCGCCGGTCGAGATGTCGACGGTGAGCAGCCGCCCGTCGTGGGTGGCCAGTGCGACGTGCTTGCCGTCGGGCGCGGCGGCCAGGTCTAGCACCCGCCCGATCTCGCCGGAGGCCAGCGTGCGGATCTCGCCGCCGACGCGGCCGATCTCGAGCGCGTCCTCCCCGGTCGCGTCGCTGACCCAGACGGCGAGGCCGTCCTCGCCGAGGACGCGCGGCAGCCGTACCCTGACTCCCGGCTCGGCGCGCAGCACCCCTGAGGGGCCGTCGCGATGGGTCACCCAGTGCGCGCTGCCGCGGATCTCGACGGTGCTCGCCCTGCCGCCCGCGTCGGGCGCGAAGTCGCCGATCCTGCTGGGCGCGGGGCGTCCCGCCCGCGCGGGGCGGGGGCCGCCCAGCCTGACCTCCAGCCGGTACGGCTCGCCGTCCAGCGAGTCGAGCACCCACAGCTCGCCCGCGTGGCTGTAGATCACCCTGGTGCCGTCGGTGGCGGCGTGCCTGGCGTAGAACTCCTCGTGCGGGGTGTGTCTGCGCAGGTCGGAGCCGTCGGGCAGGGTGGAGTAGAGGTTGCCGACGCCCTCGTGGTCGGCCAGGAAGGCGATCCTGTCGCCGACCCACATGGCCGACCAGTACTGCGCGATGCTGTCGGCGAACAGCCTGGTGAACACGCCCGACCCCGCGGCGTCGATCCAGATCTTGGCTGCGGTGCCGCCCCTGTAGCGCTTCCACTGCGAGGGCTCGCGCCACACGGGCGAGACGGTCACCACGCCGCCGTCGGCGTTCGCGGACGCGTCGCTCACCCACCCGTACGGCAGGAGCTCGGCCTGTCCTCCGTCCAGCGGTACGGCGTAGACCCACGTCCTGTCGCGGGAGGCCTGACCGGTCGCGCTGATCGCCAGGACCCTGCCGTCGGGCGTCCAGCCGCGCACGCCGGTCGTCGCGCTGCCCCAGTGGGTCAGCCGTTCGCCCTCGGGCCCGTCGATCTCGGCGGCGAACGCCTCGGGCGCGCCCTCACGGGTGCTGGTCCACGCCAGCCGCGTGCCGTCGGGCGAGAAGCGGGGATACGAGACGGGAGTGCGCTCGGCGGTGAACCGCCAGGCCCTTCCTCCGTCCAGAGGGGCGAGCCAGACGTCGTCGTCGGCCACGAACGTGATCAGGTCTCCGTACAGATGCGGATACCTTAGGTAAGCGCCAATTGTCACAGATGAACACTAATGCTCACCTCGCCGGCAGCCGAAGATTTTCCGCGGCCAGATCACCACGCGGCGGCTCAGCGAGCTGTCACCAGCGCCAGCAGTTTCACGACGGTGTTCCAGTTGCGCATCGTGCCGGCGTTCTTCGACTTCTTCTCCAGCAGCGCGGGCAGCTTGGTCCTGGCCAGGCCGTTGGGGAAGTCGATGTACAGCTCGCGCTCGCCGATCCGCATCACCTCGGGCGCGTAGCCGTCCGGGTCGATGGCTTCGAGTTGCTCGCGGTCGGGCGGCTCGGACAGGAACACCACCCCGAACTTGGCGGGCTCCCGCACCTGGAGAGGATTGCCCTCGACCACGGCCCGCAACTCCTCCGCCGTGCGCACCATCACCGCGACGGGAAGGTCCAGCCCGTCGCGGATCGCCTTCTCGATCTTCTCCCTGGGCTGGCTCTCGGCGGTGAAGACCGCGTTGCCGCTGCGCAGGTGGGTGCTGACGTCGGTGTAGCCGAGGCCCTCCAGCATCGCGCGCAGGGCGGCCATGTCGACCTGGGTGCCGGGGTTGACGTTGATACCGCGCAGGAAGGCCACGTATCGCATGCCTCACACGTTACGCCGCATACCTGCCACGGCCTGTCAGGTATGAGGAGCAGGGAACCGGACGTGACGGCGAGCCGCGAAGTCACGCTGGAGCACGCGTGAAAAGCGGACGGCCACCGGGTGACCCCGGTGGCCGTGACCCCGCGTGCCGTACGGGAGGCTCAGAAGAGCCGCACCGCACGGGAACCGCTACGGAACGATGTTGACCAGCTTCGGCGCGCGGACGATCACCTTGCGCGGCTCGCCGGGCACCAGCGCCCGCACCTTCTCCGAGCTCAGCGCCAGCTCCAGCAGGTCGCCCTCGGAGATGTCGGGCGAGACCTCCAGCCGGTCGCGGACCTTGCCCGCGACCTGCACGACGCACGTCACCGAGTCCTCCACCAGCAGCGCGGGCTCGGCGACGGGCCAGCCCGCGTGGAACACCGAGCCGCTGCGCCCCATCCGCTCCCAGCCCTCTTCGGCGGTGTACGGCGCGGCCAGCGACAGCATGACGGCCAGCGCCTCCGCACCCTCACGGACCGCAGGGTCGGAGCCGCCAGGACCGGAGTCGATGGCCTTGCGCAGGGCCGAGGTCAACTCCATCATGCGGGCCACCGCCACGTTGAAGCGGTGGGTCTCGATCAGCTTGGTGACCTCGTCGACCGTCTTGTGCGTGACCTTGCGCAGCTCCAGGTCGCCGCCCTCGAAGGCGACGCCCGGCTCGCTCTCCACCTCGGTGAAGACACGGAAGGCCCTGGCCAGGAACTTCTGCGAGCCGGAGGGCGATACGTCGGCCCAGTCGATGTCGTCCTCGGGCGGACCGGCGAACACCATCGTCAGGCGGATCGCGTCGACGCCGAACGCGTCGATCTGCTGGCCCAGGTCGATGCCGTTGCCCAGCGACTTGGACATCGCCTTGCCCTGGTTGATGACCTGGCCCTGGTTCAGCAGGCGCGTGAAGGGCTCGGTGAAGTCGACCATGCCCATGTCGTACAGCACCTTGGTGAAGAACCTGGAGTACAGCAGGTGCAGCACCGCGTGCTCGACGCCGCCGACGTACTGGTCGACCGGGCCCCACTCGCGGACCTTCTCGACGTCGAACGGGCCGTCGGCGTAGGCCGGGTCGGTGTAGCGCAGGTAGTACCAGGAGCTGTCGACGAAGGTGTCCATCGTGTCGGTGTCGCGCTGGGCGGCGCCGCCGCACTTGGGGCACTCGACGTTGACCCACTCACTCACGCCTGCCAGCGGGGAGATGCCCTTCGGGGCCAGTGCCTCGCCGCGCACGTCGGGCAGCGTGACGGGCAGCTGGTCGTCGGGGACGGGGACCTCTCCGCAGTCGGGGCAGTGGATGATCGGGATCGGGGTGCCCCAGAACCGCTGGCGCGACAGCAGCCAGTCGCGCAGGCGGAAGTTGACCGTGGCGGTGCCGGCGCCGCGCTCCTCCAGCACCTCGATGATCTTGGCGATCGCCTCGATCTTGCTCAGGCCGTCCAGCGGGCCCGAGTTGACCAGCTGGCCCTCGCCGGGGGTGGCGACGCTGGTCTCGCCGGGGTCGGCCATGCCGGTGTGGACGACCACCTTGACCGGCAGGTTGAAGGTGCGGGCGAAGTCCAGGTCGCGCTGGTCGTGCGCGGGCACGGCCATGATGGCCCCGTGGCCGTAGTCGGACAGCACGTAGTCGGCGGCCCAGACGGGGATCCGCTCGCCGTTGACCGGGTTGATCGCGTAGCGGCCCAGGAAGACGCCGGTCTTCTCCTTCTCGGTGGACAGCCGCTCGATGTCGCTCAGCTTGGCCACTCGGCGCCGGTAGGCCTCGAAGACCTCCCTGTGGACGTCGTCGCAGATCTCGTCGGCCAGCGCAGAGTCGGCGGCGACGACGAAGAACGTCGCGCCGTACAGGGTGTCGGGGCGGGTGGTATAGACGGTGACGGGCTCGTCGCGGCCCTCGATCTCGAACCGCACGTCCGCGCCCGTGGAGCGGCCGATCCAGTTGTTCTGCATGGCCAGCACGCGGTCGGGCCAGCTGCCCTGCAGCTGGTCCATGTCGTCCAGCAGCCGCTGAGCGTAGTCAGTGATCTTGAAGTACCACTGGGTCAGCTCGCGGCGGACCACCTCGGCTCCGCAGCGCTCGCACCTGCCGGCGACGACCTGCTCGTTGGCCAGCACGGTCTGGTCGTTGGGGCACCAGTTGACCAGGCCGCCCTTGCGATAGGCCAGGCCGCGCTCGAAGAAGCGGATGAACAGCCACTGGGTCCACTTGTAGTACTCGGCGTCGCTGGTGTGCAGCCGCCTGGACCAGTCGAAGGCGATCGCGTAACGCTTGAAGGAGGCCGCCTGGGTCTCGATGTTGGCGTAGGTCCACTCGGCGGGGTGGGCGTTGCGCCTGATCGCCGCGTTCTCCGCAGGCAGGCCGAAGGAGTCCCAGCCGATGGGGTGCAGGACGTTGTAGCCCTTCTGGAACCAGTAGCGCGCCACGACGTCGCCCAGGCCGAACGCCTCCGCGTGGCCCATGTGGAGGTCGCCAGAGGGGTACGGGAACATGTCCAGCAGATAGCGCCGCTCCCGGGTGTCGGCGGCGTCCTCGCTCGCCCGGAAGGGGTCCTGTTCCTCCCATCGCTGCTGCCACTTGGCCTGCAGCGCCTGCGGATCGTACTCACTCACGGCGATTTTCCTTCGGTTTGATTTGACCCATAAGAAAACCCCTCGTCCCGCAACGAGGGGTTGCCGCGACGGCGGGAGTTCAGCTCGACGGCCGTCGCGGCCCGCTAAGGAGCTGGGTCGCGGAACGCATACGTCAAGACTAGCGCAGCCCGCAACCCCTCGTCTTCCGGGAAAGCCACGCCCAGGCCAGGATCCCCGGGCACAATGGACGCTTCTGCTCCTGCGAGACCTGTTGGTGATGTATGCAGCGTTTCCCAACCGCGCCTGCTTCGGTCCTCGCTCTCCCCACTCGAGCACCTACGCCCCATGTGACCTCTTATGTCCCTTTAGATTACTCTCGTTACCGTGGCGCGCCCAGCTGAGCCCGGATGGGACCCCGACGACCTGCCCATGCAGGACCCGCCGACCGATCCCACTGGCTTCTCACGTTTTGCTGCGGAACCACCGGCATCGCATGAGATCATGCCGGGTGCGTCCAATCCGGACATAACCTCGGGAGGTACGGCAGCAATGGCAACGGAGAATTCCGGAGCGTCACCCTTGCCGCCGTCCTGGCCTGATGTGCCGACGTCGTGGCCCGAAACCCCGCGTGACGAGCCCGTTCCCACCTCCTGGCCGGAGGCGGGGCGCATCGAGCCCGCCTCGGGCTCGTGGCCCGACGCCCCTCGCGCCGGTGGCTCGTCGCCCGCCTGGCCCGAACAGTCGCCACCGACCCGTGAGCCGCTGCCCGCCTGGTCCAACCTGTCCACGCCCGCGCCGTGGCCGCCGAGGGAGTCCGGCATCGCGCCTCAGGGACACGACCCGCTCGGCATCGACCCGGCCGACCCGCTCGGAGCGGGGACCAGCCCCTCCCACCCCCGCCTCGACCCGCCCCCGCCCCACCAGCAGGCGAGCGATCCGCTCGGCGCCCACCCGCCGGCCCCTCCGCAGGGGGGCTACCCGCCCGTGGGCCACCCGCAGGCGGTCGACCCGCGCGTGGCGGGCGGCCAGGCGGGGCTCGCGCCGCAGCCCGGGATGCCGCCGGTCCAGGGCCCGCCGCAGCACCACCCCGCCGATCCCACCGCCATGGGCAACGGCCACGCGGCAGCACCCGGCATGCCCGCTCCCGACGCCCCACCGCAGGGAGCGCCCGGCGAGCCGCGCCCAGGCGCCAATTTGAGCCGCGACCCCTCCGACCCCGACAACCGCTTCGTCACCGCAGGGCAGATCAGCGGCTCCCGCACCCCTCCTCCCGAGCGCCAGCAGGAGCTCTGGAACACCGTCTTCGGCGACAACTACGAGGCCATGGGCGAGGAGGACGCCGACGAAGGACCGGGCAAGCCCGTCTGGATCTACGCCCTGGCGGGCTCGGTCGCGATCGCGCTGGTCGCCGCCCTCGTGTGGGCCTTCATCGCGGGGCCGCTCGCCTCCGACTCGTCGGCCGCCCCGTCCGCCGAGCCCTCCTCGTCGGCGCCCCCAAAGAAGAATCCCCCCACCAAGAAGCCGTCCGTCGGCCGCCTGCCCCGGTTCCAGGGCGACCCGTCCCCCGTCACGGGCCTCACCGCCGATCCCACCGCCGGCATCTCCGTGCCGCGCCTCGGCGGCCCGTGGAAGCCTGACCTGCGCAGCACCATGAAGTCCACGTTCGGCTACAGCACCCGCCAGTTCGCCCCTGCGGGGACCGACGCGGCGGGCAAGCAGATCGTCGCCCAGGTGATGACGGGCCCACTGCCCGCCAAGCTGGCCGGCGCCTACACCTCGCCTGAGAACCTCGAGCCGGTGATCAAGGCCGTCGTGGTGTCGGCCCGAAAGCTGTACTTCTCCACCCCGAACGACGCCAAGAAGACCGCCACCCAGGCGCTGAAGGTCGGCGGCCTGCCCGCGCAGCTCAACGCCTACGAGATCACGGTCGACGGGGTGAAGACGACCGTGGTCGCGGCCGCGATCAGCACGGGCGCGGACATGCCCGCGATCGTCTACATGTCGGTGCCGTCGGAGCAGAAGGAACTGCTGCCCGACATCAACAGCGTCTTCAAGCAGATCAAGGCGACCGCCGCCTCCTGACCTCGCGGAAGCGGCGTCAGAACGTGCACTCCATGTGCTTGATGCCGTTGATGAAGGCGGAGTGCAGGCGATCGGGCCTGCCGCCCTCGATGCCGGGCACCCTGTGCAGCAGCTCGCGGAACATCACCGTGATCTCCCTGCGGGCCAGGTGGGCGCCGAGGCAGAAGTGCGGGCCTGGCCCGCCGTAGCCGACGTGGGGGTTGGGGCTGCGGGTGATGTCGAAGACGTCGGGGTCGGTGAAGACGGCGGCGTCCCTGTTGGCCGACCAGTAGAACAGGACGGCCTTCTCGCCCGCCTTGTAGAGGTGCCCGTTCATCTCGAAGTCGCGGGTGACCTTGCGGCGCATGAAGTTGACGGGCGAGGCCAGCCGTACGATCTCCTCCACCGCTCCGGGCAGGTGCGCTTCCATGTCGGAGACCAGCAGCGCCCGCTGGGAGGGGTTCTTGGTGAGCAGGCGCAGTCCGTAGGAGATGGCGTTGCGGGTGGTCTCGTTGCCGGCGACGACGAGCAGGATGAAGAAGGAGCCGAGCTCCTGCAGCGTGAGTCGCTCACCGTCGAGGTTGGCGTTGACCAGCGAGGAGGTCAGGTCGGCCGTGGGGTGGTCGGCGCGGTAGGCGGCCAGGTCCTGCACGAGTTGCTGGAGCTCGAAGCCCGCGTTGAGCAGGCGCGTGGCGATGTCGCTGACGTCCGAGCCGGTGTATTCGGGGTCGAAGCCGCCGAGGATGAAGTTCGAGCGGTCGAAGACGAACTGGTAGTCCTTCTCCGGGATGCCCATCATGTCGCAGATGATCTTCAGCGGCAGGCGGGCTGCCACCTCGGTGACGAAGTCGCAGCCTGGCCCCTTGGCCAGCAGGTCGTCGACGATGCGGGCGGCGGCGGACTCCACGTCCGCCTCGAACTGCTTGATCATCTTGGGCGTGAAGGCCCGCGAGACGATACGGCGCAGCCTGGCGTGCCGCGGGTCGTCCATGTTGATCATCGAGCCGAAGTACTCGGTGAACTCGGCGGGCATGTCGGGGATGTTGGTCGCGCCGCCGTCGCCCGAGCAGAAGACCGAGGGGTTGCGGCTGGCCTCGAGGATGTCGGCGTGCCGTACCAGAGCGTGGTAGCCGGGGCCCTTCGGCGCGAAGGACACCTCCATCTCCTCGAAGAAGACGGGCTCGTCCAGTGCGCGCAGCCGGGCGAACGCCGCCTCGCGCTCGGCCATGGGCAGCGCCCAGAAAGCCTGGTCCGACAGGTCGAAGTCCACAAGCGTCATGAACTCCATAGTTGGCGAAAGTGACCACTTACGTCAAGATTGTGTGCGAGTCCGACAAGATCCGGCGCCGACGTTCGTCGGTTGCGTCATCCCCGCGGGCGATCATCACCCTGCAGCGTGGAACGCATGAGATCTGACGTGGTGATCACCGGGCTCGGCGCGACCACCCCGCTGGGCGGGAACGTGACAACGACGTGGGAGGGGCTGCTGGCCGGCCGCTCGGGCGTCCAGACGACGGAGTGGGACCTGCCCGCGCGGATCGCGGCGCTGCTGGCCGACGATCCCGCCGAGGTGCTCGGCAGGCCGCTGGCCCGCCGCCTCGACCGATGCGAACAGGTGGCCCTGGTCGCGGCCAGGGAGGCGTGGGCGGACGCGGGCAGCCCCCAGGTCGATCCGGTACGGCTGGCCGTGGTGATCGGCACCGGCACGGGCGGCGCGACGACCATGCTCGGCCAGGACGACATCCTGGAGAAGGAGGGCGTGCGCAGGGTCTCGCCGCACACGGTGCCCATGCTCATGGCCAACGGCCCCGCCGCCTGGGTGAGCATCGAGCTCGGCGCGCGCGGCGGCGCCCACGCTCCTGTGAGCGCGTGCGCGTCCGGCTCCGAGGCGATCGCGATGGGCCTCGACCTGATCAGGCTCGGCAGGGCCGACGTGGTGGTCGCGGGCGGCGCGGAGGCGTGCGTCCACCCGCTGACGCTGGCCGGGTTCGCCCAGGCCAGGACGCTGTCGAAGCGCAACGACGAGCCGGAGCGGGCTTCCAGGCCGTTCGACGCGGGCAGGGACGGCTTCGTCCTGGGGGAGGGGGCCGGCCTGGTCGTGCTGGAGCGGGCCGAGTTCGCCGCCGCGCGCGGCGCCCGCGTGCTGGCCACGCTGGCGGGGGCGGCGGTCACGTCGAACGCGGTCCACATCACCGCCTCCGACGTCGAAGGGCAGTCCAGGGCCATCACGACGGCGCTGCGGGAGGCCGAGCTCGACCCGGTCGACGTGGGGCACGTCAGCGCGCACGCCACCTCCACCCCCGAGGGCGACCCGGTGGAGGCGGAGGCGATCGGCAGGGCCGTCGGCGGGCATCCCTCGGTGACGGCGATCAAGTCGATGCTCGGCCACCTGTGCGGGGGCGCGGGCGGCGTGGCCGCGGTCGCGGCGGTGCGCTCGATCGTGGAGGGCCTCGTGCCGCCGACGATCAACCTGGACTCGCTCGACCCGAGGATCGACCTGGACGTGGTGCGGGGGTCGGCCGCTCCGCTCCCCCACGGCGCGGTCCTCGTCAACGCGTTCGGGTTCGGCGGGCACAACGTCAGCCTCGTGCTGGGCAGGTAGACGCCGTGGCGCCCGAGGCGGTCGTGCCCGGGGTCGGCCTGCGGCCGTAAATGCGTTGAACCGGCCTCGCGGCGCCCGCTAGGTTCTGCCGCGTGACGTTCTTCTTCCGACGTTGACGATCCGCCGGCGGGCCGCGGCCGCATGATGCGAACACCAGCCCACCGCCGGTGATGCGGGACGGCATGCCGCCGCCCCGGGTCGCGACGTGGGAGAAGACAAGTGCATACGCTCCTGGTGGCCAGGACTGTCCGCGGCCTGGAGCCGCTGGTGGCCGAGGAAATCGGCGGTGCCGTCCGGCACAGGCACCGCGAGGTGTGGTTCAGGCGTACGGTCCCCGATGCCGGCGTGCTGGGACTGCGGACGGCCGACGACGTGCTGCTGGCGGCCGCCGTGGCCGGGCGGATCGGACACACCAAGGCCGCCCTCACCCGGTTGCGCGCGGCCGCGCGCGAGGTGGACGCCGCCGCGGTGGTGGCGCTGAAGGCGGCCTTCGGCGGCTCGCCGGAGGTGAAGGGCGTGGACGTGTCCGCCTCCTTCCTCGGCAGGCGCACGTTCACGCGCTACGACATCGAGGACGCCGTGGGGGCCGAGCTGGCCGGGCGGCTCGGCGTGCCGTACCACTCGAGGAGGCATGGACCGCCGCCGCCCTGCACGCTGTCCTGGCGGGTCAGCGTGGAGGGCGACGAGGCGGTGATCGGCCTGCGGATCGCCGACCGGCCGCTGCACCGCAGGCCGTACAAGATCGCCACGGTGCCCGGCACGCTGCATCCGCCGGTGGCGGCGGCGATGGCCAGACTGGCGGGGCTGGAGCGGGCGCGCTCGGTGCTCGACCCGTGCTGCGGAGCGGGCACGACGCTCATCGAGGCCCGCGCGTCGGCCCCTTCGCCCCGCTACCTCGGCGCGGACCTCAGCCCCGAGGCCGTGCGGGTGGCCGCAGGGAACACGGCGGACGCCGATCGGATCGGGTGGCTGGTGGCCGACGCGGGCCGGGTCCCGCTGCCCGCGGGCAGCGTCGACGTCGTGCTGGTCAATCCGCCGTGGGAACGCCAGGTGGCCGCGGGAGGGCTGCTCTCCGCCGACCACGACAGGCTCTGGCGGGAGTTGCGGCGGGTGCTGACGCCCCAGGGCAGGGTGGTCGCCCTCCTGCCCGACGCCGTCGAACCGCCGGGATTCGCGGTGGACAGGGCGATCCGGCTGAGCCTCATGGGCAGGCACCCGGCGATCGCGGTCCTCAGCCCTCCAGCCAGGAGAGGATCAGGTCGTTGACCTCGCGGGGGCGTTCCAGCTGCAGGAAGTGGCCCGCCCCCGCGACCCTTTCCACCCTGGAGCCCTCGGGCAGATGCGCGAGCGCGTCCTTGACCAGGTGCTCGCCGAGGCAGCCGTCCTGGGCGCCGTGGAGGTAGAGGACGGGCCTGTCGGGGGCGAGAGGGACGGGATAGCGGCCCGAGGGCGGGGTGGTGCCGAGCATGGCGCGGTAGTAGCCGATGGCGGCGGCGAGGTTGGCGGGCGCGCCGATGCTCCTGCTGATGAACTCCAGGTCGCGGGTGGCGTCGTAGCCCGGGGACCAGTCGCGCCACAGCCCCTCGATGAAGCCGGGTGCGGCGGCGGCGCTCTCGGCCAGGCCCGTCTGGAAGAGGAAGACGTAGAAGGAGCGCTTGAGCTGCTCGTACTCCATGAACCCGGCCAGCAGCGCGCCGATCGGCGGCACGGCCATGGCCACCGACTTGCGGAAGCGGCCGGTCGTGCCGTACACGGGAACGGCTCCCCAGTCGTGGCCGATGACCACGGCCCGCTCGTCGCCGCCGAGCGCCTCGTGCAGGGCGTGGACATCGGCGACGAGCGCCGCGGCCTCGTAGGCGCCGTCGGCGGGGATCTCGGTGGGCGCGTAGCCGCGCAGGAAGGGCGCGACCGCGCGGTAGCCGCGCTCGGCCAGTTCCGGCATCAGGTGACGCCAGGTGTGCGCGGTGTCGGGGAAGCCGTGCAGGCAGAGGGCGAGGGGGCCCTCGCCTAACGCCAGATACGCGAACTCCAGCCCGTTGGCATGGACAGTCCTGATCTCCATGGCGGCAAGTGTGCCACGCCCCTCCTCTCCCATCAGTGCGCGTACCGCAGGTGCTTGACGCCGTTGATGAAGTTCGAGAGCAGGAAGTCGGGTTCGCCCACGGCGCGGATGGCGGGCAGCCTGGTGAACAGCTCGCGGAACATGACGGTCATCTCCCTGCGCGCCAGGTGCGCGCCGAGGCAGTAGTGCGGCCCAGGACCGCCGAAGCCGACGTGCGGGTTGGGGTCGCGGGTGATGTCGAAGGCGTCGGGGTCGGTGAAGACCGACTCGTCCCTGTTGGCGGAGTTGTAGAAGAGCAGCACCTTGTCGCCCTTCCGGTACATCCCGTGGTCCTGGGTGACGGTCCTGCGGAACTGGATCACCGGGGTGGAGTAGCGCACGATCTCGTCGCACGCCTTGACGATCCGCCCGTCGAAGTCGGCCATGAGGTGCTCGCGCTGCTCGGGATGGTCGGTGAACAGCTTGAGCCCGTAGGCGATGGCGTTGCGGGTGGTCTCGCTGCCCGCCACGACCAGCAGGATGAAGAACGAGCCGAGCTCCTGGGAGGTGAGCCGCTCCTCGCCGTTGACCAGGAGGCTGACCAGGTCGCCCGTGGGGCGCTTGCGCCGCTCGTCGCCGAGCGCGGCGGCCAGCCGGTTGAGCGAGTGGCCCGCGTGCAGGAGCTTGCCGAGGCCCTTGGCGACGTTCCAGCGGTTGAGGTCGGGGCTGATGCCGGTGTACTCGGGGTCGGCGTTGCCGAGGATCACGTTGGTACGGCGCAGCACCATGTCATGAAATTTCGGTGGAATTCCCATCATGTCGCAGATGACGCGAACCGGGAGTCTGGCGGCGATCTGCTCGACGAAGTCGCCGGGCCCCTCCTTGATCGCCGCGTCCACGATCTCGGCCGCCGCCACGGCCAGGTCGTCCTCCATCTTCGCCAGGATGCGCGGCGTGAACGCCCTGGAGACGATCCTGCGCAGCCTGGCGTGCCGCGGGTCGTCCATGTTGATCATCGAACCGAAGTAGACGGCCAGCCAGCGCGGCATGTCGGGGATGCTGTTGGAGCACGGCTCGCTGCTGAACACCCCCGCGTTGCGGCTGGCCTCGGTCACGTCGGCGTGCCGTACCAGGGCGTAGTAGCCCTCGCCCGCGCCGATGAAGGGGACCACGTTCTCCTTGACGAACACCGGACGGTCCAGCTCGCGCAGCCGCCTGAAGGCGTCCACCCGCTCGGCCTGTGGAAGTCCCCAGAACGGGATCTGCGACAGATCGATGTCCATGCCGTCCATCGTTGACGCAAGTGTTCACTTACGTCAAGGGTCCACGCCGTCCGGTGAGAGCCCTTCGTCAGGTGGAGGTCAGCAGGTCGGCGGCCTTCTCGCCGATCATGACGGCGGGGGCATGGGTGTGGCCGCGGTTGAGCGTCGGCATGATCGAGGCGTCGGCGACCCGCAGCCCCTCCACGCCGCGCACCCGCAGCTCGGGGTCCACCACCGAGTCGGCGTCCGCGCCCATCCTGCAGGTGCCCACCGGGTGGTAGAGCGTCTCCGCGCGCTCGCGCACCCATTGCGCCAGCTCCTCGTCGCCGCTCTGCCCGGCGTAGGGCGCCATCGGCCCCGAGACGTACGGCCGGAGCGGACCGGTCTCGAAGATCCTCCTGGCCGTCCCCAACCCCGCCACCAGCCTGCGCAGATCGGCCTCGGCCGACAGATAGCGGGGATCGATGACCGCGTCGCGGCCGCTCAGCGCCACCCTTCCCCTGCTCTCCGGCTGCAGCAGCACCGCGCCGATGGTCAGCCCGTGCTCGGTGGGCGCGACGAGCCCGTGCTCGAAGAAGAACCCGGGCGCGAAGACCAGCTCGATGTCGGGTGCGGGCTCGTCGGGCGAAGTCCTGACGAAGGCGACGGCCTCTCCCACGTTCGTGGTCAGCGGGCCGTCGCGCAGCACGAGGTAGCGCAGCAGGTTCCCGAGACTCTCCGCGGCCTTGGTGAGCGTGATCGGCTGCGGGCAGCTCATGTAGACGGCCGAGGCGAGGTGGTCCTGCAGGTTCCGGCCGACCTCCGGCAGGTCGTGGACCACCGGCACGCCGGCCTGCCCGAGCTCGCCCGCCGCGCCGACGCCCGAGAGGAGCAGCAGGTGCGGGGAGCCGATCGCGCCCGCCGACAGGACGACCTCGCGCCTGGCGGTGATCCTGGTGCCGCCGTTCTGAGCGGCGGCCAGTTCGACGCCGACCGCCCGCCTGCCGTCGAAGACCACGCGCTCGACCCGCGCGCCGGTGACGACGGTCAGGTTGCGCCGCCTGAGGACGGGCTTGAGGTAGGCGTCGGCGGCGCTGCACCTGCGGCCGCGGTTCTGCGTGACGGGGGTGGGGCTGCAGCCCTCGTTCGACGGCCCGTTGAGCTCGTCGAGCCTCGACATGCCCAGTTCCTCGCAGCCCTTCAGGAAGGCCAGCGTGGCGGGGCTGGGGCTGCGGAGCTCGGAGACGTGCACGGGTCCCGCCTCGCCGTACACGCCGCCGGTGTTGCTGCCGACCCGGCGCTCGGCCCTGCGGAAGTACGGCAGGACGTCGTCGTAACCCCAGCCGGGAACGCCCCACTGGTCGTAGTCGCGCCGGTGGCCGCGCACCCACATCTGGGCGTTGAGCGAGGAGGACCCGCCGAGCACGCGGCCGCGCGGCCAGTAGAGCTCGCGCCCGGCCAGCTCCTCCTGCTTGGCGGTGGAGTAGTTCCAGTCGAGGTCGCTCTTGAAGAGCTTGGCGAAGGCGACAGGCATGCGGATCTCCAGCCTGTCGTCCTGCCCACCCGCCTCGACCAGCGCCACTGTGACCGAGGGGTTCCTGGAAAGCCTGTTGGCCAGCACGCAGCCCGCCGAGCCCGCGCCGACGATCACGTAGTCATACTCCACAGGACGTGCATACTTCACCCGGCGCACCTCGTCCATATGCATCTGTAACCTTTGTTACCTACCGGCTGGTATGTAGTTGCTGCCAAGATGTCGCGCGTAGGAGTAAGCGCGAGGGAGGAAGGCCTGCCCATGCTCAACCTGTCGATCGTCCTCGAGGACAGCGCCCGCACCGCGCCCGACGACACGGCCGTCGTCTTCGGCGATCTGCGCCTGCCGTACTCCATGGTGGAGACGATCGCCAACCAGGTGGCGAACCTGCTGGTCGCGCGGGGCGTCGGCAAGGGTGACAAGGTGGCGCTCGCCTGCCCGAACGTGCCCTACTTCCCCTTCGTCTACTTCGGCATCCTCAAGGCCGGCGCGACGGTCGTGCCGCTGAACGTGCTGCTGCAGTCGAGGGAGATCGCCTACCACCTCGACGACAGCGACGCCAAGGCGCTGTTCTGCTTCGAGGGCACCCCCGAGCTGCCGCTCGGCGAGCGCGGTAAGGCGGGCTTCGAGGCCGCCGAGCGGTGCGAGCACTTCTTCGTGCTGCCGGCCACGCCGCTGGCCACCGAGTCCGAGTACGGCGAGTCGATCTGGGCGGCGCTGAACGGCATGCCGGGCGAGTTCCAGACCGTGCAGACCGCTCCCGAGGACACCGCGGTCATCCTCTACACCTCCGGCACGACGGGCCAGCCCAAGGGCGCTGAGCTCAGCCACCAGAACATGCTGATGAACGCCATGGTGAGCGACGAGATGTTCCCGCGCACGCCCGGCGGCGACATCTACCTGGCCGTTCTCCCGCTCTTCCACTCCTTCGGCCAGACCGTCGTGATGAACACCGGCTTCCGCCGCCGCGGCACACTCGTGCTCATGCCGCGCTTCGACCCTGGCGAGGCCCTCGGGCTGATCCTCAAGGAGAACGTGACGTTCTTCGCGGGCGTGCCCACGATGTTCTGGGGCATGCTCACCAAGATCCACGCCGAGGGGGCCGAGGTGCCCACCTCGCTCAAGCTCGCCGTGGCCGGCGGCGCCTCCGCGCCCGTCGAGGTGCTGCGCGACTTCGAGCGGACCTTCGGCATCGGCATCCTCGAGGGGTACGGCCTGTCGGAGACCTCCCCCGTGGCCAGCTTCAACCAGCTCGGCCGGCCGACCAAGCCGGGCACCATCGGCACGCCGATCTGGGGCGTGGAGATGAGGCTGGTCGACAGCGACTGGAAGACGATCGAGGGCGAGGGCCCCGGCGAGATCGCCATCCGCGGCCACAACGTCATGAAGGGCTACTACAACAGGCCCGAGGCGACCGACGAGGTCATGAACGACGGCTGGTTCCGCACCGGCGACATCGCCACCCGCGACGAGGACGGCTACTACGCCATCGTCGACAGGGCCAAGGACATGATCATCCGCGGCGGGTTCAACGTGTACCCGCGCGAGCTCGAAGAGGTCCTGATGACCCACCCCGCGGTCTCGCTGGCCGCGGTCGTCGGGATCCCGCACGAGTCGCACGGCGAGGAGGTCAAGGCGTACATCATCCTGAACGCGGGCGCCTCGATCACCGAGGACGAGCTGGTCGCCTGGTGCAAGGAGAACATGGCCGGGTACAAGTACCCCCGTATCGTCGAGTTCCGCGAGAGCCTGCCGATGACCGCCACAGGCAAGATCCTCAAGCGCGAGCTGCGCTGACGGCGCCGCCCGGCACCGCCCGGCCTGCGGACGCGCTCGGAGACATCCCCGCGGAAATGATATCTTCCTTAGTGCAACACTTGCGCGAGAAGAGGAATCCCCCGATGGAATCGAGCGTGGTCTTCCGGCACTACCTCAGCGCGGTGGTCCTGCACAGCCTGGCCAGCGCCGAATCGGCGGGGCTCAACGCCACCGACCTCTACGCGCTCAACACGCTGGAGCTGTCGGGTCCGCTGACCTCGGGCGAGCTGGCCACGCGTGCGGGGCTGACGACGGGCGCGACCACCAGGCTGATCGACCGCCTGGAGCAGAGCGGGTACGTCAGGCGGGTCGCCGACCCCACCGACCGGCGCAAGGTGATCGTCGAGGCCTCCGGCAGGCCCGCCCGGCTCGACGAGGCGCTCAGGGGCGCCAGGCAGCGACTGGCGGAGCTGCTCGGTGACTACACCGAGGAGCAGCGCGCGACGCTGTTCGACTACTTCGGCAAGGCCGCGAACGCCTTCCAGGAGGCCACCGACGAGATCACCTCCGATCGGGGGTAGGGCGCTCCCTACCCCCGACATGGGTGCGGGCAGGGCTGATCCGGTCATGGGCGCGCGTGAACACTGGGTGCATGGTCCCCACACAGACGGCCCCCGCGCCCGTCCCCGCTCCCGTCAGGGCTTCCTCCACCCTCTGGTTCGCCGCCGTCGGCGCGGGCGCCTTCGAGGCCGCCCTCGCCGTCGGTCAGGCACTGTCGGCGGGCGAGTCCTTCTCCTCATTCGCCGGTGGCCTCGCGTTCCGGCTGGCGGTGTTCGCCGGCGCCGTCTTCCTGGCGGTGTGCCTGCGCCAGGGCCGTAACTGGGCCAGGATCGCGCTGGCCGTCACGCTCGGTGTCTTCGGCACCCTGTCGCTGGTGATCGAGCCCATCCGGTGGCTGCTCGCGGGCAACTCCGTCACGGAGTTCTACGCCTCCGCCGAGGTGCTGACTTACGTCTTCACCCTCAGCCGCGTCCTGCACCTGGCGGCAGTACTGGGAGCAATGGTGCTGATGTTCAGTTCTGCGGCGAACGCATACTTCCGCGAAAGAAGATAACAGGCGGTATCGTTTGCGGTCATGCAGAATCGTCTGACCGGAATGCTGGTCGGTGCCGTCTTTGGGGCGGTATTCGTGATAGTCAACGCGCCGGGACCGCTCGGCTCCGTGATCGCGACCGTCCTCCGCGTGGCCGCGGCTCTCGCCGCGGCGTATGCGCTCTTCTTGTGGTTCAGCGCCGGACGCCGTCTCAGGTCGGGCGCCCAGCCTCCCCAGCCGCCCGAGGGCGGCACCATGTTCGGCCGCGGCTATCTACTGATCGTCGCCGCGGAGGCGATCCTGCTGTTCGGCGGCCTGCAGGTGCTGCGCGTGATGGAGCGCCCCGTGGAGACCAACGTCGCGTGGATCGCCCTGATCGTGGGCGTCCACTTCGTCGCGCTGGCTCCGGTGTGGAAGGAGCCCAGCATCATGATCCCCGGCGTGGTGCTGACCGTCCTCGGGATCATCGGCCTGGTCATGTCGTTCACCTCCGCCCTGGCATGGGTGCCGTTCGTCAGTGGCGTGCTGTCGGGCGTGACGCTCCTTTCGGGCAGCATCACCTACGCCAGAAGAGGCCTGGCCGCGCTCTCCCCCACCCCGTGACGCGAGAGGACCGCGCCGCCCACCGGGCGACGCGGTCCTCTCGACGTGCTGATCAGGGCCAGTCGACGGAGGGGCGCAGCGGCACGTCCGCGCCGCCGTCCCTGTCGAGCTTGACGCCGAGGACCTGGTGGAGCTGGACCTTGTTGCGCTCGAAGCCGACGATGCAACCGGCCATGTAGAGCCGCCAGACCCTGGCGGTGCCCTGGCCGACCTCCTGGAGGGCGTCCTCCCAGTTGTCGTCCAGGTTGTCGCACCAGAACTTCAGCGTGCGGGCGTAGTGCTCGCGCAGGTTCTCCTCGTGGCGGACCTCGAAGCCGGTGTTCTCCATCATCGAGATGAGGTAGCCGGCCGACTCGAGCTCGCCGTCGGGGAAGACGTAGCGGTTGATGAAGCCGCCCTTGTTGATCGTCTTCTCGGTGCTGGTCGGGCGGGTGATGCAGTGGTTGAGCAGCCGGCCGCCCGGCTTGAGCTTGCCGTACAGGCCGGAGAAGTAGCCGGCCAGCTGGTCCTTGCCGATGTGCTCGGTAAGGCCGATGGAGCTGACGGCGTCGAAGTCGCCCTCGGGCACGTCGCGGTAGTCCATGAAGCGGACCTCCGCCAGGTCCTGCAGGCCCGCGTCCACGATCGCCTTCTGCGCCCACTCCGCCTGCTGCTTGGACAGCGTGACGCCGATCGCCTTGACGCCGTACTCGCGCGCGGCGTGCATGACCATGCCGCCCCAGCCGCAGCCGACGTCGAGCAGGCGCATGCCGGGCTTGAGGTCCAGCTTCTTGGCCACCAGGTCGAACTTGGTGTACTGAGCCTCTTCGAGGGTCGCGTCCTCACGGGGGAAGACGGCGCAGGTGTAGGCCATGGAAGGCCCGAGCACCCACTCGTAGAAGCGGTTGGACACGTCGTAGTGGTGGTGGATCGCCTCGGCGTCACGCTGCTTGGCGTGGCGTGAGCCGAGCCTGGCCAGCGTGCTCCTGCGCATCTCCTGAGGCGGCGGAGGAACGCGCATCAGCAGCGGCTTCGTGCCAAGAGCCCGCACGGCGTCGATCTTCTCCGCCATCGTCAGGTCGTTGGTGGTGATGTTCCACATGCGGTCGAGCAGGGTGTACATGTCGCCGTGGACGTCGATGTGTCCCGACACGTACGCCCTGGCCAGGCCGAGCTCGCCCGGCGCCTGGGCCAGGTAGGCCACGGCGATGGGGGACTTCACCTCGAGGCGCACGTCGGCGCCGTCAGGACCGGCCTTGCTACCGTCGTAGGCCATGAACGCGATGTTGGTGTTCGCACCAACGATCTTCTCAAAGATGCTCGCCAGAGCCATCTCTCACCTTCCCCGCACACACTTGTCGTACAGGTCCAGCAGGCGACCGTTCGGGTCGTATTCCCGCTTGACCGGCCAGTAAGCATCGCCGTTGTACAGCTGCCAGAACTGCTCACGGGCGTAGAAAGAGGTCGAGTAGAGCGACTTGTGCCCGTCGAGGTCGTGCACTTCGTTCTCGATCAGCCGGTTGTAGTAGCCGTCGAACTGTCCGCGCGGCAGCGGGACCATGCCCCAGAAGCCGAAGTTGACGTAGAGCTTGCCCGTCTCCAACGGGTACAGCGGCCACTCGCTCGACGATCGGAGAGGGCACATCCACACCGGGGTCATGCCGACCTTGGCGTGGAAGAACTCGAGGAACTCCGCACCCCGCTCGACCGGGGTCTCGACGTCCTGGATGACCGACTCCTGGACGGGGGCGTCGCGCCACCTGTCGACCCTGGCGACCACGCCGTACCTGCGGTCGAGGGCGACGAGCCTGCGGTAGACGTCGGAGCGCATCCACTTGCGCGGCATCAGCGACCGCACCAGCGGCTGCTGCACGCCGAACGCCCGCGAGCACCAGAACCAGTCGGTGTCCCAGCGCCAGAGGTAGTCGCGGACGGTCAGCCAGTCGCGGCCCCGCTTCTGGATCGACTGGTAGTAGATGCGCATCCCCGTGTAGTCGGAGGTGTACGGCGCGCGCTCGGCGAAGCGGCCGAGCGTGATGTACATCTCCGACGGGTCGAAGAACACGCCGTCCACGAAGTCGACCGGCTCCCCGTCGTGCACCATCTGCTCGCAGATCTCCTGCATGGCCAGCATGCACTTGGCGGCGTCGGTGAAGCGCAGGTGGGTCAGCCTGACGTACGGCTGGACCTTCTTGAGCCTGATCCGGATCCTGAGCGCGTAGCCGAGCGTGCCGTAGGAGTTGGGGAAGGCCCTGAACAGATCGCGGTGCTCGTTGTCGTCGCGAGCGACCACGATGCGCCCTTCGCCGGTCAGGATCTCCAACTCCTCGACCGACTCGTGCGGCAGGCCGTCCCTGAAGCTGGTCGACTCGATGCCGAGCCCCGTCACCGCTCCCCCGAGCGTGATCGTCTTCAACTGCGGCACGACGTACGGCATGAGCCCGTGCCGCAGCGTGGCGTCGACGAGGTCCTCGTAGGTCGTCATGCCCTGGACCTCGGCGGTCATGCTGACCGGGTCCACGCTGATGACCTCGTCGAGGTCGCGGGCCGACAGCTTGGCGGCCTTGCCCGAGTCACGGAACCTGAACAGGTTCGAGGTCGCCTTGGCCAGCCGAGGAGCCGCGTCCGCGGGAATCTCGGCGTAGGACTGCCTGATCTGTTCGACGGCCCGCTGGTGTGCCGACATCGTTGTCACAGAAACACCCCCAGAAGCTGTGGTCGAGATCGTCCGTAGAGACCGTATCTCTCCAAATCAGCATCGAACAGGTCGGGGTCGTTAAACGCCCGAAAACTTCCTATCGTCCCAGGTAAAGCCCCTACCGGTCGGCGAACCGACAGGAAACTCTACTTACCAGACGCGACCCGCCTGCGGACCTGCGTCGGGGCGTCGTTGACGACGTTGATGATCTTGGTTTCGTCGAGCGCGGCCGCCAGGTTGGACAGGACCGCGGAGATCAGCCGACCGGTCGTCTGAGGTGTGACGCCCGCCACGTGCGGCGAGAGCAGAACGCTCTCCAGGTCGCGCAGCGGGTCTCCGTCCGGCAGCGGCTCGCTCTCGAAGACGTCGAGGGCCGCGCCCGCCAGGTGTCCCTCGCGCAGCGCGGCGGCCAGCGCCCGCTGGTCGACGACGCCTCCGCGGGCGGCGTTGACGAGGTATGCGCCCTTCCTCATCGCGGCGGGATCGACGAGCCCGCGCGTCTCGTCGGACAGGGCGATCACCACGACCAGCACGTCGGAGGTGGCGACGACCTCGTCGAGCGGGGCGTAGCCCGCGCCGCGCGGCGTCCGCGTCCAGTGCGAGACCTGGCAGCCGAACGCCTCGAACAGGCGGGCGCAGTGCTCGCCGATCGGGCCGTAGCCGACGATGCCGACGCGGGAGCCTGACAGCTCGCGGGGGCCGAGGTCGAGTTGCGGCCACTCGCCTGCGCGGACGGCCGCGTCGGCGGCGGGCAGGCGGCGGGCCAGGGCGAGGGCCGCGCCCACGCACCACTCGGCCACCGCCGTCGCGCTGACCCCCGCGGTGTTGGCCAGCGGAACCCCCGCCGCCGACAGCGCGGCCAGGTCGTGGCCGTCGACTCCCACGGACGGCTGCTGGACGAAGGCCAGGCGCGGGGCGGCGGCGACCGCGGCCGCGTCCATGGCGAGGCTGCCGCTCCAGTCGCCGAGCACGAGCTCCGCCTTGGGGAGGGCGGCCTCCATCGCGGCCCTGTCGCGCGCGGTCACGAGCGTGACGCGCTCGCCGAGCGGGGCGAGCAGGCCGCGCAGGGCGTCGGGCGGCAGCGGGGCGAGGGCCAGCAGGTTCCATGGGGTCATGAGGCCGACCCTAGGACGGCGACAGGCCCCTGACCACACCCGCCGGGCCCCCGGCCGCGGCAGCCTGGTCGCGCCTCAGGTGCCCGGGGTGAAGCTGCCCATCACCTGGCGCATCATCCGGCCGTGCCGCCGCCACTGCTCCTCGGCGACCGTCCACGACACCACGTACGCCGTGTTCCCCGCCACCATCGCCCGCCGTACCTCATGGTAGAGCCGCCCCTCCGTCGCCCACGGGTGGCCGGGGGCGGCGGTCCAGGTGAACTCCCAGTCGACCGCGCCCTGCGCGGCGGCCTTGCGGCGCACGGTCCGCACGTCGGTGGCCGCGGTCATGCCCTCCTCCGCGTCGCGCAGGATCTGGTGCGGGTCGAGCGTGGCGTACTGCTCCTCGACGCCGAGATGGGCGGAGCGGTCGGGCCGGGTCCACTGCGTGTAGGCCTGGGCACGGGCACCCCTCCACCTGGTCGGCCGCTGGATCGACCAGCCGTCGGGCGAGGTCCACAGCCGGGTCAGGGCGACGGGCGTCCTGGAGACGGTCGGCGTGGGGGTGGGCGAGGGCGTCGCCGAGTGAGCGTGGGTGGCGGGCGGCGTCGAGGCCAGGGTGCTGGCCTTGGCCTGCGGCACTCGCGCGCTGCCCTGCGCCGCCTCGGGGGCGAGCTTCAGGTAGGCGCCCGCGCCCACGGTCACGACCAGGACCGCCACCGCGGCCGCCATCAGCGTCGTACGGCTGCCGCGCCTGCGGGAGGGCGGCCGGTCGTCATCGTCGTCGTGCTTGGCGGCCTGCTGCTCGCCGATCGCGAGGAGCAGCGCGTCGGTCTCGGCCGCGGTCAGCCGCTCCTCGGGCTCCTTCTTCAGCAGCCCCTTCAGCACCGGGTGCAGCGCGGGAGGGATCCTGCGGTAGTCGGGCTCCTCCCCCAGCAGCGCCGACAGGGTGGCCATCGGCTCGCCCCGCTCGAACGGCGAGCGCCCGGTGAGCGCGGCGTACAAGGTCGCGCCGAGCGACCACAGGTCGGAGGCAGGGCCGATGTCCTCGAGGCCGCGGACCCGCTCGGGCGCCAGGAAGGCGGGCGAGCCCGTGACCATGCCGGTCCTGGTGAGGGAGCTGTCACCCTCGGCGGTGGCGATGCCGAAGTCGGTCAGGACCGCGCGGCCGTCGTCGCACAGCAGGATGTTGCTCGGCTTGACGTCGCGGTGCAGGATGCCCACCTCGTGGGCGGCCTTCAGTGCCGACAGCACCTGGCGGCCGACGTCGGCGGCCTCCCTGATCGGCAGCGCGCCGTGGGTGGCGACGACCTCGTCGAGGGCGGGCGCGCGGACCAGCTCCATGATGATCCACGGGCGGCCGTCCTCCTCCACGACGTCATAGACGGCCACGACGCTCGGGTGGTTGAGCCTGGCCGCCGTGCGCGCCTCGCGGGCGGTGCGCATCAGGTGGCGTTCCCTGTCGGGCTTGGGCAGCTCGGGCGGGAGTAACACCTCCTTGATCGCTATCGACCGGTTCAGCAGCGTGTCGTGGCCCTCCCAGACCACGCCCATGCCGCCCCTGCCCAGCTCTTTGGCCAGGCGGTAGCGATGGGCGATCAGCTGATCGGATTCCGAAGCCATAAGGCGCAAGTTTCCCATACCCCTGCCAAGCGTGCGGGCCGTCCGCCCGACAGAGCGGTGTGTCGATCTTACTGGGACTGTCGCGGCGCAGCCGTACCGAATAAAGTTCTTGAACATGACTCATGGACCGCTGGCAGGAGTGAAGGTGCTGGAGCTGGCCGGGCTCGCGCCCGGGCCCTTCGCCGGGATGATGCTCGCCGACCACGGGGCCGAGGTGCTGCGCGTCGACAGGGTGGCGGCCGTCTCCGACCGTCCGCGCACGGACGTGATGGATCGCGGCAAGCGCACGATCGGGCTCGACCTGAAGTCGGCGGAGGGAGTGGCGGCGTTCAAGGAGCTGGCCGCGAACGCCGACGTGGTCATCGAGGTCTTCAGGCCCGGCGTGGCCGAGCGCCTGGGCATCGGCCCCGACGACATGCACGCGGTCAACGAGCGTCTGATCTACGGCAGGATGACCGGCTGGGGCCAGGAGGGGCCGCTGGCCACGACCGCCGGCCACGACATCGACTACATCGCGATCTCGGGCGTGCTGTCCATGCTCGGGCGCGCGGGCGACAAGCCCACGCCGCCGATCAACATCCTCGGCGACTTCGCGGGCGGCGGCCTCATGCTCGCGTACGGCGTGCTGCTGGCCCTGTTCGAGCGCGAGAGGACCGGCAGGGGCAGGGTCGTCGACGCGGCGATGGTGGACGGCGCGGCCATGCTGTTCGCGATGTTCTACCGGTCGGGATGGGGCCCGCGCGGCACCAACCTGCTCGACACGGGGGCGCCGTTCTACGACACCTACGAGACGGCCGACGGCGGGTTCATGGCGCTGGGCGCGCTGGAGCCCCAGTTCTGGGCGGAGTTCGTGTCCAGGGCGGGCCTCGACGACCTGCCCGACAGGGGCGACCCCGCCCAGTGGCCCGTGCTGAGGCTCCGCCTGGAGGCCGCCTTCAAGGAGCGGACGAGGGCCGAGTGGGAGGCGGTCTTCGAGGGCTCGGACGCGTGCGTCTCACCCGTGCTGTCCATGGCGGAGGCGGCCGCGCACCCGCACAACACCGCGCGCGGCGCGTTCACCACGGTCGGCGAGGTCACCCAGCCCGTGCCCGCGCCCCGCCTGCTCGGCACCCCCGAACCGGACCTGTCCCCCGCCACCAGGCTGGAGGACCTGACGGCGTGGGGGCTGGACCGGGAGCGGGCGGCCAAGCTCAGGCAGGCGGGCGTGCTGGCGTGAGAGCGCTGTAGTCCTTCGGTTCGAACGTGTCGTGCATGCCGAGGTTGCCACCGCCGCGCCTGGTGATCGCCCTGGTGAGGGCGGTGGGCAGGCTGGTGAACAGGCGCGCGCCGTTGATCAGCGCCCATACCTCGGCCCTGCTGCCGGGGATGAGGCGCTTGGCGGCGGTCACGGCGAAGGCGCGGCTTCGCCGCACGTATTCCGACATCTCATGTTCGTAGGCGGCGAAGGCGCGGGTGTGGTCACCCTTCGCCCGGGCCAGCTCCCCTGCCAGCACGTAGGCGCCCACGACCGCGATGCTGGTGCTGCCGCCGACCGCCGGCCCCGGACAGTAGCCCGCGTCGCCGACCAGCGTGACCCTGCCGCGTGACCAGGTGTCCATGCGCAGCTGGGTGACGGAGTCGAAGTAGAACACCTCGGCGCGGTCCATCTCGTCGAGCAGCCTGGGCGTCTCCCAGCCCAGGTCCGCGAACTGCTCGCGGAGCAGGGCCTTCTGCCGCGCGGTGTCGCGGTAGTGGTAGTCGAGTTGCCCGGCGGGCCGCATGAAGAAGAAGACCCGTGCGTCGTCCATGGTGCCGGCGCCGTAGACGCCGACCATCCTGTCGACGGTGGGCATACCGGCCATCCTGCCGTCGAGGCCGAGGTAGTTGGGGATGGTGGCGACCGCGATGTAGGCGCCCAGCCACCGCGTGAAGCCGGACTCCGGGCCGAAGACCAGCCGCCGCACGTTGGAGTGCAGGCCGTCGGCGCCGACCACCAGGTCGAAGCGGCGCGGCGCGGCCTGCTCGAAGGTGACCTCGCCGTCGTCGGAGATCGAGGTGATGGAGTCGCCGAAGAGGTACTCCACGTCGTCCTTGGTCGCGTCGTGGAGGACCTCGGCGAGGTCGTCGCGCATGATCTCGACGTGCCTGGCGGAGATGCCGCCCATCAGCCTGGAGACCTGGATGCTCACCGGCTTGGCGGCGCCCCGCCTGATCATCGTGAGCCACTCGGTGCCCGTCCTCCTTTCCGTGATCGCGTCCAGCACGCCCATGCGCTCGACGACGTCCATGGCCGGCTTGAACAGGTCGACCGCGTGACCACCCGACTTACGCAGGGTGGGCGATTTCTCCACGACGGTCGGGGGGAATCCGTAGCGCTTCAGCCAGTAGGCCAACACCGGGCCGGAGACGCTCGCTCCGGAGATGAGGATGTTCATGGAGCCCTCCTTACTTATCGATAAGTAAGCATACGTCTTTACCGATCGATAAGTAAGCTGAGTCGCGTGGCACGAGGAAACACCAGAGAACGCATTCAGCAGGTGGCCCGCGAGCTGTTCATCACGCAGGGCGTGCAGCGGACCAGCCTCCAGGAGATCGCCGACCGGCTGGGGATCACCAAGCCGGCGCTCTACTACCACTTCGCCTCACGCGAGGAGCTGGTGCGCAGCATCATCGTGCCGCTGATCGAGGACGGCAGGGCCTTCCTCGAGGAGGCGACAGCCCACCGGGAGATGGAGCCAAGGGCGCTGCTGGAGGGCTACTTCGACTTCCACTACCGCCATCGCGACATCATGATGCTCGCGGTGCGGGAGATGACGACGCTGAACGACCTCGGCCTGCTGGAGACCGTGACCGGGTGGCGGGAGCGACTCGGCGTGATGCTCGTCGGCGCCGACGCGCCCCTGGCCGCACAGGTGGGGGCGGTGGTGGCCCTGGGCGGGCTCGCCGACTGCACCTGGGCCTTCGCCGACCTCCCCGCCGAGGTCGTGCGCCCGCCCGCCGTCGACTCCGCCATGGCGGCCCTCGGCCTCTAGAGCCTTCCATCCGGCCAGCGCCGTCATAGAACTTGTCTCGAATGTAGTAGATGTACTACATTCGAGAGCATGGATACTGTGGTGAACGTCCGCGGGCTGCGGATGTCGTACGGCAAGCGCGAGGTCCTGCGCGGCGTCGACCTGGATGTACGGCGCGGCGAGACCATGGCGCTCCTCGGACCCAACGGCGCGGGCAAGACGACCACGATCGAGATCCTCGAGGGCTTCAGGCACCGCACGGGCGGCGAGGTCCAGGTGCTCGGCGAGGACCCCGCCAGGGGCGACGACGCCTGGAGGTCCAAGCTGGGCGTGGTGCTGCAGGACTGGCGTGACCACCCGCGCTGGCGGGTCGCCACGCTGATCGACCACGTCGCCGCGCACTACCAGGACCCCTGGGACACCGGCGAGCTGCTGCGGGCGCTCGGCCTGGCCAGGCAGGCCTCCGGCAAGGTCGGCCGGCTGTCCGGCGGCCAGCGGCGCAGGCTCGACGTGGCGCTCGGCATCGTCGGCAGGCCCGAGCTGCTCTTCCTCGACGAGCCGACCACGGGCTTCGACCCGGAGGCGCGCAGGGAGTTCCACGACCTGATCGAGAGCCTCGACACGACGATCGTCCTCACCACGCACGACCTGGTGGAGGCCGAGAAGCTGGCCGACCGCATCGCCGTCCTGGTCGAAGGGCGGATCGCGGTGTTCGGCACGCCCGCCGAGCTGGCCGACGCCGTGCAGGCGCCCTCGCTGGTGCGCTGGAGGGACGGGGCCGAGCAGACGGGCGAGCCCTCCGAGCTGGCGTGGCGGCTGCACCAGCAGTACGGCGGGCCCGTCCCCGGCCTGGAGATCAGGCGGCCGACCCTCGAAGAGAGCTACCTCAACCTGGTGGAAAGGAGCGCGGCGTGAACACGTTGACGCTGGGAGTGAAGCGCGGCCTCATCGAGCAGGGCTCGATCATGCGGGACGGCAAGGAGCTCAGCGGCCAGCTCGCCGGCCTGGTGATGTTCGTCCTGCTGATGTTGTGGATCGGCGACAACCCGGCGGGCGGCGGGGTCGGGATGACCGCCTTCATGACGGTGGGCTTCATGGCCTTCACCGTGTTCTCCGCGGGCGTGATGTCGCTGCCGATGCTGATCGCCGCCGACAGGGAGGAGGGCGCGCTGCTGCGGCTGCGCGCGCTTCCGAAAGGCCTGCCCGTCTACGTCACCGGCAGGGCGGTCTCGCTGCTGGTGAACATCATCGCGAACTCGGCGATCATGATGGTCCTCGGCGCCACGCTCGGCGGGCTCGGCGCGCCCTCCAACTGGCTGACGCTGCTGTGGGTGGTCGGGCTCGGCGCGCTCGCGGTGGTTCCGCTCGGCACGGCGATCGGCGCCATGCTGCCGACCGCGAAGGCCGCGGCGGCGGTCATCGGACTGCCGACGATGCTCCTGATGATCATGTCGGGGGTGATGATCCCGCTGCGGATGATGCCCGAGGCGGTGCAGTGGATCGCGCAGGCCTTCCCGCTCTACTGGCAGGCCCACGCGTTGCGGGCGGCGTTCTTCGACTCGGCGGCGGGCGAGCTGCACGGCGTGTGGGAGCTCGGCACCGCGGCGATGGTGATGGGGGCTTGGGCGGTGGCCGGTATGGTGCTGGCACCGTGGCTGTTGCGCAGGGTCACTCGCAAGTGAGGATTCTCGGTGTCGAACGAGGTCGTCTACAACAGGATCCCGATGCTCAGGGCCGAGCGCGGGATCTCCCGTAAGGACCTGGCCGCGGCGCTGGGTGTGCACTACCAGACGGTTGGCTACCTGGAACGGGGCGAGTACAGCCCCTCGCTGTTCCTCGCATTGAAGATCGCCGAATATTTCGAGGTGCCGGTGGAGGTCGTCTTCTCGCTCCATCCGTTCGCCAGGCTGGGGTCGTGATGGGAACGTGGGAGAAGCGGCGCGACCGCCTGGAGAACATGCCGGCCAACCGGCTGTGGGCGACCAGGCCGGCCCGTCGCCGCCTGGTCGCGGTCGCCGCGGCGGCGCTGGTGGTGCTGTGGGCCGGGCTGGTGGTCATCGCCCGCTACGCGCCGAGCGACCTGGCCCGCAACGTCTACCTGTCGATGTTCGGGATCAGCCTGCTGGTCGGTCTTCCCGTGGTCGGCTGGCTCCACGCGGCCACCAAGGGCGTCCTGTACCTGCCCGAGCGCTTCCTCGACGAGCGGCAACTGCACGATCGGCGCAGGGCCTTCACCTCCGCCCACCGCGCGACCAGCGTGGTGCTCGGCTCGCTGTTCGTGCTGGCCAACCTCTGGAGCTACAAGGACGGCCAGCTCACCCTCACCGTGCCGGTGGCCCTGCTGGCGCCGCTGGCGCTGACGCTGTTCGTGACGCACTACACGATCCCGCTGCTTACCGCGGCCTGGCGGGTGGCCGACCCGCCCGACGATGACGACGAGTGATCCCGCCGTCCCGGCCGGGGCTCACACCGCGACGTAGAGATCGGCTCCCGCCGGGTGGTGCACCTCCAGATCGGTGGTGAACGACCTGGCGGGCGTGCCGCCCGACTCGGTGTGCTTCCACACCTGCTGCCAGGCGTCGATGATGGCCTGCGGCATCTGCCCCCTGGCCGCCACCTTCAGCGCCCGGCCCGCGGGCACCCGTACCGCGACCATGCCCTCGGGCAGCCGTGGAACGGTCCGCACGCCGACCCCGACGATCTGCGTGTAGGCGCCGTGGTGGTCGCTCTCGTAGTCGGTCAACACCGCGTAAAGGTTTTCGTCGAGGCGGCCCGGCACGTGCGCGAACGCCCCCGGCGCCCCCGCCCGCTGCCACAGCCCCGGCAGCCTCGCCCTCGACGGGTCCATCTCATCGGCGTTCGTGGTCCGTACGGCATGGCCGACGACCACCACCTCCGACCGCTCAACGATGTCCACCGCGTCCTCCGTCCCCCAGATCCGTCCCGCAGATCATATGGCCATCGAAAGCGGGAAAGACCCTTGGTGACCAGTCAGCGCATGCCTTGTCCACCTGCGCGGCATGTCCCATTTTCGCAAGTAGGATGGACGAACGTGAAGTTTCTCAACGGACTCGAGCCGTCATACGACCTGACCTACAGCGACGTGTTCATGGTCCCGTCCCGCTCCTCGATCGGCTCCAGGCTCGCGGTCGACCTGTCCACCAACGACGGCACGGGTACGACTCTTCCGCTCGTGGTCGCCAACATGACCGCGGTCGCGGGCCGTCGCATGGCCGAGACCATCGCCCGCAGGGGCGGCGTCGCCGTCATCCCGCAGGACATCCCGATCGACGTGGTCGCCGACGTCGTCGACTGGGTGAAGAGGCGTGACCTGGTGCACGACACGCCGCTCACGCTGACCCCGCACGACACCGTCGGCGAGGCGCTGGCGCTGCTGCCGAAGCGGGCGCACGGCGCGGTCATCGTCGTCGACTGGGACAACCGCCCCGTCGGCGTGGTCACCGAGGCCGACTGCCACGGCGTCGACATGTTCACCCAGCTCTCGCAGGTGATGTCGGCCCACCTGCTCACGCTGCCCGTGGGACTGGACCCGCGCGAGGCCTTCGACATGCTGCACGAGGGCCGCCACCGCCTGGCGCCCATCGTCGACGGGGAGGGCCGCCTCGTCGGCATCCTGACCCGCACAGGCGCGCTGCGCGCCACCCTCTACCAGCCCGCGCTCGACTCCCAGGGCAGACTGCGCGTCGCGGCCGCCGTCGGCGTCAACGGCGACGTGGCCGCCAAGGCCAAGGAACTGCTCGACGCCGGCATCGACTGCCTCGTCGTCGACACCGCGCACGGGCACCAGGAGAAGATGATCTCCGCGCTGCGCGCCGTCAGGGCGCTCGGCCCCGCCGTGCCCGTCGCCGCAGGCAACGTCGTGACCGCCGAGGGCGTCCGCGACCTGGTCGACGCCGGCGCCGACATCGTCAAGGTGGGCGTCGGCCCCGGCGCGATGTGCACGACCAGGATGATGACGGGCGTGGGCAGGCCGCAGTTCTCCGCCGTCCTCGAATGCTCGGCCGAGGCCCGCCGCCTCGGGCGCCACGTGTGGGCAGACGGAGGCGTACGGCACCCGCGGGACGTCGCTCTCGCCCTGGCCGCGGGCGCGGCCAACGTCATGATCGGCTCGTGGTTCGCCGGCACCTACGAGTCGCCGGGCGACGCCCGCACCGACGCCGACGGCCGCAAGTACAAGGAGAACTTCGGGATGGCCTCGGCGCGTGCCGTACGGCTGCGCACCGCCGAGGACAGCCCGTTCGAGCGGGCCCGCAAGGCACTGTTCGAGGAGGGCATCTCCACCTCCCGCATGTACCTCGACCCGCAGCGGCCCAGCGTCGAGGACCAGATCGACGCGATCGTGGCCGGCCTGCGCTCCTCGTGCACCTACGCGGGCGCGACGACGCTGGAGGAGTTCCACGAGCGGGCCGTGGTCGGCATCCAGAGCTCGTCCGGCTACACCGAGGGCATGCCGCTGCACCAGAGCTGGTAGGCGGCGGCCTCCGTGACGGCGCCGACATCGACGCCGCGCGGGGCCAGCTCCACCGCCAGCGCCTCGCACAGGCTCTCGACAGCGGCCTTCATCGCGGCGTCGAGAGCGTGGCGGGCCTCCTCCGGCACGAGGACGACGATCGACGAGCCGCCGCCCATCAGCGGCAGCAGCCGCCTGATCAACGCGGTGACCCTGGTGAAGTTCTCCTCCACGACAGCGCGCTCGGCCCTGGCCATCACCGACTCGAACGGCGCCTTCGTCGCGCCCGTCGCGGCGGCGACCAGGAGGTCGATCCTGCCGTAGCGCTCCTCGACGGCCGTCGCGAGCACGTTGAGCGCCATCGGGTCGGCCAGGTCGAGCGTCAGGGCCAGATCGGCGGCCGCCCGCTCCCCCGGCGCGGGACCGCAGACGACGAGGGTCGCGCCCATCCCCGCGAGCGTCTCCGCGACGCCACCCGCCGCGCCGGTGATCACAGCGACTCGTCCGCTCAGCGAGGTGGCCATGCGATCAGTTCACCACGGAACCGACGGGGCTGACCACGATCCGCCCGCACTCCGGGGCCGCGTCCTCAGGCCGCGTCCTCAGGCCGCTCGGCGGGCTGCCATAGAGTCTGTGCGTCAGAAGACATCCACCAAGGAGAACATCGTGGCACTCGAGAAGCCGGAGATCGACTTCCCGGAGGGCAACCCGCCCTCTGACCTGGAGATCGTCGACATCGTTGAGGGGGACGGCCCCGAGGCCAAGTCTGGACAGAGCGTCCAGGTGCACTACGTCGGCGTCTCCTTCTCCTCGGGCGAGGAGTTCGACTCGTCCTGGAACCGCGGCACGCCGTTCGAGTTCCCGCTGGGCGGTGGCCGTGTCATCGCCGGCTGGGACCAGGGAGTGGCGGGGATGAAGGTCGGGGGACGGCGCAAGCTCGTCATCCCGCCGCACCTCGGCTACGGCAACCGTGGCGCCGGCCGGGCCATCAAGCCGGGCGAGACGCTCATCTTCGTCGTCGACCTGCTCGGCGTGCGCTGACCCTCGCGCGAAGTGGGGTACGGCCCGCCGTACCCCACACCGCCGCCCCCGACCGGCCCGCCTGAAGATCCCAGCCCGCCCCAGGGCGGGGCCGCACCCGCCCACCCTCGGCGCCGCCCCACGATCCCGAAGAACCCCGGCCACGCGCCGGCGGGCAGGGCCGCCCTCCCAGGAAGGTCCGGCGCGACTTTTGTCGGGTCCGTAGGGCAACATAAGCGGTGTGCTGCTGATCGACGTCGTCCGTGTCTCCGAGGCCGTGGCCAGGACCTCCGCCCGGCTGGGCAAGATCGGCCATCTGGCCGAGCTGCTGGGTCGCGTCGGCGCCGACGAGGCGGAGATCGCGATCGCCTACCTGTCCGGCGAGCTCCCCCAGCGCCAGATCGGCGTCGGCTGGCGCACTCTGCAGGACCCGCCCCCGCCCAAACTCGTCGCCACCGCGACCCTCACCGACGTCGACGCCCTCCTCACCCGCATCAAGGCCGTCTCGGGCCCCGGCTCGCAGGCCGCCCGCAAGGCCATGGTCGAGGAGCTGTTCACCGCCGTCACCAGCCAGGAGCAGTCCTTCCTGCTGCGCCTGCTCTCCGGCGAACTACGGCAGGGCGCCCTCGACGGCGTGATGATCGAGGCCGTCGCCAAGGCCTCCGGCGCGGCCTCGGCCGACGTACGGCGAGCGCTCACGCTGCGCGGCTGGCTCCCCGCGGTCGGCGCGGCCGCGCTGTCGGGCGGCATCGAGGCGTTGCGTGCCTTCAAGCTGGAGGTGGGCCGCCCCGTCGCCCCCATGCTCGCCGGCAGCGCGCCCAGCGTCGCCGCCGTGCTCGAGAAGATCGGCGGCGAAGCGGCGCTGGAGTGGAAGCTCGACGGCATCCGCGTCCAGGCCCACCGTTCGGGCGACGACGTCAGGGTCTTCACCCGCACCCTCGACGACATCACCGACCAGGTGCCCGAGCTGGTCGAGGCGGTGCTCGCGCTGCCCTCGTCCGATCTGGTGCTCGACGGCGAGGTCATCGCACTGCGTCCCGACGGCCGCCCACAGCCGTTCCAGCTGACGGCGAGCAGGGTCAGCAGCAAGACCGACGTGCCCAGGTTGCGCGAGGAGACCCCGCTCAGCGTCTTCTTCTTCGACGCCCTCAGGATCGACGGCGCCGACCTGCTCGACCTGCCGTACGGCGAGCGCCAGGAGCGGCTCGCCGCCACCGTTCCCCCCGCACTGCTCACCCCCCGCCTGGTCACCCACGACCTGCCCTCCGCCGAGTCCTTCTTCACCGAGGTCGTACGGCGGGGCCACGAGGGCCTGGTCGCCAAGTCCCTCACCTCCCCCTACGCGGCAGGGCGGCGCGGGGCGGGCTGGATCAAGGTCAAGCCCCGCCACACGCTCGACCTGGTCGTGCTGGCCGCCGAATGGGGCCACGGGCGACGCGAGGGCAAGCTGTCCAACCTCCACCTGGGCGCGCGCGACCCTGACAGCGGGGCGTTCGTCATGCTGGGCAAGACGTTCAAGGGGCTGACCGACGAACTGCTGGCCTGGCAGACCGAGCGCTTCCTGGAGATCGCCGACGGCCCCACCGACGGCTGGACGGTCGCGCTCAAGCCCGAGCTGGTGGTGGAGATCGCCTTTGACGGCGTTCAGCGTTCGCCGCGCTATCCGGGCGGGATGGCGCTCCGGTTCGCACGAGTGCTGCGGTACCGGCCGGACAAGCGGGCCGAGGAAGCCGACACGGTGGAGACCGTACGCTCACTGATGTTGTAACCCGCCCGCTCCGACTGCCTCGCAGGTCCCGATCATCGAAGCACGTCTCGACCTGGGCGACCTGCTGGCCGGGCGAGAGGAAGAGGACGACCGGGCCCGCGCCGCCCTGGAGCTGTGCGTCCGACTGTTCTCGGCCGGACTGCATGAGGACGCGCGCGCCGCGTACTGCCTGGCGGTCCTCCACGGAGACGCCTCCATCATGGCCGAGGCGCGCCGCCGCGCGAATATGGAGAGCCCCGCCGAGCACGGCCGCCGGCTCGCCGCTGCGGGCGACCTCTCCCGAGCGGCGGCCGAGCTTCGCACCGCGTATGACGACGGCTCGGCCTGCGTCGCCTCGTTCGGCCTGGCGTTGTATGAGGGCGACTTCGCCCGCGCCGAGCAGATCCTGAAGGGCCTCGGCGGCGACCTGGTAACCTCCTGGGCCAGTGAGGTGGCGATCGATCTGGCCTTCCTGCACGCCCGCACCGGCGACACCGAAACCGTCGAAAGACTGCTGGGCCTGCTGGCGACCACCGGCCTGTCCGCCTGGCTCCTGGCGTACGCGCTGGAGAACGGCTCGGCCCACCCGCCGGAGCTCGCCATGGAGATCGGCACCCGCATCCTCGAACCGCTCGTCAACCCTGCCTGGGACGGCGACGTAGAGGCGATCGTCGAAGCCGCCCGACACCGCCTGCCAGAGCTGGCCGCGCTCGCCTGCCGCCTCCAGCTCGAATGCGAGAACCGATTCGGCCAGCGCGAGGGGTGGGCGCGCTGGTCCGCACGACTGGCAGAAATCGACGGCAGTGCCCGCCAGACGTATTGACCCGCAGGGTTGTTGGCACGGCTGATCGGAGGACGGCCTCCGAGTGCGGTGTGGCAGCGATGGTGGTCGCAGGCGTGCAGGAAGTCTTGCGGAGCTGCCGTGCGTTCGTCGTTGCTGGTGGAGGGACGCTGGTAGACGGGCGAGATCGTTGCTCACGCGGGCAACCGTGCCCGGCATCGAGGGCACGCACATGAGTAGGCCGAACTCGCCCTACATCGAGGACCGAAGGGTCGAGACCGTCTGCTTCCGTCGCGGCCTCGACGCCGAAGTGATCCCGTGTCCCGACCGGCCCCCTACTGCAAGCCCCTGGCCGAAGTGCTTGCACCGCGCGCTGAAGGCTTCACGATCGCCATGCGGTGGCTGCTCGATGCACCCACAGGGCTGGGGATGATCGACGCGCCGATGCCTCAACCCGGTTCTCCCACCAGCCGCCGCGACAACCTGCAGCCACCGGGCAAACCGCCGGCCTCCGGACGACCGACGGCCTGAGATAGCCCCCGGGCTCCCCACGGCCTGGGACAACACCCGCTCTCCCGACGTCCCATGGTCTGAGATGGCCCCCAGTCTTCCGATGACCCACGGGCTCCGATCCATGAGGTTCTTTACCCCGCCATTGCATCTTGAGCCAGGGTTTCGCTCGCTTCGGGATCCGCCGCCTACCCAGGCCTGATGTCCGACGCCCACTGGTTCTCTGCGTCGTGCGGTTCTCGACAAAACCCAAGATCAAGGGCGTAGTGTCGATCCTCGGCAACCCCTTCATGACCAAAGTGGGATATATCACGGGACGTCCCATTAAGTTGCCTTTACGCGCCCTTTGTCACGTATGTTCGGGCGCATTGCGAAGCGCTCTTCGCCTCGCTTAGGGATCAGGCCGACGCGCGTCCCCATCCCCCTCCCCGTCTGGCCCGTCCCTGTCCTGTCTCCTATCTAGGACCGTGGTTTCCCTTGGGTCAGCATTCGACCAAGCCGTCCGGCAAGAACCCGCTGGGCCGTCTCACCGCCCCCGGCAGGCGTCGTTGGACCACCGTCGCGGCAGGCGCCGCCGTACTGGCCGCCGCGTCCACCACCGCATGGGCCGCCGTCGCGAACGGCGACTCCCCCCAGACCGCCGCCGTAGGCCTCTCCGCGGCCGTCGCCCCCGGAGCCTCCCCCACCGGCACCCCGTCGCTCTCGCCGTCCGCCGCCTCGGCCCGGACCACCTCGGCGTCACCTTCCGCGTCGACCCCCGCCGTCACCCCCACCTCGGCTTCCCCCTCCGCGCCGGTCGCCTCCTCGGCTTCGGCTTCCGGAAAGGAGTCGACCACGACCGCCGACCGCGGGTCGTCTTCGAACGCGGACCGCGCGTCGACCTCCACCTCCGCCTCAGACCGCCGATCGTCCGCGAAGCGCGAGAAGAGCGCGACATCCAGGCGCGCCACCTCGGCCGACTCCTCGAAGGTCGCCCAAAGGCCCGCCAAGCAGAAGGCCCGCGTGGTCTCCACGGGCAGGTGCGGCGCGTCGTTCTACGACGAGCCCCAGATGACGGCCAGCGGCGAACGCTTCGACCCGTCGGCCCTGACCGCGGCGCACAAGTCGCTCCCGCTGGGCAGCAAGGTCCGCGTCATCAATCCCTCGAACGGCAAGGCCGTCGTGGTGCGCATCAACGACCGCGGCCCCTACGCCGGCGGACGCTGCCTCGACCTGTCCGAGGCCGCCTTCTCCGCCATCGGGAGCACCGGCTCGGGTGTCATGACCGTCAAGTACCAGGTCCTCGCCGCCTAGCCGCTTCTCCCTGCGGGCACGAACTCGCGGCCGGGTCCCGTCGGACGCCACGCCGCGTCATCCCCCAACGACGGCACCCGGCCGCGTCCCCCCACTCGGCCCGTTCTCTCCCGAAGCCTCCCCCGCGCGGCATCGCCCCCAACCGCACGCGGGTGTGCCCACGTCCGCCCCCACGCGCATCACCCCCACCCAGCGCGTACCTCATCCCGCACCCCCCGGGCACCACCCGGAAGACGCCGCCCCCACCCAGCACGCACGTCTCGGCGGGCGGTGGGTCACTTCACCAGGCGGACCGTCAGCGGGTAGCGGAAGTCGTTCTCGGCCAGCGCCGACACACCGCCGACGATCGCCAGGACGAACGCGGCTACCCAGATCACCGGGACGAGCACGACGCCCACGATCGTGAACGGCAGCAGGACCGTCGCACCCAGCAGGGTCAGGTGGAAGTTCAGCGCCTCGATCGCGTGGTGCCGGATGTACGGCGACGTCTTGCCTCCCGTGAGCAGCAGGATCAGCGGACCGACGATGATCAGGCCCAGCAGTCCCAGCAGGTGGGCCGCTGCGCCACCGACGCGTTCGTTGCTGTCGGCGGGCAGGCCGTGCGGCCGGGGCGCGGGACGGGGAGCGACCTTGGGCGGCGCGGCGATCGAGTGCCAATGGCTCTGCGGGCCGTACAGCTCGGTCATGATGGGCATGAGGTCGCCGTGGGTGCGCGCGGTCATGGCCCTGCCGAGGCGCTCGTCGAACTCGTACTTGTCGAAGCGTCCCTCGGCGTACGCCGCCTTGACGTGTTCGACCACGTGCTCGCGGTCCTGGTTGGTGACGCGCAACTCCATCGGCGGCACCTTTCCGTGCCCCCGGGATGTCGGCGCTGGTGTTTGTGCCGATGCCATGAATGCCATGCCTTTCCTCGACGGGCCATCTGAGGTCATCCTCCTCCACGCCCTCGTTGGGGTACATCGGGAGAAACCCCGATCTCTCCCCGATAACAGCCCCGACGCAGTGGGGCGCGGAACGATATAAAAAGGAGGCATGAGATGGCGAGATCGCTACGGACTGCGGCGCTGGCGCGGGAACAAGGTCGCGAAGTTCGACCGTGAAGCGACCGACGCCGATATCGAGGCGCTCATCGCCTTCGCCAAGTCGCGGCGCGGCGTGGAGTTCTACGTCGAGCCCGAGACCTTTGCCACCGACACGACGGCCGTCGCGATCGCCGACGATGGCGAGTGGACCAGGCGCCGGGTGGGCTCACCTCAGGTGATCCGCAAGGTGGCGCGGGATCTGGCGTTGCCTGTCTACGATGTCCAGCTGACCGGCTACCCGCCGCGTATGCGGGCCTACAATGAGCGCCGCAAGCGCGAGGATCTGGGCTGACGGACCCCGTCAGCTCGGCGGATCTCCGCCACGTGACGTCGGCCGAGCCGTTCCCGTGTTCGTGCGACCGTGCAGCTCACCAGGGATCGTGACCCGCTGACGGGCGCGGGGGGCGCAGGCAGGCGGTGCCGATGGGGTGTGTCCTTTTCCGAAGTCGAGTGCACGGATGTCCTGGGCTTTCGGTGATCTATGCAGAGGACCGTGAAAGCACCGGATGCGCCGCCGTGGTGCGCTGCCACTCATAGATGACCGCGCCGCGCACATGCCGGTAGGGGCCGGTCACCACCAGGGCGCGGGTGGGCTCCAGCGGGACAGGGTGCCCTTGCCGACCCGGTGGAACAGCACGATGGTCCAGTACAGCAGCGCCACACCGGCCGAGGCCAGGATCACGCCCAGCGCCGCGGCCAGGAGCGCGGCCGCGCTTGCATCGCCGGGCGCCCGTCAGCCGGTGGCCTGCAGGAGCGCGGCCAGGCCCTCGGGCAGGGGCATTGGCTGGGTCAGGCCCATGGTGGCGCGGCCAGGTACCCTCGGGATAGCGGCCGAGCGCGGACCCGGGCGCGGCGACGATGATGCGGATCCTCCCCTGGGCCACGACCACCCAGAACCGTCCGCGCCGGCCCGTCCATCGGTTTTCACCGCGGGAGCTCGTCCGTCCACTCGGTGGTCACCGAGATGTACGAGTTGCTCATCGCCGAGCCCCCTTCGGCGGTCAGCAAGATGTTGGCGCGCGCCACCCGGGCGGCCTCGGGATCGACGACCATCCTGATCTCCAGGCTCTCGGAGAGCGGGACCAGCAGTTCCTGCCCGCCCTCGACCGGCCCCGCGTTCTTGACCCCCGGCGTCGCGGCGAGGGCCTCGAACGCCGCCGAGCGGACCTGCGGGGGCGTCGGCAGCTCCGTGATCAGGGTGATCAGCGGGGAGACGAGCTCGCCTTGCCGATCGGCAGGGGTCATGGCGCTGTCATTCCGCGGAAGCCCGGCGATGCGCTCCTTCAGCTCCTCCGGATCCGACGGAAGCCCTTCGAGCTCCTCGAAACCGATCTCGGCGCCCATGAGTGTGAACGGGGCCGAGTCCTCGACGACGGCGCCGGGAGTGGCGTACGGCTCGTTCCTGGACCAGCGGTGGCCGTCGCGGGTGGTCCAGCTCTCCTGCACCTGGGGCGCATCCGGGCCCTGCCACGTACGCGTGATGTGCCAATAGGTCCCCGTGCCCCGCGGGATGTGCTCGGCGCTGGCCGCGGCCATGAGCAGGACGTCCCTGCCCGAGACCGGCGCGGAGGCGGGCGGGGCCACGCTGGTGACGATCACGGCGACGGCCGCTGCGGCGGCGACCGCCATGCCCAGCACCGGCAGGAGCCAGCCGCGGCGCCGTCGGGCGCGGCCCCGCGTCATCCTGTCCTGGAGACGTCCCCTGCTGCGGGTGATCGCCTCGGTGGACGGTTCGGGCTTGGCCAGCAGGGTCGCGACGGCGTTCAGGTCATCCACGGGCGTTCTCCTTGTCAATGAGGGCGAGGATCTTGCTGCGGGCCCGGCTGAGCCGGGAGCCCACGGTGCCGACGGCGATGCCGAGCGCCTGAGCCGCCTCGTCGTAGCTGAGCTGACCCAGGGCCACGAGTAGCAGCACGTCGCGCTCGCCGCCGGACAGGGCGGCGAGCGCCATGGCCAGGTGCGGCTGCATGCGCTCGGCGGTGATGGAGGTGACGACCCGGTCCTCGTGGCCTTCCACGACGGGCTCGGGCCCCAGCTTGGCCAGCGCCTTGTAGTGGCGGGTCTCCTTGCGGCGGTGCCTGGCGATCAGATTGGTGGCGATGCCGAACAGCCAGGGCCGCAGGTCTCCGCGTTCCGGGTCGTACCGGTCGCGCCGGTCGAAGGCCAGCAGGAACGTCTCGGCGGCGAGGTCCTCTGCGATCTGCGCGTCCAGGCGGCCGGCGACGTACAGGTAGATGTCGCGGTAGTAGCGGTCGTGGACGGCGGTGAACAGGTCGGGGTCGCGCCGGTACCGGGCGACGAGCTCAGCGTCGGTCATCTGTTCGCTCACTTCGGCGCTCACGTTCTTTTCTCCGGCATAAGGTCGGCCCTCCGGTCGGCGGTCACGATCACCCATCCTTCGCCGCAGCCGGAATCGTCTTCCCCCGCGCCCGAAAAGGAAATGCTGGGCTCGCTGACCAGCGGAACCCTGGTAACGCCGGATTCCGTTCCGAATCTCTCTGAGTGCCGACGCCGAGCACGCCACCGGCCGTACCGACTTCCCGGCCGACGCCCTGGCGCGGGAAGGCGGCCCGCTGCCCGGCCGGCCATGCGTGGAGATCGGATTGGGCACCGGCCAGCACACCCCCTGCTGGCACGCTCGTTCCCTGGACGCTCGCGCTTGACCTGTCCCGACAGATGCTCCAGCGCGCGCCCGCCTGCCTCTGCGCGCCGGTCGCTGATGATGGCGGCCTGGTCCAGGTCGGCCACCGCGCGGGCACGGGCCAGCTCGTCGATGTCGTAGGCGATCCGGCGCAGCACCCCGGCCACTCGGGCCAGGTCCACCTCGACGTGGTAGGCGTCCTCATCATCGGCCGGGCGCAGGTTCACCACCGGGGGGACCCGTCGCCGGCGAGCCGGTCGACCCATTCGGCGCACTCCAGCACCCAACGCACCTCGTCGACCAGGCGCTCGGCGATGCTGTCGCGGCCGTCCAGCTCCTCATCATCACTACCGGCGGGATCCTCCGGAGCCGGCCACCCCGTCTGACGCGACTGCGCCAGCGCCGCCCACGAGGTGCTGGCACTGCATGGACCGAACCTCGGCCTGCGCGTCCCACCCGATCTCGCCGACGCCGAGTGTCAACGCAAAACCGAACTGGCTGCCGCTCGGAGGGACGGGCTGGTCACCGGCGGGCTCATGCGCTGGGGGCAGGTCCGGAGCCCGTGAGCAGCGTGGAGCGGCTGCCGTCGCCCGGTGGGGCCTGTCGGATGTGCGGCCTGCCCGCAGTGTGCGCGTGGAGGAGGCGTTCACGGGAGCGGATGACCAGGCGGAATAGGAGCGTCCAAAGATCGCTTCCCACGCGAGGAGTGATCGTTTCCCAGTATCGCCGGGTGGCCTTACGCGTCAGGCATTCAGCGCTCTTCGCACGGCGGCGTCCACCAGCTCGTGGATCTCCTGCTCGGTGAAGATGTCGGGAAGTGTCAGCCGCTCCACGATGAGCCAGTTCAGAGCGAGGTAGAGGAGCACCACCGAGGTCGAGTCGCCGGGCAGACCCGAGGCGGCGTGGTGGCCGATGTTGGCGTCGATGTCCTCGCGGATGCGCTTGGTCAGCACGGCGCGCAGCTCGGGGCGCCGAGTGGACTCCAGCCGGAGCTCGAGCAGGGCCAGGTAGCCGGAGTTGAAGGCGGAGACCCGATCCACCAGTTCGTGCATGAGCTCGGCATAGCGGGTTTGGTCCTGCACGCCCTCCCGGCTGCGGGCGATCGTGGCCTCGTCGGGCAGCAACCGCTCATAGATACGCCCGCCGACCTGGGTGAACAGGTCGTCGCGGTTGGCGAAGTAGTTGGAGGCCGTGCCCGGGGGCACGGCCGCCTCCGCATCGACGGCCCGGAAGGTCAGCCCCCGCGCTCCTTCCCTGGCCAGCACCTCGATGGCCGCGTCGATCAGCGCCTGCCGCCGCTCGGGATTCCTCCGCACTTGACACCACTCCGTCTGTAGTACTACGTTTTGACCACTCCAAACAGAGTACTACGTCGGGAGTTGATCGATATGCGAAAGCTTGTCTACTACATCGCCGTCTCGCTCGACGGCTACATCGCGGGCCCCAACGCCGAGTTCGACTTCTACCCCGTGTCGGACCAGATGGCCGCCTGGATCAACGACCGTTACCCCGAGACGCTCCCCACCCACGTCCGCAAGCTTGTCGGCCTCGAGGGCGTGCCCAACAAGGTCTTCGACACGCTGGTGATGGGCCGCGGCACCTACGAGCCGGCCCTGGACGTCCCCACCACCAGCCCGTACTCCCACCTGCGCCAGTACGTCGTCTCCAGCACGCTGACGATCGACGACCCCACGGTGCAGGTGGAGGCCGGCGACCCGATCGAGCTCGTCCGGCGGCTGAAGGCCGAGGACACCGGCATGGACATCTACCTCTGCGGCGGCGGCAGGCTCGCCGCCTCCCTGCTCCCGGAGATCGACGAGATCATCCTCAAGAGCTACCCCGTGGTGGCGGGCGCGGGCATCCCCATGTTCTCCGGACAGTTCAGCCCCACCCTGTTCACCCCCACCCGGCGCGAGTCCTTCGACAACGGCACCCAGGTCACCTGGCTCACCAGGGCCTAGCACCCCAAGGAGGAAGCATGCATATCAAACTCCCCGCCACGATCACCCAGGCCAAGACCGAGCACCAGGCCCGATCGCCACACCGGCACGACCAACCGGCGCGCGACCTCAAGCCCACAGGCCGGACCAACCTCTCCCGCCGCCCGACCGCCGCCCCTCGCCGCAGCGGGTACTGAGCGAGCCGACGCTCCACCCACCACAACGACCAAGATCCCGTCCGATCAATCGATCGGACGGGATCCCGTCAACTTCAGTCCAGCCGTCTCAAGAACGGCTCCTGGTAGAGCGGGCCCGGCACCTTCTGGAGAGCACCGACCTCACGGTCGACCGCATCGCCTCGCTGGCCGGCTTCGGCACCGCCGCCTCACTGCGCACGCATCTGTACAGCGCGATCGGCGCCACACCCCCGCGGCTACTGCCGCGACTTCCCGGCTGTCCTGTGAACCGGGCGGCCCATGACCACGTCGTCCAGGACATGAAGCGAATCGTCGCGCTCCTGCTCCTCGTCGCCGGCTGCGGAACGCCCCTGGCGGATGCCGCCGAGCCCACCTATACCTGCCATGACCGGCCGATTCCGCTGGACGTGATGAGCACTGGCCGCCCGGCGACCCAGCTCGGCCCCGACGGGCGGGCCGCGCTCAAGGGGCACGAGGTCCGCCCGGTCAAAGACATGGACAAGTGGCGCATCGTCGAGGAGACCGGCGAGCGCGTGGCCCTCATCAAGGAGTTCGACGAGCCGGAGGAGCGCGGGAGGGCGACGGTCACCCACGACTTCCTGGTGGTCGAGCGCTTCAGCGCGCCGGCCGCGGACGGCCGCCCGAGCTGGCACATGCGCAGCTCGGGCGGCTGCAACCTGCAACGGGACCTGGGCGACCTGGGCGTCGCCGAGGTCGCCCTCGACCCGGCGAAGCCGGCCACCAGGAACAGCCTCCACCTGCTGGTGACCGAACAGGCCTGCGTCAGCGGGCAGTCGGCCGACGGGCGTATCCGGGTGGTCGGCCTGGAGGAGACGGACCGGGACGTACGCCTAATCATCGGCGTCGAACGCGCCGCGGGCGACTTCCACAACTGCCTGGGCAACCCGGCCACGCCGTACACGGTCGAGCTGAGCCGGCCGCTCGGCGACCGCGTCCCGCGCGACGCCAGCCTGCACCCCATGCGCGAGATCATGAAACCCTAGGGCGGCGCGCCAAGCTCGAAGACCGCGATGTCCCACTTGTAGGTCACCGCCAGGCGCCCGCTCCCGTCGAGGGTGACGGCGCCGATCCAACAGGGAAAGCGCTGGCGTGATAGCACGACCGGCGCCGGGGGCGGTCCGGTCGTGCAACGTGAAGAGGGTGTCGCTGGCGGCTCAGGTCCTGGCCGGGGACGACTGCTTGCCGGGGCTTTGAGCCGTGCGAGCGGAGACTCAGGAGAGGGCCTCTTCCTTCTCATCAAGGATGGCGGTGAGCGGGAGCAGCCAGCTCGCGTGAGGTGCGCCCATGGCGGCGTCGAGCTCGGCGGGGCTCGGCATGCGGTCGCGCAGCACGGTGGGTGACAGCAGGTGCTGGAGCGCGTGCATGAGGAGGTTGGCCATCGAGTAGTCGGGGTCGATGGCCAGGGCGCGTTCGAGGGCGATGGTCGCCAGGACGCACTCGCCGCCGCGCCAGGCGGCCATCGCGAGCAGGGAGGCGGCCGGGGGGACGAAGCGCGGTTCGAGCCGTCGGGTAAGGTCCTTCCAGAGTGTGAGGTGAGCGGGCTGGGTCGCCTCGTCGAGGAGGGTCCAGGCCTCGTCGCGGACCCTGATCACGGACAGGTCGAGCCCCAGGCGGGCGGCCTCCTTGTCGTCGATCCTCGCCCCGGCCTTGGCTGTCTCGATGGCTGCGCGGACCCTGCCCAGGCCGTCGGCGACGAACCTCTGGGCGAAGCGGTCGGCGTCGGGGGCGGCGGCCATGGCGGCGCGAAGGGCGGCGACGGCTCCCGCGGTGGCCTGACGCATCGACAGCCGCACGGGGCCCGTGTGGGGCGCGATCGTGGCCTCGAGGGTGGCGCGGTTGGGCAGGGCGACCAGGCCTTGCACGGTCGCCTCGGCGGCGATCTGGCTGGTGGAGGTGTCGTACGGCGTGCCGTCCAGTGGGCAGCAGTCGGGCAGGTCGCACACGTAGGACCAGTAGTGGCCCTCGTGGGCGCGCAGGACCTCGCAGGGGACGACGCCGCACCACTTGGCGATGGAGCTGAGCTCGTCGACGGCAGGGGTGACGTGGGCGCGCGTGCCGTACCCGACGGCGACGAGGTGGGTGATCGACTCTCTGGCGAACAGCGCGGCGAGGGGGCGTAGCGAGCCTGGAGGGAGGGGCAGGTTCCAGCGCGCGCAGACGCGCATCTCGCCCTGGCCGACTCTGCCCGCCAGCCCGATGACGACCAGGCTGTCAGTGGGGTGGAAACCGACGATGTACGGCACGGCGGCCAGGATGTCGGCGGGGGTGGTCAGGGTGAGTGCGGGTTCGGAGAGGTCGGTGCTCATGGGACATGAGGGTGCCGGGAGAGGGGTGGGGACTTTTCGGGCGAGCGTGGTTCTGTGGATGGCGGGGGATCGTGCCGGCGGGGGCTGTGGATGACCCCGAGTCCATCGAACGGGGCCGATCTGCTCCTCCGACGTCTCGGACGCCGTGTCTGTCGGAGGGATGCGAGCGCGGGAGGGCGCACGAGGGCGGCGGAGGGTCGCGCCAGGGTGCCGAGAATGCAGGCGCTGGGGGGCGTGCGGCGCGAGGGCGCAAGCGTGCGGGTCGCGTGGGGTGCGCGGGAAGGCGGGGGTCAGCGGAGGGTGGTGCGGGTGAGGGCGCCGGGCTCCGGGCCGGTCTGGGTGATCACGCTGCCGTCGGCGGACCAGATGCCCGAGCGGCCCGCGGCCGACGTGTAGCCCTCGCCTGTCGACCCTGCGAAGCTCGCCACCGCGACCCGTACCCCGTGCTCGATCGCGACCCGGCGGGCGCGTTCGTCCTGGAGCGTCGTCTCGTCCGCGTGCTTCAGGGTCCCTCCGACGTAGACGTCGATTCCGAGGGCGGCGGTGTCCGACGCGTGCTGGGGTACGCCCATGTCCTTGCAGATCGCGAGGCCGAGCCGCCAGCCGTCGACCTCGAGTACGGCCGGCTTGGCGCCCGGAGCGAATCGTTGGGCCTCGGTCGTGCCGAGCCACAGCTTGTGGTACGCCACGAGGGCACCGCCGCCGTCGACGGCCAGCATCGAGATGTGCGGGCTGCCTTCCTCGTCGGCGACGGGCGCACCGACCAGCGCGAGGGATCCCGTCTCCGCGCACGCCGAGACGATGGGCGCCAGTCGCGGGTCCTCGGCTGTGATCACCGGAGCGTCGAGGTGATACCCCGTGACGGAGAGTTCGGGGAACACGATCACGCGGGCACCGGCGGCGCGGATCGTCGCCGCGTGCGCGTCCGCGTTCGCCGCCACGTCGTACGGCGCGCACACCGGCTGGGCGACTGCGATGACAAGCGGCATACGCATACGAACTCCCATCAGCGTCCCGGCAGCATCCCGATGCGTCCCAGGTGCATCCGCGATGCGTCCCGTCAGCATCCGTGATGCGCTCCCGTCCGCATCTCTGCTACGTCCCAGGTTCCATCCGCGATGCGTCCGTCGGCATCCCTGATGCGTCCCGGGTGCATCCGCGATGCGTCCGTCGGCATCCCTGATGCGTCCGGGCAGCATCTCTCAGCTTCCAAGAAGAGTCCCCTCGAAAGTCTCCATAAAAGCCGACAAGAGGGCACTTATATGGACTGATCGTACGGCGAGGGTATTACCGCAATGTTTCCTAAAGGCTATGAATGCGCAGGAGGAAGGGCCACCAGCCGCGAGCGGACCATCAGCGTCGCCCCCGCCACCGCCGCGGGCATCGCGACCACCGCCACGAAGGGCACCAGGAACAGCAGGAAGACCACCACCCCGAACCCCAGCGCCGGCGCCTTGTTCGCGCGCAGCACCCCGAAGCGGGCACGACGGTTCATGCCTCGCCGTTCCATCGCCAGCGACGTCAGCTCCACTGTCAGGAAAAATCCGGACACGAGGGCGCCCAGTACCGGCACCACCGTCTGCCCGACCACCGGCACGAACCCGAGGATGAACAGCGGAATCGTGAACATCAACGCGTACAGCAGCGTCACCAGGCTGTCCCTGAGCGAGCGCGGGACCGACCGCCACCACGGCACGTCGTCCGTCCCATGCAGGGGGTCCACCTTCTCCGACAGCTTCTCGTAGAACGGTTCCCCGATCGCCAGCGTGAGCGCGGTGAACGTCAGCACCGCCAGCGCCAGCCCGCCGATGAACAGCAGCACCCCCAGCGCGCCCCTGAAGAAGTCACGCCACCCAGGAGACCATCCGTCGGCGAACGGGGTCAGGAAGTCGGCGATCTCGCCGGCGTTGTTGCCCAGGTAGACCAGCGCGACGACGTAGAGCGCGAACGCGATCAGCGCGGGGATGAGCCCGAAACCCCACCATCTGCCGTTCTTCGCCACCCAGCCGAGGCCCTGGAAGAAGAACCCGATGCCACCGGTGAACTCCCGCAATGATCGCATGGGGAGAAACTAGCGCCAGAAGTCGGTCACCGCGTAACCAAGCTCCGCGAAAAGCTCGCGGACAAGCGGCAGGGAGATGCCCAGGACGTTGCCGTGGTCACCCTCGATGCCCTCGACGAACCAGCCGCCGAGCCCGTCGAGGGTGAAGGCCCCCGCGACGTGGAGCGGCTCGCCGCTGGCGACGTAGGCGGAGATCTCGGCCTCGGACGGCATGCCGAACCGCACCACCGTGGACGCCACCTCGGCGGCCCGCCGTCCCGTGGCCACGTCGATCACGCAGTGGCCGGTCAGCAGCCGGCCCGTCCTGCCGCGCATCATCCGCCAGCGCGCCAGCGCCTCGTCCGCGGTGGCCGGCTTGCCGTACGGCCTGCCGTCCAGTTCGAGGACGGAGTCGCAGCCGATGACCAGGCCCTCGCTGAGCCCCTCGGCGACGGCCTCGGCCTTGGCGACGGCGAGCTTCAGCGGCAGGTCGGCGGGAAGGACGGCGGTGAACGCCTCCTCGTCGACCCCGCTCACGATCACCTTGGGATCGAGCCCGGCGCTGCGGAGCAGGGCGAGGCGGGCGGGAGAGGCTGAGGCAAGCACGATCACGCGGTCAGTTTATCCGGGCCCCGTCCCCGGTCCGCCCTGCTACGGGAAGAGGCGACGTCACCAGTCGGGATTGGTGTTCTCCTGGCCTGCCGTCTGCGGCGGGCGCTGCCGCGGCGCGGGCGCCTCGGCCTGAGCCTCCTGATCGGGGTCCTGTGACGGCGGCTGCGACGACCCCTGTGAGGGCTCGCGGGACTGCGACGACTCCTGTGAGGGCTGTGGCCCGCCCAGGAGCCCGCCCAGCAGGTCGCCCAGGCCGCCGGCGCCTGCGCCGGCCGCGCCGCCGCCGCCGAAGATGCTCCCGAGCAGCCCGCCCAGCACCTCGTTCATTCCGCCGGGAGCCGAGGACTGCTCCTTGTTGAGGTCGTCGGCCACCGCGCCCGCGTCCATCCCCTGCTTGCTGGCCCTCTCGGCCAGGATCGACATCACGATCGGCGCCAGCGCGGCCAGCAGTTTCATGACCGTCGCCGAGTTCAGCCCGGCGAACTGCGAGATCCCGTCCGCCACCTGCTCGCTCCCCTGCCGGCCGAGCACGTGGCCGAGGATGCCGTGACCTTCCTGTTCCAGGTCGGAGGGGTCGGCGCTGAACGGGTCCCTGTCGACGTGGTCGTCCAGCGCGGTGCGCAGGGCCTCGGCGCCCTGCGAGTCGCCCGTGTTGTAGGCCATGCCGCCGACGATGGTGCCGACTGCCGCCTCGACCGCGGTGCGGGCCTGCGTGGTGTCGATGCCGAGCAGTCCGGCGATCCGCTCGAGTCCCGGATCTCCGAGGCGGTCGAAGATTTCATCATTGAGAGTCACATCGGGCACCTGCCCGACGCAACACCCCAATAAGACCACAAAGCGGTCAAAGCGGGTCGCCGAGCGACCCGCGTTGACCGACTAGTGCGGCTTGGGCTCGATGGCGGGCCTGTTGGCGCGGGGCAGCCCCGCCGCCGCGTAGGCCTGCGCCTCGTCCAGCGTCTCCTGCTCCAGCAACGCCAGGACGATCGCCTCCAGCCTGTCCCTGTTCTCGTCGAGCACCCTGACGGCCACCTCGTAGCACTCGTCGACGATCCGCCGCACCTCCTCGTCCAGCGCGGCGAGCGTGTGCGGGGCGGCCTGCGGCTGGCCGTCGTTCGGCAGGATCGTCAGCGGGCCGATCCGCTCCGACATGCCCCAGCGGCCGACCATGCCGCGCGCGATCATCGTGACCTGCTCGAGGTCGTTCTCCGCCCCCGTGGTGATGACGCCGTAGATGACCTGCTCGGCCGCCATGCCGCCGAGCGCGCCGATGATGCGCCCCCGCAGGTACTTCTCGTCGTACGCGTAGCGGTCGGTGTCGGGCGTGGACAGCGTGACGCCGAGCGCCCTGCCGCGCGGGATGATCGAGATCTTCCTGACCGGGTCGGCGCCCGGCTGGAGCATGCCGAGCAGCGCGTGCCCAGCCTCGTGGTAGGCGGTCCTGGTGCGCTCGTCCTCCGGCATGACGATCGAGCGGACCGCGCCGAGTTGCACCTTCTCCAGCGCGTCGGCGAAGTCGGCGGAGGAGACCTTCTCCTTGCCGCGCTTGGCGGCGAGGAGCGCGGCCTCGTTGACGAGGTTGGCCAGGTCGGCGCCGGTCATCCCGGGCGAGGTCTTGGCGAGCTGCTCCAGGCTGACGTCGCCGTCGAGCGGCACGCTTCTGGTGTGCACCTGCAGGATGGCGATCCTGCCCGCCGCGTCAGGCGGGGCCACCATGACCGTACGGTCGAACCGTCCCGGACGCAGCAGCGCGGGATCGAGCACCTCCGGCCTGTTGGTCGCGCCGATCACGATGACGCCCTCGGCCCCGGAGAAGCCGTCCATCTCGGTGAGGATCTGGTTGAGCGTCTGCTCGCGCTCGTCGTGCCCGCCGATGCCGCTGGCCCCGCCGCGGGCGCGGCCGATGGCGTCGATCTCGTCGATGAAGATGATCGAGGGGGCGACCTTGCGGGACTCCTCGAACAGCTCGCGCACACGGGAGGCGCCGACGCCGACGATCATCTCGATGAACTCCGACGCGCTGGCGGAGAAGAACGGCACGTCGGCCTCGCCAGCGACGGCGCGGGCGAGCAGGGTCTTGCCCGTTCCGGGCGGTCCCGCGAGCAGGACGCCCTTGGGCAGCTTGGCGCCGAGACGGCGGTACTTGTCCGGGTCCTTCAGGTAGTCGACGATCTCGACGAGCTCGTTCTCCACCTCGTCGATGCCCGCCACGTCCTCGAACGTGACGCGGATCTTGTCGCTCTCGATCGGCTTGGCGGCCTTCGACTTCCCGAGACCGCCGAGCCCTCCGCCGCCCATCATGCTGGCGCCGCGCCGCATGACCCAGATCCACAGACCGGCGAGGACGGCGATCGGCAGCAGCGACAGCAACAGGTTGAGCAGGAAGCCGCGGCTGCCCGTGCTGATGGGCTCGGCCTTGATCTCCACACCCGCCGCGGTCAGCTGCTGGTAGAGCTGGTCGTCGTTGGCGAACACCGGGATCTCGGTGACGAACTTGGCGTACGACTTGTTGGAGCTGTCAGGGTCGGTCGCGGCCTTCTTCAGGTCTCCGGTGACGGAGTAGCCCTGGGCGTAGACCTCCTTGACGTTGCCACCCGTCACCTGCTTGGTGAACTGGCTGTAGGAGATCGTCTCCATCTGTCCATCGTCGAAGAACGACGAGATCAGGAAAAACCCCGCGTAGACCACCAGCAGGGTGATGACGAAGCGCCACCAGTTGATTTTGGGTCGGCCACCCGCCCCTCCGCCGGGCAGACCTTCGGCACGCCAGGGTTTGGGCTGCTCCTTGTCCGGCTCCTTCTTCGGCAAGCTCGAACGCTCAGCCACGGCGTCACTCCCCCAACATCGCCGTATTCTCTGTCGCTTCACAATAAGAAACGCGCGCCATTGACCGAGCCACACGGTTTCGGCCGTCTGTGCGCACGTTTCTCATTCGTCAGCCTAGAACACGAACTCCCGACATGACGCGTCGGATATCCGCCCATCGCTTCTTCTGGGCGTCGGGGATCGAGACGAAGACCAGCGCGGGCCTGTCCCGACCTGCGTCCAGTACGGCGACGGCCGCGGCCGAGGAGCGCTTGCCGTACTTCACCTGGTAGTAGAGCGTCCAGCCTTTCTTGATCGGCTGGGTGCCGAGCCAGCGGATCACCGCGCCCTTGGGGTGGTGGTTCAGCGTCCATCGGGCGGCCAGCAGGGCGGTGTCGCGCAACCGTTCCTGCGCCTCGATCGGCACGGGGCAGCTGACCAGCATCCCTCTCGGGCTCGTGCCGGCCTTGGGCAGCACCTGCTTGGAGGTGAAGGGCGCGGCGCCGTACCGCTTCCACGGGCCGAGCAGGCGGGGCACGGACACGCCCGCCTTGACGTCCTTGATCGTGCCCTTGGTCGCGATCGGCTTGCCCGGCAGCGCGCGCAGCCTGATGCGGCCCGGCAGCTTCGGCACCCTGCGGTCGGCGGCCAGCGCCTCGAGCGCGGTGTATCCGGGCGCGATGCTCGCTCCTGGGCTCGGCGTGGCCGAGGGCGCCGGGGCGGAAGCGGAGGGAACGGCCGAGGAGACCGGCGCGGCGACGGCCGAGGCGGTGGCCGACGGCGGGTCGGCCACCCCGGCAAGGGGATCGTCCGAGGGCGCGGCCGAGGCCGAAGGCCCGGAGGAGGGCGCGGCCGAGACGGAGTCCGAGGCCGATGGCGCGGGCGAGGAGCCGGCCGAGGGACCGGCCGACGCGTGTGGCGAGAGGGCGGACGAGGAAGGTACGGCCGGTGGCGCGGCGACCGGCCGGGCGGCGACCTCGTCCGCCCCTCCCGACAGTGCGATGGCGAGCACGCCCGCCACGACCACGGCCAGCGCGGCCACGACGGCCACGACCCGGTAGACCACGCCCATCCGCAGGTCACCCAGGCGACTGCGCTTGAGCGGAGAGCCTGTGGGCCTCGCCTGATACTTCACCTGAGGCCCTGCGGCCCCACTCTCCCCATCGAGCACGATCGGGAGCGTACGACATATCGCCGGATTGCGTGTACAAAGCACGCATGGTGGAACTCCGATTTGACCAGGCGTCACGAGACGCGCAAACGCATACGAACCTGTCCGCGTTGCGCGTCGACGCCTCCGGCCTGTGGATCGCGGGCGACGAGACCGCCACCATCGAGCGCCTGACCTGGACGGGAGAGCGCTACGACCACGAACGGACCTTCCATCTGGCCGACTACGTGGACCTGCCGGCGGGCAGGGACGAGGAGGCCGACATCGAGGGGATCGCGCGCGCCGACGGCTGGCTGTGGGCGGTCGGCTCGCACAGCCTCAAACGCAGGAAGGTCAAGTCGGCCGACCCTGCCAAGGCGGCCAAGCGGCTGGCCACGATCATCCGCGAGCCGAACAGGTTCATCGTGGTGCGGCTTCCGCTGGAGGGCCCCGACACGGTGGGCAAGGGCGCGATCCTCACAGGACTGGCCGACCTGCTGGCCGACGACCCGCATCTGGCCCCGTTCACCGCGATCCCCGGCAAGGACAACGGGCTCGACGTCGAGGGCATCGCGGTGCTCGGCGAGCGCGTCTTCCTCGGCCTGCGCGGGCCGGTGCTGCGCGGATGGGCGATCGTCCTCGAGATCGACGTGCGCGAGGACGGGCCTGACCGGCTGCGCCTGCGGGGCTACCGCAAGCACTTCCTCGACCTGGACGGGCTCGGCGTGCGCGATCTGTGCCCCTACGGCGACGAGTTGCTGCTGCTGACCGGCCCGACCATGAACCTGGACGGGCCCGTCCGGATCATGCGGTGGAGCGGCGAGGGCCAGGCGAAGCTCGTGAAGGACCTGCCGCACGGCGTGGGCCGCGACCATCCCGAGGGCCTGGCCGTGCTCGGCGACGGCAGGCTCATGGTCGTCTACGACAGCCCCGCCCCCGAGAGGCTCACCCCCGAGGGCGGCGTGCTGGCCGACATCATCACGATCTGATGCCGTGTCATGTTCTGACGCGCAGCCACGGCACATCGGCGACGAACGTGCACGAGCCGGGCGCGATCTCGGTGAACCCGGCGTCGCGCACGACCGGCAGCCCGCTCACCGCCAGGGCGTCGAAGTCGGCGGCGGCGCGGACCGACACCTTCAGCCCCTGGTCGCGCCAGGCCGCCCGCTCCTCGGGCGAGCTGGCCCACCAGGCGAGCTGGGCGGCGTGCCCCGCCTGGGCCATCGCCTTTCCCGCCGACATCTCCAGCGCCGGGTTCTCCCACAGGACGGGCGGGTCGGCGGGACCGAGGTCGCTGGAGTCCACCAGCTCGGTGCCGCCCACCTGCAGCCGGGCCAGGTCCTTCGGCCAGTCGTCCAGCGGGACCGGCGGGTAGACGCGCACCTCCGCCGTCCGATGCCCGATCGTACGGCCGGGCAGCGCGAGCGCCCTGCGCCACTCGGCGCCGCGCGCCCTGCGCACGACCTTGCGGATCCTGCCGCTCGACTGCCAGGTCTCCAGCTCCTCCGCCCACTCGCCGGGGTCGGCGAGGAGGTCGAGCACGGCCATGGCGGTCGCCTCAAGGGCGTCAGCTCGCTCGGGAGGGGCGGCGCGTTCGATCCTGACCACCAGCGGGAGCACCATCATGGGTTCCAGCATGCCGTATGCCGGGCTGAGGGCTCCGCGACGAGATGGCCACGGACATGCCCGCGGCCAAGAGGCACAGCGCGCCCGCCACGTACCACGCCAGGTCGTAGGCGCCCATGTGGTCGCGGGTGAGCCCCGCGCCGACGGCGGCGACCGCGGCGCCGACCTGGTGGGAGGCGAACACCCAGCCGAAGACGACAGCTCCGTCCGAGCCGTAGATCTTCCTGCACAGCGCCACCGTGGGCGGCACGGTCGCCACCCAGTCCAGGCCGTAGAAGATGATGAACAGCAGCATGCTGGGCTCGGTGGTGGCGGCGAACAGACCCGGCAGCACCATGAGCGACAGGCCGCGCAGCGCGTAGTAGACGCCGAGCAGCACCTTCGGGTCGACCTTGTCGCTGAGCCAGCCCGAGGCGACGGTGCCGACGACGTCGAAGATGCCGACGAGCGCGAGCAGTCCCGCCGCGGTGGCCTGGGGCATGCCGTGGTCGTGCGCGGCGGGGATGAAGTGGGTGCCGACCAGGCCGTTGGTGCTGGCGCCGCAGATGGCGAAGCCGCCGGCGAGGAACCAGAAGGGGCGCGTCCCCGCCGCCGAGCGCAGCACGGTCAGCGCCCTGACCGCCGCGTTGACCTTGGGCGGCTCGGGCCTGAAGGAGGTGGTGGCGCCGAGCGCGGTCGTCCCGACGTCGGCGGGGTGGTCGCGCAGGAACACCCACACGAGCGGCACGACGAGCAGGGCCGCGCCGGTGACGGTGAGGGAGGCGATCCGCCAGCCTGGGCCTTCGGCCAGCCAGGCGAGGAGGGGGAGGAAGACGAGCTGTCCCGTCGCTCCCGCGGCGGTGAGGATGCCGGTGACGATGCCGCGGTGCCGTACGAACCAGCGGTCGGTCACCGTCGCGACGAACACCAGCGCCATCGAGCCGGTTCCGAGGCCCACCAGCAGGCCCCAGCAGAGCACGAGCTGCCAGCTCGCCCCCATGAAGACGGTCAGGCCGCTGCCGAGCGCGACCAGAGTGAGCGCGGCCGAGACGACCCTGCGCATGCCGAAGCGGTCCATGAGGGCCGCGGCGAACGGCGCGGTCAGGCCGTACAGGACGAGATTGACGGAGACGGCGAGCGAGATCTCGCCGGTCGACCAGCCGAACTCCTCCTCGAGCGGGGTGATCAGGACGCCGGGGGTGGCGCGGAACCCTGCGGCGCCGATGATCGCCACGAACGCGACCCCCGCCACCAGCCACGCGCGGTGCAACTTCATGCCGCCCATCATCCACAGTCACGCGAAAACGACGTGAGTGGCCGGATAGCCAATATGTGAAACAATCAGGCCATGGCGCATCGGATCGCGGTCGTCGTCCTGGACGAATTCGCCCCGCTCGACCTGGGCATTCCGGGCCAGGTCTTCTGGTCCGCGCGCGACCGCGACGGCAACCAGCTGTACGAGGTGGTGACCTGCTCCGTCGGCGGCGCCCCCGTCAGGACGCACGCCGGCTACCAGGTGCTGCCCGACCACGGCCTCGAGGCCCTCGACGGCGCCGACACCGTGCTGGTGCCCGGCGTCCACGGCGGGCCCGCGATGCTATCGGGGACGATCCCGCCCGCGCTCGGCGAGGCGCTGCGGGGACGGCCGAGGGTGATGTCGATCTGCACGGGGGCGTTCGTGCTGGCCGCGGCGGGGCTGCTGGACGGGCGTCCCGCCACCACCCACTGGATGAACGTCGCCCGCTTCCGCCGGCTGTTCCCCAAGGTGCTGCTCGACCCTGACGTGCTGTTCGTGGACGACGGCGACGTGCTCACCTCCGCGGGCGTCGCCTCGGGGCTCGACCTGTGCCTGCACGTGATCCGCCGCGACCACGGCAGCGAGGTGGCCAACCGTACGGCCCGCCGCTGCGTGATGCCGCCCTGGCGGGAGGGCGGCCAGGCGCAGTACATCGACCGGCCGCTCCCCGAGGCGAACGGCAACGGCACCGCCGCGACCAGGGACTGGATGCTGGAGCGCCTGGAGGAGCCGCTCGACCTGGCCGCTCTGGCCGCGCACGCGCGGATGAGCGTGCGCACCTTCACCAGGCGCTTCCGCGAGGAGACGGGCCTGAGCCCCGCCAGGTGGCTGGCGCTCCAGCGGGTCGAGCACGCGCGCCACCTGCTGGAGACCACCGACCTGGCGGTGGTCCAGGTGGCCAGGCGCTCGGGCTTCGGCACCGCCGTCTCGCTGCGGCAGCACCTGCACGCCGCCGTGGGCGTGTCTCCGCTGGCCTACCGGCAGACGTTCAGGGGCAGCTAGTTGCGAATGATTCGCAACAATGGGTCACTCGAAGAGGTCGGGCTGCTCCCTGGTGATCTGGTCGTGCAGCGGCTGGTAGTTGATCCACCCCACCAGGTCGTTCCCGATCTGCTGATGTGTCAGCACCGCGTTCTCGTGCGAGATGGGCACCACCTGTCCTGCCGCCTTGGCCAGCAGTTGCACCTGCGCCGACCGCTCCATCGTGATGAACCACCACGCCGCCGCGTCCACGCTGTCGCCCACCGTCAGCAGCCCGTGGTTGCGCAGCACGACCGCCTTGTGCGAGCCGAGCGCGGCGGCGATCCTCTTGCCCTCCTCCAGGTCCGTCACCACGCCCGTATAGTCGTCGAACAACCCGTTGTCCTGGTAGAACGCGCACGCGTCCTGGGTGATCGGCTCGATGGTCTGCCCGAGCGCCGACAGCGCCCTGCCGTGCACCGAGTGGCTGTGGGCGGCCGCGACCACCTCGGGCCTGGCCTGGTGCACCTGTGAGTGGATCGCGAACGCGGCCTCGTTCACGTGGTAGCGCCCCTCGACCACCTTGCCCTCGTGGTCGACCAGAATGAGGTCGCTGACCCTGACGTGCTTGAACGACATCCCGAACGGGTTGACCCAGAAATGGTCGCTGAGCTCGGGGTCGCGTGCGGTGATGTGACCCGCCACGCCCTCCTCGAACCCCAGCTTGCCGAAGACGCGCAGCGCGGCGGCCAGGCGTTCCTTGCGGTGGCGCCGCTCCTCTTCCACGTTGTCGAAGGACGGGGGGAGGCGGAAGATCAGATTCTCGGACATAACAATATTCTAGTTCGCGTACGGCACGCCGATCACGCGCGCGCGGACCGCCGTCACCAGCGCCTCCCCCGCCAGCCCGACGCCGATCGACAGCGACATCGGCCGCGCCTGCTCGTGCAGGCCGTACCGCGTGGCCAGCACGCCGACGCCGACGCTGGCCGCGGCGGACACGACCCAGACGACCAGCGTCCGCCAGGTGTAGCGCTGCCACAGGACGCCGTCCCGCTCGAACAGTCCCGTCGTCGACGCGCGCACCCCGCCGAAGCCCAGCGCGACCAGGCCGCTGGCCACGAGCCAGAACACGTCCACCGGCGTGAGCGCCACGCCGGACAGCGCGTGGACCCCGAGGCCGATGAGGATGAGGGGCGGAACGTAGACGTCGCGGGCGTTAAGCGGCTCGCCGATCATGCGCCTGACCACGACGTAGCCGACGAGCCCGACGATCAGCACGATATTTAGCACGGTCATGCTAAATAAAATAGCAGAGGCGTGCTATAAAAGAAACGTGCCGAAAATCGTCGATCCGGAGTCCCGCCGCGAGGAGGTCGTGGAGGCCCTCTTCCGCGTCGTGCGCCGCGAGGGGCTCGAACATGCCTCGCTGCGCAACGTGGCGGAGGAGGCGGGGCTCGCCATCGGCTCGGTCAGGCACTACTTCGCGGGGCACACCGAGCTGATGGTCTTCGCGATGCAGGCGATGGCCGAGCGCGTGATGGGACGGCTCCTCGAGCACGTCGAGAAGCTGACGACCGCCGACGACCGCTTCCCCGTCGCGGAGGCGATGCTGGCCGAGCTGCTCCCTGTCGACGAGCGGCGGCGCGAGGAGGCCACGATCTGGCTGGCGTTCGCGACGGCCGCCCGCACCCGCCCCGAGCTGCGCCCGCACGCCGAGGAGAGCTACGACGGCATGCGCCGCCTGGTCTTCAGGGTGCTGGACGGCGCGCGCAGGCTCGACCGCCTGCACGAGGACGCCGACCTGGAGGTGGAGACCGAGCGGCTGTGCGCGCTGATCGACGGGCTGACCGTGCACGCCGTCCTGCACCCCGACCGCGTGGACGCCGACCTCATGACCGGAGTCCTGCGCCGCCACCTCCAGAGCCTCACCCGATGAGGGCGCGGGCTCCCCGCGCCCTCCCCTCCTACGAGAGAACGAGGCCGGTGGCGAGCGGCCTGGCGGCGTAGGTGACGCGCACGACCCCGTCGGGATGCGCGGCCACCTCGCCCACCACGCCGAACACGTCGCTCAGCACGCCGGGTGTCAGCGCGTCGAGCGGAGGCCCCGCCGCGGCGACGCGACCCTCGTGCAGCACCACGAGCGAGTCGCAGCTGCGCACCGCCAGATCCAGGTCGTGCAGGACGGCGAGCGTGGTCACGCCCAGCTCCCGCACGAGCTCCAGCAGCTCGAACCTGGCCCTGATGTCGAGGTGGTTGGTCGGCTCGTCGAGCACGAGCAGCAGCGGGCTCTGCGCCAGCGCCTTGGCCAGCAGCACCCGCTGACGCTCACCGCCCGACAGCGCGCCGAACGGCCGCCCTGCCAGCGCGAGCGTCCCCGTGCGCCGCATCGCCTCCGCGACGGGCGCGCGCTCGACGCCCTGGTGAGGAGTACGGCCCAGCTCCACGACCTCCGCCACGGTCATGCCCGCGGGGATGGTGTTGTCCTGGAGCACGGCGGCGGTGCGCAGCGCCGACTCGCGGGCCGACATCGCCCACACGTCGGTGCCGCCCAGCCGTACGGCGCCCCGCTCGGGCCGCAGCGACCGGTAGACGGTCCGCAGCAGCGTGGACTTCCCGCTGCCGTTGGGCCCGACCAGGCCGACGATCGCTCCGCGCTCCACCTCGACGCTCACGCCCCGCAGCACGGGCGTGCTCTCGAGCGTGACGGCGACCTCGTCCACGACCAGCTTCATGACGCCGTCACGCTCCTGTCGCGGCGCAGCAGCCAGAGGAAGAACGGCGCGCCGAACACCGCCGTGAGGATGCCGAGCGGCAGCTCGTTCGGCGCGTCGACGGTCCTGGACAGCAGGTCGACCAGCACCAGGTAGGCCGCGCCGACCAGCGCCGACACGGGGACGACCCTGCGGTGGTCGGTGCCGAAGCACAGCCTGACCACGTGCGGGATCATCAGGCCGACGAAGCCGATGCCGCCCGCGACCGCGATGACCGCCCCGACCAGCAGCGAGGAGGCGGCCAGCAGGCCCACGCGGGCGCGCCGCACGTTGAGGCCGAGCGCGGTGGCCGACTCCTCACCGGTGACGAGGGCGTTGAGCCGCCTGCCGTACAGGGTGATGAAGAGCCCGCAGCAGGCCACGAGCGCGGCGAGCGGACCGAGCTGGTCCCACTGGGCTCCCGCGACGCTGCCGAGCATCCAGAACATCACCGCGCCGAGCTCGTTGGGCGTCGCCTGGAGCTGGATGTAGCTGGTGACGGCGAGCAGGACGTAGCCGACGGCCACCCCCGCCAGCACGAGGCGGGTCGGGGTGAGCCTGCCGCGCTGCTGGCCCAGGACGAACACGAGCACGGCGGCCCCCATCGCGCCGACGAAGGCCGCGGAGGAGACGCCGAGACCGCCCGCCGCGCCGGTGCCGAGCGTGATCACCAGGACCGCGCCGACGGAGGCGCCCGAGGAGACGCCGAGGACCTGCGGATCGGCGAGCGGGTTGCCCGCCAGCGCCTGCAGCACGACGCCCGCGGCCGACAGCCCCGCTCCCGCGAGCGCGGCCAGCAGCACCCTGGGCAGGCGGTACTGCCAGATGATCTGGTCCTGGATCGGGTCACCGCCCGTGCCGCCGGTCAGGATGTGCCACGTGTCGGCGATCGGGACGTTCACCGAGCCGATGCCGACCGCGACCACCATGGCGAAGACCAGCGTGGCCGTGAGGACGACCACGCTGGGCAGCAGAGGCAGGCGCATGTCAGAACGCCTCCGGGTGGATGACCTTGGCGATCTTCTCCACGGCCGTGGCGTTGTTGGGCGCCACGTAGGCCGAGTCTGCGAGCACGACGTAGCGCTTGCCCCAGTGCGGGAACTGGGCGAACAGCTTCCTCGCCTCCGCGTCGGGGTCGGGGTTGAGCCAGTCGACGATGACGACGGCGTCCACCTGGGTGGCCGCGACCTGCTCCTTGCTGAGGTTGGTGAACAGGTCGTCGGTCGTGTTCTCGAAGGGGTTGACCGCGCCCGCCTTGGCGAAGATGTCGTTCCAGATGCCCTTCGCGCCGATCGAGCTGAAGGCGTTCGACCCCATGCTCATGCCGGGAATGATCAGCATCACCTTGGGCTTGGGCCTGCCCGCGACCTTGGCTGAGACGGCGGCGATCCGCCGCTTGGACTCCGCGATCAGCTTCTCGGCCCTGTCGCTCACCTGGAAGATCCGGCCCAGGTCCCGCAGGAGAGTGTAGCTGTCCTCGATCGACTGGCCCCGCCTGACGCCCTCGCCGCAGGTGCTCTCGGGCGTGTAGGTGGGCGCTCCGGCGGCGCGCAGCTCCTCGCGGGTGGCGAAGCCGTCGCGCGGCTCGAACTGCCGGCCCGAGGTGGCCAGGACGAAGTCGGGCCTGAGGCCGAGCATCGACTCGCGCGGGATGTCGTTGAAGCTGGTGCGCTTGAAGCCGCCGCTGGGCAGCGCGGCCACGGCCGCGGCCCAGCCCGGCTCGTCCGAGGCGCCGTAGGACTGGGTGTTGGCCAGGATGCGGTCGCCCAGGCCGAGGGCGAGCAGCGAGGAGACCTCGCCGATGGAGCCGCCGTTCATGACGACGACGCGGCTGGGGCGGGCGTTGAAGGTGTAGTCGTGGCCGCAGTTCTTGATCGTCACCGGGTATCCGGGCTCACGGGCGGCGGCGGGCCTGGACGGTGTCGCGGAGGTCTGGGTTCCGCAGGCCGCCACCATCAGGCAGGCGGCGGCGAGCATGGCGAAGCGAGACATGAACGTCCTCTGTTCTCGGGGGTACGGCAAGCGCCGGGCCGACCAGAGCGGCCGCCCGGATGGCGTTATCGAGCCCTCGGCAGAGGAGGCCCTCGCTCGCTGATCCCTCGATGGAGCATCGCCGTCCGCAGCACGAGCGGCTCGGCGAAGCCGGTCAGCGGACGCGGCCCTGGAACGGCCGACCAGGCGAGGAGCAGGCGCACGAGCCGTGCCCCGAGGCGGCGCAGCAGCCCCCACAGCGCGGCCTCGCCCCTGGCCAGCCAGATGGCGGCCATGACGACGGCCCAGCCGTGCATGAGCAGCATGCCGGAGCCTGGCGTCAGCCCGCCCACGTGGGCGTGGCCCGTCAGCACCTGGACGGGGTCGGGCGCGTGGGCCGTGGAGAAGATCACGTGCAGCATGGCCTGCACGGCGGCCAGCAGGGGAAGGATGACGCGCAGTCCGCGCTCGCGTCCCGCGATCGGCAGGCCCGCCGCCATGGAGACCGCGAAGCCGAGCACCGCCGTACCGCCGGCGACGGCGCCACCCGCCACCGCGTGTGCCACGATCCCCAGCAGCACGCACACCGCGGCGAAGGCCGCGACACGCGCGAGGCGCAGGGGAAGGCGGGCTGACACGGCAACGATCATCCCATGGAATAACGAACGGCCGGTGAGAGTTTCACCGGCCGTTCGCTGATGGTGGAGCTAAGGAGACTCGAACTCCTGACCCCCTCCATGCCATGGAGGTGCGCTACCAACTGCGCTATAGCCCCTTTGCGCCTCGGCGCGTAGCCAGTCTATAGGACTCCAGAGGTGGTCGGTGACGGGAATGCCGGACGCTCGCCCCTGGTTACAACGATTACCGTTTTCAACCGCGAGGAGGCGTGAGATGGCTGGAAACGACCAGCGGCCAGTGATCAAGCTCAGGTCCTCGGCGGGAACCGGCTTCACCTACGTGACCACCAAGAGCCGCAGAAACAACCCGGACCGGCTCGAAGTGCGCAAGTACGACCCGGTGGTCCGCCGGCACGTCACCTTCAAGGAGGAACGATGAAGAAGAACCTGCACCCCGAGTACCGTCCCGTCGTCTTCAGGGACGCCAGCGCGGACTACGCCTTCCTGACCAGGTCCACCGCGACGAGCGCCAAGACCGTCGAGTGGACCGACGGCAACGTCTACCCCGTGGTCGACGTCGACGTCTCCTCCGGCAGCCACCCGTTCTACACCGGGCGTGGCCGCGTCATCGACACCGCTGGCCGGGTGGAGAAGTTCAAGCAGAGGTACGGTAAGAGCTGACACTCAGTAATGAGTTGCTACGGTGCGTGGCATGGAGACGGTGAAAGCCACCCCGTTGACCGCGCGCTGCGCGCGCATCTACGCCGAGCGGGACCACGCCCTGCTCGGCGTCAGCGCGTTGAACGGCTATTTCAGCCTCGAAGCGGTCACTGAGCTGCTGCGCTGGGCCCTGGCCCGCTTCGCGAGAACCGACGTGCTGCTGCCAGGACCCGAACTCGCGGGCACCCTGGCGGCGCGGGGATACGACCCGGACAAGGCGCGCAGCCGCTCCCGCAAGGAGACCAACAGGACCCGCAACAGGGTCGCCCGCGCGCTCGCCTCGCTCGGCGACCCGAAAGTGGGCGTCTTCACCTGGACCGACCTGCGCGACAACCCCGCCTATCGCCGGCTCCACGCCGAGGTCGGGCGGCTGTTCGCCACCGATTCGGCCTTCAAGGAGCACTGCGTCCAAGCCGTCGCACCGCTCGTGGCGACCGGCCCGCCGAGCCGGGAACAGATCGACAAGGCGATGCCCTTCCTGCTGGCCGAGCTTCCGTTGGTCCTCGACAGCCCCGGCATCCTCGGCACCCGAAGCTCGGTGTTCTGCTATCCCCGTCTGCTGCCGCTCGCCGAGCGCCTCTACTCCGGCACGCTGCCCGTCTTCCCCCGTCGCGGGCAGGGAATTCTTACCACCCGATTGACAAGGGTTGTCGCAGATGCGGACCATTATGGCCGGGGTGGTCATGAACTCTCAGGCACGCAACGCGGGCAACGCCTTCGACACGAGCGACATGAACCATGACGGACATCTCGATCGCGACGACCTGTTCGTCGTCGGCGTCTCCGTCTGCGACCGGCTCGGCATTCCCGACCCCTCGCCACAGCGCGAGGCGGTGATCGCCGCGTACACCGGCGTGTGGGAACACGTGGCCGCGGTGATCGGCACCGACGACGAGGGCAGGATCAGCAGGGAGGCCTACATCCGCCACGCCACCTCGCGCGCCATCGACAAGGTGGCGTTCGTCGCCGGCGTGGCCTGGCCGATCGGCGACGCCCTGTGGGACGCGCTCGACGCCGATGGCGACGAGCAGCTGACCAGGGCCGAGTACCTTCGGTTATGGGCCGCGTACGACGTGGAGGGCAGGGCGGCCAGGGAGGCGTTCGAGTGCTTCGACGCCAACCTCGACGGGCGGCTGTCGAAGGACGAGTTCGCTCAGGCGATCTACGACCACTACTACGGAATTCACGTCGACGTGCCCCTGTTCGGCCGCCGCTGACCGGTGCGGGCCATGCCGGATTCGCCGTCATGACGATGGGTGGTCAACTCCAGTTGTGCGGGACACTCAAGATCGTCTAGCGTGAGCCCTTCCGGTCGCCCACCCTGAGCCGGAAGGGACCCTTCGTGTCAGGAACGAGCGCCACCCGCTGGACCGCCGCCTACACCCGCCAGGTGGCCGAGAACGTCCGGCATCACCGCAGGCGACAGGGGTTGAGCGTGCAGGCCCTCGCCGACCGCTGCACCGTGCTCGGCTACCCGCTCGAACGCGCGAACCTCGCCAAGCTGGAGAGCGGCCATCGGGCCTCGATGACCCTTCCCGAGCTCCTCGTGCTCGCGCATGCCCTCCACACACCGCCGCTGCTCCTGCTGACCCCGCTCGGCCGTTCCGACAGCGTGGAGATCCTTCCCGGCATCGAGGCCGCCCCGCAGGAAGCCGTCTTCTGGATCGACGGCACCGCCCCGCTGCCCGACGGCCAGGAGGACGAAGGCGCCGACGCCCGTGCCGAGTTGCAGATGCTGCGTGACCACCGGCGGCTCGTCGGCGAGTGGTCGTCCAGGGCTCGCGCCGTCGCGGCCGCCCTCGACCATGCCGGCGACGAGGACGACCCGCACGAGGGCGCGTGGGCCGAGGCGGCGCGCGCCCATGGCGAACGCGCCGAACACGCCGCTGAGCGGCTGTCCCACCTGCGGGAGAGCATGCGGCTGCGAGGGCTGACCCTGCCCGGGCTGCCGCCGGGCCTGCTCCACCTCGATCACCAGGGGGAATAGCCGGGCGGTGGGCTAGGTGCGCGTGGGGCGGCCAGGCCCGAGCGGTCAGCTCTTCCGCATCCGGTAGGCGCGCTGCTGGCAGGCGCGGGAGCAGTAGTCCCGCGGCCTGCCCGTGGCGGCGGCGTCCACGGTCTTACCGCACACCACACATCGCGTTTCATCACGACTTCCATCACGGATGAGTGCCTCGATCCCGTCGAGCACCCGCTGCAGGCCGAACTCGAACGGGTCGAGCGGCGCGTCGTAGCCCCCCTCCCGATAGATCCGGCTCAGCGTCGGATACCGATCCAGGTGCTCGAAGAGCGAGTCGCGGGCCCCCCACCACTCCTGCTCGCTGACCCCGGTGCGCCGCTCGACGTGCGCGGTCTCCACCACCTGCCGGGCGGCGCTCTCGACGAACCCGCCGACGAGAGTGACCACGGCCACCACCTCCGCGGGCGGCAGCCCGGTCCGCGCCACCACCTCCAGCGCCCGTTCGAAGCCCGCCACCGCGTTCGGCCCCGGCACCCTGCGCGACCCCGACGACTCGATCAGCCAGGGGTGCCGCTTGTAGAGGGCCAGCTGGGCCCGCGCCCACGCCTCCGCTTCCGCCCGCCAGCCCTGCCGTTGCCCCGTTTCCGCCTGCGGCCTCTCCCCCATGACCTCGTCGCGCATGAGGTCGATCAGCTCCGCCTTGCCCGGCACGTGCCGGTACAGCGACATGGTGGTGAAGCCGAGGCGTTCGGCGACTTTTCGCATGGAAACCGCGGCCAGTCCCTCGGCGTCGGCCAGCTCGATCGCGGCTCGCACGATCCGCTCCAGGCTGAGGCCGCGCCTGGACCCCGCCCCCCACAGCAGTTCGGTGCTGCGATCCGGATTCGCCATCTTGACTCCCCTCCCTGTCTATGCTGTATACCAGATGTGTACAGCATACACACGAGAGGGCGTCTTTCATGTTCTTCGTTGATCCAGCGGGTGACGACTCGGGTCCCGGCACGATCGAGCGGCCGTTCGCAACGCTGGACCGGGCCCGCTCGGCGGCGGCGCCGGGCACCGTGGTCACCCTCAGGGCCGGCACCTACCGGCTCACCGAGCCGTTCCGGCTCTCGGCCGCCGACTCCGGGGTCGTCTACCAGGCCTACGGCTACGGCACCGCCGTACAGGAGGAGGTCGTCATCAGCGGGGGCCGGCGGATCACCGGCTGGAGCCGGGGCGAGGACGGCGTCTGCCAGGCCGAGGTACCCGGCCTGGCCACTCGCCAGCTCTACGTCTCCGGGCGGCGCGCCGCCCGCGCCTCCACCGCCCTCGACCACCGGCTGACCAGGACCGAGACCGGTTACGTCATCGACGACCCCGCGCCAGGGGCGTGGCAGGGCGAGGTGGAGTTCGTCTACCGGGGCGCTTACCCCTGGTCCGAGGGCCGCTGCCAAGCGTCGCGGATCTCCGGCGACGAGCGCTCGACCACCGTCACCATGGCGCAGCCTGCCTTCGGCTGGGCCGCGCGGCTCTACCAGTCGGTCATCAGCTGGGACGGCCCCGGCGCAGGGGAGTCCAACGGCGCCGACGCCCCGACCTCGGCTGAGAACAGCCCCGCGTTCCTGACCGAGGGCACCTTCGCGCTGAGCGGCGCGGTCCTGCACTACCTGCCGCTTCCCGGCGAGGACCTCGACGACGTGGTCGCGCCGGTTCTGGAGACGCTGCTGCACGCCCGCGACGTGCACGACGTCGCCTTCCGCGGCATCACGTTCGCGGAGGCGACCTGGCTGCGGCCCAGCGCGCCCGAAGGGTTCCTGCACTACCACGGCAACGGCTACTACGACGGCGGCGCGCTCCAGACGGTCACCTTCGCCGAGGGCCAGGGACAGGTCACCGTCCCAGGCGACGCCGCCACCATGCCCGGCAACGTGATCTTCGAGAACGCGTCGCGGGTCACGCTGGAGGGCTGCCGGTTCACCCGGTTGGGCGCGGTCGCGCTGGAGTTCCGCGGCGACGGCGCGGACAACGTGCTGCGCGACAGCGTGGTCGACGAGGTGTCCGGCGGCGGCGTGGTGATCGGCTCGGGGGCGCGCCGCCACCGGCTAGAGAACAACCACGTCCATCACGTCGGCCGCGACTACCACGGCTCACCGGCCGTCCTGCTGTCCGGCACCAGGGACACCGTCGTGTCGCACAACCAGGTCAACGACGTGCCGCACGCGGGCATCGTGGTGTACGAGGGGCGGGGCGCCCAGGTGCTGGACAACCTGGTGCACGACACGATGCTGGTGCTGGCCGACGGCGGCGGCATCTACCTGTCCGGCAGCCAGGGCGACTCGTACGCCGGCGGCGCGCTGATCCGCGGCAACGTCGTCCGCGACACGATCACGCCCTACAATTTCGGCCTCTACACCGACTACGGGGCCGCATGGGTCACCGTCCAGGGCAACGTCGTCCACCGGGCCGACAACCCGGTGGTGCTGAACGTGTCGCCGCCGATGGAGCACGTGGCGTTCATCGGCAACTTCTGGGACGCCGACCCTGGTGAGCCCCCGGCGGGCGTGACGCTCCTCGACAACACGACGCTCCCGAAGGGCGCGTTCGACGACGACCCGACGGTCGCCGCCATCGTGGCCTGCGCGGGGCTGGCCGCTCCGCGCTAGACGTCTCGTTCGTTCCCGCGGGAACGGCAAGGCGAGGGATGGTGGCGATCCGCCGGCGACGGCAGCCGTCACCATCCCTTCACGCCGCCGCGCTACCGGCCGGTCTCGCGGGTGGCCTCCTCCAGGAGTTCGAGCAGGTGGCGGTACGGCCGGCCGGTGGCGCGGGCGAGCCCGATCTCGCAGGTGCGGTTGGCCGAGGCGTAGGCGTCGAAGTCCCTGACCGCCACTCCCTGAGCCTCTTCGCGGGTCGCGGCGGCGGTCAGCTCGGGATGCAGCAAGCCTCGGTCCCCGGCGAACCCGCAGCACTGCCAGCCGTCCGGCACCACGACCTCGTCGGCGATGGCCTCGGCGATGGCCCGGAGCGCGTCGTTGAGCCCCAGCCGGGTGGACGAGCACGTGGGGTGCAGCGCCAGTGAGGCCAGCCTGCGCCGTACGGTCAACCGGGGCAGGATCTGCTCGGCGACGTAGGCGACCGCGTCGACGACGTGGACCTTGCCGCCGCCCGCGCCGACCAGCCGCTCGAATCCTTCCGTGCATGAGGCCGCGTCGCTCACCACGGGCAGCCTGCCGTCGAGGCTCGCCTCCGCCAGCGCGGGAAGCACGCGATCGCGCATGGCGGCGTACCCCGACGACATCCCCTTGGACGACCAGGGAGTGCCGCAGCACAGGCCGGCGATGGGGCCTGGCACGAGGAGGCGGATCCCCGCCCGCTCGGCGAGGGCCGTCAGCGCCGCGTCGACGCCCTGACCGCCGTCGGCGGGCGCGAACAGCGTTCCCAGGCAGGACGGGACATAGACGGCATGGGGGTCCGCCACCGCGTGGGGTTTCCTGGCGCGGCCTCCCCTCGGCAGGTCGCGCTGCCACTGGGGCACGCGTCCCGTTCCGAAGACGGCACGGGCGGCGCGCGTCACGCCCTCGGGCAGCGCCGGAGGGAGCTTGCCGACCAGGTCGAGTCCGAGGGCCATGCCCCGGGTGACACCTGCCCACCGGCCGGCCGCGACCCGCCATCCGGCCCGGGCGACGGGCTTGCGCCGCTCGGCACGCAGGCGCTTCATCAGATCGCCCGTGTTGATGAGCACCGGGCAGGCGGTGGCGCACATGCCGTCGACGGCGCACGTGTCGACGGCCTCGTAGGAGTACGCGCGTCGCAGTTCACGCGCCAGCCTGCGGTCGCCGGCCGCCTCGGCAACGGCGATCTCACGGCGGAGCACGATGCGCTGTCTCGGTGTGGTGGTCAGGTCCTTGCTGGGGCAGACGGGCTCGCAGTAACCGCATTCGACACATCGGTCCACCTCGGGATCGACTGTCGGCACGGACTTGAGGTGGCGCAGGTGGACCGCGGCGTCGTCGCTGATCAGCACGCCGGGATTGAGGATGCCGGTGGGGTCGCACAGCGTCTTGAGCTCGCGCATGACCTCGTAGAGCTCGTCGCCGAACTGGCGGCGGACGAACGGCGCCATGACGCGGCCGGTGCCGTGCTCCGCCTTGAGCGTGCCGCCGTGCGCGAGGACGAGGTCCACCATGTCCTCGGTGAACGCCTCGTACCGCTCAGGCGCCCTTCCGCTGGAGAAACGCTCGGTGAGCATGAAGTGCAGGTTGCCGTCCTTGGCGTGGCCGAAGATGACGCTGTCCTCGTAGCCGTGCCGCCCGAACAGCTCGGTGAGCTGCGCGCACGTCTCCACCAGGGCGGGTACGGGGACCGCGATGTCCTCCAGGAGAGCGGTGGTCTCCGGCGGACGGGCACCGGCCACGGCGGCGTAGAGGCCCTTGCGGATGTGCCAGAGCGCCGCCCGTACCGTCGCCTCGCCGCTGAGCCGCGGCGGGCTCGCGAGGGGCAGCTCGGCCAGGACCGCGCCGACGGCGCGCACGCGATCATCGAGGACGCCGGGGTCGCTCTCCTGCCATTCGACGAGCAGAGCGGCATGCTCGCGCACGGTGAGAGCGCGCAGGATCGGGTCGGCCTTCGGGTCGAGCTGGGCGACGCGCAGGGCCACGGCGTCCAGCAGTTCGATGGCGGCGGGTCCCGCGGCCACCAGCGCGGGCATCGCCGCCATCGCCTGCCCGAGGGTCTCGAAGACCAGCAGCCCCGCGGCGGCGTGGCGGTGCAAGGGGACGGTGCGGAAGGTCGCCTCGGCGACGAAGGCCAGCGTTCCCTCACTGCCGACCACGAGACGGGTCAGGATCTCGCTCGGCGAGGTGTGGTCGAGGAAGGCGTTGAGCCCGTAGCCCATGGTGTTCTTCATGGCGAACTGGGCCTTGAGGCGTCTCACCGAGTCAGGGTCGGCGCGCACCCGGTCGCGCAGGCGCTCGAGGCCGGCGAACAGGCCGGGCTCGGTGGCGCGCAGCCGCTCGTCTGCGTCCGGGGCGCCGGTGTCGAGGAGGGTGCCGCTCGGTAGCACCAGCAGCAGTGACTCCAGGGTGCGGTAGGTGTTGTGCTCGGTTCCGCAGGTCATGCCGCTGGAGTTGTTGGCGACGACGCCGCCGATCGTGCACGCCGACTCGCTCGCGGGGTCGGGGCCGAGCTTACGGCCGTAGGGGGCGAGCCGGAGGTTGACCTGGCGCAGGGTGACCCCCGGCTGCACCCTGACCCGCATGCCGTCGTCGAGGACCTGCAGGTCCTTGAAGTTTCGGCGGGTGTCGACGAGCAGGTGCTCGGTGACGCCTTGCCCGCTGAGACTGGTGCCGCCCGAGCGGAAGGTCAGCGGCATGCCGTGCCGGCCGCTCAACCGGAGCAGTTGACCGATCTGGGCGGGGTCGGTCGGGGTGACGACCGCGCGAGGGTGCAGCAGGAAGTGGGACGCGTCGTGGGCCAGGCGCAGCCGATCGGTGGCGCGTGTCCGAACGCCGCCGGGAACGACTGTCTCCAGGTCGGCCAGTGTCCAGTGGTTCTCGACGGTCACATCACACCCGTTTCCCGCGGACCATTTTCCGATAAATGGAACTATGGTCTGACATTTCGAACTATGGAGGACGATACCCCTAGAGCGATCTCATCGGAACAGCGCATGCGGGGCACCGCAGTCCCTGGCCAGGCGAGCCGAGCCTGCCACTACCGTGCGTCGAAGCCGCCGACCTCGGCCGATCCTGGATCCCGTCGCCGACCGGCCCCGTCGTCACGGGGCCCGGCCACGGCCTCCTCGGCTGGCTCAGCGGGCGCGCGTCCAGCGCGCCGCCGTCCTCCGACCGCCCACTGCCGGACCCACCCACCTGGCCCCTCCCGCCGACCCCCGGCTGGGACTGACCTCCGAGCGGAGCGCCGGCGTCTTCGCGGCCGCCGCTGGGGAGCGGCCGCCCTGACGACGACGTAGGCCCATGCCGTCAGGCGACCGTCCTGGCCTTCTCGATCAGGCCCGCGAGCTCGGCCACCGCGGGGTCCTCGGTCGTGGACGCCAGCCGGCCCGCGTGTTCGCCCAGCGTCGGCAGGTCCATGCCGAACGCCTCCCTGTCCCGCATGTACAGCGCGAAGGCGGCGGCCACGACGTCGACCTGCAGCCGGGAAGGCGAGTCCTTCCACAGGGCGCCGCTCAGGTCGGCGGCGGCCATAGACGTGCTGACCTCGGCGGGCCTGCGGGTGTCGGGTTCCTGCCAGCGTACGGTCGCCGAGGCCAGCTGGCCCGAAGCGCCCGCGCGCAGCCGTACCGAATAGAGCGCGGTGACGGAGTGCCCTGGACCGACCTCGCCGCCGTCCTTGGCGTCGTCGCGGAAGTCCTCGCTCGACAGCGCGCGGTTCTCGTAGCCGACGAGCCGGTAGCTCTGGACCACCGACGGGTTGAAGACGACCTGCGCCTTGGCGTCGCGGGCGCGCAGTTCCAGGTTGGCGGGCAGCTGCTCGACGAAGACCTTGCGCGCCTCCTCGACGGTGCTCACGTAGACCGCGGCGCCGTCGCCGTTGTCGGCGAGCTGCTCCATGAGCTCGTCGCCGTAGTCCCTGCCCACGCCGACCGACAGGAGCGTGACCCGCTTGCCCGCGTACTCCTTGACCCTGTCGAGGATGGCCTGCCAGGCGGTGCTCCCGGTGTTGGCCAGGCCGTCGGACAGCAGGATGACCCTGTTGGTCGCGGCGGAGCGGTAGGAGCGCTCGGCCTCCCGGTAGCCGGTGACCAGCCCGTCCTCCAGGTTGGTCGACCCCTCGACGGCGAGTCTGTCGATGGCGGCGTGCAGGTCGGCGCGGGCGGTCAGCGGGGTCATCGAGGCGACCAGCCTGGCCTCGTCGCTGAAGGAGACGATCGACACCTGGTCGCCGGGGGCGAGCTGGTCGACCAGCGTGTGCAGCGCCTGCTTGACCAGGTCGAGCCTGCCGGGCTCGGCCATCGAGCCCGACACGTCGACGACGAACGTGAGGTTCGCCGGACGCCTGGCGGCGGCGTCGGCGGCCCTGGTCTGCAGGCCGACCCTGAGCACCACGGTGTTGTCGTCGTGCAGCCTCGCGCCGTCGACGTGGACGGTGAACCCGTCGTCGGGCGGCTGCGCGTAATCCTGGCGGAAGGCGTTGACGAACTCCTCGGGCCGCACCTGCGCCGGTTCGGGCCAGCGGCCCTCGCCGAGGGTACGGCGGGCGTAGCCGTACGACGCGGTGTCGACGTCGAGAGCGAACGTCGACACCTGCGACGCCTCGGTGTCGGTCTCGGTGTCGGTCGCCGCGTCGGCCTCCGCTTCGGCCGCGGCGCTGGACTCGGCCGGCGCCTTCTGGTCGGATCCCGCGCTGGCGCTGGGCAGGGGGGCCGTCGTCGCCCTGACGCCCGGCGGCTGGATCGGCGCGGCGCGCTCGCTCGCCGGCTTCACCGACCCTTCGGGCCCGCCGCCGCACGCGGCGAGAACCAGCAACAACGCGATCACCAGTAAGGGACTGAGTCTCATCGCAACCACCTCCACCGCCTCAACGGGGCGGTCAGGAGTATGGCCGGGGGCTTGACGTAAGCGAGCGCAAACCGTGTTCAATACGTGATCACGGGGTCCAGGCCGGGTCCCTCCCCGTGACGCCGAGCAGCCGGTCGAGGGCGGCCGCGTCGCCGGGCACCTCGACCTGCCGGCCGAACGCGCCTTTCGCCCTGCCCATCGGCGCCATCTGCTCGGTGAAGGCCAGCGCCTTCTCCACCGCCTGCTCGTCCTGCTGGTAGGGGCGGCCGGTCGCGGCGGCCAGGTCCCAGCCGTGCACGATCAGGTCGACGAGCAGCAGGTGGGCGGTCGTGGCCATGGGCATGCCGACCGAGCTCTCGCCCTCCCACGCCTCCGGCTCTGACCATGCGGCGAGCGCCCGTCCCATCCGCTCGGGAAAGTCGCCGGTGTACTCGCCCTGCTCAGGCCTCGGCCCCTTGGCGGCCATCGACTCGAACATCTCCGCCACCCATTCCAGGTGCGCGAGAAGGCGGCGCACGTCGAAGTCGGCGCACGGCGTGGGCAGGGCGAGCTCCTCCTCGCTCAGATCACGCACGAGCGCGACCGTTGACCGCGAGGCTGAGGTCAGGTGCTTGAGCATGTCGTCCATGACATTCAGCGTGCCAGCCACGCCCGCAGGTCGGCACGCCGCCCCGCACCGAAGCGGCCGGCGCCGGACGCATACGATCCTGACATGCTGGTTCCGCTGCCCACCCGGCTGCACACGGTGGCCGCGCTGGCCTTCGACGGCATGGCGCCCTTCGAGCTCGGCTGCGTCGTGGAGATCTTCGGTCTGCCCAGGCCCGAGCTGCGGGTGCCGTGGTACGACCTCAAGGTCTGCGCGGAGAGCGGCGACCCGCTGCGGGTGGTCGGCGGGTTCAGCATGCGGGCCGGCCACGGCCTCGACGTGCTGGCGGCGGCGGACACCGTGATCGTGCCGGGGGTGGCGGACGTGCGGGGCCCGGTCTCCGCCGTGCTGGTCGAAGCGCTGAGGGACGCCCACGCGCGAGGGGCCAGGATCGTGTCGATCTGTTCGGGCGCCTTCGCACTCGCCGCCGCGGGCCTGCTTGACGGCAGGGAGGCGACCACCCACTGGAAGTACGCCGACCTGCTCCAGCTCCGCTTCCCCTCGGTGCGCGTCACCCCTGACGTGCTCTACGTCGACGGCGGCCGGATCCTGACGAGCGCGGGCAGCGCGGCGGGTCTCGACCTGCTGATCCACCTGGTCCGCAACGACCATGGCGCGAACGTGGCCAACGCGGTCGCCCGCCGCCTGGTCATCCCGCCGCACCGGGACGGCGGGCAGGCGCAATTCATCCAGGCGGCCGTGACGGCGGTGGAGGACGACGACGCGGTGGCCAGGGCGATGGAGTGGGCCATGGCGCACCTGGCCGACCCGATCACCGTGGCCGATCTGGCCAGGGTGGCGCACCTGTCGGAGCGCACGTTCATCAGGCACTTCAAGGCGCAGACTGGCACCTCGCCGCTGCGCTGGGTGATCTCGCAGCGGGTCGCGGCCAGCCTGCCGATGCTGGAGTCGACGGGCGCCCCGGTGGAGGAGATCGGGGCGGCGGTCGGCTTCGAGAGCCCCGTCACCTTCCGCCACCACTTCAGCCGCGCGATGCGCACCTCCCCCTCGGCCTACCGGCGCGCCTTCGGCGCCGCCCGCTGAGACTCCACCGCTGAAGGCCGGGCCTGCCTCGCGGCCACCTGCCCGGTCGCCCGTCTCCGGGCTGGGCTATCGTCGTGTTTGAACACGTTCAAACGACGGAGGAGGCGCGCGTGACCCCCCTGGTCGGCGTCATCGTGACCCTCGGCATGCTGGTCGTCATCCCGCTCGGCCTGCGCCTGCTCGACGTGCGGCCCTGGCCGTTCCTCATCGGCGCGGCGGCGGGCGCGCTGTCGCTCTGGCTGCCACGCGGCCCCGTCGCCGTGACGCTCGCCGCCGTGTACGGCGTCGCCGCACTCTACCTGGCCTTTCACGCGCTCCCCCGCCTGCGCGCCCTCGACCCCGCCAGGCTCGCGGCCGCCACCGCGCTGGCCACCCCGTCCGTCGCCGCCGTCGCGCTGCTCGCCGAGCGCGGCGGCTACGACCTGCTCGGCTACACCCCGCGGATGCTCGCCCTCACAGTCGCGCACTTCCACTTCGCGGGGTTCGCCGCCGCGCTGGTGGCCGGGCTGGTCGGCCGGGAGTCGCGGTCGCCGGTCGCGGCGTTGACCGTTCCCGCGGGCACGCTGCTCGTCCTGGGCGGCTACTTCGTGGGCGACTGGGCCGAACTGGCCGGTTCTTCGGTGCTGACGGCGGGCATGTGGTGGGTCGGCTGGCTGGCCTGGCGGCGCTTCCGCGGCGTCTTCCTGCTGTCGGGAGCCGTGCTCGCCGTCACCATGGCGCTGGCCATGGCGTGGGCGGTCGGCCAGGCGACGGGGCTGCCGCACCCATCGCTGGAGACGATGATCGCCACGCACGGCGTCGGCAACGCCTTCGGTTTCGCCCTCTGCGCCGTCGCCGCGCTGCGGCGGCTCGATCCCCTGTGAGGCTTCGATGGACTACACCTATCCCGACGTCGGCGCGACGCTGACCGGCGAGCTGCCCGGCGGTTACCACCACCTGCGTCACTCCCGGGTGCTCAGGGCCTCCTTCGAGGAGGCGGCGCAGGCGCTGATGACCTGGCAGGCGCAGCGCCGCGTCGGCCTGCGCCCGCGCGTCTCGGCGCCGAGGGCGGCGCCGGGTGTGGAGATCACCGTACGGCTGGCCGTACTGGACGCCCCCTGCCGGGTGGTCTGGGTGGTCGAGGAGGCCGACAGGGTCGGCTGGGCCTACGGCACGCTGCCCGGTCACCCCGAGAGCGGCGAGGAGAGCTTCCTCGTGGAGCGCCTGCCGGACGGCAGGGCCAAGGTCACGATCACCGTGTTCAGCCGTCCAGGAAGCCTGCTCACCCGGCTCGGCGGCCCGCTCGTCCCCCTGGTCCAGCGCGTCTTCCTGCGCCTGTACGCCCGCGCTCTGGATCTTCGATGACCGCGCCAGTACGCCCGCGTGCCGGCCCTTCGATGACCGCACCCGTAGGCCCGCGCGCCGGCCCTCTGCTGACTGCCCCTGCAGGTCCGCGCGCCCGCCCTTTACTGACGGACGCGCGGCGACCAGGATCGGACAGTGTGAGCGTGCGCGCACCGGGCGAGGGCCTGACGTGATCAAGGCCGTGCTCGCCGTCCTGGCGGTCGGCGCGGTGGCGCTGGCCCTGTTGTGGGTGTTCCAGCGCCGCCTGATCTACCTGCCCGACTCCAGCCTCGTGCCGTCGGCGGGCTCGGTCCTGCCGGGCGCCCACGACGTCACGTTCACCACCTCGGACGGCCTCACACTGACGGCCTGGCACGTCACGGGCGGGCGCCGAGGGGTGACCGTCCTGGTGACGGGCGGCAACGCGGGCAACCGCCTGCATCGCGCGCCGCTGGCCGCCGCCCTGGCCCGCGAGGGGTTCGACGTGCTGCTCATGGACTACCGCGGCTACGGCGGCAATCCGGGTTCCCCCTCGGAGGACGGCCTGCTGCGCGACGCCCTCGCCGCGCGCGCCCTGGTGAAGGGGCCGGTCATCTACTTCGGCGAGAGCCTGGGCGCCGCCGTCGCCACCGCGCTGGCGGTCCGGCAGCCGCCCATGGGCCTGCTGCTGCGCTCCCCTTTCACCGATCTGGCCGCGGCGGGCCGCCACAACTACCCGTTCCTGCCCGTCGGCCTGCTGCTGCGCGACCGCCTCCCCGTCGCGGGCCCGCTCGCCTCGGTGCGGGTGCCCACCACGGTCGTGTACGGCTCCCGCGACACGATCGTCCCGCCCGCGCTGAGCCGTACGGTGGCCGCCTCCGCCGGAGGACCGGTCACGCTGGTCGAGGTCGAGGGGGCGGGACACAACGACAGGTCGCTGCTCGACGGCCCCGAGCTCATCGCCGCCGTCGTGGCCCTGGCGCGGTGAGCGCGTCAGGGCAGCCGGTAGTCGAAGACGTAGGAGTGGCCGCCGTCGGGCGCGATGAGGATTTGCAGCTCGCCTCGCAGCCCCTTCAGCCCGTCGGTGCCGGAGCCCGGCACGACCGTGCAGGCAAGCGAGTCCTCGCCCTCGTCGCTGACCGCGTTGTGCTGCAGCACGAACGTGCCGGAGCGATCGCCGATCGCGCCCGAGACCCGTTCCATCGCCACGTACGACTTGGACTCCTCACGCTCCGACGACGAGATGATCATGGTGACGGTGCTCGATCCCTTCAGGTCGCCCTCGAAGGTCTTGCCGAGGGTGACGAAGGCGAGTGACACCCCGTCGGCGACGTCGTAGGGCTCCTGGGGGGTCCAGCCGAAGATGTCAAAGGTTCCTTGTGCGGTCATGGATCCATCGTCCCCCTCATACCTGCCATCTTGTGTCAGGTACCGGAGAGCCGCTCCACCACCGGCGCGAACGCCTCCAGGTAGTAGGCGTTGATGGAGATGTAGGAGATGCCGAGGCGCTCCCTTCGCTTCTGCAGCGTCTCTGCCATCTCCTCGACCGACCCCTTCAGGAATCCCACGCCGTGCGGCTCGCCGCCGACCTGTTGCCTGAGCCACGGCGGCAGGTCCTCGCCGATGGCCGCCAGGTTGAGGTTGAGCTCCAGCTTCGGGAAGCGGTCGCCCGCCAGCTCGTACAGTTCGTCGAGCTTGGCGGCGAGCTGCTCCTCGGTGGACTGCGCGGGCACGGCGAGGGCGATGGTGTCGGCCCTGCGCGCGGCCAGGCGGAGCAGGCGGGGTCCCGCGGCGGCGATGAGGATCGGCATCTCGCCCGCCGCGTCGATGGTCTCCGTGAGGCGGGCGACGCGCTCGGCGGGCGTGCCGTACGGGACGCCGAGTTTGTCGGTGTCGGCCTCGGCGCCGGGGCGGCCAGCGCCGAGGCCCAGCTCGAAGCGGCCGTCCGACAGGCTCTGAAGGGCGCGCGCCTCCCACGCCACCTGGCCGGGCGTGCGGTTGGGCGCGCTGAGTACGTAGGTGCCGAGGCGCAGGCCGGTCGTGACGGCGGCAGCGGCGGCCAGCGCGGGGAACGGCGCGAACGTGCCCAACGTGTCAGGGATCAGCAGGGTGTCGTAGCCGAGCTGCTCCGCGCGGCGGGCGAGCCCCGTCCATGCTCCACCACTGGGCGCGTAGCCCGCGACGGCGCCGAACCTGAAAGGGCGCGTGGTCATTTGGGTCTCCTTCGTCGGATGTGCCCCCACGATCGCCCGTCGGCCGCCGGTGCGGCATCCTCCAGGAGTTGACGGTCCGCGTACTCCGTCAGGAGGAAGGCGGAGCCGTGATGTTCACGGGGACGCCCCAGGAGGTGAAGCGGAGCGTGCTCTTCTTGGAGACGCTGCCGAGCGCGCCCGGCGGCTCGGTCCACCAGGTCACCAGCTTGGCGGGCCGTCCTTCGGGGTCGGTGGACAGCTTCCAGAAGATGGAGGAGGGGGCCTCCTTCGCGCTCTGCACCGTGGCGCGGAAGGAGGGCGAGGCCTCGTAGAGGGCGCTCCCGGTGATCATGCCCTTGGTCGCGAGCATGGCCTTCATGGCGGAGGGGTCGAGGACGAGGATCGGGCTGAAGAAGGGGGTCCGCGCGCCCGGCTTGCTGGGCGACCTGACCCACTTCTTGCCGATCACCCCGCCCCGCTGGTAGGTGGCCTCACCCACGGCGATCGTGCGGACGGCTCCCTTGGCCAGTCCCGACCTGGCTTTGACGTCGTAGGAGACGACTCCGGAGCGGTCGAACTGCACGACGCCCCTGCGCTTGCTGCTGCTGAAAGGATCGCCGTCGATCATCGTCTTGGCGCGCTCGGTGAACGTCACCCCGTGGCCGGGGACGAACTGCTGCTTGAGCGCGACGACGGGGTCAGGAGCGGCGATCAGAAGTAAGGCGCTTACCGCGGCTGTCATCATGGCCGACCATCGTAGTGATTTCCGTCCATCCGAACAGATCACCATAATGACCCACCATGCAGGAGCTTGCGGACTATGCGGCGGCGATCGCGCCCCTGATCGACGCCGTGCACATCGACGTCCACGCCGCCGACCGGCAGACCGGAGTGGAGTACGTGCGGCGGTCGGGACTGCGCGTCGGCTTCCTGATCGACCAGCGCTACGTGCTGCCGCTGCGGCCCCTCACCCGTGCGGGCCTGGCGATCGTCTACCGGTACGGCACGGCCGAGGAGCGGGCCGACGAGGTGGCGGCGCAGCTCCTTCAAGGAGCCCTGCGCGAGGACGAGCACGGCGGGCTGCACGCCACGCCGGCCACGCTGGCCTTCATCGAGGGGCTCTACGACCTGCACGGGCGGGCGACGGCCAAGCTGTGGGCCGGGCACGAAGCGCTCGCGTCCGAGCTGGCCGCGCTGCTCGGCAGGCTGCTGGACGGGGCCTCGCGGGTGCCGGGCGGGGCGCTGGAGCTGATGGCTCCGCCGTACGAGCCTGAGGGGGTCTCGCCCGGGGTGGTGCTGTTCAACAGGGTCGCCGCGTTCCGCTACCACCGGGCCGACGCGCACGCCGCCGCTTGGCAGGCGGCCGGGCTCACCGCCCAGGAGGTCGCCTCGCTGTACGAGGGACCCTTGTGGGAGGCGGTCGAGCGGGACACCAACCTGCGGGCGGCGGTGCCGTACGGGATGCTGGCGGAGGCGGAGCGGGCGCTGCTGCTTCAGGGCCTGCGGACGCTGTCCAGGGTCTGAGCCTCGCCCTGCTCGTCGCTGACCAGCGCGTCGATCGCGGCGAAGAAGGCGGCGATGCCCGGCAGGTTGGGGCCCTTGGCGCGCGAGGCGGCGAAGTCGTCGGCCGAGCGCCAGTCGACGATGTCCAGCCACTGGTCGTCGGCCAGTCGTACCAGCCTGGCGCCGAGGAAGCCGGCGCGGTCGGCCGCGAAGTCGGCGACCATCTGCGGCCGCGCGGCCAGCAGCTCGGCGGCGCGTGTCGCGGTGAAACGGGTCAGTTCGACGAACATCTCGCTCTCCTCCCGATAAGTCCTTGAGCTCCAAACTATAGTCAAGATTCGTGACTACTTGCCACTCACTTTGGATCGCGCGCCGCCCAGCCGCCAGGATGCTGCCTGGAATCGCGTGTGTCGCCGCACCTGAGGAGAGCAATGGAAGCCGCCGAGATCAGGCGCGCGGTCGAGTTGGAGGACCGTCACTGGTGGTACAGGGAGCGGCGGGCCATCCTCGCGCGCGAGCTGCGCAGGATCGGGCGTCCTGGCCGCGCGCTCGACGTCGGCGCCGCGGGCGGCGGCAACACCAGGGTCTTCCAGCGGTACGGCTGGCACGCACTCGCAGCCGACCAGTCCGACACCGCCGTCGCCTACGCCAGGGAACGCGGGCTCGACGCCGTCAAGGCCGACCTTCGCGCGCTCCCCATGGGCGACGCCGAGTTCGACCTGGTGACGGCGCTGGACGTGCTGGAGCACATCGACGACGACCGGGCCGCGGCTGCCGAGATCGCGAGGGTGCTGAAGCCCGGCGGCACCGCGTTCGTCGCCGTGCCGTGCGACATGCGCCTGTGGTCGGCGCACGACGTCGCCCTTGGCCACCACCGCCGCTACACCCGCGAGAACCTCGCCGAGGTGATCCGGGGCGCAGGGCTGGAGATCGAGCGGCTGTGGAGCTGGAACGTCCTGCTGCGGCCCGTCGCGGCCTTCCGCAGGCGCAACGCGACCGGCTGCGACCTGGAGGAACTGCCCGGCCCCGTGAACCTGGCGCTGACCGCCGTCGTGACGGCCGAGCGGTACCTGCCCGTCTCGTGGCTGCCGGGCGTCTCGCTGATGGCCCGCTCGCGGCGGCGTCCATGACCTCGACCGTGGAGGGGGTGCCGTTCGTCGCCCACAGCGCCATCACGAACACCACGGACGGCACGTGGGAGCCGGCCCGCGACCTGTCGCGCCGTGCACGGCGTGGCCGTCATCAGGCTCGACACCGTCGGCAAGGGGGCGGCGGTCCGGGCGGGCTGCGCTACCTTCGGCCAGATCCGTCTGGGTCTCGGGTGCGTTCATGCCAGGGGGACCGATCGCCGACGGGGGTCCTCGGGGGATTCGCAGGTCAGCTGACGTCGTGAATCCGTACATGGACTGGCAACTGCGATCTTAACCGCCATTGTCAGGATCTTCTGGATGCTGCTGCTGTAACGTGCTGCCGTCGATTTGTCGCGGTCAAGACGGGGGCCGCGTTCGCCGCCGCCGGCTTCTGCGCCGTCGCGGCTGTCGACCGAGGTGATCAGGGCCGACCGGGGGCCGCATGAGCGGGCCGGTCGGCCGATCGACGATTGGAGCACTGTGCGAAGAAGGTCTTCTCTGCTTGCCGCCGCTTTCGTGGCAATGGCAACGCTGTTACCGATATCGTCGGCGGTCGCGGCGGTCCCTGGAGACGGAGCCACGGCGACTCCGACCGCTTCGGGAACCCCGACGGCATCGTCAACTCCGACGGCATCGCCGACTCCGACAGCATCCGCGACTCCGGCGACCTCTGCAACCCCGGCCCCCGCGAAGGGCCGCATCGCCTGGACTCCGTGCCAGGAAGAGCCGTCCGCCGAGTGTGGCAAGCTGGCGGTGCCGATTGACTGGTCCCGTCCGAACGGACTCACCATCGACCTGGCCATCGCCCGCCGCAAGGCCACCGACCCCGCGGCCCGCGTCGGATCCCTGGTGATCAACCCGGGCGGTCCTGGCGGGTCGGGCGTGGAGGCCGTCTTCGGCGCTCCGGACTTCTTCACCGAGGAACTGCGGAAGCGGTTCGACATCGTCGGCTTCGACCCTCGGGGTGTGGGCCGCAGCCACCCGGTGATCTGCTCGGCGTCGGTGTACAACCAGATGCCGTACGCCGTCATGAAAAGCCAGGCCGACTTCGTCCGCTGGACCGCCTACGCCAAGAAGCTGCGTGCGGATTGCCGGGCCCGTACCGGCCCGCTGTACGACCACGTCGACTCGGCCAACGTCGCACGCGACATGGACGCCCTGCGCGCCGCGCTGGGCGAGGAGAAGCTCACCTACTACGGGATCTCGTACGGGACGCTGATCGGCCAGATGTACGCCGAGCTGTTCCCGAACCGGATCCGGGCCATGGCCCTGGACAGCAACATGGACCACAGCCTTGGCGTCAAGGCCTTCCTCGACAGCGAGGCCTCAGCCGTCGAGGACGCCTTCGACCAGTTCGTCGGCTGGTGCGACCAGGAGCCCGGCTGCGCCCTGCATGGCAAGGACGTCCGGGCCGTGTGGGAGAGAATCCTGGCCAAGGCGCGCAGCGGCCGGCTGTACTACCCGGGCGTCACGGACCGCCCGATGACCGAGATCCAGGTCCTGTGGCAGGGCGTGCTGGGCACCGAAGGGCCTGCCTGGCAGCTGCTGAGCGAGATGCTTCGCGCCCTGGACGGCGGTGAGCCGCCGTCGTGGGTGCCCCCGCTACCCGGCCGGCAGCCCGTTTCAGGGGAAGTCGCCCAGCTGCCCACCGCGGTCCTCTGCCAGGACTACACCCTGCGGGTGCGCAACTACAAGGAATACGCCTGGCTGCTGCGCAGCTCCAACCGCCGCGCCCCGGACATGCGCCACAACCCGATGCCGATCGAGGACCTGCCCGTCTGCCTCGACCACCCCACCACCAACCCGCAGCACCGGCTGCGCTACACGGGCAGTGCTCCGATCCTGCTGGGCAACTCCTTGCACGACCCGTCCACCCCGTACTCCTGGTCCGCCAACGTGGCCCGTCAGCTTGGCCCCAAGGCGCGCCTGATCACCTACGAGGGCTGGGGTCACCGCATCTACGGCAAGGACGAGTGCAGCACGGTGCCGATCGACAACTACCTGATCTCGCTGACCCTGCCTCCGCACGGCTTCCGCTGCCCCGTGGGCGGCAGAGCCGAGATGATGGTCAAGAAGCAGCAGCGTGAGCTGTGGCCGACGGACAACCTTCCCTGGGGCGCTCCGCTCTTCACCTCCTCCCGCCTGCAGCCGACCACGACCGCCGGCGGCACGTCCAGGACGTCCGACTGAGCTCCGACCGGCTTTGACACGGCTCCGACCATGCCGTCGGCGGCCTCGCTCCCACGCCAGGGGCGAGCCGAAGGCGGCGCGGCGGAGCCGTGGCCATCCCGGCCCACCCGAGCACGGAAAAGGCCGCCTCTGATCACTCAGAAGCGGCCTTTGACCTGGGTGGGGTGTTCACGAGGATGGCTGAGCTGTGTATTCAGAGGGGCAAAGAAGATCGCTTCCCGGCTGGTCCGAGATCGTTTCCCAACTTCTCGGACTTCAGGCCAGGTCGAGAATCGGGATCAGTTGCTCCTCCTCATACGCCAGGTGCGCTTCGAGCTCATCGACGAGCCGTTCGATCTCGGCCCGTACCTTCAGCGGATCCTCACCGGAAAGGGCCTGCTTCAGCTCTTCCAGGAGTACGGTGATGCGCTCGTGCTCCTTGGCCAGCCGCTCCAAGGTCGGAGCGAGCGAGGGATGCTGCTCGGCCAGGCCGGGGAACATCATGGTGTCCTCACCCGTGTGGTGATGGTGCAGCCCCTGGCAGACGGTCAAGCAGTTGATCCTCAGCTGCACGCCCAGCCCTGGCCGTCCTGAATCGGACAGCTCCTTGCGGATCAGCGCGAGTTCTCGGCGGAAGCCGTCGTGCACCAGCTTGAGGTACGCACCGCCCGACGGTGCGCTATCCCGGGGCGGACCAGTCACGCGAAGTGCGACGACCGGGATGGTGCGCGTCGTCTTGGCCTGGTAGTCGGCCCAGCCAGGGTCGCCTTCCACCGCGCGGGCGAACGCCGCGTCACGCTCGGTGCCCTCCAGGACCTCCGCCTCGACATCGAAGATGAGGACGCCGGTCTCCACGGTGGCGCGCGGGTTGGACTTCAGATTGTGGTACCAGGCCGGGTGGTTCGGCGCTCCCCCGGCGGAGGCGATGACCAGCATGCGCTCGACGCCGTCGGGCAGGTAGGCGAGCGGGGTCGTGTGTGGCTTGCCCGAGCGGGCGCCGGTAGTGGTGAGCAGGAGCAGCCTCGCTCCCTCGAAATAGCCACCGACTTGGCCGTTGTTGGCGCGGAACTCGTCGATGACCTGCTTGTTGAAATCCATTCTTCTCCATTGGTGGTTCCTGCTGTGCCGTACTGAATGGAGAAGAGGACGGCGGGCCGCGGGCCCGCCCGGCGATCAAGCGTCAGCCGGGCTGCTCTCTGGTGCGTGGCCCAAGGCCGACCCGGCAGTCACGCAGGTCACGCTACTTCATCAAGATATTCTCCGCAAAAGCGGCACACCTGAGTGCCGGCGATCTCCCGAAGGTGGAGGCCCCGCCGATCCCGGGGCCAAGAGGCGTGGCTTGACCAGACCCTACGCGACCTTTGCGACGGTGTTGTGGGGCAAGTCCTGTCGCCGTTTGTGGCACGGTAGAGGCTCAAATGCGCGAGAAAAGCCGCGGGCGAGCAGGAGCACGAGCGGGAGAGCGTGACGATGGGCGCGTACAGGACTGATACACATGCCGGTCGCAAGGTCCGAGTATGGGGTGACCTCTGGGTGCCCGCTGTGGTGAACCTCGGACTCGGTGTACCTGCGATCGTGCCGCTCTATCTGGCGTGGTGGCTACTGACCGAGTACATGCCGATGGACTGCAAAAGCGTGAAAGACCTTGCCAACCCCGGTCTCACCAACTGCGATTACCACACCTTAGACCACGCCCCGATCATCATGATTCTCCTGGTGGTGACCGGCCTGTTCACATTGACAGCGGTGGTCGTGACCAACGTGGCCCTCCCGCTCTGGCGCGGACGGCGGCTAGCGGCATGGCTCAGCGCGGCCGTGCTCATCCCTATGCCGTTCCTGTTGTGCCTGGCGCTGGCCTGATGACTGCACGGGGCGGGCATGCGCCCGCAAGCACCATAACTATCTCAGCCAGCCTCGAAGCCCGACTCTCCCGCAGCGAACACCCCAACCTCACCCCTCACGACCGTGCTGGACCTCCTGAGCAACCCTCACGAGCTGTACGGCACCGCCGACGAGACCGCCCGCCGCCTGCTCAACCAGGCGTTCTTCACACGCCTCTACATCGACGCCGACGACACCGACCTAACGCCCGATGTCAGCGCCGACGATCCCACGGAACCCTTCGCCCCGCTCCTGCACGTCCAACGCAAAAACGGCGATGCCCCCAAAGGACACCGCCGTCTCTCAAACTTCCGCGCCACTCGCTTCCGCCCTCGAAGAGGGTGTTCGAGTAACACGTCTTGGGTGGAGCTAAGGAGACTCGAACTCCTGACCCCCTCCATGCCATGGAGGTGCGCTACCAACTGCGCTATAGCCCCTTGCGACGTTGGTTAGTGTAGCCGAATCCGCCGCTCACCACGAATCAGTGACTGTGCAACGCTCTGTCCATGTCGACGGAGATTTTCGAAGAGCATCGGAGGCTCCTCACCGGAGTGGCCTACAGGATCCTGGGCAGCGTCGCCGACGCCGAGGACGTGGTCCAGGAGTCGTGGCTGCGATGGGCGGGGGTGGACCACGCGACGGTCGAGGACGCCAAGGCGTACCTGATCCGCGTCACCTCGCGCCTGGCCATCGACCGGCTCCGGTGGGCGCGGTCGCGGCGCGAGTCGTACGTCGGGCCCTGGCTGCCCGAGCCGATCGGCACCACGCCGGACGCGGCCGAGCGCGCCGAACTGACCGACACCGTCGAGTTGGCGCTGCTGGTGGTGATGGAGACGCTGTCGCCGCTCGAACGGGCGGTGTTCGTGTTGCGCGAAGCGTTCGACCTGCCGTTCTCCGAGATCGCCGAGGTGGTCGGCAGGAGCGAGGCGGCCACCAGGCAGCTGGCCAAGCGCGCCCGCGACCACGTGAACGACAAGCGGCCCAGGTTCGACACCGACAGGGCGCGGCGGCGGGACATCACCGAGCGGTTCATCGACGCCTCGACAGGCGGCGACCTCGAAGCGCTGATCGCGCTGCTGTCGCAGGAGGTCACGCTGGTCAGCGACGGCGGCGGCAAGGCTCGCTCGCCGCTGAGGGTCCTGGCGGGCCAGGAGAACGTGGTCCGCTTCCTCACCGCGGTCACCACGGCGGCGGGGATCGAGAAGTTCATGGCGTCGATCGGGGTGGAGGAGTACGCGGGCCTCGAGACCGTGGTCACCGAGATGAACGGCGCGCCGGCCGTGGTGGGCGTCGCCGCGGGCCGGGTGGTCACGGTGATGTCACTGGTGATCTCGGACGGGAAGGTCGACACGATCTACCTCATGGCCAACCCCGACAAGATCGGCCACCTCACCCCGCCCTCCTGAGCGCCGCCCTGCCCGGTCCCCGCCCGTGTCCGCGGGGACCGGGACCAGGGAGGAGCTAAGCCGTACGGCGGGACCGGTGGACGGGGATGCCCGCGACCCGCACCAGGGCGCGCAGGTCGGCGCCGGAGCGGTGCAGGAGGCGGGCCATGCCGTTGGCCCCGTCGGCCAGCAGCCCCCACAGCAGCCGCTCCCCCGTCACAGGACCGGGCTTCCACATCGCCACCTCGACGGCCTTGCGCGCGTGCGTCTCCAGCGGGAGCACGCCGAGCGGGCCCGACAGCGTGACGCGCAGCGGGTTGACGCGGGAGCGGCCCAGGCGCCAGAGCGCTGGGTCGTCGACGCCGTGGCGGGTGCGCCGCCGTACCTCGTCGACGTCGATGCCGATCGCGGCGAGCAGCTCGCGGGTGCGGCCGGTGTCGAGGTGGGGGCGGAGCGCCTCGGGGTCGGGCAGGTGGGGCAGTGGATGCTCCTCTGCGAGGCCGAGCAGCAGGATGTCGGGGGCGAGCGTGGTACGGCCCGCGTCCATGGACAGCAGTCCCGCGCGCATGACGGCGCGGCGGGCGGGGTCGGTGAATCTGGCGAACACGGTTACCTCCCGATCCTGCGGGCGTGCTTGCGGTGCGCGGACTGCCGCCTGACGCCCAGCGCGTCGGCGATCTGCTCCCACGACCAGCCCTGTGCCCGCGCGTTGGTGACGTGGACGGCCTCCAGCTCCTCCAGCAGGCCGCGAAGCGCCGCCACCGCGGCGAGCCCCGCGCCGGGGTCCGTGTCTCCGGCCGCCTCGGCCAGTTCGGTGACGTTCATAGGTGTCAGCATGAGCTGACAAGCGGGTGCTTGTCAACATAAGCTGACACCCGGCGCGGCCGGGCTTGGTGCCGTGGCCCGTCACGGCGCGAACCTCAGGTGAGTTCCAGGCCCCCGTCGACGGTGAGGACCTGGCCGATCCAGGTGACGGCAGGGTCGGCCAGGTGCACGATCCAGGCGGCCACTCGCGGGTACGGCGGTCGTCGCCGTCAGACGAGGGAGCCGTCGCGGGCGACGACGCGGCCGGCCTTCAGCACCAGCGACCTGACAGGCCGGACGCAGACCGCCTCGGCGGCGTTGCGGGCGTCGACCACCACCAGGTCGGCGAGGTCGCCCACGCCGAGGCCGTAGCCGGCGAGCCCGGTGACGCGCGCGCCGCCGTACGTCGCCGCGTCGAGGGCCAGCTCGATGTCCTCGTCGAGCGGCCCGGTCTGCTGGGCCTGCAGCAGCGCGCGGTCGAGCATGCAGCCCGTGCCGAACGGGCTCCACAGGTCGCGCACGCCGTCGTTGCCCAGCGTCATCGCCACGCCCGCCGCCGCCAGCTCCTTCAGCGGCATCGCGCGCCCAGGCGGCGCGATGGAGGCGATGGAGATCCCCGCCGCGGCGAGCCCGTCGAGCAGTTCGGCCCGTACGGCGGGCGCCGCGTCGCTGAGCGCGAACCCGTGGCTGACGGTCACCTTGCCATTGAGCCCGAGCGCCTTCGTGCGCTCGATGATGAGGCGGTACTGCCATTCGCCGAGGGAGCCACGGTCGTGCAGGTGGATGTCGACGCCGACGCCGTACTTGTCGGCGAGCCCGAACACGAGGTCCAGGTGCTTGATCGCGTCGTCCTCGAGCCCGGCGGGGTCGAGGCCGCCGATCAGGTCGACGCCCTGCATGAGCGCCTCCTCCAGGAGCCGGTCGGTGCCCGGCGCGATGAGCAGGCCGGCCTGGGGGAAGGCGACGAGCTGCCCGGTGATGCGGCCTTCGTGGCGCTCGAACGCCTCCCGGACGGCGTCAACGGCGTCGAGGCCCATGACGGTGTCGACGTCCACGTGCGTGCGGACGTGCGTGGTGCCGAGCGTGATCATGTTCTCCAGGAGGGCGGAGATGTAGTCGGCGCTGGGGATGCCGAGCTCGGGGCGGCGCTCCTGACCGCCGCGGATCTTGCCCATGAGGCCTGGCGCGGAGCTGTGGGGCGCCCAGGGGCCGCCCCACAGCGTCTTGTCGATGTGGGCGTGGCCGTCGATGAGGCCGGGGATGACGAGCTTGCCGCCCAGGTCCTCGACGTGTGCCGCGCCCGGGAGCCCTGCCCCTGTCCCGGCGATGCGCCCGTCCCTGATCAGCACGTCGGCGGGGCCCTTGCCCCAGAGGTTGGCGTTGCGCAGCAGCAGCTCGGTCGTCATGGAATTTAATGGTATACCGCTATTTGGTACGGCAGGCACCCGAGAGCCCACCGCGGTCACCGGCGGGCGCCCGTCCATCACGCCACTCCAGCGGGACTCCGGCCCCCGCCCTGACGTCAGCCCCCAGGGGCGACGGTCGTGCGCATCGTGAGCGCGCTCCCGTCCTCCGACAGCGAGAGCGCCACGGTCACCGAACCCAGCCGTGAGGTGCGCTCCACGTGCGTGCCACCGCACGGGATGGAGACCTCACCCTCGGGCAGCGCGCAGTGCCAGGTGCGCCGGGCAGTGAGCCCAGGACCCGGCACGTCGATCCAGACCGGCGCGTCGGCGCCGACCCACGTCTTGAGGGTGTCGTTGGCCCGGCCGGCGACCTCGTCGAGGTCGAGCCCCTCGGCGGAGAAGCCCTTCTTGCGCAGCGACTTGCCGAGCCGGTACTCGTCCAGGCTGCCGTTCGGCGTGATCCGGGAGGAGGTGATCGCGCTCTGGTCGAAGTCGGGGTGCCCGAGGGCGTCGAGCCTGGACTCCTTGCGCCAGTGCCCCGCCAGCGCGGCGTTGAGTGCGAGCGCGGCCAGATGGCAGGCGGTGTGCCCGGCCGACAGCGACTGACGGTACGCGGCGTCGACCGCGAGCTCGACCTGGGTCCCGACCTCGATCGGTGTGTCCGTCACGTGCACGACCAGCCACTCCCAGCCCTCGGCGCCCCGCCGTACGGGGATGTCCTCGCCGAGGAGGACCTCGCCGTCGGCCGACATGGCGCCCGTCACGCAGTCGACGACAGGAAGCCCGCCGATCGTGCCCAGATCGGCGGGCTGGTCGGGCCAGGTGTGGTCGAGCGGGTGGAAGGGCGTCAGAGCGGTGACGAGGCCGTGCCGTACCCCCGTCGGCACGGACCCGACGATCTCCGAATACCCGCTGACCTGGCCTTCTGGGAAAGTGACAACAGTGGATCTCACGCCGCTATCTTGTCAGCCCTGTCCTGCTCGACCCGCGCGGGGCGGCCGGCGCCCTCGTCCTCGAGGAAGCGGTTGCCTCCGGCGTACCAGCCGGTGAGCAGCTGGACGCCGACGACCACGAGCATCATCAGGTACGGCACCTGCCACCCGCCGGTGGCCTCGTACAACACGCCCACCAGGAGCGGGCCCGCGCCTGCGATCAGGTACCCGACACTCTGCCCGAAGGCCGACAGCGCCGCGGTCGCGGCGGCGGTGCGGGTGCGCAGCGCGAGCATGGTCAGCGCCAGCGGGAACGAGCCCATGCCGATGCCGACGAACAGCACCCACACCCAGGCGGTCGACGAGGGCGCGAACCACAGGCCGAGGAAGCCGACCACGTAGAAGCCCACGAGACCCGCGACGACGGGCCGCTGGTCGCGGAACCGCGTGGCCAGCGAGGGCAGCACCAGCGAGACGGGGATGCTGAGCGCGGTGAAGACGCCCAGGATCATCCCGGCCTGGCTCGTGGTGTAGCCGCCGTCGGTGAGGATCTTGGCGAGCCAGCCGAACATGATGTAGGCGATCATCGACTGGGTGCCGAAGTACACGGCCACCGCCCACGCCAGCTTGCTGCGCACGAGGCGGCCGGGAGTCGCCTCCGACCTGCTGTTGTCCCGCTCCGGCTCACTGCGCAACAGCGCAAGCCACGGAATGGCGGCGACAACCGCTAGAGCCGCCCACACGCCGAGCGCGACATGCCAGTTGCCGTCGGTGGCGCGCTCGATCGGGACGGTGGCGGAGGCGGCGAGCATGGTGCCCACCGCGAGCGCGGTGGTGTAGACGGTGGTCATGACCCCCGCGCGGGCGGGGAAGTGACGCTTGATCAGGGTCGGGATGAGCACGTTGCCGACCGCGCCGCCGGACAGCGCGACCGCGCTGCTCACCAGGAACACCGGCGCGGAGGCGACCGACGCCCTGACCACCAGGCCGATGCCGAGCGTGATCAGCGCCAGCAGCAGGAGGCGGTGCTCGCCGATCTTGCGGGAGAGCGACGGAGTGATCGCGCCGACCGTCGCGAAGGCGAGCACGGGTAGGGTGGTGAGGAGCCCCGTGCCGACACTCGACATGCCCAGACCTGCGGCGAGCTGGTCGAGCAGGGGGCCGACGCTGGTGACGGCGGTGCGGAGGTTGAGCGCCGCGAGGACGATTCCCAGCACGAGGAGCCAGGCCAACGAGCCGGTTCTGCCGCCTCTGGACTCTTGGGTGAGCACGCTCATGCCGGACCGATTCCTCCAGTCGTTGAATCATGGGATGACTTGATGAGTCATCAGCCTAACAGGACTGAAACAGCCGTTTATTCCTGAATCATGAGAGAAACCCCACCCTGAGGCGGATGTTCGCACGCCGTCCACCCTCTCGGCACGCGACCGACACCCGTCCCCCGCACCACGAAACGGACCCCTTCCGGCATGCGGCCGACGTCTACAGGAGGTCGCCCCGGGCATGCGGCCGGCGTCTCAAGAGGTCTGCCCCGCGTGCGGGTGCGTTTCGCGAAGGTGCGCCCGGCCCGCACAGGAGCTTCGCCGGGCAGAAGAGAGCCCCCATCCCGGGGTGGGATGGGGGCTGAGGAGACCTGCTCTTCGTGAGACCGGCCGATCGAGGCCCGGCCCGTCCGGCATCCGCGTGTCCACGGGTCACGTGGCGACGCCACGGGGGCCCTTGTGCGCGACGACCACGCACCCGCCCGACAACGCGATGCCGTACGAAAAGCGATCCCTTACGGCAGGCGATCCCCTGCGAGAGGAGATGCCTTACGACGAGCGATCCTGTGCGAACGGGATGCCGTCCGAACGGGATGCCGTACGCGAGCGGCTAGACGATCGGACCGGGGGCGGGCGGCGGCTCCTCGCCGAGACGGCGCCCGGCGGGAGGGACGGGGCCGGGGCCGGGCGGGGGAAGCGGAACCTCCGGCGGGTAGTCGTCGCCGACCGTGCGGGGCGGCTCCGGCTCGCCGTACGCGGCGCCCGAACCGGAGCCGGGCTGGTGCCTGCCCGGCACGTCGCCGCGCCACGCGCCGCTCTCGCCGCCACGGGACTCGATGTAGTCCTTGAACCGGTCCAGGTCGCCGCGCACTCGCGCCCGCACGATCTGCAGCCAGTCGCCGACGGTCTCGACGAAGCCCTCGGGGTCGTACTCCATCTGGAGCGTGACCCTGGTGGTGGTGTCGTCGAGCCGGTGGAAGGTGACCACACCGGCCTGGTGCGGCTTGTCGACCGAGCGCCACGCGACCCGCTCATCCGGGTGCTGCTCGGTGATCTCGGCCTCGAACTCCCTGGTGACTCCTGCGATGTCGACCAGCCACTGGGTGCGTGTGTCGGTCAGCTGTTTGACCGACTCCACTCCCTCCATGAATTCGGGGAAGCTCTCGAACTGCGTCCACTGGTTGTATGCGACGGGGACGGGGACCTTGACGTCAACTGAATGTTCGATGGTGCTCATGGAAGCGTGAACTGCCCATCAGCACGCGGCGTTAACGCCTGCGCAGCAACCAGTAGAGACCGACGAGCGGGAGCACGAGGGGAATGAAGAGGTAGCCCTTGCCGTAGCCGGACCAGACCGTGTCGTGCGGGAAGGCGGAGGGCGCGAGCAGGCTGGCCGTTCCGATGACCAGGACGCCCGCCAGCTCGATGCCGAGCGCCCAGAGCGCCAGGCGGCGCGCGCCGCGGGCGAGGGCCACGGTCAGCAGGATGTAGACGGCTGCGGCGAAGGCAGACAGCGAGTACGCCAGCGGCGCCTCGCCGAACTTGGTGAGGATCTGCACGGCCGCCCGCGACCCCGCGGCCAGCGCGAACAACCCGTAGAGGGCCAGCAGCGCCCGCCCCGGGCCGGTCGCGATGCCGACGCGGTCGTTCATGCGACGCCCTGCCAGATCTGCAGCAGCCGTCCGGTCATCACCGCGATCGCGAACCCGGTGACGACCAGGATCGCCGAGCCCCACCTGCTGCGCTCGGCCAGCGCGAGGAACACGCCCGCGGGCGGGATGAGCGCGGTGCCGGCGAGGTAGCCGAAGAGCGTCGCCTTCTCCTGCGGCCCCTGCCCGCCCACCACGGCGGAGATCGCCACGCCCGCCTGCACCAGCACGGCCACTTCGAGTACGGCGAAGCCGATCAGCAGGACCATGCCCATCGCACGGTCACGGATCGCGACGATCAGGCTCACCAGGGCCAGCAGCAGGGCGCCGACGATCACGCAGGTCGCCAGGGTGGTGTTCATCGCGGGACAGGCTACCGCGCACTCAGGTCGGTCTCGCGCTGGTCCCCGTTCTGCTGATGCCGCGAGCCCGGGCATACGATTGATGGAATGGAACGAATCCTGGTCAGCGCCTGCCTGATGGGCCGCCGCGTGCGTTACGACGGGGGCGCCAAGACCAGCACCGACGCCCTGCTCGCCGAGTGGCGTGAGCAGGGCAGGCTGGTGCCCTTCTGCCCCGAGGTCGAGGGCGGGCTGCCGACGCCGCGTACCGCGGCCGAGATCGAGGGCGGGGCGGGCGGGGCCGCCGTCCTGGCGGGAGCCGCCCGCGTGCTGGCCACCGACGGCCAGGACGTCACGGGCGCCTTCCTCGCCGGAGCGCAGGCCGCGCTCGCGGTCGCGGGTTCCTTCGACATCAAGATGGCGATCCTGAAGGAGGGCAGCCCCTCCTGCGGCGCGCTGGCCATTTACGACGGCACCTTCCGCGGGCGCAGGCTGCCAGGCCAGGGAGTCACCACGAGCCTGCTGGAGCTGCACGGCATCAAGGTCTTCACCGAGGACCACATCGCCGAGGCTGGCGACTACCTGCGCGCCCTCGAGACGTAGAGGGATCCCGCCAGGCTCAGTACGAGCAGGGTCGCGATGATCCGGTGGTACCAGTCGTTCAGCGGGGTGGACTCGCCTCCCGCGAACGCGATGGCTACGATGCCGAGCAGCACGCCGCCCAGCGCGACGGCGTGGCTGACCTGCAGGCCCGTCCACGCCCACGGCTTGGCGGCGAACGCGCCGTACGCGCCGACGAGCAGCGCGGTGCCGCAGACGGTCTCGACGACGATGGCGGGCAGGACCACCGGCTCGGTGACGGGACCGATGACGACCCCCGCGTGCAGGACGGCGCCGAGGTAGAAGCTGACGGCGTAGACGACGGCGAGCGCTGCGAGGCTCTTTCTGAGAGTGTTCACAGCTCCACGCTCGCAATCCGGCGGCCTGCCGCAATCCCCCCGGTGTGGGCATCGCGGCTACACCGCAGGGCGTACCGACCACTTGCCCCTGACGCCGTGTCAGGGGCTATTCCTGAGGACATGGAGCCAATGAAACGCATCACGCCCGGCGAAGCCGGTTTCGTACCCGACCTGGAGGAGCGGCTGGCGGGCAGGTTCGGCGACCTGCACGGGCTCGTGGTGCTGAAGGACGGCAGGCTGCTGTTCGAGCGGTACGGCGAGGGCGAGGACCAATCGTGGGGCGTCTCCCGCGGCGTGGTCTCCTTCGGCCCCGACACGCTGCACGACCTCAGGTCGGTGACCAAGAGCGTCGTCAGCCTCCTGTACGGCATCGCCCTGGCCGACGGCCTGGTGCCCGCGCCGGAGGAGCCGCTGCTCGCGCACTTCCCCGAATACCCCGACCTGGCCGCCGACCCGCGCAGGGCGGCGTTGAGGATCGAGCACGTGCTGACGATGACGCTCGGCGTCGAGTGGCGTGAGGACCTGCCGTACACCACACCGGAGAACAGCGAGATCGCGATGGAGCTCGCGCCCGACAGGCACCGCTTCGTGCTGGAGCGGCCGATCGTCAAGGAGCCCGGACGACGGTGGCACTACTGTGGTGGCGCGTCGGCGATCGTGGCCAGGCTCATCGTGAAGGGCGCGGGCGAGACGCTGCCGGAGTTCGCGCGCAAGCGGCTGTTCGAGCCGCTCGGCATCGGCTCGTTCGAGTGGCTGGCGGGCGACGACGGGGTGCATTCGGCGGCGTCGGGCCTGCGGCTGGCGCCGCGCGACCTGGCCAGGATCGGGCGGGCCGTGCTCGACGGCGGCGCGGGGGTCGTTCCCTCGTCGTGGCTCGACAGGGCGCTGAGCCCGCAGGTGGAGATCGGCGAGGGCGCCGCCTACGGCTACCAGTGGTGGCTGGGCACGGAGCAGCCCCCGTTCGCGGCGGGCAACGGCAACGGGGGGCAGCGTCTGGTCCTCTACCCCGATCTCGGCCTGGTCGTGGTCATCACCGCGGGCCGCTACGACTCCCCCGACGAGTGGGAGACCCCGCAGGCCGTCCTGGATGAGCTGTTCGAGGCGCGTGTCAAGGATTGACCCCCGTTACCAGGGCATTCGGTGTCAAATCCGGGCGCTGGGGAAGCTCCAAGACATGTTCATCGATCGCGCGGACGCGGGGCGGCGGCTCGCCGCACAGCTGCGGCACCTGGCGAAGGAGAACCCCGTCGTCCTGGGACTGTCGCGCGGTGGGGTGCCGGTCGCCTTCGAGATCGCCAAGGCGCTCGACGCCCCCCTGGACGTCGCGCTCGTCCGCAAGCTGGGCGTGCCTGGCCGGCCCGAGCTGGGGTTCGGCGCCCTGGGCGAGGACGGCGTGCGTGTCGTGCACGAGTCCGTGATGCGGGCGGCGGGCGTGACGTCCGAGGACGCCGCGCGGGTGACCGAGCGGGAGAAGGCCGCCATCGAGGAGCAGGCCGCGCGCGTCAGGGCGGGGCGCGCGAGGGTCCCGCTGGCCGGCCGCACCGTCATCGTGGTCGACGACGGGATCGCCACGGGCTCGACGGCGAGGGCGGCCTGCGAGATGGCCAGGATGCACAGGGCGGCGAAGGTGGTCGTGGCGGCGCCGGTGCGCGCGCCCGGCACGACGCTGCCCGATGCCGACGAGGTGTTCTGCCTGAGCGAGCCGCAGGGCCTGCGGTCCATCTCGGAGTGGTACGAGAACTTCGACCAGGTGGACGACGACGAGGTGATCGCGCTGCTGGACCGGGCGGCCGTGGCCGTACCGCACGAGACGGTGTCGGGGACCGACGCCTTCGAGGGCGAGGTCGAGCTGACCGCGCCGCAGGGCGCGGGCGGGATCGTGGTGTTCGCGCACGGCAGCGGCAGCGGCAGGCACAGCCCGCGCAACCAGCGGGTCGCGGCGACGCTCAACCACGCGCGACTCGGCACGCTGCTGTTCGACCTGACCCGCCCAGGCGAGGACGTCTTCGACATCCCGTTGCTCGCTGTCCGGCTGCGCAGGGGTACCGCGTGGGTGCGCGAGCGCATGCCGACGGCGCGGATCGGCTTCTTCGGCGCCAGCACGGGCGCGGCGGCGGCGCTGCTGGCCGCCGCCGAGCTGGGCGACGAGATCGCCGCGGTCGTCTCGCGCGGGGGTCGCCCCGATCTGGCGGGCGCCCGCCTGTCGGAGGTCACCGCGCCGACCCTGCTCATCGTCGGCGAGCGCGACCAGCAGGTGCTCGGGCTGAACCGGGCGGCCCAGCAGCAGCTGCACTGCCCGAACAAGCTGGAGATCGTGCCCGGCGCGACCCATCTGTTCGAGGAGCCGGGCACGCTGCAGGTGGTGGCCGAGCTGGCCAGCGCGTGGTTCGTGCGACACCTCAACCGCTGAGCTTTCCAGGGGTAAGCTCGGTGCATGGAAGTTAGTACGGCGGAGCCCGACCCGAGCACCGACGCCTTCAACGGCGACTGCCCAGGCCGGGAGGTGTTCGACCACGTGACCAGCAGGTGGGGCATCCTCGTGCTGGCCGCGCTGCGTGAAGGCCCGCTCCGCTTCTACCAGCTGCGCGACCGCATCGGCGGGATCAGCGAGAAGATGCTCTCGCAGAACCTGCGCGTCCTGGCCCGCGACGGGCTGATCGAGCGCATGGTCGAGCCGGACATCCCGCCGAAGGTCTCCTACCGGCTGACGCCGCTCGGCGAGGAGGGTTCCGCGCCACTTCGGGGCCTGCTCGACTGGATCGCGCTGCGCGCCACCGACATCGTCGCCGCCCAGAAACAACACGACGCGAAAATCTGAACCTTTCCCCATATTCCTGAGTCAGAATGACATACCGGACTTGGGGGCCCGGCGACACATCGCAACGGGGAAGGGATTCGACACATGCCTGTCGACCTCGACAACGCACGACCCTTGGCCTGGGATTCGGCCACGCTCGACGCGGACACCAAGGAGATGCTGGACAATCTCCAGCCGAACATCCTGCGCGCTCACGTCCGCGAGCACCTTTCTCTACTCTTCATCAGATTTAACGACATTTCGGATGGAAGGCGCTTTTTGCGGACAATTGCCACCAGGCATATGAAGTCCGCTCGCAAGCACCTCGAAGAGGTCAGGGAATTCTCCAAGGGGAGGAAGCCCGGCACGCCGTACGTGGGGCTCGGCATCAGCAAGGCCGGCTACCGCGACCTCGGCCACAGCGTCGAGGAGCTGCGCAGGTTCGGCGACCGCACCTTCCGCGACGGCATGAAGCGCAGGATCGCCGAGGTCAAGGACCCCGCCGTGACCGAGTGGGAGACGGCCTACCAGCGCGAGATCCACGCCGTCGTCCTCATCGGCGACTCCGGCCCCGAGCCGGTCGCCAGACTGCGGAAGGAGATCCTCGACCTGCTGCCCGACACCGCCCGCGTCCTCGGCGAGGAGACGGGCAAGGGCATGCGCAACCCGGCGGGCGACGGCATCGAGCACTTCGGCTACGTCGACGGCCGCAGCCAGCCGCTGTTCGTCGCCGACGAGGTCGACAAGGAGCCGCGCGCGCACTGGAACCCGGCCTTCCCGCTGGGCAACGTGCTGGTCGCCGACCCGTTCGCGCCCAACGCGAACCGGCACTTCGGCAGCTACTTCGTCTTTCGCAAGCTGGAGCAGAACGTCAGGGCGTTCAAGGAGATCGAGCAGGACCTGGCCGACGCCCTCGGGCTGACCGGCGCCGACCGCGAGCGCGCGGGAGCGATGCTCGTCGGCCGCTTCAAGGACGGCACGCCGGTCACGTCGAAGGCGAAGGCGGGCGGCGGCCCCGTCGCCAACGACTTCACCTTCGACGCCGACGAGGGAGGCAAGTGCCCGTTCAGCGGGCACATCCGCAAGACCAACCCCCGGTTCGACGGCATCAGGAACGTGCTCATGGCCCGGCGCGGCCAGACGTACGGCGAGCGCGCCGACCGGCCGTGGGACGACGCCGCGCCGGCCACCAGGCCGAGCGCGGGCGTCGGGCTGCTGTTCATGGCGTTCAACTCAAGCCTGGAGAACCAGTTCGAGTTCACCCAGCGCGACTGGGCGAACAACCCCGACTTCCTCAACCCGGCCACCGGGCATGACCCGGTGATCGGGCAGGGCGTCCGGGACATCAAGGTGACTTTCCCCAAGGTCTGGGGCAAGCCTGAGATGTCGCCCCCGCAGACCCAGGTCACGCAGACGGTGACGATGCTCGGCGGGGAGTACTTCTTCATGCCCTCCCTGGCCTACCTGCGCGCCCTCTGACGGCCGGCCGGGGGTACGGTCTGCCGTACCCCCGGCAAGCAGCCACCCGCCCGAGGGGTCCTGCGCGAGTGATGCCCGATGCCGTAGCATCCACGACTTATGAGCGTAGGCGCCATCCTGTTCGTCATCCCGACGGTGATCCTCCTGGTCGTGGGCATCGTGTTGACCGCTCGTGCCAGAGGCGAGCACGGACGAGCCGCGACCTTCGGCCTGATCGGCTGCGTCGTGCTGCTGGTCGGCTCCATCCTGCAGGGTGCCTGGCAGGTCATGCTGCCTTCGATCGTCGAGTCCGGCGGCTTCGAGATCTTCAAGGTGGTCAACGCCGTCACCGGCTTCGTGTTCTTGGTGGTCAACCTGGCCGGCACCGGCTTCCTGATCATGGGCGTGGTCGCCCGCCGCAACCCGCCGCAGACCCCGCAGTACCCCCAGGCGCAGGGCTGGCAGCAGCCGCCTTCCGATCAGTGGCCCTCCAGGTAGTCCCGCCACCCGATCCGCCCGTACGGCTCGGCCCGCGTCGTCAGGTGTCCGGCCCTGAAGGCGCGCCCCAGCTCCCCCGGCACCCGCATCCGCAGGACCGGCCTGCGCGCCCCCCGCGCGGCGCGCCACCGCCCGGCCAGCTCGGCCATCGTGAGCACCTCGGGCCCCCCGTACTCTCCGATTCCCGACGAAGGGCCCAGCGCCACCCGCTCGGTCAGATGCCCGGCCAGGTCCCGCACGTCGACGGGCTGCGCCTTGACGCCCGCGTCCACCGGCAGTACGGGCAGCTTGGCGAACACCTGGTCGGCGAACTCGTGGAACTGCGTCGCCCGCACGATCGAGTACGGTACGGCGCCCGCCGCGACGATCCGCTCCGCCCTGACCTTGCTCCTGAAGTACCCCCACGGCACCTTGTCCGCGCCCACGATCGAGACGTAGACCAGGTGTCCCACACCCGCCTTCGCCGCCGCCTCGATCAGCCCGAGGGTGCCGTCGAGCTCGACTTCGTCGGTGTACCTGCCCTTGTAAGGAGCGGAGGCCAGGTGCAGCACCGCGGCCACTCCTTCGACCGCCTCGGCGAGGCCCGCGCCCGTGGCCAGGTCGGCCACGACCCACTCGGCCACCCCTCCGCCCGCCCGCCTGGCCCGGCGGCTCGTGGCCCGCACCTCGTGGCCCGCTTCGGCCAGCCGCCGTACCATCGCCGTGCCCAGCCTGCCGCTGGCGCCTGTCACCAGAATTCGTGTCATGCGAGGAGAGACGGAGCGGTATCGCGATTTGTGACACCTGGCTATATTCGGCGGGAGAGATCGGCGAGGCTTGCGGGGGCATTCATGACGTCAGAGGGCGATCCCAACCGCACGGTGCGGATCCGTCGGCCGCAGCCGGGCCAGGTGAGCCAGCCGCTGCCGGTCCAGCCCCCACCGCCGGCAGGACCGCCCGCCCGGCCCCATCCAGGACAGCCGACGGAGCCGGGCATCCAGCCGCCCGCCCCCCGAGCTCAACCGACCGGGCCCGGGGTGCCTCCGGCCGCGGCGCCGTACGACCCTTCCGCGTTCGAGGGTCCTGGGACGGTGCGCCTGCCGTACACACCGGACGAGCTTCCGCCCGTCGTCTACGCGCCGCCGCCGAAACCACGCTGGCGACGGATGGTGATCGGGGTGATCCTGTTCCTGGTCCTGCTGGCTGCCCTGGTGTTCGGGGCGATCAGGCTGAACGAGGCGGCGGCGGGCACCGGCCGCACCGCTGCCACCGCCCAGGACGTCACGCCCTGGTGAAGTCCATGGTCCAGTTCGTCTCCCACGTCACCTCTCCGTCTTCGGAGAAGGCCTGCTCCCACCTGCACCGATCCTTGTCGATGACCGTCCAGATGAAACGGCAGCGCACGGGCCTGCCCTCGTGCTGGTCGTCGGCGTAGAACTCGCCCCTGTCGCCGTCGAAGCGGCCCACGACCGGCGGCTGTTCGAGCCTGCCGTACTTGCTGTTGGCCCAGTAGATCGACCACTCCTCGGTGACGGGGTCGAACAGCCGCAGCGTCAGCCCCGAGAACCCCTTGGTGGGGAAGGTGATCTCGTCGAAGCTGGCCGCGCCGTCGAAGGGGCGGTGCGCCGTGGACCTGCCGGGGAACTCCTCCCACTCGTCACTGCCCGCCAGCCGCTCGGCGAGCAGGCGGTTGTGGACGTTCCATGTGCCGACGAAGAAGTCGAAATCATTCATGCCAGGACCGTAAGCCTCATCCACTGACATCTCCTGTCAGCATGGAGGATCCTCCAAAACCGCCACGTTCCACGGGCCGGAGTTTCGTGAGCGGGGGACACGCGCGGGAAACACACGGTTGATGTACTGACCGCATCCCCGACCTCCGGAGAGCCACATGACACACCCGGTGGACCAGCGGTTGCCCCTCCCCCAGACCGCCGCGCTCGGCCTGCAACACGTGCTCGCGATGTACGCGGGAGCGGTCGCGGTGCCCCTCATCGTCGGCGGCGCGATGAAGCTGCCGCCCGAAGACCTCGCCTACCTCATCAACGCCGACCTGCTCGTCTCCGGCATCGCCACGCTCATCCAGTGCGTCGGCGTGTGGCGCTTCGGCGTCCGCATGCCGATCATGCAGGGCTGCACGTTCGCCGCCGTCACCCCGATGGTGCTCATCGGCACCGCGGGCGGCGGGCTGCCCGCGATCTACGGAGCCGTGATCGTCTCGGGGCTGCTGGTGGTGGCGCTGGCGCCGTTCTTCAGCCGGCTCCTGCGCTTCTTCCCCCCGCTGGTCACCGGCACGGTCATCACCATCATCGGCATTACGCTCCTGCCGGTGGCCGCCACGTGGGCCGCGGGAGGAGCCGGCTCCCCCTCGTACGGCGAGCCGCGCAACATCGCGCTCGCCGCGGCCGTCCTCGCGCTCGTCATCGCCCTCTACAGGTTCGCGCCTCCCGCGCTGTCGCGGATCGCGGTGCTGCTGGGCATCGTGGTCGGCACGCTGGTGGCGATCCCATTCGGTTTCACCGACTTCTCCCACGTCGGCCAGGCCGCCCTGATCGGCGTCAGCACGCCGTTCCACTTCGGGCTGCCCACCTTCGAGGTGGCCGCCGTCGTCTCGATGATCATCGTGATGCTGGTGTCGATGACCGAGACGACGGGCGACTTCATCGCCGTCGCCGAGATCACCGAGTCGGACCTGCCGCCCGGGCGGCTGGCCGACGGCCTGCGCGCCGACGGCCTGTCAACGGCGCTCGGCGGCGTCTTCAACACCTTCCCCTACACCGCCTTCGCGCAGAACGTCGGCCTCGTCGGCCTGACCGGGGTGAAGAGCCGCTGGGTGGTCGCGGTGATCCTGCTCAACCTGCTGTTCAACCACACGGACAGGAAGGCCGTCGCTCAGAGCTGACGCAGCGTGCGAGCGAGGCCCTCGGGCGAGTCGCTGCGAGCCACCACCGCGGTGAGCACTTCACGCAGCGCCGCCACGCGGTCCTCGCCCAGTTCGGCGGCCACCCGCCGCTCGTAGTCGACGTGGAAGTCGTGGGCGACCGCCAGCAGGGCGCGCGCGGTGTCGGTGAGGTGCAGCATCTTGACCCGCGCGTCCGAGGGGTCGGGGACCCGTTCGACGTATCCGGCGGCCACCATCTCCTCGACCGTCTTGGCGGCGCCCTGCGGGGTGACCTGCAGTTTGGCCGCGAGCCTGCTGGTCGTGTGGGGCTCCACCGCCAGCACCTTGAGCGCGAAGCCGAACGTCTGCCGCAGGTCGGTGAACCCGCGTTCGGCCAGGTGTTCGTGCAGCTCGGCGACGTACTGGTTGTAGGCGAGCCCGAGCAGGACACCGAAGTCCATTGACATCCCTCCCAAGATAGACAACCATGGTTGAACACCTTGGTTGTAGATCTCTGGAAGGATACACCTTTGCCCGTCATCAGCGGAGCGACGGCTCCCGTCTTCACCATCGGCGCCACCCGTTTCACCGGCCTGGCGTCACCGAGCAGGGGCGCGAAGGAGACCTGTGTCTGGCGCACCACCGTCGCGCCCGGCACCGTGCCGAACGAGCACTCCTTCGACCGCGAGGAGGTCCTTGTCGTCGTCTCGGGCAGTGGTGTGGCGCGCCTCGCGGGCACCGACCACCCCGTCACCTCGGGCGACGCGATCGTCGTGCCGGCGGAGGTCATGTTCGGCTTGGGCAACCCGCACGACGAGCCGCTCGAGCTGATCGTCGCGCTGCCGGTCGGCGCGCTGGCCCGCCTGTCCGACGGCACCACCATCGTTCCCCCGGCGGCGGTGTGATGGCCGTCATCCACGGGGCCGACGCGCCCACCTTCACCGTTCCGCACGTCACGGCCATCGGTCTCGCCGCCCCCAGCAGGGGCGCGAGCGAGACCTGCGTGTGGCGCTTCACGATGGACGCGGGCACGCCCGCCGACAACGTCCACATGGTCGACAGGGAGGAGATCTTCGTCGTGCTGTCCGGCGGCCTGACCGCGACGCTCGAAGGCGAGGAGCACCAGCTCACCGCGGGCGACGCGCTGATCGTGCCGCCGCACACCCCGTTCGCCGTGGGCAACCCGCACGACGAGCCCGCCGAGCTCGTCGCGGTGCTGCCCGTCGGCGGTCAGGCGATCATGCAGGGCATGGAACCGTTCGTCCCGCCGTGGGCGCGGTGAACCCATCAGGCCTCGACAGGGCCTGATCGGCGGGACGAGCTTCTCGTGGCGGTGGGCTCAGTGCCGGGACGCCTCCGCACGGCCAAGCACGCGAAGAAGCGGAGACCCCGGTCTCCACCGAGGTCTCCGCGACTGAGGGTGCCGAAAGAGAGATGAGGGTGCCGGAGGACCGATCCCGCAGACGTCGGCCCCCGCCCGACGCCTGCAGGATCAGGCCCGGGTCACTGGGCCGGCTTCGCGCCCAGCTCGCCGACGTAGCCCATGGCCTCGTAGGTCTGCCGCAGCAGCGGCGTCGAGGACCCCGCTTCGACGACGTCGAGCTCCAGGAGCTTGGCGGTCTTGTCGTCGAAGATCAGACGGTAGGTGATCCCGTCAGCCACGCCGGCGTCGTCGGGCCCGGTCGTCTCCAGGGCGACTCCCGTGCGCCCCATGCCGTCGGCCACTCCCGTCTGCGACTTCAGACCGGACGTGGAGTCGGCCAGCACCTGGTAGAGGGCCGCCCTGGTGCCCGGCGTGATCGGCGCGGACAGCAGATCCGTGCCCGTCTGCCACATGTAGATGGCGAGCGGGACCGACCTGTCGCTCTGGTCGTACTGGTCGTACAGGTCATGCAGCTTCGCCTTCAACTCCTCCTTGCCCGTCGGCAGCTTGGAGATGTTGGACCAGGTGAGGCTGTCGTTGCCGATCGACATGATGCCCTCAGGCGCACCTTCCTTCGTGCGCGGCCGGTCATCGTCGGAGAGGCGAGGAGAGCCCGCCTGCTTCCACTTGGCCTCGTCCTCCGGAGTCGCGAACTCGACCTTCACGTCCTGGTTCTTCACCCGGCGGCCGCTCGCGTCCTTGCGCGACAGCCACATCTCGGTGGTTTCACTGCGGATCGCGGTGTACGGCAGTTTCGCCGTCTTCAGCTGGAGGACCTTCTCGTCGAACTCCTTCTTGGCGGCCTTCAGCTCGGCGGGCTTGTCCTTCAGCTCCGTCTCCTTGGCCTTCCACTCGTCGAGCAGTGGTTCGAGCTTGGCCATGTACTCCTCCGGGGCGGTGGTGACCTTCTGGGCGGTGCGCACCCTGGAGTACCAGAACGTGCCCGACGTGATCGGTTCCTCGGCGGCCACCTTGGCCGCCGCGAGCAGGATCGTCCGGGTGTTCGCGGCGGTACCGGTGGTCGTGGCCTTCGCCCCTGCGTCCACCGAGGGCGCTCGCACCCCGGGCTGCTGGGCAGTGGCCGGGCCGCTGGGCGATGCGTCCTGCGAGACCAACTGCGGAACGACGATCGCCGCGGCCGCGAGCCCCGCGGCCGCGGCGGCAATGACGAGCAGGGGTCGGCGCTGAGCCATGGAGAACCTCCGGAAGTGTTGGGGTGTACGAGGTGACTCGAACGCGCGAGCCAGATCCGCCGAGCGGCGCCGCCGATAGGCGTCCTCGGTGAGCGCGTCCGGACGTAGTGCGGCGATGAGCTCGTCGATGGCGTCTTTTTCGTTCATGCCTGTCCCTGGAAGTTGAAGCGAGGCGAGGGCTTGAGCGCGTCGGCCAGGCGACGACGTGCGCGGTGCAGCCGGACGTTGTACGTGCGCGGCGAGCAGCCCGCCGCCTGAGCCGCCTGCTCCGGGGTCAGGCCGTACCAGTTGGCCAGGACCACCGCCTCGACGTCCTGTTCCCGCAGACCGGCCAGTACGGCGAGGGCCTCCTGCCGGCCGGCGACCCGCTCGGCCACGTCGCCCTCGACGAAGGTGCTCAGCCCGGCGAGCCGAGCGATCAGCTCGTCACCGCGCAGCCGGCGGACACGATGGTTGCGCAGCAGGTTGCGGGTCACGCCGAGCAACCACGGCAACGGCGGATCTGGCAGATCGTCCAGACGCCGCCAGGCGACCAGAAAGGTCTCGCTGGTCAGGTCCTCCGCCATGGCCCACTCGGCACGAAGCAGGGCATAGCCCAGCACGTTCCGATAATGCCGGTCATAGAGGTTGGTGAATCGTTCTTCTGGATCGTCCACATCTAGAACTGTCTCGGAGGGCCCTCCCGATTACCGCCCAACCAGAATTCACACCGTCCTCACGCCACGCCGGCACGAGCGGCTCCCGTACCAGAGCCCGGAGGCGAGGCCATTGGCCGAGGTATGAGCGAGCGGGAACGACGCTCATGCCGGCGGATGTAATCTGATCAACTGTCGCGCTAGCAAGGCGGGGGTGGCCATGACAACGACGCGGGCCGGTCATGTGGTCGGCGGACGCTACCGGCTGGTCGCCGAACTGGGATCCGGCGGTTTCGGGCGGGTCTGGCAGGCCCGTGACGAGACCCTTGACGTCGAGGTAGCGATCAAGGAACTGCGGTTGCTGCCGGGGACGTCACAGGCCGAGCAGGCCGAGCGGCTCGCGCGCGCAACGCGTGAGGCCCGCAACGCCGCTCGGCTGCGCACGTACGAGAACATCGTCGCGATCCACGACGTCGTCGTCGAGGACGGCCTCCCCTGGATCGTCATGGAGCTGATCGACGGCTGCTCGCTGAACGAGCACATCAAGACGCACGGACCGCTGCCGGTGGAGCGGGCCGCGAACGTCGCCGTGGCACTGCTGGAGGCGATCGGCGTGGCACACCGGGAAGGTGTCGTGCACCGCGACATCAAGCCGGCCAACGTCATGCTCGCCAAGAACGGGAAGGTCCTGCTCACCGATTTCGGTACCGCGGTCCACAGCACCGATACCACCCTGACCGCCACAGGGATGTTCGTCGGCTCGCCGGAGTACATGGCCCCCGAACGGTTACGTGGCACCGACGGACTCCCCGCCAGCGACCTGTTCTCCCTCGGCGCGACCCTCTACCAGGCCGTCGAGGGCGTCTCGCCGTTCCACCGCGACACCCAGACCGCGACGCTGACCGCGGTCCTCCTGGAGGAGGCCCCGGCGCCGCAACAAGCCGGGCAGCTCACGCCGCTCGTCACCCGGCTGCTGGACAAGGACCCGGACAAGAGGCCGACGGTCGCCGAGGCACTGACCATGGCGGGCGAGCAGCCGGCCACTCATGTCCACCCGCAGCGTGACACCAAGATCCTCACTACGCCGGAACCCCCGAAGTGGCAGCGAAAGGGCGTTGCGGTGATGATCGCGATCATCGTCGCACTCGGCGTCGTCGGTCTCATGAACCTCGGCGTCGCCTGGGACTATCTCGAGGACTATCTGGAACCCGGTGACCCGGCCGAAGTCGCCATGCTGGTCGCCATCATCGTCGACGCCCTCTTCACCGGCGTGCTGTGCGCCGGAATCGCACGATTCATACCGCCGAGCGCCGGCCAGACCGTCGCCGTCGTCGTCGGTGTCGCCGCATTCCTCTTCGGCGGCGGCGCCACCGCTTCCGCTTTTGACGGCGTCGCCGAGATTCTCCGGAGCACGATGCTGCGCGACGACGGAGAGTCCGCCGCGACGATCTCGCTGACCGTGATCACCATCATCGTTCTCATCGCGGCCGGCTGGGCCTGGGAGTCCAGGCAGTCGCGACGTCCGCATCACGCCACCTGACCAGCGAAAAGGCCCGGTTCCGATGACGGAACCGGGCCTTCAGATTGTGGAGCTAAGGAGACTCGAACTCCTGACCCCCTCCATGCCATGGAGGTGCGCTACCAACTGCGCTATAGCCCCTGGTCACCGCTCCGAGTCCTCCCGTTGCGGCGCTCGCAGAGCATATAACCATCTCTCCCGATTCACATAATCGAGAGTTCCGACCCCGTTCACCTGCAGTCAGGGGACGCGTGAGCGCCCCCCGACGGTCAGGACGCGGCTTCGGGGGTGTCGTCGCTGTTGATCGGCTCGGGTAGCGTGCCCGCGTTGTGCTCGAGCAGGCGCCAGCCCTTGCGCCCCTCCTCCAGCACCGACCACGAGCAGTTGCCGAGCCCACCGAGCGCCGACCACAGCTCCTGCGGCAACCCGAGCAGGTGGGCGATGCCGAGCCGCAGCGCCGCCCCGTGGGAGGCGACGACCAGCAGCCCGTTGTCGTCGAGCTCGCCCGCCCACTTGCGCAGGGCCGCCCCGACCCGGTCGGCCACCTCCGGCACGGGCTCGCCGTCGGGCGCTTCCCATGAGACGTATTCGGCGGGCCAGCGCTCGGCGATCTCCTCGCGGGTCAGGCCCTCCCACGCGCCGCCGCCGCGCTCGCGGAAGGCCTTGTCGACCGAGACGTCGAGGCCGACCAGCCGGCCGAGCGCGAGCGCCGTGTCGTTGGCCCGCCGCAGGTCGGAGGAGACGATCATGGTGGGCCGCAGCGAGGCCAGCAGCGAGGCCGCCCTCGCCGCCTGGGCGAGGCCCGTCTCGTCGAGCGGGATGTCGGTGTGACCTTGGAAGCGGTGCTCCACATTCCACAGGGTCTGGCCGTGGCGCAGGCAGACGATCCGCTTGCTCACGTACGCGACCTCTGGGCGGCGGTCTGGGTGACGCTCTCCGGCAGCGTGATGGCGGGGCAGTCCTTCCAGAGGCGCTCGAGCGCGTAGAAGGTGCGGTCCTCTTCATGCTGCACGTGGACGACGATGTCGACGAAGTCGAGGAGCACCCAGCGCCCCTCCCTCTCGCCCTCGCGGCGGACCGGCTTGGCATCGCACTCGATGCGCAGCCTGTCCTCGATCTCGTCGACGATGGCGCGCACCTGACGGTCGTTGGTCGCGGAGCAGAGGACGAAGGCGTCGGTGATGACGAGCTGGTCGCTCACGTCGTAAGCGAGAATGTCGTCGGCCAGCTTGTCGGCGGCGGCCTCGGCCGCGACTCTGACGAGCTGAACGGATCTTTCGGTTGCTGTCACGATGTGGGTCTGTCCTCCTGTGTGACTACGTGTATAGCCCACGCTTACCCTGATAGTATCCCCGGCTGCTGCCAGATATAGCTCCGTGCGCGCAGGCCGTACATCTTGCCGCAAATCCCGCCCCGGGCCATCAGCGCCCTTCTCCGCGACCCTGCCCTGGTCGAGAACGGAGATACGGTCCGCCCACCGCCCCGCTTTGCGCGACCTCTTAAGGATGTTCCGTTTCGATGGCCTCTGGCTGGGATGAGAGCCATTGCCCGAGTTGCTGATCGTAGTCGGGTGCCACTCGTAGGCCGCGACCGGTGTTGCGGGAGAGCCATCCACGGGCGAGCAGCTGACCGGTGATGGCAGCGGGCAGGGCTCCGGCCAGGTGGGGGCGCCGGTGGGTCCAGTCGACGCAGGAGCGAGCGAAGACCCGCCGGGTGGCCGTGATGCGGTCGGGGTCGATCCCCAGTTCGGCGATCAGCCGCATGCCCTGAGCGGTCATGACGTGGTCACGGTCGTTGATCGGGCGCAGTGCGCCGGCGGCGAGCAGCCGGTCGCGGAGCTCGACGCCTCGCCGCCCGGCGAGATGGTCGTAGCAGGTGCGCGCCTCGGTGAGCGCGGCCACGTCGCGGTGCTGACGAAGGGACCGGACCGGGGCCGGCGGAGCGACCTGGGCCAGGGCCTCAAGAACCGCCGCGACATGCTCGCCGGCGAGTTCGTGGTAGCGATGGCGCCCCTGCACCCGCACGCGGACCAGCCCGCCCTCGACCAGGCGACGCAGGTGAGCGGTCGCGGTCGCCGGGTGCACGCCCGCGCTCCGGGCGAGTTCCCCAGCTGGCAAGGCGTGGCCGTCAGCCAGCACGGTCAGCATCTTCACCCGCGTCGAATCCCCGAACAGCGCCGCCACCGGCGCCAGGTCGCGATCGTGCGGCTGGGCGAGTGAGGTCATCTCGGTCATGTCCTCACACTGACACAAGCACGCTTTGCCCCATCCCAAAATTTCCCGCCCTTAGCGTCGGCGGTGTACTCCACATGGACCATGCGCGATGAGGAGCGGACATGAGCCGACGACACGACGACGCGACCGGCGCGATCGAGCACATCTTCCAGGCGTGGGACGAGGCGCTGGGCGCCAAGGACCTGGACGCCGCGATGGCGCTCTATCACGTTGACGCCACCCTGGAGAGCCCGCTGATCTGCCACCTGCTCGGGGTCGAGGAGGGGGTGGTGCGGGGCCGCGATGCGCTGCGCCGATTCGTCGAGCGGGTCTTCGCCCACCAGCCTCCGCAACGCCGCCGGTTCCGGGCCGGGTTTCTCTCCGACGGCGCCCGGGTGACCTGGGAGTATCCCCGTCAGACCACTGATGGTGACCAGATGGACATCGTCGAGGTCATGGAGGTCCGCGACGGTCTGATCCAGCACCACCGGGTGTACTGGGGCTGGTTCAGCGTCAACATGATCAAGAGCGGCGAACACTCCAGGTGACGCAGGAGCGCCCGATTGCCCGGCAAGGGGGTCGCGAGCGGGTGAGGCCGCGGCCCGCGGATCTGGCCTCGTGATCTACAGGACACGCGCTTAGCCCGCGTGGTAGAGCCCGCGCTTCCCGATGTACTGCACGATCCCGTCGGGCACCAGGTACCAGATCGGCTCGCCCTTCGACACCCTGTGCCTGCACTCGGAGGAGGAGATCGCCAGCGCGGGGATCTCGATCAGGCTCACCTTTCCCTCGGGAAGCCCGGGATCGAGCAGCGTGTGCCCCGGCCTGGTACAGCCCACGAAATGGGCCAGCTCGAACAGCTCGGAGGCGTCCTGCCAGTCCAGTATCGCCGACAGCGCGTCGGCGCCGGTGATGAAGTACAGGTCGGCCTCGGGACCGTAGATCCGCTTGATGTCACGCAGGGTGTCGATCGTGAACGTCGGCCCCGGCCGGTCCACGTCCACCCTGCTCACTGAGAAGCGCGGGTTCGACGCGGTGGCGATGACCGTCATCAGGTACCTGTCCTCGGGCGCCGACACCTCCCTCTCCGCCTTCTGGTACGGCCGGCCCGTCGGCACGAAGACGACCTCGTCGAGGTCGAAGTGATGGGCCACTTCGCTCGCGGCGACCAGGTGACCGTGGTGGATCGGGTCAAAGGTTCCTCCCATTACCCCCACGCGTCGCTTTCCCTGGACCCTGGGAACGTTCATCATGAAACGGACCTTACGCGGATGTCCGACGCAAGCATTAAGCACCCCCCTTGAGGAGAAGCGCGCATCGCACCCGCCGCCGACGTAGCATGCCGGACATGACGACCACCCCGGATCGCAACCGCGTGCAATTGCCCGGCATCTCGTCCCGTGCCTACGAACACCCCGCAGACAGGTCCGCTCTGGTCGCTCTGCGCAAGCTCAGTGGGTTCGACACGGTTCTCAAGCAGATGTCCGGGCTGATCAGCGAGCGCCGGCTGCGCCTTATGTACCTAGCCTCTGCCGTACGGGTGAGCGAGACCCAGTTCCGCTCCCTATACGACATGGGCCGCGATGCCGCCTACATCCTCGATCTGCACCGGGTCCCTGAGATCTACGTTCAGCAGGATCCGCAGGTCCAGGCCAAGGCGATCGGCTTCGACGACCCGTTCATCGTGGTGACGACGGGTCTGCTGAACCTCATGAACGAGGAGGAGCAGCGTTTCGTCATCGGCCACGAGACCGCCCACATCCTGTCGGGTCACGCCGTCTACCGGACGATGCTCGACATCCTCACCCGCCTCGCCACCCGTGTGGCCTGGATCCCGCTCGGCTACATCGGCCTGCGCGCGATCGTGGCGGGACTGGAGGAGTGGTACCGCAAGTCGGAGCTGTCCGCCGACCGCGGCGGCCTGCTCACCGGGCAGGACCCGGAGGCCGGCAAGCGCGCGCTGATGAAGCTCGCGGGCGGCGACTACACCAACGAGATGAACATCGAGGCCTTCCTGGCCCAGTACCAGGAGTACGACACCGCGGGCGACCTGCGGGACGGCTTCCTGAAAGTGCTCAACCTGCTCGGCACCACCCACCCCTTCGCGGTGGTCCGCGTCGCCGAGCTCGACAAGTGGCAGCGCAGCGGCGATTACGAGCGCATCATCGGCGGCGACTACCCTCGCCGCGAGGACGACGCCAACGCCCGCGTCACCGACGAGGTCAAGGCGGCCGCCGAGTCCTACCGCCGCTCCTGGTCGGAGTCCCAGGACCCGTTCATCGGCGTCCTGCGCGACGTCGCCGAGGGCGCGGTCAACGCGGGCGAGCGCATCTTCAACCGCTTCTCCCGCCGCGACGGCAACTGACCGACCCACGAAAAAGGTCTGGAAGCGATACCTTCCAGACCTTTTCCCTGTGCTCGTCTAGAGCAGGAGGGCGATCGCGCGGACGGCGGCGGCGCAGACGGCGACGAAGCCGCCCAGTACCGCCAGGGCGCGCAGGCCCTCCTTGCGCAGATCGGGCATGTTCGTGCCGACCCGCTCGACCTCCCTGCCGGTGATCGCCCCGCACAGCACGCCGAACACGACGCCCGCCGCGGTCACCGGCGCGGGCTGCTGCCACCAGTCGGGCCCGAGTTCGCCGCCCGCGACCATCCACAGCACCCCGCCGGCCGCCGCGGCGACGGGCAGGCCTGGCCAGCCGGCCGAGGTGATCGCCGAACCGGCGAGCGCGATCGGGAACAGCAGCACCCGCAGCGACACCCGCACCCGTTTCGAGGTGCGTCTCCTGACCATCCAGTGGCCGGTCCACACCGTGCGCACCAGCACCACGAACACCCCGGTGATCGCCACGCCCGCGATCGGCCAGATCACCGTCGCCACCACGCACGGCACGGCCAGCACGGCCAGCAGGAGCAGGGCCGCGTTGCCGGCGGGCAGGGTGGTCGAGGCCGCCTCCGCCTGCGCGGCCGAGGTCCGTCTGACGCGCGTCACCCTGGCCCGCGCCCGCGCGGCCGCCTTGCCGTCGTCGGCGGTACGGCCGCGCGAGGTCCCAGGCATGCGGCTTCGGACGATCTTCGGATCCTCCGCCGCCCGCCCGCGCGCCGCTTTCGGCTCCTCCGCGACCCGGCCACGCCCCGCCTTGGCGTCGTCGGCGACACGCGACCTGGCGACCTTGCCCTCCTCCAAGGCCCTGGACCTACCGGTCTTGCCGTCCTCCGGGGTCCTGGCCCTGACGGCCTTCCCGTCCTCCGGAGTCCTGGGCCTGACGGCCTTGCCGTCCTCCGGGGCCCTTGGCCTGACCGGCTTGCCGTCGTCGGCGGCGGGACGCGGCCTGACGACCTTGCCCTCCTCGACCGCCCTCGACCGGGCCGCCTTGCCGTCCTCCGCGACCCTGGGCTTGACGACCTTGGGCTCCTCGGTCTTGCCCCTGACCGGCTTGACCTCCTCGTCGGCGCGGACCCGCGCCGCCCTGGCCGCGTCGGCCGCCCTGCCTCTGAGCGCCTTCACATCGTCATCGGTGGCCGCGCCGGTCGCCCTGGCGAGCCTGGCCAGCCGGTCGGCCAGCAGCGCGGCGGTGGGCCGCTTGCCCGGCTCCCTGTTGAGCGCCGCCCGCACCAGCGGCAGCAGCCCCACTGGCACGCCCTTGAGGTCGGCCTGCCCGTTGAGCACGGCGTACATCTGCGCCTCGACCGTGCCCCGCCCGAACGTGGGCCGTCCCGTCGCGGCGAAGGCCACCGTCGCCGCCCACGCGTGCACGTCGGCGGGCTCGCCCACGTGCTCGTCGGCGAACAGCTCGGGCGCCGCGTATCCGGGCGTGCCGAGGAAGGTGCCCGTCATCGTCAGCCTCGTGGCGTCGATCACCTGCGCGATGCCGAAGTCGATCAGCACGGGCCCCTCGGCGCCCATGAGGATGTTGGCGGGCTTGAGGTCGCGGTGGATGACACCCGCGGCGTGGACGATCGCCAGCGCCGCCGCCACCCCCTGCGCCACCTCCACCAGGTCGGCGCCGCGCAGCGGGCCGCTGCGCCGTACCCGATCGAGCAGGGTGTCGCCCTCGATGTGCTCCATCACCAGATACGGCCTGGCACAGCTGAGATCGGCGTCGAGCACTCTGGCGACGTACGGGCTCTCGACCCTGCGCAACGCCCGTACCTCGCGCTCCAGGCGGATGCGCGAGGCGGAATCCTCGATCAGGTCGTGAAGCACCTTGAGAGCGACGTGCTCACCCCTGCGGGTGCTGGCGAGATACACCTCACCCATGCCCCCACGGCCGAGCCGTTCGAGCAAGGTGTAAGGCCCGACCTTGCCGAGCTTGCTCACGCTCCCTCCCCGCTCGGCGCGCCCATAAGGGGCACAACCTTAGCGGTGCGCCGCTCGTTTACGATCGCGGCGCGCCGGTCATCGATGGGAAGTGTCGGACAGCATCGCATCGAGCCCCGTTGTGGGCTCCTCCGCGAGCCTCTTACGGCCCTTCCTGCGCCAGTTGATGTGTCCGCGGCTCTCCATCCACAGCAGCACCCGGTCGGCGGCGAACAGCACCACACCCGCGAAAATGATCGCTATCACCAAAGCCATGAAGGCCAGTCAATCCATGAACGGGGCCGAGTGCCAACTCAGACACGCGCCTCAGCCGTTGGAGACCGGGATGACCGTCCCCTTTGACGTGCGAAGATGCCCTTCGCCGGTGTAGACCCATTTGGTAGAGGTCAACTCGGGAAGACCCATGGGTCCGCGTGCGTGGAGTTTCTGGGTGGAGATGCCGATCTCCGCGCCGAACCCGAACTCGCCGCCGTCGGTGAACCTCGTCGAGGCGTTGACCGCGACGGCGGCGGAGTCGACCCGCTGGACGAACCTGCGGGCGGCCCCCTGCGAGCGGGTGACGATCGCGTCGGTGTGACCCGAGCCGTACTTCCTGATGTGGGCGACGGCCGCCTCCAGCGAGCCGACGACGGAGGCGGCGATGTCGAGCGACAGGTACTCGGCGTAGAAGTCGTCCTCCGTCGCCGGCACCACCCCGTCGTAGGCGGCCACGCGCTCGTCGCCGTGGACGGTGACTCCCGCCTCGGCCAGCGCGGCGAGCGCCATGGGCAGGAAGCGCTCGGCCACGTCCGCGTGGACGAGGAACGTCTCCGCCGCGTTGCACACCGAGGGCCGCTGAGCCTTGGCGTTGACCAGGATCTGCACGGCCAGGTCGAGATCGGCGTCCGCGTCGACGTACACGTGGCAGTTGCCCACGCCCGTCTCGATCACCGGAACGGTCGACTCCTCTACCACCGAGTTGATCAGCGAGGCGCCGCCGCGCGGGATCAGCACGTCGACCAGCCCGCGCGCCCGCATCAGCTCCTTGACCGAGTCGCGCGTCAGGCCGGGCACCAGCTGGACGGCACCTGAGGGCACCTCGGTCGCCTCCAGTGCCGCCTGCATGATCTTCACGAGCGCGGTGTTGGAGGAGTAGGCGCTGGAGGAGCCGCGCAGCAGGACCGCGTTGCCGCTCTTGAGGCAGAGCGCCGCGCCGTCGACGGTGACGTTGGGACGGCCCTCGTAGATGATGCCGATCACGCCGAGCGGCACCCTGAGCTGGCGCAGCTCCAGGCCGTTGGGCAGGGTGCCGCCGCGTACGACCTCGCCGACAGGATCGGGCAGCTCGGCGATGTCGCGGACGGCCTGCGCGATGGCCTCGATCCTGGCCTCGTCGAGCCGCAACCTGTCGATCATGGCCCCGGAGGTGCCGCCCTCGCGCGCCTTGTCCACGTCGACGGCGTTGGCCTCGATGATCTCCTTGCCGTGCTCGACCAGAGCGTCGGCGATGGCGCGCAGTGCCCTGTCCTTGGCCGCCCGCGGCAGCGGGGCCAGCTCGGCGGCGGCCTCTCGCGCCGCGTGGGCAACCTTCAGGAACTCCTCGGACATCGCGCCCGTCCTCTCTCCGCGCCTGTCAGCTGTGGGACTCCAGTATGACGATGTCGTCACGGTGGATGAGCTCGCGTTCATATTCCGGACCGAGCTCGCTGGCCAGCTCCTTCGTCGAGCGCCCCAGCAGCCCGGGGATCTCGCCGGCGTCGAAGTTGACCAGCCCGCGCGCGACCACGCGCCCGCGCGGCCCGCACAGGTCGACGGGGTCGCCGGCGGCGAACTCCCCCTCCACCGACACCACGCCCGCCGGCAGCAGCGACTTGCGCCGCGAGACGACCGCCTCGACCGCGCCCTCGTCGAGCGTCAGCCGCCCGCGCCCGGTGGTCGCGTGGGCCAGCCACAGCAACCTGGTGCCAGGGTGCCGGCCGCCTGGGTGGAAGAACGTGCCGACGTCGGCTCCGGCCAGCGCCTGCGCGGCGTGCGCGGCGGCGGTCAGCACCACGGGCACGCCCGCTCCCGTGGCGATGCGCGCGGCCTGCACCTTGGTCACCATGCCGCCCGTGCCGACGGCCGCGCCGTTCTTGCCGAGCTCGACGCCGACCAGGTCTTCGGGTCCGCGCACCTCGGCCAGCCTGGTGGAGCCAGCGCGCGAGGGCGGCCCGTCGTAGAGCGCGTCGACGTCGGACAGCAGCACCAGCGCGTCGGCGTGGATGAGGTGCGCCACCAGGGCCGCCAGGCGGTCGTTGTCGCCGAAGCGGATCTCGTCGGTGGCCACGGTGTCGTTCTCGTTGACGACCGGCATGATGCCGAGCTCCAGCAGCCGGTTGAGCGTGCGCTGGGCGTTGGCGTGGTGCGAGCGGCGCATCATGTCGTCGGCCGTCAGCAGCACCTGGCCGACGCGCATGCCGTACCTGGCGAAGGAGGAGGTGTAGCGGGCGACGAGCACGCCCTGGCCGACGGAGGCGGCGGCCTGCTGGGTGGCCAGGTCGCGCGGACGCGAGGACAGCCCCAGCGGGCCGAGGCCCGCCGCGATCGCGCCGGAGGAGACCAGCACGATCTGCGTGCCGGTACGGCGCCGCGCCGACAGCACGTCGACCAGCGCGTCGACCCGGTCGACGTCGATCACGCCCTGAGGGGTGGTGAGCGAGGAGGAGCCGACCTTGACGACGACCCTCGACGCTGAGCTGATCTGTTCCCGCACGTCCTGAACCCTATCCGAGGCCCGCTGCCCGGCCCGGGAGTCCCCCGGGCCGTGCGCACACCCTACCGCTCTCCGCGATCATGAAATCAGCCGAGCCTGTTGTCGGTGCCCCTCGGCCCCGTGTGGATGGACTCGGCGCTGAGCGTCGGCTGCCAGTCGAAGATGTAGCCGTCCTCCATCGACCCGATGACGACCTCGGCTCCGGCGACCGCGCCCGCCTTGACCAGCTCCTCCTCGACCCCCAGCCGCTCCAGCCGGTCGGCCAGGTAGCCCACGGCCTCGTCGTTGGTGAAGTCGGTCTGCCTGATCCACCGCTCCGGCTTCTCACCGGTGACCTGGAAGAGGTTGTCGTTGACCTTGCGGACGCTGAAGCCCGCCGTGCCGAGCTGCTTCGGCCGCAGCACCAGCCGTGTCGGCTCCTCGACCGGCTTGCTGGCGCGCGCCGCGGCCACCCACTCGCCCATCGCGAAGGTGAACTCCCGCAGCCCCTCGTGCGTCGCCGCCGAGACCGTGAACACCTTCAGCCCGCGCGACTCCAGGTCGGCGCGCACGATGTCGGCCAGGTCGCGGCCGTCGGGCACGTCGGCCTTGTTCAGCACGACCATCCTGGGCCTGTCCTCGAGCTGGCCGTAGGCGTGCAGCTCGGCCTCGATCACCTCGTAGTCGGTGATCGGATCGCGTCCAGGTTCCATGGTCGCGCAGTCGATGACGTGCACGAGCATGTCGCACCGCTCGACGTGGCGGAGGAACTCGTGGCCGAGCCCCTTGCCCTGCGAGGCGCCAGGGATGAGCCCGGGCACGTCGGCCACGGTGAACACGGTCTCCCCCGCGGTGACCACGCCGAGGTTCGGGATCAGCGTCGTGAACGGATAGTCGGCGATCTTCGGTCGGGCCGCGCTGAGCGCCGCGATCAGCGACGACTTGCCCGCGCTGGGGAAGCCGACCAGCGCCACGTCGGCGACGCTCTTGAGCTCCAGCACCACGTCGAGCGCGTCGCCGGGCTCACCGAGCAGCGCGAACCCCGGCGCCTTCCGCTTCGACGTCGCCAGAGCGGCGTTGCCGAGACCGCCGTGACCGCCCTGGGCGATCACATAGCGGGTGCCCACGCCGACCAGGTCGACCAGCACCTCGCCGCTGTTCGCGTCCTTGACCACGGTCCCGTTGGGCACCGGCAGGACCACGTCGCCGCCGTTGGCGCCTTCCCTGTTGCTGCCCTGCCCCTGCTTGCCGTTGTCGGCCTTGCGGTGCGGGCGGCGGTGGTAGTCGAGCAGCGTGGCGGTGTTGGGGTCGACCTCCAGGATGACGTCGCCACCCCTGCCGCCGTTGCCCCCGTCGGGGCCGCCGAGCGGCTTGAACTTCTCCCGGTGGACGGACGCGCAGCCGTTCCCGCCATCACCGGCTTTGATATGCAGGATCACCTGATCAACGAAATCCGCCACAGCCCTTTTTCTCCATCCTGTACGGCAGGCCAGCGATAGCCCACCCTTCCCACGTGGCCGGCGTCCCTCCAGGGAGACGCTGCTCCAGCGCACGTGGCCGGCCACCGTGACGCGGCCCGACCGGCCGCCCACCGTGGTTCCTCTGTGACCGCCCGGTCGCCCCCTGGCGGGTCGATGGCCGCTTACGTGGTCTTGTCGTGGCCGCCGTCGTCCCCGTCGCTCGCGTGCCGTACCGGACCTCCAAGGCCCGGGAACGCGAACAAGGGGTGGACCATGGCGATCCACCCCTTGCTACAACGCCTGTCGGCGACGGATTTACTCCGCGACCGGGACGATGCTCACGGCGCGACGGCCGCGCTTGACGCCGAACTGCACGTGGCCGGCGGCCAGCGCGAACAGCGTGTCGTCGCCACCACGGCCGACGTTGTCGCCGGGGTGGAAGTGGGTGCCGCGCTGGCGGACGATGATCTCGCCCGCGTTGACCAGCTGGCCACCGAAGCGCTTGACGCCCAGGCGCTGGGCGTTGGAGTCACGGCCGTTCCGGGTGGACGACGCGCCCTTCTTGTGTGCCATCTCTCAAACTCCCGATCAGGCCTGGTTGATACCGGTGATCTTCACCTGGGTGTACCGCTGGCGGTGACCCTGGCGCTTCTTGTAACCGGTCTTGTTCTTGTACTTGAGGATGCGGATCTTGGGGCCCTTGGTCTCGCCGAGAATCTCGGCGCTGACCGTGAACTTGCCCGCCTCCGTGGTCACGTCGCCGTCGTTGACGACGAGCACCGTCGGCAGCGAAACCGAAGAACCGACCTCGCCGGCGACCTTGTCCACCTCGAGGACGTCACCGACGGAGACCTTCTGCTGCCTGCCGCCGCAACGAACGATCGCGTACACCGCGGAACCCTTCTGCTGACTCTCTGAATGCTGCGCCCGGCATTCGATCACTGTCTGGAACCGACGAACCGAGTGGGCGCGCGAACAGGGCGCGTCACTGGACGCACCGATTGACTAGGTTACCGGATTAGCGGCCCCCGGTCGAACCGGCTGGATCGTCGGACAAGTCGGCCATGCCCGCTGACGTGCCCCCCGTTCAAGGGAAGGTCACGCCGACGCGGAAGGGCCGACTCGGTTGGCGCCCCGCCGGAGCGGGGCGCCGCCGAAGACGGCGCTACTCTGCCGACTTGGCTCGGCGGGAGCGTCGCCGCCCCCTGCCTGAAGTCTGGTTCGCCTGGTCGTCCTCCGTGCCCGGAACGTCATCAAGCGCACCGGTCACGGTATCACGGCTGAGGGAGTCGTTGGCCGCGGAAACCTTCTCCGCGACCGCCTTCTCGATGGCCATCTTGCCCTGCGTGCCGCGCGGCTCCGGCTTGCCCTCGACCGGCTCGGCCGAGACGATCAGGCCACGCCCGTTGCAGCAGTCGCACGGCGTCGAGAAGGCCTCCAGGAGGCCCTGACCGACCCTCTTACGGGTCATCTGGACCAGGCCGAGCGAGGTGACCTCGGCGACCTGGTGCTTGGTCCTGTCGCGCGCCAGGCACTCCAGCATCCGCCGCAGCACCAGGTCGCGGTTGGACTCCAGGACCATGTCGATGAAGTCGATGACGATGATGCCGCCGATGTCACGCAGCCTGAGCTGGCGGACGATCTCCTCGGCCGCCTCCAGGTTGTTGCGGGTGACGGTCTCCTCGAGGTTGCCGCCCTGCCCGGTGAACTTGCCCGTGTTGACGTCGACGACGGTCATCGCCTCGGTGCGGTCGATCACCAGTGAGCCGCCGGACGGCAGCCACACCTTGCGCTCCAGCGCCTTGCCCAGCTGCTCGTCGATCCGGTACGACTCGAAGACGTCGCCGTCCTCGTCCCAGCGCGACAGCCGGTCGGCCAGGTGCGGCGCGACGTACTTGACGTACTCGTCGACCGTCTCCCAGGCGTCCTCGCCCTGCACGACCAGCGAGGTGAAGTCCTCGTTGAACACGTCGCGGACCACGCGGACGGTCAGGTCAGGCTCGGACGACAGCAGCTCGGGCGGGCTGGCGGACTTGGCCTTCTTCTGGATGGCCTCCCACTGCGCCGACAGCCTGGCCACGTCGCGGCCGAGCTCCTCCTCCGAGGCGCCCTCCGCGGCCGTGCGCACGATGACGCCGGCGTTCTCCGGCATGACCTTCTTCAGGATGCTCTTGAGCCGCGTGCGCTCCTTGTCGGGCAGCTTGCGGCTGATGCCGGTCATCGACCCGTCGGGCACGTACACGAGGTAGCGGCCCGGCAGCGAGATCTGGCTGGTGAGCCTGGCGCCCTTGTGGCCCATGGGGTCCTTGGTGACCTGCACCAGCACCGACTGCCCCGACTTGAGCGCGGCCTCGATGCGCTTGGGCTGGCCCTCCAGACCCGCGGTGTCGAAGTTGACCTCGCCGGCGTAGAGGACGGCGTTGCGGCCCTTGCCGATGTCGACGAACGCCGCCTCCATCGAGGGCAGCACGTTCTGCACCTTGCCGAGGTAGACGTTGCCCACGTACGACTGGCTGGCCTCGCGGTTGACGTAGTGCTCGACGAGGACGCCGTCCTCCAGGACCGCGATCTGGGTGCGGTCGCCGTGGCGGCGCACCACCATCATCCTGTCGACGGACTCGCGCCGGGCCAGGAACTCCGACTCGGTGATGATCGGCGGCCTGCGACGGCCCAGCTCGCGCCCCTCGCGGCGGCGCTGCTTCTTGGCCTCCAGGCGGGTGGAGCCGCGCACGCTCTGCACGCCGTCGGCGGAGATGTCGAGCGAGCTCGACCTGCCGGTGCGCGGCGCGCGGATGCGCACCACCGTGTTCGGCGGGTCGTCGCTGGCGGGCTCGGGGGTCTCGTCGCCGCCCCTGCGCCGCCTGCGCCTGCGGCGCCGCGAACCCGTCGACTCCTCCTCGTCGGCCTGCGACTGCTCGGCGTCCTCGCCGCCGTCGGCGTCCTCCTCGTCCTCTTCCGAGTCGTCGGAGTCGCCCGCGTCCTCGTCGCGCTCGCGCGACTTGCCTCGGCCCCTGCCGCCCCTGCGGCGGCGACGGCGACGGCTGCCGCCGTCGTCCTCGGACTCGTCGCTCTCGACCTCGTCCTCGGTCTCGTCGGTGTCCTCGGCCGGCTCGCCGAACAGCGCTTCGGCCTCGTCGGCCGCCTGCGGCTTGACCGGCTGCACCGGCTCGATCCTGACGGGCTGGGCCTGGCTCGGGTCGGGCGCCTGGAACAGCGGCGTGAAGACGGCGGCGGGCCGCTGGAAGGCGGTGCCCGGCTCCTGAGCCGCCTGCGCGGCGACGCCGAACGGGTCGGCGAACAGGGCGGGCCTGCCGACCGACTCCTCGTCGAGGTCCTCGCCCGCCGGCTCGTCGTCGAGCGGCTCGCTCTCCGGCAGCGTCTCCATCAGCTCGGCGGCCACGACGGCCTCGACCGGCGACTCCGGCTCAGGCTCGGGCTCGGCCTTCTTGCGCGTACGGCGCCGCTTCGGCGCCTCCTCCACGGCGGCCTCCGCGGTCGCGTCCCCACCTGCGGACACGTCCGCGGGAGCCTCGCCCGCGGCGGCCTCCTCGGCCGCCTGCGCCTCTTCCGCGGCCTTCTTGGTGGTACGGCGGCGCGTGGCCGTCGTGGCGGTCGACCTGGACCTGGTGGCGCGCTTGGGGGCGGGCGCCTCCACGGCCTCGGCCACGGTCTCCTCGACCACGCTGGCCGTACCGTCGGCGACGGAGCCTGACGTGCCGTTGGACCGGCCCGTGGCCGCCTCGGCGGAGGCGGAAAAATCGGTTGACGCCGACCCGGCCGGGCCGGAAGCCTGCGTGGTGACGACTACCGTGGGAGCATCGTCGATCTCCGGCGGCGGCCCCGCGGGCCTGCTCGCCGAGCGCCGGCGCTTCGGCGCGGCAGTCTGTTCTGTTGTTTCCCCGTCAGGGCCATGGGCCCCGGTACCGGGCTCGTTGTCGAGCATGCGGGCGCTCTCCCGTCAGCTCCCGGGCGCGTCGCCGCGCCGCGCAGGAGCCCTCGTGTCTCGTTGTCCGCCCGCGCCTGCGAAAGGCACGGACGCCAAGTCCTGTCAGCGGTCGAGCCCTCGATCCCCGCCACCGTGCGGGGCTCGCGAAGCTCTTCCTTCTCGTGTGAGACGCGGGACCGCCATGTCACGTTCGTGCCAGTGCGGCAGGTCACGTCTCTCACTAGCCGTCGACGTGCGCGCCTGCCGGTCCCGCTTCGCCGCCGCGCGTCATGTCGCGGTCCAGGTCGAACGGGTCAGCGGGTTCACCGGATACGGCGTCGAGCGGCCCCTGCGCCAGCCTGGTCACCTCGGGGGGGACCGGCGGCGCGAAGTCGGCCACAAGGCGCAGGCCCGTGAGCACGTCGTCGGGTCGTACGGCAGGAGTCATGTGCCGAACAACCATGCGCAGTATGACACACGACTGTCCTGGCACCTGAGCTGCGGTTCCTTCTGAAGCCAGTGTCAGCACCGCCTCGCGGGCGTCGAATCGCCGCATCCCCTTCTTGGTGAGGCGTTCGACCTCGACGGTGCCCGCCGCGAGGAACTTCTCCACCGCCACGCGCGCGAGCTCACTGTCCGCGCCGGGCAGCCTCAGCTCCCATGCCGAACCCTCCAGGCGGTCGGCGAGCGCTCCAGAGCGCGCCTCGACGACGTCGAGGACGTCGAGGCCTGGAGGCAGCGAGGCGTCGAGATCCGCGCGGATCCTGCCGGGATCGCACGGCTCGGTCAGACCGAGCTCGAGGTATTCGGCCTCGCTGGCGACACCCGTCGGCGCCGCACCCGCGTAGGAGATCTTCGGATGGGGAGAGAATCCCGCGCTGAAAGCCACAGGAATGCCGGCACGGCGGACCGCCCTTTCGACGGCTCGCGAGATGTCGCGGTGGCTTGTGAAGCGCAGGCGTCCGCGCTTGGCGTAGCGCACGCGTACGCGCTGCACCGTGGGCGCGGGCGGAGGCCCATCGGGAACAGGCTTCAGAACGTGTTCTTCCTTCCCGTGTCAGAGTTACTTCGTTTTCAGGATAAGGCCGTCTCTATACCACAGTGAGCGGCAGCAGCTTCTTACCCGTCGGACCGATTTGAATCTCGGTGCCCATGGTCGGGCAGACGCCACAGTCGTAGCACGGCGTCCACCTGCAGTCCTCGACCTCCGCCTCGGTGACGGCGTCCTGCCAGTCCTGCCAGAGCCATTCGCGGTCGAGGCCGGCGTCGAGGTGGTCCCATGGCAGGACCTCGTTCTCCTCGCGCTCGCGCGTGGTGTACCAGTCGACCTCGACGCCCGTCTTCTCCGCGGCGGTCATCCAACGGTCGTAGGAGAAGTGCTCGCTCCAGCCGTCGAAGCGGCCGCCGTCCTCCCAGACGGACCTGATGATCGCGCCGACCCTGCGGTCGCCGCGCGAGAGCAGGCCCTCCACGATCGAGGGCTTGCCGTCGTGGTAACGGTAGCCGATGGCCCTGCCGTACTCCCTGTCGCCACGCAGCGACTCGCGCAGGGCCCTGAGCCGCCGGTCGACGGTCTCGTGGTCGGCCTGCGCGGCCCACTGGAACGGGGTGTGCGGCTTGGGCACGAACCCGCCGATGGAGACCGTGCAGCGGATGTCGCGAGAGCCCGTGGCCTCGCGGCCCGCCTTGATGACCTTCTTGGCCAGGTCGGCGATGCCGAGCACGTCCTCGTCCTGCTCGGTGGGCAGGCCGCACATGAAGTAGAGCTTCACCTGCCGCCAGCCCTGGCTGTAGGCCGTGGTGACGGTGCGGATCAGGTCTTCCTCGGTGACCATCTTGTTGATCACCTTACGCATGCGCTCGGAACCACCTTCGGGCGCGAAGGTCAGGCCCGAACGGCGGCCGTTGCGCGAGAACTCGTTGGCCAGGTCGATGTTGAAGGCGTCGACTCTGGTCGAGGGCAGCGACAGCGAGGTGTTGGTGCCCTCGTAGCGGTCGGCGAGGCCCTTGGCCACTTCGCCGATCTCGGAGTGGTCGGCCGACGACAGCGACAGCAGACCGACCTCGTTGAAGCCGGACTCGCGGATGCCGTTCTCGACCATGGCGCCGATCGTGGTGATCGACCGCTCACGGACCGGACGCGTGATCATGCCGGCCTGGCAGAACCTGCAGCCCCTGGTGCAGCCGCGGAAGATCTCCACGCTGAACCGCTCGTGCACCGTCTCGGCCAGCGGGACGAGCGGTTTCTTCGGATAAGGCCACTCGTCGAGGTCCATGACGGTGTGCTTGTGCACGCGCCACGGCACGTTGCTCCGGTTGGGAGCGACGCGCTTGATGCGCCCGTCGGGGTGGTACTCGACGTCGTAGAACTTCGGGACGTAGACCCCGCCGGACTCGGCGAGCCGCATCAGCAGCTCGTCACGGCCACCGGGCCGCCCCTCGGCCTTCCACTCGCGGACGACCTCGCTGATGGCGATGGCGATCTGCTCGCCGTCGCCCAGCACGGCCGCGTCGAGGAAGTCGGCGATCGGCTCGGGGTTGAAGGCGGCGTGGCCGCCGGCCAGCACGATCGGGTCGTCGTCGCCGCGCTCGACCGACATCAGCGGGATGCCGGCCAGATCGAGCGCGGTCAGCATGTTGGTATAGCCCAACTCCGTGGAGAACGACACCCCGAGCACGTCGAAGGCGCGCACGGGGCGGTGACCGTCCACGGTGAACTGAGGGACGCCCTCCGCGCGCATGAGCGCCTCGAGGTCGGGCCACACCGAGTAGGTGCGCTCGGCCAGCGTGTCGGGCAGCTCGTTGAGGATCTCGTAGAGGATGGCCACGCCCTGGTTGGGCAGACCCACCTCGTAGGCGTCGGGATACATCAGCGCCCAGCGCACCGACGCCTCGTCCCAGTCCTTCACCGTCGAGTTGAGCTCACCCCCGACATACTGGATCGGCTTCTGCACCTTGGGCAGCAGCGCTTCCAGGCGTGGGAACAATGACTCGACAGACATAGCACCAAGGGTAATGGAGCGACAACACCACTGGGTCGGTCAGGCCCGGAGCCCGGCGGGCGGGCGACGACCCGCCCCGGCCCGCACGCCGGGCGCCGCCCCAGGTCAGAAGGCTCTCTCCCTGATCCTGATCGCCTGGAGCATCCCCACCGCGATCAGGTTGGCGAAGGTCGAGGTGCCGCCGTAGGAGACGAACGGCAGCGGCAGCCCGGTGATCGGCATGATCCCGATGGTCATCCCGATGTTGACGAACGACTGGAACGCCAGCCAGCACACGATCGTGCCCGCCACCAGCGTGCCGAAGCGGTCGTCGCACTGTTTGGCGATGTGCAGGCCGCGCAGCAGCACCACACCGAGCAGCGCCACGACCGTGACCGAGCCGAGGAAGCCGAACTCCTCCCCCGCGACGGTGAAGATGAAGTCGGTGTGCTGCTCGGGCACGAACCTGCCCGTCGTCTGCCCGCCCATGAACAGGCCCTTGCCGAAGAACTCGCCAGAGCCGATCGCGATCAGCGACTGCGTGCTGTTGTAGCCGACCCCGCGCGGGTCCACGCTCGGGTCGAGGAAGGCGGTGAACCGCGCGATCTGGTACGGCTCCAGCAGCTCGAAGAGCCACACGCACGCCCCTGCCGCCATGACGGACAGCGTCAGCAGGACGATCCACCGCTTCTGGACACCGCCGATGACCAGCGCCGCCGCGGTGATGACGGCCAGCACCAGCGTGGTGCCGAGGTCGGGCTGGAGCATGACCAGGCCCATCGTCCCAGCCGCCAGCACCAGCGCGAACAGCACGTCGAGCCCGCGCGGCCGATCGGTGCCCTCAGCCGGCTGGGCGAGCAGCATCGACAGCATCAGGATGAGCCCGACCTTGGCGAACTCCGAGGGCTGGATCGCGAAACCGCCACCGAGCATGATCCAGGAGTGCGAGCCGTTGACCGTCGTGCCCACGGGCGTCGCCACCAGCACGAGCCCGACCAGGGTCACCAGGTACGCCATCGGCGCGTAGGCCCGCAGCAGCCGGTGGTCGACCATCGCCACCATGCCGCACATCACCGCGCCGATGACCAGGTTGAGCGCGTGCTTCTTGACCAGCCCCGTGGACCCCAGCGCCCACGTACGGGTCGACGACCACACCAGCAGCGTGCCGATCACGCCAAGAGCGGCCACCGCCACCAGCATGACCCAGTCGAGCCGCCACAGCGCCGACTCCGTGCCCACGGCCTTCAACGCGAAGGGTCTGCGGGGCCTCAGGTGCGTGCGGGCCGTCATCGCGCCACCGTGCCATCGCTCTTGATCTTCGGCAGCTCGCCGGTCGGCAGCTCGGGCCGCCCGCCCTTGCGCTGCCCCTTGGCGTCCCCGGCGTCCCCGGCGTCCCCGGCATCCTCGGCGTCCTCGGCGTCCTCGGGCTTCTTGGTCTCCTTGGGCTGGTCCATGGCCTGGTTCTTGGCCTCGCCGTCCGCCCCGGACCCGAACCCGTAGATCCCCTCGTAGATCTCCCTGGCGGCGGGCGCCGCGGTGGAACCGCCCATGCCGCCCTGCGACACCATCACCACGACCACGAACCTGGGCTTGTTGGTCGGCGCGAACGAGGCGAACCACGAGGTGTCGGCCTTGCCCCACACCTCGGCCGTGCCCGTCTTGCCGCCGACCTTCACCTTGTCCATCGGGAACCCGCTGAAGGCGCCCGCCGCGGTGCCGTCGGAGGCGACCTGGCTGAGCGCGTTCTTGATGTAGGCCCGCTCGGTGGAGCTCAGCGGCAGCTCGCCCCTGACCGGCACCTCGATCTTCTTCACCAGCGTGCCGTCGGGCCGTACCCGTGCCCACCCGATCCGGGGGCTGCGCAGCTTGCCGTCGCCGACCAGCGCCGCGTAGGCGGCCGCCAGCTGCAGCGGCGTGACGAGCACGTCGCCCTGCCCGATGGAGAAGTTCGCGGCGTCACCGGGCCGCAGCAGGTAGCCCTCCAGGCAGTTCTCGTACGCCAGGCGCTTGAGGAAGGCGGCTCTGGCCTTGTCGGCCACCTCCGGATAACCGGTGCGCGAACGGCGGCAGTTGTTGGCACTGGTGGCCGTCCACATCTCTTTCTTCCACGTCCTGTCGGGGATCCTGCCCGACGACTCGCCCGGCAGGTCGATACCCGTGGGACGGCCGAAGCCGAAGGACCTGGCCATGTTGGCGAAGCGCTCCTTCGGCGGCTTCTTCGGCCGCAGCCCCCCGTCCTTGAGCCACTGCTCGTAGGAGGACCTGTAGAAGATCGTGTCGCACGACTTCACCAGCGCGGTGTGCAGCGTGAGCGTGCCGAGCCCGATACCCCGGAAGTTGCTGAACGACCTGCTGCCGACCATGTACGAGCCGGGGCACGCGTACTGGCCGTGCAGCGGGTATCCGGCGCGCAGCATCGCCGAGACCGACGACACCTTGAACGTCGAGCCGGGCGCGAACTGCCCGTTGATGGCCCGCGAGACCAGCGGCTTGCCCTCCTTCTCCGACAGCAGCCGCTGGTACTCCTTCTCGGAGATCCCGCCCGTCCAGATGGCCGGGTCGTAACCGGGCGCGCTGGCCAGCGCCAGCACCCTGCCCGACCGCGGATCGAGGACGACTCCCGCCGCCCCGTCGGCCTGCGGGACCTTCTTCATCGCCCCGTGGATGGCCTTCTCCACGATGCCCTGGATCCGCGCGTCGATGCTGGTGATCAGCGTGTCACCGGGAATGGGCGCCACCCGCTGCTCCACGCCGAGCGACTTGCCCATCCGGTCGACCTGGACCTTGCGCAGCCCCGTCTTGCCGCGCAACGCCTCGTCGTAGACGTACTCCAGGCCGTCGCGCCCCACCACGTCGACGCCGGAGAACTCGGCCTTCAGCCCCTCGCGCTTCTCCAGCTCCTCCTCGGTGGCCGGCTGCAGGTAGCCGAGCATCTGCGCGCCCGACCTCCCTCCCGGGTACTCCCTGACGGCCTGCACCTCGGCCGTCACGCCTGGGAACTCCTCCTGCCGCTCCAGGATCTGCAGCGCCTCGCGGGTGGTGGCCTTCTGGTCGATGGGGATCGGCTGGTACGGCGAGCCCGTCCAGCACGGCCTCGTCACGCCGGGCCCGCACGGCTGGATGCGCTTCTCCAGCAGCTTGGCAGGCGTGCCGAGCACGGCCGAGAGCCGTTCGAGTACCCCGGCACCGCCGTCGCTCATCCTGATCAGCGCGGTCCTGTCCACCGAGATCACCAGCGCCGTCCGGTTGCGGACGAGCGGCCGCCCCCACGCGTCGAGGATCTGCCCTCGTACGGCGGGCACGATGACGTTCCTGTTCCTGGTCTCGTCGGCGGCGCTGACGAACTCCGCGCCCCGCATCATCTGGACCTGCCACAGCCGTACGGACAGTACCGCCAGCAGCGTGACGACGAGCACGTGGAGCACGACGAGCCTGGTGCGCATCCTGGTCATGCCGCGTACTCCTCCGATCTGCCGATGGTCACCAGCCAGATGACCGCGGGCGCGGCGAGCAGCGAGTAGCACACGGTCACGGGCACGCCCGCCACGATCGACGCCGCCGTCACGCGCGGGTCGCCGATCAGCCAGCCCACGGCGGCCGCCAGCAGCGGCGCCGCGAGCACGCAGAGCATGACGGTCGGGACCGTCCCGCCCAGCCCGCGGCCCGCGACGTAACCGACCAGCGCGTAGACGAAGGCGTACTGCCCGAGCACGTGCGCGGTCGGCGGCATCAGGTCCACCAGCATCCCCGCGCTGAACCCGATCGCCGCCCCCGCCGAGGGCCCCCTGGCCAGCGCCACCCCGATCACGACCAGCAGCACCAGATCGGGCCCGCCGCCGGGCGGGAGCGGGAACCTGTTGACGACCGTGACCTGCACCAGCAGCGCGACCAGCACGGCCAGGACAGCGATCATCGTTCCCCCGCCAGCTTGGGCAGCACCGCGTCACGCGGGTCGCGCTTGGGCGCGGCGATCACCACCCCCACCGCGTCGAGCGCGCTGAGGTTCGCGAAGGGCCGCGCGTAGGCGATGCGGGTCAGCTCGCCCGGCGTCGCCTCCACCCGCTCGATCACCCCGATCGGCACCCCAGGAACGTACGGCACGCCGCGCTGCGAGCCGAAGCTGACGATCCTGGTGCCAGGCGTCAGCTGCGCGGTCGAGTCGAGCAGCCGGAACTGCACCAGCCTGCCGTACTCGCCGACACCGTGGATGACGCCGATCTCGTTGCCGCCCTCCAGCCTGGCGCCCGCCGACGAGGCGGGATCGCTCAGCAGCATGACGGTCGAGTTGCTCGCCGTGGCGCGCACCACCCTGCCGACCAGGCCCTCACCGTTGATCACCGTCATCTCGGGCCGCACCCCGTCGCTGGTGCCCGCGTCGATCTCGATCGCGTCCTCGAAACCTGGATGACCCCTGCGAGCGACCACGTTGGCGGGCACGACCGTGTAGCCGCCGCGCTGGGAGGTGCCGAGCAGCCTGCGCAGCTCCGCCGACCGGGCCTTGTCCAGGGACTGCCTCGCGAGATCGGCGCGGAGCTTGGCGTTCTGCGCCTCCAGTTCCTTGATCCTGTCGCGGGCTCCCGTCGCTCCCGCGATCGCGCCGACGAACTCGCTGACCGGGGTCACCACACCGGCGACGAACCGTTCCGCGGCACCGAACAGGGAGGAACCGACTCCGCGCAGCGGGCCGAACGGCGAGCTCCCACCCGCGCGATGATCGATGGTGAGCACGACCAGCGCCGCGGCGAGCAGCAGTCCGAGGATCAGCCGGGCCCGGCGCGTGTCTCTCATCTCAGTGGCGCGGTTCCGGGACGAGCACCGCGTGGAGCGCCTCGAACTCCTCGACGCACTTACCCGAGCCGAGCGCCACGGAGTCGAGCGGGTTCTCCACCATGTGCACCGGCATGCCGGTCTCGTCCCTCAGTCGCTCGTCGAGCCCCTTGAGCAGGGCGCCGCCGCCGGTGAGCGCGATGCCCCTGTCCATCAGGTCGCCGGACAGCTCGGGCGGGCACTTGTCGAGCGTGGTCTTGACCGCGTCGATGATGGTGTTGACCTGCTCCCTGATCGCCTTCCTGATCTCCTCGGCGGAGACCACGATCGTCTTGGGCAGCCCGCTGACCAGGTCACGGCCGCGGATCTCGGCGTGGAACTCCTCCTCGGACGCGCACGCCGAGCCGATGGCCATCTTGATCTCCTCGGCGGTGCGCTCGCCGAGCATCAGGGAGTGCTCCTTCTTCGCAAAGGTGATCACCGCCTGGTCGAGCTCGTCGCCGCCGACCCTGATCGACTGGCTGGTCACCACGCCGCCCATCGAGATGATGGCGACCTCGGTGGTGCCGCCGCCGATGTCGACGACCATGTTGCCCGTCGGCTCGTGAACAGGCAGCCCCGCGCCGATCGCCGCGGCCATGGGCTCCTCGACGATGTAGACCTTGCGCGCGCCGGCCTGGTAGCCGGCCTCCTTCACGGCCCGCTGCTCCACGCCGGTGATCCCGCTGGGCACGGCGATGATGATGCGCGGCTTGGCGAAGTGGCGGCGCTTGTGCACCCGCTGGATGAAGTAGCGCAACATCCGTTCGGTCACGTCGAAGTCGGCGATCACCCCGTCCTTCAGGGGACGGACGGCCACGATGTTGCCCGGCGTTCGGCCGATCATCCGCTTGGCCTCGATGCCGACCGCGACGATCTTGCCGGTGGTCGTGTTGATCGCGACGACGGACGGCTCGTTGAGCACGATGCCGCGGCCACGCACGTAGACCAACGTGTTGGCGGTACCGAGATCGACCGCCATGTCACGGCCGAGAAAGGCGAGCCTGCTGCTCATGGGGAGCCCCGTAACGTCGTTCGCGAATAATTACGGATCGCATTTGAATCGTAACGTGACGTACCCGCATGGGAGCGCAATGAGCACGGGTGCCCCACAAAAATCTTGTCGCCTCCACGTCACCACCCGTTTGCCCGCAAATCACCATCACCTGCGACACGCCGTGCGCGCACCCCCAAGAGCGGTCACCAAGGGCCGTCTACGGGAGGACCCGAGATGACGACTGGCCCGAATCGTCAGGGGTTTGAGAGGTGACGTTTGATCCCTTTCGCCGGAGAGATGCACGGTAAGCACATCGCAAAGTCGCCCCACGGGAGATCACCGAGGACCCGTGCCGCAACATCGCCTCACACCCCTCATCCCCTGACGCCGCAAACCGCCCACTGACCCCCAAACCACACGCCGCCCCCACCTCCCACGACCACCCTCGACATCCCGCCGCGCAGACCCCCACCGCGCAGACCCGATCACCACCGGAGCCTGAGCACCACTGCCACCGGAACCCCGACGGTCAGCGCCAACATCCACCAGGAACTCCGTCACCCACGCAGCACCGCTCCCGCCGGAACCCCATGGCCAGCGTCAACGCCGCCAGGAACCTCCGCCACCCGCCCACGACCCCAGCCGGTCGCCGCGCCAAAGTCCTCGATCCACGGGCACGACCAAGCGCCCCGCCGCCCAGCCCCTCGCCACCCACGAGCAGCACCGCTCCCACACGGAAACCCCATGGCGCACACCAACCCCCGGCAGGACCACCGCCGCCCGCCCATGACCCCACCCACGGGCCCCCAGGCACAACCACCGGCCCGCCGCTCAGGCCCTCGCACAACCACCGGCCCGCCGCTCAGGCCCTCGCACAACCACCGGCCCGCCGCTCAGGCCCTCGCACAACCACCGCCCCGCGACTCAGCCCCCTCACCACCTATCCCGGACAGCGCCGCTCCCGCGGGAACCCCACGGGCGAGCATCATGGCCCCATAGGCATAAGCACCGCCGCTCCCATCACCCCAGCGCACGGGCCTCGGCTCACGACCGCCCCGCCCCGCAGCCCCCCTCGCCCCCGTGCAGCGCCGTTCCGTCGGGACCCTCTATGGCCCGCGCCATGGCCCCCCAGGATCACCGCCCCCCAGAACCGGCATCCCAGGCCATCGCCACACAGGACCGACATAGGAGGTCTCCCCCACAAAGCCATCGCCCAAGCCATCAAACGCCGAACGCCGGCCCCGCGGTCGTGCGGGGCCGGCGTTCGGGGTCGAACCTTAGAAGCGGTCCGGGAAGAAGATCTTGATCTCGCGCGCGGCGGAGTCGGTCGAGTCGGAGCCGTGGACGACGTTCTCGCCGATCTCCAGCGCGTGGTCGCCGCGGATCGTGCCGGGGGCGGACTTCACCGGGTCGGTCAGACCCGCCAGCGAACGGAACGCCTCGACCGCGCGGGGTCCCTCGACCACCAGCGCGACCAGCGGCGCGGAGGTGATGAACTCCACCAGCTCGCCGAAGAACGGCCGCTCGGAGTGCTCGGCGTAGTGGGCCTTGGCGGTCTCGGCGTCGAGCTGGCGCAGCTCCATGGCCACGATCTTGAGGCCCTTGCGCTCGATGCGAGCGATCACGTCACCGATGAGGCCGCGCTTCACCCCGTCGGGCTTGATCAGGACAAGAGTGCGCTCGGACACTGGTGGTTCTCCTTTGAACTGGATGTCTTGGTCGCGAAATGCGGCGAACGCGCGAAGCTTACCGCCCTCTCGCGAATTCCCCGTGCTCGACGGCTCTCACCTAGTCGGCGGCGGAGTCTTCGGGCGACTGCGTGGGCGGCGGCACCACCGGCGTCGGCCCCGTCCCCTCACCGGGCCGCTCGGCCTCGACATCCCCCGCCGCCGGCCCATCCCGCACCGCCCCATCCGACGCGGCACCGTCATCCACGGGTCCTGCGTCAGCGGCGTCTTTGCGCTTAGCCTTGAGTGGGATTCCACCCTCGGATGATGCGGATGCGGGCGTCGCCTGCGAGTCACCCCCAGACGAGGTGGTGCCGTATGGAGTCGCCCCCGTTGAGCCACCCTGGGAGGAGGACCCGGGGCGGCTCTCGCCAGCGGACGCCCCGTCGGAGGAGCCCCTGTCACGCGAAACCGTCCGCTGGACCGGCTTGGCGGGCGAGGCGGGCACCCTGGGCACCTCTCCCGTCGGCGCGTCCTCTCCCTGGGGCGTCGGGCTAGGCTTCGCAGGAGCCCCAGCCGGCTCCTCCGGCGCGATACCGTCGCCGGCCACGGGGAACTCCTCGGGCCCCTCTCGTCGCGAACCGTCAACAGCCTGCTCAGACGTGGGCGCCCGGAGCGCATCGGACGCCGAAGCCGTACTCTCCCCAGCCCCTGGAGCGCCGCAGGCGGTCTCGGAGCCGCTCCCGGCACCGCTCTGGTGGTCTCCCCTGGAACCGGTGCGGCTCCCGCGGTCTGCCCCCAGACCCGTGCCGGGCTCGCGGTCTGCCCCGGAATCGGCGTCGGGCTCGCGGTTTGTCTCCGAGACAGAATCGGTTTCGGAGGTGGAGCCGCGGGCGGCGGAGCGCCGTCCCAGCAGAGCCGCCAGGACGATCACGGCCACCACCAGGAACCCGCCGATGAGCGCCCACAGGTGCAGCGCCTCCACGAACCTGTCGACGAGCTGCTGCGCCGACTGCGGCCTGCCGAGCAGCACCATCTGCACGCCGGTGCCGAGCAGGTATCCGGCCAGCACGCCGGGGAAGCACAGCGACAGCCCGTAGAGCGCCGCCCCCGGCCCCGACATCCGCAGCGCCGCCGTCAGCGCCACCGCCGCGCCCACGGCCAGCAGCGCGAACGGCACGACGAGCATGAAGCCGTCGGTGGCCGGCACCATGAGCCGCACCGCGCACAACCCCACCACGATCGTCACCAGGCCCGCCCGCGACAGCCGCTGCATCGACGCCCTGTCGAGCACGCCGACGGCCAGCGCCGCGCCCGCGCCCATGAGCGCGCAGATGAGGAAGGGCAGCCACAGGCCGCTGAGCCCCGGCCCGCCGACGCCGCCCAGCTCCATGTAGGTGACCTGGGCAGCCGTCGGCAGCACCACGACGCCCACCGCGAGCATCGCGTAGGCGAGGCTGCGGCCCGCAGGTCCCTCGAACGTGCCGATCGAGGCCAGCGTCAGCAGCGCGGCGAGCGAGAACAGCGCGGCCAGGATGACCAGCCCTGGCGGCCAGCCGAAAGTGGTGCCGACGGCGAGCACGGCCAGCCCCGCCGCGGGAACCGCGGTCAGAGTCAGTCTGGTGCGCTCGATCGCGCGGGGTCCTGGCGTGCTCGTGGTGCCCGTCGCGACGCCGAGCGCGAGGTAGATCGCCGCCAGCCCGAGCGCGATGCCGGTCAGCAACGGGTACGGCTGCAGCGTGATCCGCCAGTCGCGCACGTCGTCGAGCGGCCACAGCGCCAGCGCCTGGGCGGCGAGCAGGCTGACGGCGAGCATGCCCGTCCACAGCGCGCGCAGTAGTGGCGCCCGCTCCCAGGCCGCCATCAGCAGCGCGGGAACCAGCAGGCCGGCGCCGATGCCGTGGATCACGCGCAGCACGCCCACCAGGAAGGCCGATCCCGCGAAGCCGCCCGCCGCGTCGGCCAGGGCCAGCACGGCCAGCCCGGTGAGCAGGATCGGCGCGGCTTTCATCCGCTGCACGAGCACCGACGCCAGCGGCACGGTCAGCATCATCGCGGGCAGCGCGAGGCCGTGCGCCCTGATCAGGTCGAGCCTGTCGAACTCCGGCGGCAGCAGCCCGGAGACCAGGGACACGGTGTTGGGGATGGCGAGGATCGCCAGGGGCAGCGCGGCGACGATCAGCAGCCCGAGTATCACGTCAAGCAGCCAGGAGAACCTGGCGCCTGAGGCGGGTCCGTCGAGGCCGACGGCCTCGAACCGCTCGATGGGGGGGACGGCCATGTTGGCCGACTTTAGCGGGAAGTCACGCCCTCGACACGGCGAGCGACGAATATCGCAGTGATCCACAGTGCCCCGAAGATCGCTCCGAGGAAGAACATCATGGGCACCAGAAACCCCGTGGCGATCGCGAGCACCTGCACGATGCTGCCGATGACGTAGCCGACAGGCCGCTTGAGCAGGCCCGCCGCGACCACGCACAGCACGGCGAGGCCGATGCCGACCGTCACCGCCACCCCCACCGAGATCCCCTGGACCTGGATGGCCACGGGGGTGATGAGCGCGACCACGATCGCCTGCATGCCGAGCACGCTCGCGCCGAGACGGCGCATGCCGGGGGTCACCTCGAAGTTCATGACTTGTCCGCCTTCAGCAGCAGGCGCGCGTCGCCCGCGGTGACGACCGAGCCGGTGATGAGGACGCCGGTGCCGCTGAACTCGCCCGCGGCGTCGGCGATGCCGATGCCCCTGTCGATGGCGTCGTCGAGCCGCTCCACGACATGCACGCGGTCCTCTCCGAACACGCCCACGGCCAGCTCGCCCAGCTCCTCGGCGGACATCGAACGCGGCGAGGAGTTCCGGGTGACGATGATCTCCTCCAGGATCGGCTCCAGGAGCTCGAGCAGGCCGCTGACGTCCTTGTCGGCCATGACCGCCACGACGCCGATCACCTTGGCGAAGTCGAAGGCCTCATGCAGCCCGTCGAGCGTGGCCTCCATGCCGCCGACGTTGTGCGCGGCGTCGATGACGACCGTGGGGCTCCTGCGGACGACCTCCAGGCGCCCCGGTGAGGAGGCCTGGGCGAACGCCTGCCGTACCAGCTCGATGTCGAGGGGGTCGTCGCCCCCGGTCAGCGCCTCGACGGCCGCCAGCGCGCAGACGGCGTTGCTCGCCTGGTGCGCGCCGTACAGGGGCAGGTAGACGTCCTCGTAGACGCCCTTGAGGCCGCGCAGGGTGAGCAGCTGGCCGCCCATCGCCACCTCGCGGCTCAGCACGCCGAACTCCAGCCCCTCGCGCGCCACCACCGCGCCCACGTCGGCGGCCTTGCGCATGAGCACCTCGGCGGCCTCGAGGTCCTGCTGCGCGAGGATCGTGGTGCCACCGGCCTTGATGATGCCCGCCTTCTCGCCGGCGATCGACGGGATGTCGGGACCGAGCCTGTCGGTGTGGTCGAGCGAGATGGGCGTGATGACGGAAACGGCGGAGTCCACCACGTTGGTGGCGTCCCACGTGCCGCCCATCCCCGTCTCGATCACCGCCACGTCGACGGGGGTGTCGGCGAAGGCCGCGTAGGCCATCGCCGTCAGCAGCTCGAAGTACTGGATGCGCCTGCCCTTGGTGTCGTTCAGCTCGACGTAGGGCGCGATCTCCTCGTAGACCGCCGCGAACCGCTCCTCGTCCAGCGACTCGCCGTCCACGACGATCCGCTCGCGCATGGTGACCAGATGGGGGCTCGTGAAGCGCCCCACACGGAGGTTGCGCTCCCTCAGCAGGACCTCGGTCAGCCGCGCCGTGCTCGTCTTGCCGTTCGTGCCGGCGATGTGCACGACGGGGTAGGCCTGCTGCGGGGAGCCGAGCAGATCCAGGAGGGCCACGATTCTGTCCAGCGTCGGCTCGAAGTCCCACTCGACGCCGCGTTCCATGATGGCCCGCTCGACCGCACGATAATCCACCCCACAACCCTATCCGCTCGTACGGCAGGCCCTTCCATAACGTCGGTCGTATGCACGTTTGGAGGGTAGGCCGCCCCGCCGGCCGTTGCCATTCTTGGCCCATGGAAAGCGAAGGAATCACCCGGAAAACCGTGCTGAAGGCGGCTTTGTTAGCCGCCCCGCTCCCCTTGGTCGTCAGCCACGCACACGCGCTGGCCGGAGCGCCGCCCGCCCTCACCCCTTCGTGCGACGACGGCGACGACCCCACGCCCCCGCAGACCGAGGGCCCCTACTTCAAGCCGAACTCCCCGCGCCGCTCCGTCCTTCCCGGCTCCGGCACCGCCCTGACGGTCAGCGGCTACGTCTTCGGCCTCGCCTGCCAGCCGCTGCCCAACGTGCTCATGGACTTCTGGCAGGCCGACGCCCAGGGCGCCTACGACAACGTCGGGTACGGCCTGCGCGGCCAGCCGAACCGTCCCGTCCTCACCACGCAGCTCTACTTCCCCGGCGAACCACGCAACAACACCGACAGCATCTTCAACCCCGCACTGCTCATGAACGTCCCTCAGCCGGGCACGGCCACGTTCGACTTCGTGCTTAACGTGCCGGGCAGTCCACCGTCGTCACCGCCCCCATCGTCACCACCCCCGGGAAGCGGCACATGGCGGGTGGGCACGACGTATCCCACCGGCGCTCAGGTCGTGTACGGCGGGCAGACGTACCGCTGCCTCCAGTCGCACGCGGCACAGGCTGGCCGGGAACCGCTCAACACTCCCGCACTCTGGCAACGCGTCTGACATCCCCAGAAATAACAAAAGGGCCCCACCAAGCCGGTGAAGCCCTCCCCAAAACACCCCGAAAAACACCGGGAAAGCGCATACCCAAAAAGCCCCCGGAAATGCCGAAAAGCCCTGCCAGGGTTTCCCCCAACAAGGCCTTCCAACAAAGATTGCGCGGCGGCGACCTACTCTCCCACACCCTCCCGAGTGCAGTACCATCGGCGCTGAAGAGCTTAACTTCCGGGTTCGGAATGTAACCGGGTGTTTCCCCCACGCTATAACCGCCGCAACCCCATGAGACCATTTGCTGTCTCAGAATTGCCTAGTGGACGCGAGCAAGAAAAGTATGCTTTGTGGTCAAGTCCTCGGCCTATTAGTACCGGTCAGCTCCACACGTTACCGTGCTTCCACCTCCGGCCTATCAACCCGGTCGTCTACCGGGAG